>JAFGIN010000009.1 GCA_016929595.1 Chitinispirillaceae bacterium
GCGAAGTTTGCTCTTTATAGTCCCAAAAATCTTGGCACATTCAAGATCGAATGGAACTACTCGAACTATATCTACGAATCTATGCAATTTTTCGAGATTGTCTTCGGCCTTTTGAGATGCCTTTGCACCATAATCCAACTCTGCTACCACTAAAGTACTTAAAGCGATTCTGTCGATTTCTGAGTGCACCCTTTCTAACACAGCTTTGCTGCCATTAAAAAAGGCTATTACCACATTGGTATCCAATAGGATCATCAGAAAGTAACCTCTCGACCAATATCATGGTGCCGTTCATTCTCCAACTCCTCAAAAATCGACATGATAGTTGGGTCACAAGACCAGCTTCCAGATAATTCTGAAATGATCTTCAGCTTATCTTTGGTCTTTAGCATTGGCTCGATCTTCACGATAATCTGTGTACCATTCGGTAGACGCACTTTCTTTGGAAGCCGAATCCAACCCTTTTCTATTCTACTTTTGACTGTAATCATCACGAATACCTCCGAGAGACTTTTGCGAAACGACCCTTTTCGTAGATTCCTTCGATTGTTAACATATTGAAACTCCTATTTTGCCTTGCACTTGTATTGAGCGCGAGGTCTAACTTCAATTATAAACTCAAACCAAAATATCAAACTATTTCAAAATACCTGTTTTTTAGTCTAAAAACAAGTGAAACCTTTGGAAAGCGGGGACACAGATTATGTTCTTTTTCACCGCAGAGGAAGCAAAGAACGCAGAGTTTTTTTTATGGGACACAGATTCACACAGATGTACACAGATTATTTTTTATTTTTATCACCGCAGAGATCGCGGAGGACACAGAGTTTTTTTATATTAGACAGGATTATCAGGATTTAATGGATTCATTGGGTTACTTGCCCCAGTTAAACAGAAAAGGCAAATAGGTTTCACGGGGTAAACATTCCACAGGGCCCCGACAGCGGCATCCCCGCCATACTACCGGCGGACAAGTTCGTTTCACTACGACCCCGTTTATGACGGGATTTCCGCTTCGCTCCAACACGCAGGGTAAACAGAGGCCGCTGAGAAAGACGGTGAATACAATTTATTCTAATCTTCACGACTTCAAACGGTAATAGCCGTTTTTCGGCGCACCTAAAAACTCAATCAATTCTTTTTGTTTCAGATCAGCGACGTCTCTTTTGGCTGTTTTTTGTGATACATCCCATTGTGTTGCAATATCCGAACTCGATACTCTGATATTTTTGCCAATCTGTTGAAGAAACCATTTCTGCCGATCATTTACAGGGACATTTACAGGGACATTTAAGGGGACATCTAACTTTTCCATCTCACCTACTTCAGGATGAGGATAAAAAATAACCCTGAGGACATATCCGAGTTCTGCCCATTCAGGTTCAGGATATCCTCCTGCTCCACAAGCATTGACGATTCTTTTATATCCGCTTCCCCATTCTTCCATTAATCCGAGTTCTCTAAAAATACGTGAAATTACTCTATTGCGGATTTTACTTACTCCTGCCCGGAAATCCTCTAATGTCATTCCAAAAGGCAGCATGCCTGGATTCTGAATTTCCATACGATCGGAAAATATTGAAACCAGAATGCGCATGCCTGTCAGGGAATAGTCTGAATGCGCTAATGCATTGACAAGGACTTCCCGTACAGCCACTTCTGGAAATGCTGGAATATCTTCGCGTTTGAATGATTCAATTTTGGAGAAAAGTCTTGTGTTGCGCCTGATGAAGTTGGGTACATCTTTTACAGCATCCAGTATTCCGCCTTCAATATCTAGGCGATCAATGAATTGAGATTTATCTGTTCCTCTGAATCGAGCACAACTCACTCGAGCATCAGGAAAAAACCTGTTACGGTGTGTTTCTTTGCCAAACAGTATCAGGCACCCGTTTGATACTGTTTTCCTCCCAGCATAAGGAACAACCAGTCCCAGAGATTCAAGCTTATGTTTATCAAGGCTGCGGTTAACTGAACTGAAGACAGATTCAGCCTTGGCCATATCCAGATCATCTTCACTGAGTTCAGTACAAGGCTCCTGATCAAAAGATACCTTTCTTTTTGTTCGATGCAACTCAGCCAGTATTTCATGCCCTGCCTTTCTGTTGGTAGAGCCGAGCCGGACATATACTCCGTCTTCAGGCCCTTCTGTTTTCAGATAAAACGGACCGCTCCAGTGTGCAACTTTTATTACCAGAAACTCTTTGGTTTCAAAGGTAACAATTTCAATATCAGGCATCATTGCAGGCATGATACTGTCAGCGATGGCGCTTGCAATACTCTCTTCCGCCTGCAATACATCATCCAGGCCAATTAGCGTTCCGTTATCATCTCTGCCTATTACCAGAATCCCCCCGGCGGTATTGGCAAAGGCAACAAGTGTTTTCATGATTGGTTTAAGAGATGATAGATCTCTCTTAAACTCCAATTTACTTCCTTCATGACCTTTAATTATGTCCGCTATTTCAACCAGTTTTCTCACCTCCAAGGCTTTTAGTATCCCAGCCTTTCATCGTTTTGATGGTTCCCAAAATGTGGCGCGTTCTCCTTTAAGATATTTCAACCAGGCAACAAAAATGGATGAATTAACTGTGGTAAAGAAATAGCAAAGCGTGGAAAGAGAAGCTAATAAATTTTGAATGTTGAATTTTGAATTATTTGATTTCGCCGGGTTATTGGTACGCCGGACTAAAGACAAGGCCAACAGGCAAAGGGGGTAGCCGAAGTATGCGTAGAAGATCATGAAGATGGAGAACCAGAAAATATAGATCATGACTCACCGCAGAGTTTTTTTATGGGACACAGATTTACACAGATTGTTTTCATTTTCTCACGCAGAGACACCCCAGTTAAACACATTTCATTGTTGCTACCGCAAATTTAATCCCAGTACGATGGTCCCCACCTACGGAACAGGCAGGGTGGGCAATCCCATACACTGGTTATCCAAGCCAAGGGCATGCATCTATTGCAGCGCCATTTCTGTATATTCATATACGGGTGTTTCGATTACTCTGTGAGGCTTTGCATGCCTAAGAATTGTCTGGTGTAAACGCTCTACTGTATCTGGGGAAAAAAATTGTTCACCTGTTTCATCGTTTACACGTGCCGGTACATTCTCGATAATGTAGAACTTTCCTTCAAATTCCAAAGTGTAAGTTACCGAGCGTTTTGATAAATTTTCATCGTGGTATTGCCTCATCGTGGTCTCCTTGTTTTGAATTCGACCC
>JAFGIN010000080.1 GCA_016929595.1 Chitinispirillaceae bacterium
TGGAGAAGGGAGAAAATCGCGCTATATCGCGCTGAACTCATTCCCCCTCGCCACATTGGAGAGGGGGATTAAGGGGGTGAGGTCAATACTGAGCGTCCCCAGCGTAATCCGGAATTTTTCCAAATGAATAGAAAAAGCAAATGCAAAAAAATAACTAATATCGAATATTGAATCAAAAATATCAAACTGTCAATCTTCCGTCTACCGCCCGATTCTGAGCACCATCGCCAATGTAAAGTATGAAATTGGAAAAATCATTAATCATTAATCATTAATCATTAATTTTTTCCATCCACATAAAAATCCAGCAAGTATTTTTAACTATTCTGGATTCGTTGTTTTTGTTCTACAATTCCGGAGGATCATATGGTAATTTTTCTTATAACACTTTTGATTTCTTTGTCGATCTCATTTTTCTGTTCATTGATGGAAGCATGCCTCTTAAGCCTTTCTAACTCTAACATTGCAGAGATCTCACAAAAATCGCCAAAGGTGGCAGCTATCTGGCGACGATTTAAATCCAACATTCAGAAACCGATAGCTGTCATTCTAATCGTTAATACGCTTGCCCATACAATTGGTGCTACGGTTTCAGGAGCAAAATTTGATGATCTTTTTGGACAGAAATGGATCTGGGTTTTCTCGCTGGTATACTCCCTGATTATGATCCAATACACTGAAATTCTGCCAAAGACATTAGGGGTCAGATTTAACATTATCCTTGCGAAAGTCAGCGCACTGCCACTCTTTGTACTTGTCCGGGCATTCCGTCCATTCACAACACTTATCGAAATTCTCAACTCTCCATTCGAACGTAAAAAACAAAAATCGCCTAATACTATCGCCGATGAGATTATGCTGCTCTCAGGTTCGGCAGACCTGGATAACTCCATTTCCCACGAACAGGCAACAGTTATTGCAAAGGCGATTCAACTTGCAGGAAAAAAGGTCAGCGATATAATGATTGAAAAAGAAGATGTAATTGCCCTTATGCATGACATGACCCTTACTGATGCATTCCTCGTTGCACATGTTCATAAACATACACGCTACCCAATTGTTAACTCAAAAAAATGGGACAAGGTCATTGGCTACGTAAATTTCAAGGATATCGTAACCGCACTTCATATCAATCCTTCAGATCCAAGCCTCAAAGGGATCTGCCGTCCGATGATTAGTTTGTCAATGACAATGCCGCTTAACATTGCGCTTAATAAAATGATGCGGGAATATTCCCATATTGCTGTTGTGACCGATATCAGAAACCGTCCAATCGGAATGATTGCTCTTGAAAACATTATTGAATCTCTCGTCGGTGAAATTGAAGATGAATTCGACAGACCACCGGAAATGGTGGTCACTCTGGGTGAAAAACGGTGGAGAGTTGGCGGTGGAACCACTGTTGCAAAGCTGCGTGAAACGATTCTGAATTCTGTTCCGGAGACAGAGGGTACAATTGACGATCTGGTAAAGCTCAACATCCCCGAAGACCAGTTGAAGGAGAACGCACATTTTCTTTTTTATGATTTCAGGATCAGGGTGCGTAGAATTGCACGCGACTTTGTTTACGACGTTATTATTGAAAAGATTGACCTTTAATAACTGTCTGCAGTGCACATATTCACATACACACCACTACAAATAACCTCAATGCCCCTCCTGAACTGCGGTTACCGAAAACATCTACAAAAACTTTATTACGCTGGTACCGGTAAAGTAGAGCATACTCTTAACCTATACAAACCATTCAGCAGCGGGCCGGTTCATACACTATACCGGACTTGCCTTTTCATGTCTGATGCAAAAACATCAAAACACCCTTTGATTACTGTTTTCAAATTATATAGATTTAATCTTACCAGGCACTCCCCTGTTTTATTCTGAGTTTAAACAGGTCAGATTGCAGTTTGTGCAGATTTATTCATTAATCTCTTATTTGGAATTGCAGAGATAGTTTTGTGAAAATACTGGCAGTTGAAGATAATGTCAGACTTCTGGAGTCTATTGAGTATTATCTGAGATCTGAAAAATTTTTGTGTACTACGGCAGAAATGTATGAAGACGCTTCTGAAAAAATCGCTCTTTATAGGTATGATGTCGTGATCATTGATATTAATTTACCTGATGGTTCAGGCCTGAATCTTATTAGAGAAGCAAAAAGCAAAGATCCCTCTGTTGGAATCATTATAATTTCAGCCAGAAACTCGCTCGAAAATAAGATCGAGGGGCTTAATCTCGGTGCTGACGATTACCTGACTAAACCTTTTGATATGGCTGAACTTATCGCACGGGTTAAAGCGCTTTTAAGGAGGCGCAATTTCTCAGGAAACGATTGTATTAGCGCAGGTGAAATAAGTGTAGATGTGACAAGAAGACTGGTAACCGTTTCGAATCGTGAAATCGAATTAACTAAAAGCGAATTTGATATACTGTTATTTTTTCTCTCCAATCAGGGGAGAGCTCTTACACGGGAAAGTATAGCAGAGCACATCTGGGGAGACAATATGGATCTGGTCGATTCGTTCGATTTTATCTATTCGCATATAAAAAATCTGAGAAAGAAAATTATCACACACGGCGTGAAAGATCCTATACGGGCGGTATATGGTATCGGATATAAATTTGAGATAAAATAAGAATGAAACTGATAAAACAGACCTATCTGTATGCTGCGATCTGGCTGCTCCCCGTGGCAATCATCGGTAGTATATTCTGCTTTTTCATTATTGAATATATCGCCTATGAAGAAACTGATGAATTTCTTAAATACGAAATGGATCGAATTGTCAAATTCAATGACGAATTTCAATCATTTCCTAATTTTCATAATATCGCCTATATTGTCCCTCACGTAAATTATCCCGGACCATATTACAAAGACACACTGCTTCTGGAACCAGCAGACAATGAGATGGTACCTTACCGGGAGCTTCGTTTTTCGATAAGCCAGAATGGGAATTTTTATGGTGTAGTACTCAGACATTTAATGCTCGGGCGTGATGATATTGCTCAGGGAACCCTGTTGATTGCTGTAGGATCAATGTTACTTATAGCGCTGTTCATGGTATTAATAGTAAATCATATAACCGGAAAAATCTGGGCTCCGTTCTACCACACGATGAACAAACTCAAAGCTTTCACAATTGACAGTCCCGTACCGGATTTTCCCGGTGCCAGAACCGACGAATTTGAGGAACTGAATACAACAATCAAAGGATTGCTGAAAAAAATTTCTGATGACTACCGCAGCAATAAGGAATTCTATGAAAATGCATCACATGAATTACAGACTCATCTTGCGATTATCAGAACAAATACCGAAAAACTCATCGATGATTCTGATTCATCGGAAAAGAAAGGTATTGATGAGCTTGAAAAAATCTACTCCGCATTAACAAGACTCTCTCACGTGCAGAAATCGCTTCTGTTGTTATGCAAAGTAAATAATCACCAGTTCTGCAATGACACCAGCCTCCATTTTCATGAGATCCTGCAGCAAGCCATTGAAACCTTTTCTGAGGTTTGTCAAATCAGAGACATTACGATCACCAGTGAACTACATCCGGTAATTGTATCCATGGATCTGGGGCTTGCTGAGATCCTTATCAATAACCTCCTTAAAAATGCTGTTAAATACAACATAGACAAAGGGTATATCACAATCACCCTGGATGCAGCATCGTTTGAGATCAAAAACAGTGGACCTGAGATTGAAAGTGACCCATTAAAGTTTTTTGAGCGTTTTTCGAGGGGACCCGATGGTAATCTGGGAATCGGCCTTGCAATCGCAAAACAGATATGTGAATTTTACAATTTTTCAATTCATTACGAAATTTCTGACCGGTGCAACCACATTCTACGGGTTAATTTTGCAACCAGCAGCCGTTCAACCCGTAAAATCCTCCCTGTGACTTCATAAAAACTTAAAAAACTCATCGGCTGCAGTTTTTCATGGTATAATAAATCCAGAATTTCTACAAACTTTCACCAGTTTCTCTACAAACTCATCAGTTATATTTATCATGGGTTAGCCATCAACTATCGGAGTGCTTGTATGAAAATCTTTTATGTTGTTTTTATTCTTTCATGCCTCGTTTTCCTTGGTATCACCTTTTATTTTAAAAGTGAATCGACACAATTCTATGGAATAGCCGATACCAAAGAAATCATAATAAGTGCAGAAGAGTCGGTAGAGGTAAAAGAAATTTCTGTCGTACAGGGGCAGATGGTAAAAGCAGGTGATACGCTGGTGGTCCTGAATCAACCAGTTCTATCGATAACGATAAATGAGATTTCTCATACTCTTGATGAGTATAAAGCACTCAAAAAACATGAGGAAAATTTTAGCAAGTCAGAGATCCGGAAATATGTTGCGGAGCAGGAGGAGCGCGCTAACGAAATCGCAGTTGAGATCCGTGAACTGGAAGCACAGTACGAGATGAACAAGCGTCTTGTCAGTGAGTTGCGTGGTATCAAAAAAGAGATTATCAATGAAAAATATGACAGTTTTAACCCCATTAAAGCGCAGATAAAAAGCCTCAAAATATTACTGGAATCTGTCCGCAACCCGGCACAGATAGAGATGAACCGGCTAAGAAAAGACCTCTTCATTCAAAATAATCCTCTTGATGCACAAATACAGCGCTACACTCAGGAATTAGCATTACTGCAGGAGAAACAAAATTCTCTGATTAAATGTGCACAAATCGATGGTGTCATCGGTATGGTAAAATTCAAACCCGGTGAAAATGTATCGCCGTTCGATACCATCCTGACACTTCATACCAAAGCCCCTTCTTTTGCAAAAGGTTTTATTCATGAGAAGCTCTACAGTCGTGTTTCTATCGGTGACACGGTAACAATCAGGTCGGTAACCGACAAAAATCAGGTGCTGTTTGGAACTATTGCCGGGGTAGGCTCCAGAATTGTAGAGTACCCCTATCGTTTACTTAAAAGAGCAGATATTCCTGTGTGGGGGCGTGAAGTGCTTGTTAAATTACCAAACAACAATACTCTTTTACTGGGTGAAAAGGTGCAGATCACACCTTTTACTACAATTGAAATTACTCTTCCATTAAAGCAACAAAAGCAGGAAATTCCTGCAGAGAAAAACACTTCTGATCTTTCACATTCAACTACCTATAAAGGCGATTATCCATTAAGAGATATCAGAATCCGGGATGATCTCGTCATCGGAAACATTGAGGCTTCAGGACTCTTTTACCTCTCTGATCTAAATTCTTTCATTTTGCTCAGTGATGAGACCGATAAAAAGCGTCCAGAGCTGTTCCTTATGGATTCAAGCGGATTTGCCGGAGAAAAAATTGCTATCAGCGGTCTATTGAAAATTAACGATATGGAAAGTATCACCTCAGCAGATCAAAAAACCTTTTATGTTCTATGTTCCCAAAGTTACAATAAAAAAGGAAAACACCCTCAGGAACGCAAACTGTTTGTACGAGTAAGACGCGATGGGAAAAAATTCAGTTTTGATAAGAGCGTTTACCTTTATGATCTTCTTAGGAATGTGTCAACCAGAACTAAAAATTTACATTTAGCTGAATTTCTCAGTCAGGGAATGATTGATAAATCAATTGATATCGAGGGTATGACAATATACAACGATACGCTTCTGCTTGGTTTTAAAAACCCAAGAATAAATAATAGTGCGGTGATACTCTCCATTGCCAGCTATAACGACATTTTCGAAAGAAATCAATTATCCGAACAGCAGATATCCATCTGGGATACAATACCTATCTATGACCGGGTTAAAAGTGTCTACTGTGGCATCTCCGAGCTTGTAAGTCATAATAACAAACTATACGGACTTTCCACAGGTGTCACAACAAGCGCCGGTATTGAGGAAGATGCTGGTTTGTTCTGGGAATATACCCCTTCAACAAAAGAACTGATGGTGATACAGGCTTTTCCCGGACTTAAACCTGAAGGTCTGGCGTTCAACCAGGTTTCAGGCAGATTCTTAATTGTTTTTGATAACGGTTCAAAAAACCCTTCACAGTTTGTAATAATAAAAGGCTGATACAGCAATGAGAATAATTTATTTACTTTTATTTTTATTTACCAGTACCGCTTCGGTCTTTTCCCAGAAAAGCTTTCTTGGGCGTTTTTTGAATGCTGCAGTTAAACAACAACAGGAGCAGGGTACAGCTGTAAAAAGAAAACAGTTTACGATGCCTGTTTTAAGTGATGCTGAACTACGTGTAAGAAACCGGGCTTTTGATTTTGGCGGCCAGCGTTATTCACTGAAACTTGAGCCACGAGGATTTGGTGAAACCCGGGCATTAAAAAAATATCTGCAATCAAACAAAGATTTTGAAGAGATCCATAAGCAGTGTAACTTGAATGAAACATTACTCCTGCGTTATATTTATTTCATCGACATGCTCGAACGTAAATCTTTGGCCAGCAGCTATAATGATCTGATTCTGGTGTATGAAGACCGTATAAAGGTACTCGAAGAGCTTCAGAACAGTTCGGATTTCGATCTTACGATTCTTATCAAAGCAGAAAAAGAGCTGGCTAAATTGATAAGTGAAAGAATCGAAGAGGAACAGGAAGTAAAGATTGCAAATGAATATATTGCACTGGAATGCGGAGATTCTCTGGGCGGTGAAATCGATACCGTTGGTTTGAAATCTGTAGCCCAAATCAAGAATGAGATAAAAACCATAGATGATGCATTATTTGAGCAAACAAACATTTATCTCAGGGATCTCAAATCTGAACTAAGCTGCAGTGAGGACAGATATAATCTTGCTTTGAAAAAAGATAGAAAACCGATCAGTTTCTTTGAGTTTGCATATGATTTTGGTTCTTACAATGAAGAACTGGCACGAAGAAGCAACTTAAAGGATTTTAATCTCAATAACGCTTTTATAGTAGAAGTTGGCATAAAAATCCCCGGCTTCTCGAATAATGCCGATGATCTGTTAAGATATAAAATGGATTATACATTTACTAAATCAGAATACAAATCACTACGGAATGAGATGGCTGCTAAAATTAAAAAAGACATCTCCGACATACAGGCATATATTGAACGATATGAACTTATGAGTCTTCGTGAAACAGAAGCTGATGCCGAAGCATCTCTAAAAAAATACATGCAACTGAGCGGAGTCGATCCGCTGGTTCTTCTGTCAATACAGGAAAGCGTAATAAAAAACAGATTTGAAAAAGAGAAAGTCTATTTCAGCATACTCAGAAACCTGGTTTACGTTGCAGATATTGCCGGTAAGCTCAGTGAAAAGCCAATAATCAACGTTCTTTCTTCCCGCAACGAAATCGCCGGGGAGTGAAACATCAGTGGAAAATCAGGTACGTGCAATAGCAAAAGTTGAATAGGTATTGCATGACCTCATCAATATAACCTATAAAGAACAGGATGTAACGATGTCAAAATCTTCAACAAAAGGTAATTTACGTAATTGTTTGTATATCACTGTGATGTTTGTATTTGCATACATGTTCTCCGGATGTAATGACGGCCCGTCAAAACCGCAGACCGTCGATTCAAATCTCAAGAGTATACGATTAACCGAAATTCATTATCATCCTAAAGACCTTGGCAGCTACATTGATGACAGCCTTGAATTCATCGAGCTGAAAAACATCGGTACGTCAATGGTCGATCTAAGTAGTTGCAAATTTACAAAAGGTATAGAATTTACTTTCCCGCAGGGTTCAACCATTCAGGTAAATGGTTTTTTTGTGGTAGCATCAAGTGTGAATGCTTTCAACCAGAGATATGGTTTCAAACCGAATGCAGTCTACAGTGGTCAACTCAAAAACAGCGGGGAAACCATTGAACTTGTCGATGTAGCATCCACAGAAGTTCTTATATCACAGACGTATGCAGATACAGGCGCGTGGCCAAAAGAAGCAGATGGTGATGGTTATTCGCTAGTACCTGTCAACCCCAATCCGGAAGCGGTCGAAACGCAGCCTCAACACTGGCGCAGCTCTATTAAGCTCCACGGCTCACCGGGAGCTGATGATGTCGCTGGCACATTTAACCAATCTCTTTATGATATCAGGCTTACGGAAATCCACTATCATCCATTTTACACTGATACACTTGGTGAAGACAGCCTTGAATTCATTGAATTAAAAAATGTTGGTACGGAAGTTCTTGACCTCACAGGCCTCGTGGTATCAGGAGGCATTGAATATCAATTTGCCGATGGAACGACCATGCAGCCTGGAGCATTTATCGTAATAGCTGCAAAACGCAGCTGGTTTAAGCAGCGTTACGGGTTCGATGCTTTTGGTGCGTACGGTGGCCAGCTTAAGAATTCCAGTGAAACGATTACGATAGCTCATCGTACCTCTGCAACTGATATCATTTCTGTCACCTATGCAGACGGTAATCCCTGGCCGGCGGAACCGGACGGTGAAGGGCGTACACTAGTGCCGCTGCACAATAATCCAACACGCGAGGAGCAGGTTGATCCAGCTTCATGGCGCGCATCTTTCAAGATACATGGTTCACCAGGCAAAGATGACCCCGAAGCTGTATTTGTCAATGAAATCATATCTCATACCGATGCCCCTATGGTTGACGCAATCGAGCTTTACAATCCAAACAAGGTTGACTGTAATATTGGCGGCTGGTATCTCAGTGATGACCAACTGACCCCTGCCAAATTCCGCATTCCTGATGGAACTGTAATAAAAGCTGAAAGTTATCTGGTTTATTATGCAACAGATTTTAACAAAGATCCGACGTTGTTAACCTCTTTTGCACTAAGTGAAAATGGTGATGAGGTCTTTTTATCAGCCGATTCAAGCGGCTGTGCCGGATACTGCCACGGTTTCGACTTTGGCGCACTTCAAAGAGGTGTCTCCTTTGGCAGGTATATCATTCCATCGAGCGGCAATGAAACATTTGTGCCATTTGCAAACGTTTCTCTGGGAAGTGCGAACTCTGAACCGTTGATCGGACCGCTTGTCATCAGTGAAATAATGACTCATTCAACGACAGGAACTACTGATTTCATAGAAGTCACTAACATCGGCAATGCAGAGGTCATACTCTACGACCAGAAATTTCCCAATCATACCTGGCGCATCCAGATCGACGATCTTTTCTTTACATTTCCTACAGGTAAATCAATTAAAACCGGAGAATCTGTTGTCATAATCTGTGGTTCAGCAACGACTGATGAGTTCAGAACAGCTTTGAACATTGCTGCTGATGTGCAACTGTTCAATTTCAACCTCGCCCTGGCAGATTCATCTATAAAGCTGGAGCTTGAAAAACCCATGGAACCGGATAATGACAGTACCAGTGGTACAGTTGTTGATGAATCCAAGTTTGAACATATGGAAGTTGATAGAGTTTCATATAAAAACAAAGCACCATGGCCATTACAAACCACTGCAAATGGTATGTCGCTCAGCCGTATTGGCAACGATAAATTCAGTAATGATCCCGCTAACTGGCAGTTGAAGAGTGCAACACCGGGAGTGAAATAACCGTTTATAAATTATAAATTATAAATTGTGAATTATAAATTGTGAATTATAAATTGTGAATTATAAATTGTGAATTGTGAATTGTGAATTGTGAATTGTGAATTGTGAATTCGTGTGTGTCCTGTGATCAATTACCACGCGGGTCACCCCTGAATATGTTCCGGCCTTCATCTGTTATTCTTTTACAAAAGGGCGTGTGTGGGTGCACTGTCAGCGATAGATTCCACAATGTACCCCCGCCCCCCCACCCTCAATTTTTTTTTGTGGGTATGAGAATACTCATCGATTCGCATATCGCCTCACCCCACTTCGACTCAGCTCAGTGACCGCCTCGATCCCCCTCTCCATTGGAA
>JAFGIN010000081.1 GCA_016929595.1 Chitinispirillaceae bacterium
ACAATAGCATCATATCCAAAATACTGATTTCTCACAATGCAGAATTCAAGTATGGGTAAAGACTTCCCCTTAAGAGAGGCATTCATGCCAGGGAGGCATGGGAATGGAGTCGCGCTATTCTCGTTTTCTCGCCTTCTTCAGGCTGTCGGGTAGTCTGGCCGTCCGGCAGTCCTCATTCACCGCAACTCCGTATACTTCTTCATACTCCCCATCACAAGCTTTACCGGATAATCCTGTTCTATATTCCTTGAAAGTCCAACCACTTTGAAGATGGTACAGTTTTTGCTCATATTAAATGCAAAATTTGACGCTTAATAAAGTTTGCTTATTTACTCAAAAAAGGAATATACGATGAAATTAACATTTTTATCCGCCTGTGTTACAATCGCAGGATTGGCACTTTCAGCAAATGCGGCTCTGATTCCCCAATTAGAAGGTTACGCTGTTTATACAGCGGGTGATTTCACCGGTTTCTGGTCGGATATCCACGATGGCAGCCTTGGTTCCGGGGGCAATGTAACACTTACCAGCTACGATGTTATGAATGGTTCGGTCGTCAGTGGTGGAATAGCTAACCTTAAGGATGGTGAATATAGAGATGTCTTCGCAAAGAATGGAATAGTGAACAACGGGGCAACGATCAAAGGATCACAAACTATCGGTGGAACTTCTCCACTGGATTTTTCAATTATAAACGATCAGCTTTCTAATTTATCTGACGTTTTTAGTAGTAACGGATCAAACATCACTCCAACTTCCGCATGGAATGGTGCAATCAGACTTTCAGGTGATAACGATCTGAATGTTTTTACAATCGATGCATCAGACTTAAAGAACATTCAGGAACTTTCCATTGACCTTGATGAAGATGAGAAAATCCTTATTAATGTAACCAATGCTTCAGGCGATGTTGTTGGCTTCAGAGATGGTTTTAATATGGTGATAAACAATAGTTATGATGAGCAGATCCGAAAATCGCTTTCAAACAGGGTGTTGTTTAACTTTACAGAAACCACTGAAGAGCTGAATTTAAATGGTACTTTCTTTGGTACATTCCTTGCAATGAATGCCGATATAAAAGGTCAATCTGGCAATTTGAATGGTGGCCTGTTCGCCAAATCGTTCTATGGACAACAGCAGTTTCATATAAACTCTTTCGATGTTCCTCCCACCAGTGTTCCCGAGCCGGCAACTATTTCCATGATGCTCCTCGGCATATTTGGTTTACTTGGTATTTCAAAGAAAAAATTCGAACACAAAAAATAAGTATAGCGGATAAACCTGTTTTGCAAAACCCAGTTATTGATAATTAAGTAACTGGGTTTTTTATTTGGGGGGGAGAATTCAGGTATAAATTTTTTTGATTTCCATATAGCGGCGTTCCATCATAGTAATCCTGCGGTCCCGGACTGCCTTCCCTGCATGTATGTCTGCCTCCAGACACGACATACGCTGATTACAACCCAGGATTTCCCGGTACACCGTAGCGCGTCATTCACATTCGAACCAATTCCAGAATTCTTCGAGTGCAAGTCAAATCCTGAAGCCTGCAACATCTAGGTAATTTTCATTAAGGAGATTCCAATATACATTCGTTTATCGCTGGAGTGCCTCTAACTCCTTATATGTTGCATAGAGTAAAACCATGAATTATTTTCTTTTCGTAGGATAAACACATAATTATTGTTATTGTCAATCAAAATTGTTAAATAGTTTAGTTTATGATTATGACTCATGGTATTGATATTCCGGGCTACTTCCAGGCGGCACCATGCAGGAGCATTTCATGATTATTGAGCGTAAAAAATCCATTCATCCAACTTTTACTTCGATAAAGGATATGCAGAAAATGATAATTTTCAACCAATTTAAGAGTAATGCTTCTAATGGCGGTATATTCAAAATTGTAAGCGTTTTCATTGCTTGTATGACGTTAGCCCTTTCTGCTGTTGGTGGCGAAATCAATTGGAAGTGCATGTCCGCAGGACAAGATATTAATAATATGCCACATTTAAATTCGATTTGTTACAGTGGGAAAGACTACGTTATGACAGGTGCATCCGGTAGAATTTTGCATCTTTCCGGCCAGTTTGTATTGGAAGAAAAAACATCTCCTGTTTCCTACCACCTTTATTCCGTAACCTTTGGTAATAACAAATTCGTCGCCGTCGGCGATCATGGCTCAATTGTTTTTTCTTCTGACGGTAAATCCTGGTCAAAATCGACGTTCAATGGCAATGTCGATTTGAGGTCAGTTACTTTCGTCAATGGTAAGTTTTTTGCAATCGGTACATCAACCGAATTATTATCCTCAGTTGATGGGAATTCCTGGGAATGGACACCTGTCAATGATGCAATACTTGGCGGTATTACCCAGATGAATTATATCACATTTATCGATAACCAGTATTTCATAGTAACCGAAAAAGGGGTTATTCTGACTTCCATTGATGCTGTCACCTGGAAGTATGTCTATGTCCTTCCCGACATGAATTCCTTAAATTGTCTTATAAAAGGTGATAATACCTATATTGCAGTCGGTAACAACGGGACCGTGGTGATTTCACCTGACGGTACAAATTGGGCCCCCAGGAATTTCCTCGATTATTCAATAACCGAAAATAATCTTTACTCCATAATTTACACAGCAGATCGGTTTATTGCTGCTGGACGCAGCAATGAGTGTTACATTTCGAAAAGCAAAGGAATCGAGTGGACGACCGATAAAATAGAATGTTTTCTAAACGACAGAATAACATCAATCATTTCTATCAACGACACACTTTTAGCAACGGGATATGCCGGGACCATTTATCTTGGGATTCTTCCCAACAATGCATTTAACATTGATAGAGTATGTCAAAACATTTCGACGCAAATGCATATTTCCTACACTGGTAACAATTTGACTTTTACTTTACCTGGCTTTGAAATGATACATTTTACCCATGCCGCACTTTTTAGCGTATCAGGCCGACAATTGCGTTTTTTTTAACATTCCCCGAAACACAGCATACTTCACTCAAAATTTAGACCTCCCCTCCGGCAGATATTTTTTATCGATTGGCAGTATTGATCAATCGTATGGAATCCCATTCAACGTTATCAGATAGTAATGCCGGTAACCTGCATATACTCTCAATTCACAAACGGCCTCCCTGAAAAGTAAATAATTCATGGATAGTAAAAAAAATCAATTAATCGCATCATACTTAGGTAACTAATGCGATCACGGAAATTTTCTGGAGTGGAGCATTGCAGGTTAACCGGAATTTAACGAAAAGTCTGATTCGTATTATTTTTTCTTATAATACCAGGTTTTACCTTCTGTTGTAAATACGAAATCAGTTTCAGATGTAACATTATAAGTCCCTTTTCTGATATTATAGAAATTCACTCCTGATTTCATTTTTAAGGAATCTCTCATTGTTTCCCAGGAACCTCGGTCCTCAGTTACATTGTAATTATCAGAATATCCACCATTACTCTTAATCTGCAATGTGGTTTCACTTTCAATAATAGTTGTACTTCCATTACGGATATATTTTACCGGAGTCCAGTTCCCGACCAGCCGTTCATCATGCCCAGCCGTTATTGTATCTATCAAAACAATTGTTTCCGTTCCGGTTGTCTCCGAACATCCTGCCATGAAATTGTTAATGAAAAATGTTGAAACAATAATGTAAACCAACCGCATACGTTTACCTCCTCTGCGAATATGAATTTGAGTTAAATTGAAAGCTTATCCACGCAAAAAAAATGACAATCACCTTGAGTGGATTAATGTTTTTACCTGAAAAAGATACTTTATTGACACAAAAAAAAGCAACGGTTTATCCATCTGATCAACTTTTTCAAGCATAAATTTCTCGTTTCCACAATAAAAAGAGAACCGGTCGGCCACTGCTCACAACAGCACCCCTGGTGCTAAAGACTTCAGTTTGGGCGATGCACTGAGCTTGCTTGCCGAATGTGTCACCCCGAAGGCGGGAGCTGCATCAGGTACAGACCGAAAATATTCAGGGGAGACCCGCGTGGCTAATTTCTTATAACTGTATTGTACCATCGATATATATTGTGGTACTGCATTTTGTTCCTCCCAATAAAAAAGCATCATCAACCTGTACTTTCTTGACAGGCTTTCCAAGGAGCATTCGAACATGATTTACTTCTCAAAAAAATGTTGCGATTATTTACTTGATGATAGTTTTTAAATTTTACATGCAATAATCAGTTAAGGTCTCACCAAATATAATTCATTCAAACATTTTAGATAATAGGGGCCAAATACCTTGGTTTACCTTTTCAATTTTTAACTTGATTATCCATTAATGATGGTATAAAATAATTTTATAAGGTAATATTAAACATTCTTTTTTTTCTTGGGGAAGTCTGAAGTGGTATGTTAAAAGAAGTAGTTTTTTCGCATTTTTTTATATCAAAACTTTAATAATCAAAAGGTTATCTATTATAAAGGAGTTACATCAAAACCGCCCTGAAGATAATAATCTTCTACTTCTCAGCCAGGCAAAACAACCATCAGAGTAGGAATGAACATACTAAACAATTACATGTAATTACCTGCAATTGTTACATAAGTATATGTGTTTTAAAAAAATACAGTAATCGTTGTATTACTGCGAATCAAAACAATTAATCTATTTACGGAGGTTTTAGCAATGTTTAGAAAGCTATTCATTACAGCACTAATTTGTACTGCATTTCCAAATACAGTATTCCCTGATTCTACCCGGACAAATCAGGGCATTTATGGTGCTCAACCGAAATCAATTGCATACGATGATGTGCATCATAAGATTTTTCTCACAGCAGAATGTGCTCTCTCATGTTTTGTCTCTGCTGATACCGCCAAAAACTGGACAGCTGCTTTTCCAGTCGATTCTTTAAATGTGATTTCAGGAAATAGTTCACGTGGATGGGGCGGTGGAGCCCGCTCAGTTATATCAATGCATGGTACTACAATTATCCAAACTTTTGAGGAAAGTTCTAATCGATGGGCTTATGTAATAACATTTGATGGGGGAAGTACATGGAAAACAATCGTTGACAATGTCAACTGGAACAACTGGATACAGACACGTTCTTCTGAGCTCAATGTTGCTTTTGGAAACAATGAAAACATATCCACGGTTAAAACCTGGCGTGGTAAGGTATATCTGGGTATTCAGGATGTAATCGTGTATTCTGATGACTCATGTAAAACATGGAAGAAAATTCTTTTTCCTGATTCAACCGCTGCTAGAGCTAAAAATCCTGATTCAACCCGTCTTGTATTTGACATTGAATTCTTTGGTACAAGCGGAGATTCTTTTTATGTGCTTGGAACCGGTCCTTATTGGGACCAGAAAGACGGTGACCCTGCTGAGGGCGATCCCGGAGTAGGTGATAACTGGAAGTTCATGAAAACTATTTATAAAACAGTTAATCATGGACAAACATTCACTATCCCCAGAACTTACATCTCTACCCAGTTCAGTAACACAATGGGATGGACTTTCGATATCGACCAGATACGCAGCTCACAATCTGGTGACACCATATTGCTCACTGATGGATTTAACTCAAATAACGCAGGTTTTTTTGGTTCCCGCAACAGCCGGAAGGCAGCAATTATCTGTACACCCGATACAGTCAGAGCTTTTTACGAGCAGCAACCCGGACAGGATATGCGTAAAATGAGTGTCTTTTTTGACCCGTCATTCCCTAATGGTATACAGGTTTTTCTCGGTGCATCACGATATACCACTGATTTCACTTCCTTCAATGCACCTGTAAAAATCGGTTATAGCATCGCCAGTGGTGAAAATCCTGAAAACATGGAATGTATGCTTCCTGGTGCATTCTGTTATATTGGTTCAGGTGCGACTGGACCGTGGTTGGGTAATCAGGGGATAAATGGTAATTTTGGCTTAAGCCTTAATGGACTTGAAGCAATTTCGATATACTCGATCGCACAACTTCCTACCCGATTAGATACTGTCTATCTGGCAACACAAATGGGTGTATCAGTAACAACTCGTTACAATGACAGCACTGTTCCTTATGCACAGAAATGGTCTTCGCCACATGGAAAATCCGGTTTATTCGGCTTTAAAATGAACAAAGTTGCAATTAACCCATACAAACCGCTTCAAGTAGTTGCAGCCAATGGTAACGGCTTTCGGATAACTCAAAATGGTGGCTTTGCTGAAAATGACTGGGCAAATGTATCATTTCGCGATATGTCGGGAGGTGGAGCAGGTGTTATCACAGTAACAGGACTTCTGCAGACATTTTTTAATGATGGAGGTGAAATTACCGCCATCACATTTTTAAGTCAGGATACTATTCTGGCATCCTTCAGATGTCAAAGGGCTCGCTACGGAGGCGTCATGCAATCCTTTAATGCAGGAGTGACCTGGCAAGTTAATACCAGCGTTCCGGATTCCTGCTGCAACGATGTTACTGTTGCTACAGATGGTCAAGGTACAAAAACTGTTTATCTTGCCTATGGAAATGATGGAGCTATCAATGTCGCCTTTAATGGCTTTATCTTGAAAAATTCAGGTTCTTTGGAATCATGGCAAAAAATTCTAATCAACCCATTATATACAAAAAACAATGGAGCTACTCTGGCAACAGTTTCTGTAGAATGTATCAGATTTGTTCCAGGACAAACTGATACAGCGTGTATATCTCTGTACAAATTTCCAGCTTTTACCAAAGATGGTTTTTCTACAGTTCACTGCATTAATGATTCAACACCACCAGAAGAAAACCGCTGGGGAATTTCTGCCATTACCTTTAACAAAACAAATTCAGACTCGGTCTTTCTTGCTCAAGGAAAAGTTATCTGGCTACTAAATCTCAATCCGGTACAAAACGATGTATCCAAACCTCTTAACTATACATTAACTAAATACTTTACAACCATGCCCGGTGAGATTATGTATGATATTCTCTTTGATGATTTAACAATGACATCCAATACCGGATTTTTCAGTGTCAAAAGTAATGTAATTCAGGATATACCTTTAAATATCAAAAGCATACATCCAGAGATAATTTCCCACCTGGTAACTTCTCCGAAAATTATCTTCAATCGAACCCAATTGTATGTTACCTACCATTTACATAATCCTGCAGAGGTAAAGATTACTCTTCTGGATATTGCCGGACGTAGCGTAAGACGCACAACGGTAAATCACTATACTGCGGGTACATTCCAACCTGCTTTATCAATATCAGGATTGGTTAATGGTAAATATTTCCTTTACATTAATATACAGGATCAGACAACTTTGATTCCATTTCTAATGGTAAAATAGATGTTCAGGAAAAGCGGTATAGTACCTGTTAAAATGTCTTATTATACTATTTTCTCCCGTATGCGGAATCCCCGCCTATTTCGGGATAAGAATCCTTTATTCACTTTTCGCTAAAGAAATACTCATGCTATCCCAGTCATGAGTATTTCTCCACACTATTTTGTTTTGTTAATGAAGCTATCTCATCCGCCTATTCACTTGCCCCGCATATTATCTGTGCGACGCCAGCCTGTCATTTCAGAAATAACAGGAATAAGTGATTCAGCTATTGCCTGATGGTCATAGATATGTGGATGGCCATATAATGCACCATTACCAGAAACATACTCAAAATAGCGAATATCAGAGTTTCCCTGAGCTTTCTGCCTCTCTACGATTGACTTAACATGTGGTTTTAACAGATCTGTTGGCCAGACTTTTGTTGCACAACAGATAATCATAACACCTGAATACTGTTTACGGATTCGATTGATAAGCGCCATATAGGCAGCATCGAATGTTGCACTATCTGCATAAGGCGGATCCGCCTGAAAATCATTTATCCCCAGACCAATTACCACAACATCTGCTTTCCAGGTTGAAAAATCCCATTTACTTTCTGCAGATGAAACAAGTGTCCGGTCGTATAACGCGGGAAGTTCCCGCCCTTTGTCTATCCCGTTGTAATTACGTACAAGTCCTTTTCCCGATACCGCAACAATCTGATATTGTGCATTAAAAGCACGGGATACAAGGGGGCCAAATGCTTTATAGGAGTTGGTTGCGGCTAAAATAATGGAATCCTCTTTACCTGGTGGAGCTGCCTGATTAAGATATTCATTTGCAAAACCAACCGTATACGAGTCTCCGATAAATTCGATTTTTCTCTGCGGAGGTGGCGGCAGTAATTCAAGTGTTCTGTCTTTATCCAGGTGCAAGCCATAAAACACCGATGGAGATGATACTGACTCTGATCTCTTGACAATCATAAGCCGGTGCGAGCGGTCGGTAAGGTCCTTTGCCAGTAGGTAGACCGACTTCTCTTTAGTGGTTCTGAAATTTTTTACATAAACACCATCGATGAATGCATCAAAGCAGTTGATCCCCTCCAGTATTACAGCGCAGTATGTACCATTGAAAACCGCCTGGATTATAATGCCCGGCCAGTCAAACTGCACCTTACCGGATGCTGACTTTTCAACTCTGCCGAAGTAACGGATGTTGGAGTTCGTTGGTGAAATAAGATTCTGTGCGGAAATAATCGTTGTCATTATTACAATACCTGGGATAATTCTTTTAAAATAGTTCATGTATACTCCATAACGGATTTTGTGTAGAAAATAACGATGTAATTATAAAAATGCCGAGCTGGCCTTTCACAAAAGACTCATATACGCTCCATAAATGATTTAAAATTGATTCTTTTTTTTGCGATTCTGTTGTCTGATTAGTTTCCAAATACACACATTAAAAGCAAAACGTACAAAGAAAACAAAAACCTGAAGTTATTTCTGATTATAAAATAATTATTTAAATAACAGGAGAGTTCATTATTTTCTCTCTATTACCCCACGACAACTTACCCGGGACAAACAGGCTTCATTAAAAAAACTGGATTACTCGTATGATAAATATCTCGGTACCCGGGATTGGGGATATGCAAGTTTGAAATTCGTTTATGAAAATCAGTTAGACAATACTGGTAAAGCAGTACGACTTGAACAATTGCCTGCAGATGACGTCCGATATCGATTTCTATATGATACAGTACCGGATTCTTCTTCCAGATGCCGTATAATGGTGAACGACAAGCCTGCAGCATCATTTCTAAAGGATTACCCAGACCCGACAGATCCAACAGTCACCATGACACTTAAAAAATCCTGGTGGAAGATGAACTTTCTTGTTGTACTAGTTCAGACTGAAGAATCAGTCAACAGCATTATTTACCATCCAATGCATCATAATACCTTGTCAATTGATGTAACTGCAGAGCCAGATCCAAATGGTAAATGGGATCGAAGCAATTCCGGAATATTGTATACGGAAGCACGTGGAATAAAGGACTGCCTACGACAGTTTCTGCCAATCAGATTCATCAAATTGTTAGTAAACCTACAGCCCGTTTCATGTCCAGGCGACGAGAGATGCAAATTGAATCTGAATTCGAAGGAAAACCAGCACGACCTTTTCTGTTATAGAAATTACAGTGACTGCAATCAACACTCCGATGTGCCCTTTTCCGCAGCTCCAGAGGAACCATCGACATTAACTGTCATGGGTACAGTCCGTCTCTGAAAGGGAGCTTTAGCAATAGTTGGGGAAAAAACTATTCAAACCAGATCATTAATTCCCGTAAAGTAATTGTTGTCATTGGATCTGCACTCTTTATCCCTCCGGCTTCTGATGCTACCTGTTTTTCATCCGTTGCAAGTGAACCGGTCGATGCTTCGGTTGTTGTACCGCTTAATTTACTTCCAGTTGAGGTTTCTGAGGTAGTTCCTGTAATATAAATCTGTTTACAATCAATAACATGAGCCCATAGTAACTCCTTTAATCTTGCCATGTTAATCTGTTCTGAAACACTACTATTTTCAATTGAACCTTTTTCCAGTGAAACATCTGTCAGTAAAACACCGAAATACGAATTAAGCAATGTTTGATCATTCAATAGTGTTGAAACATCTTTCATAGCATTAATAAATACATCGGTCTTTTCTTTGGTGTTTGCCTGAGAAAAGAGAGCTATTGCTCTGTTTATACCAATCTTTACATCACGTGTCTTTTTAAAAAGGGTGTCAAAAATAGCTGACGCCTGTTTCGTTTCTCCACAAAGTAATTGTGTCGCAGCAATATTACTCTGTGTTCCAATGCTATTTTTAATACTTTTTGACTCATAAAACCGTTTAAGGGCTGCATTGTATTTACCAAGACGAACCTCTATTATTCCAGCCTGATTTAGGAATTGTACCTTTATAGAATCGTTACCTTGCGCAGCAACATTCCCAATAAGTAATTCAAGTTTGGTTTCAAGAAAATCGATTGTTGACTTATTAATTTTTTCAATTTCATTTTCAATTGAAGCTTTTGTTTCAGAAATTGAAAATGATCCTGTTACAGAACCTGAAACCGGAGCAGGTGGAAAATGGTTCCAGACTTCGGTAAGTTCAATGATTTGAATGTTCCTGTTGTCGTACTTTGAATTTCTGTATTGTTGAGATGCTGAATGCCATGCTTCGATAAAACCAACTGCTGGCATTGTCGTTTCGACAGGGATCCATACAGTTCCCTTATGCATAACTATCATGCTGTCTTCAATACCAAGAAGGTGCTTGTTCTTTTCGAATATGCCAGTATTGAACAGGACCTGAACATGTTCTGGATAAACAATAATGGCTGTCTCAATTCCTACCGCAGATAATAGTGCTGCATAGAGTACTGAAAGATCATCGCAGTCTCCTCCACGTCGGTTGATCGTCTCAACCGGAAATTGTACACGATCAATCTGCATCAATGTTGACAGTGGACGAGGATCTTTGAGATACGATATTTTTAATTGTTTAAGGAGTTGAAATATCGCAATTCCATTAAAAAAGTCATATTTATATGTGTCAACAATATCAGCCAGCTGTACGATTTTTGTAGCGAAACTGATAATATCAGGATTGCGATAGGTTACAAAAGAAGCGATAGTTGCTGGTTGGTGCCAATCCATTGCGTTCGTTTCATGAATTATGACCGGAGTGGTAACAGTAAGATTTTCATTTTTTTTATTTTGCACATAATCGATCGTTGCCTGAGCCAAAACCTGACGAGTATTTTTATTTTCAAAAACCCTTTTTATATCAAGTGGTAATGGTATTTTTTGAATCTGTTCACCCGTACGGTTTACTACATCAATATTTCTTGTAACCGGGGCGGTCATAATTTCCGGTATAACTACTTTGAGAGTATATTTTTGTATTGAATTATTACTGTCACTAATAGAAATGTGTGTCAAAGGATGAGACTCATAATGGCGAATCAGGGATGGAAATATTGGTGCTATTGTGAATTGTTTTATTTCCAAAGGTGAAAAAATTTGTATATTAGAAGTGGGTTGATCACTTTTATTTTGAATGTGGATGCTCAAACTGTTAAATGTCATCTGATCGATCACGCACGCCGGCTCTTTCATATCTGCGAAAGTTTCTCTGATTGTCTGCATAGATCCACGAATATCTGCATCGACAACTGCCAGACCATCTTTGATATATCTGACTTTTGTTGATCTGACCGAAGAATGAGATTTCAGGTAATGCTCTATAACTTCAAGATCTCCGGTGCCGCAGTTTCTGATACAAAGAGAGATTCGTTGTTCTCTATACGATGGATGTGTCTGGAATTTAAGGAGGTCAACTAAGAGGCTGGAAGCAATTGTGTCGGCTCCAGTCTTTAACGCTACCTGAAGTGCTGAAAATGGATCCATTGCTTTTCGGGTGATAGTTCTGGAAGAGGCTGCATAAATAGCTGCAGTAGAAGCTTCAACGATTTGAGCATTAGCTTGAACGGTAACACTGGAAAAGTTAACATCATAAATAGTTGTAGAAACAGAAGGAGAAGCTTTAAGTATCCCACGGACGATAAGATCTGCACCAGATGCAAAAGATGAAGCTGCCAACGCTGAATCACTCATATCTGTATAGGTTGCCTGAATCTCCCTGGCCTGCTCAGATTCAATAACTTTAAAACCCTGATCAACAAGTTTTTTGTTGATAATGAATGTCGCGGTTTTTTCATTCAGGATTGTATTACCCTGTTGCTCTTCAAGGAGGACAATTATTCGTGGTTTTATCATGTAACCAGTGCTGATTTTTGCCCTGACCAGGTCGTCTTCAATGTTTCCTATCGATACATTTACTGTACATGTTATGAATGTTAAACCAAATGTGCTCCAAATTGTATCGGTGGTGTGCGAAGTAACATATTGCTGCGGTTTTTCAGAAAGCTTTGATAGAATTTTTGGTTTATTAGTTGCAAAAGTTACCGAATCAATGTTTTCTGCTGCTACCCGGACAACTGCCTCACGTAGCGCGTTCCGAAGAGCTGCATTCTGATCTGCACCTGATGCAGTTACGGTTACCTCTTCGGCGGAAAGAATACTGGTAAAAAGAACGCAACATAACAATAGAATCAGGTTGTTAAGCCTGAATTTGTAACAATCAGATGCTGACTGTTGTATCCTCATTTAGTTGATCTTTCAGAAGAAGAAACAATCGAATTCGGAAAAAGTTGAATATCCAGCTGATAAACTCTGTCTGCTGGTGCTGTATCATTATGAACAATCGCCCGCACTTCCTCCCGAAAAAGGCGAAGCCTCTGCTGCAATTCTCTCAGTCCATTCTCAGAGATACTGATCACATTCGTATATATATCGTCTGTCTGTTTCTGAGTTGAGGCACAAACCATCTTTGCCAGATCAAGACATTGAAGTTGATATTGTCTCACGAGCCTTGCCTGTACATACTCCGGAGTTTTAATGCTTTTTTGGGCAGGACGCCAGAAACCATCTCTATCCTGCTGAATAAGCCCCAATTCTATCAGTAGATCTATAGAATCTTTGGCCTGTTTGAGCGTAATTGATGGAACAACTGTTTTAGTGAGCAGATGGTAATCATCCTTAAAGTCAACGACATCGAGTACCGTACGTAATACACTATGGTACCATTCTTCATAAAAAGCATATTCCTTTGTAGAAATCATTTTACTTTCAATAGTACTCTGACGGTTTATCCTTTTCAAAAGAAACTCTTTTTCTTTAACGTTAGAGGTTTGATTGTATTGCACGAGATCCCGAAAATAGGACCCTTCAGTATCTCCAAGCTCGAGAAGCTCAACGAAACGATTCACAAACTCCTGACTGACATTTCTGGTGCCATTGACAACATTAGAAAAGTATCCTCTGGAGCCACGTTGCCCGAGCCTGAAACATATATACTCATGCGTAAAACCTTCATCCCATTTCTTTCGCATGCTTCGGTAATCTTCCAGATATTTTCGAAAATCATCATACGTGAAAATATCCGGCAGTTTTTGTTCTGACATCACGTTTCTCCGGATGCTATGTTTTTGATAATTTAGATAATATAGTAATAATTAAACCATTAATGAAAAAACAAATCAGTACTCTACCATTAAGGATATCTTGTTAAAGGCGGGTAGTAATGATATGAATAGTTCTTTCTGTTTTTGCTCACCTCTTCGTACTAACTTTTTGCCTTTTACCAACATTGCAGTGCCGCCACACACAAAACCTGTGGTTCCAAGTGCAATCGGCAGGACCAGTAAATCGTTAGTAGTTTGGTCGTTTGGATCCGCACCCAATAGAGCCAGTATCGTTGACCATCCCAGCAACCAGCAAATGCCTCCACCGATCATTATCACACCACCTCGTCGAAGGCGATACCCCTTTTCCTCCATTAATTGAAATTTCTGTACCCAGGCTTGTTTTTCTTCTAAGGATAGTTCATCATCATCATCATCATCTTCTTCTTCTTCTTCTGCATTGGAAACATTAGTCTGAGTTTCATTACGTTGACTAATAACTTCTTCAGATGTCGTATCAGTTGAAACGATCGTGCTGTCCTGGACCATCTGTGCATTTAAAGCTGCGAAACAAAGGACAATTGAAAGAAATACTGTTTTACATTTTAGCTTAGACATTAATACTGCTCCTTTTGAAATATCACCTGTTTCACCGTCCCTTTGTGACTGGAATGGTAAAGGATTGGTGATGTAAACTAATTGGAATACAAAGTATGGTCGTTTCAACTACTCTTTCAGATTCCATGTGTTGCCGTCAATTGATGCAATCAGACTCTTTTTGTCATACATTGAGCGTACGATAAGGCTAGGGCTAAAAGCATTTGCCGTAGCAATAAACTGTGTTCCATCCCAGATAAGATCCTGTATCCCTTTGGTAAGTTTGCTTGATGAACCATCTACTTTCGACCACTTTTTACCATCTTCTGAAGCAAAGTAGACCGCCTCTGGACCGGTTCCAATAATGTATGTAGCCGGAACACAGAGTCTTCCAAACTGCAGATTATTCAACAAATTCAAAGGTTTAACAACCGCTTTATATCCGGCTGCAATGAAACGTCCATTTACATTGATTACAGTTGTAATTTTATCATGATCTGTTTTTTCAGCATTAATCTTGGCTTCTGTCCAGTTAACCCCTGTTTTGCTATACAGCAGAGTTCCATCTGTTCCTGATGCCACACACCCGGTTTCCGAACCTGTTACATCGTAGAGGTGCTTATCGCTGACTGTGTTAGCTGTTTTCCAGGTCTTACCGTCTTCGGAAATGATAATTCGTCCATACGCTCCGACAGCGATAAACCGCTTTCCAGTCCAGCAAACGCTGAAGAAAGGTGATATATCTTTTTGTTCCAGTTTTACCTTAGTCCAGGTATCTCCATCATGTGAAAAAAGAACCGTTCCCCTGGCGCCACACGTTACGGCAATTGAGTCATTCGATGCAATTCCCCAGAGGCCAATTCCGCTTTTACCACCAAATCCTTTACGTGCTTTTTGTTTAAGAATATGGGCTTGCCAGTTTTTGCCATCACTGCTGCTATACAGGGCCATTCTGCTTCCGCCATCGAAACCGGCTCCAATAAATTTGTTCTTAAAGTAAGTAAAAGATTTAATGTCAAAGTATCTTTTGGGCTTGACAGCTTTTTCCCATGTGACACCATTTTTTGAATAGAGCAGTTCATGCGAACAAGTAAGAATGTAGGTTGAATCATGGTAAAATATGGAAGTATATCCAATGTTACTTGATGGTTTTCCGGTATCAGCGGGAGTGCTACTGTTTTGAGCTGGTGCTGATAATGCGGAAATAAGTATTAGTGATGCAACAACTGTTTTGATACTCATGATATAACTCTCCTTAAATGTGTTAATAGTATTTTAAATTGTGATAATTGCTTATCTGAAGAGACAATTACACCTGATAGTTCTGTAACTGCCTCACACAGGATAATATAACAAGTCACAATTGATGATTTTGAAAAAGGAGTTCTACAATTAGTAGTACAACGTGCTGGCATTTATTTCTCTGACTAATCAGGTAACAAGGGTGTGGTTAGGGATCGAAGCTTTATTTTTATTTATGAAATAAAATATTCCCAAAAATTCATTATGTTGAATTCGGGACTAAAAAATTGTCTATAGAAATAGTCCCAAAATAATAGAATAGTATATTTCGGGACTGATTAATTAGTTTCTGTTCAAAATGTCTTTTTGCACTATCCTTCGACAAGCTCAGGATGAGCGTAGTATGCGTATATCGCCTTAAAAAGACCGCTCATACTGAGCCCTGGTCGAAGTATGAGTGGTCTTTTTGCAGTTTTTTGAACAGATACTAATTAATTATTAAAGCTCAACAGGAATATACAAATGCATTTAAATTCCTGATATTGAATAAATGCATTAATTACGTACCTACGTTTAAGAGACGCATCGAGTAATGCCGAAATGTGACATTGACACTTAATTTATGATGAGTTTGCAGATCGTCCGACGCATTATTACCTACTAAGGGATCCAGGTTATCGCAAAATTGCCATCTTCACTTATCCATACAAAATTTTTGTCATTCAAAACCACATAGTATTTGCCATCTAAGCCGGTTATACCAGTACCGCTTAAGGTGATTTGTGGTTTTGGGGATGATAATGTATGAACTGTTCCGGTAAATGACTTAAAGTATGGGTCACCATTATAATTGAAACTGAAATTTAATAAAGATGTACCGTCCCACATAAAACTTAGTGATTTCAAGTTCTTCAAATCCGGAGGAGTTCCTTCGATTGTAAAACTTTTGAAACCAGTAATGTCCAAAACAGGCAATTTCGGTGCGGCAAATATGTTGTATTTTTCCATTAATGTTGTTGGCTTCATAACAACAAGGTATCGGTAAGCGGTGTCTATATTTCCTGAAGAATCTTTTGCGATATAGGTGATTTTAAAGGAATTCTCTGTTGTGGTACTTATGCTGGCTGGTTCTTTTGTATAGGTAGGTTTTGGGTCTATTACGTCGACAATTCTCACCGAATCCAGGTAGTTCCAGGTGGTATTCACCAGAACAGTATCGTATTGCTTTCCGATAATGATGATTCTTGGAGGTATAGTGTCGACATCTGGTTTTTCGATAGCACCGGTATCTCGAACCAGTCTGACCGACAAACCTAAGCCAACGTATTGAGCACTCCTAACGAGGTCTTCATGGATATAGTTAAGGCCACAACAGAAAAGGTGATAACCTGAAGTGTCTTCCTTTGTGGTACTCCACCAATAAGTCCAAAAACCTCTTTGAACGGAATTATTGTCGTGATATCCGCTTGGTAAGGCAGAAAAGCCACTGAGATTATTCTCTGCCAAATCATGCCTGGGGTCGTCTTCCCAGTCAGTTTTTGAAGCAAGGGATTTTCCAATTTTATTTCCTGTTCTTGTACCGTCCCAGTTGAAACCATTCGCAACAAGGTAGTTCTGTAACGTATCCCAGTCCGTATCAGTAGGCACACGCCAATTCAAAGGTGCTAGTTTGCCAGTGCTTACTGCGAAACCATTATATAAAGCTCCCCACTTTTTTATCGAGTCTGCATGTATTACGTCTTTATAGTAACAGTAAGCCGGTGTGTGGGAATCTTTATACTCACGATCATCAGTCACATATTGTATCGGCGTTCCATCGTTGAATGTCGTCGTTCGCAAATTTTCTACAGTCCATTCCTGACTTCCGATGATTATTGTCGTGTAAACATTTCCGTCGATATCTGTTACGGGTGTTCCAGCTTTTATTTCTGGAGTGATAACTTTGAATATCGCTTGCAATGCTACATTCCGTTCCGGCATATACAACGTATCACCACGTATTAATGCACTGTCATCTCCTCCCCAACGGTCAAACACATAATCATTTTTTGTTGTTACAGATAAGACGATTTTAGAACCAGCTGTAAAACTGCCATTTGCTGGACTGACAGTTCCTCTTGATGGATCAAAATCAACTAAAAGCTGATACTTTTTTGTAACGACTGTAGAAATAGATGTTACTTCAATCGTAATCGTCTCAGATGTAATAGTTGTATCTATTCCAACAGCACGTACTTTGACATAGTGTGTGCCTTCAGTAAATGCAAGGCCGGTATCCACAGGTACCGGTGTCCGGCGATCAAATGTGCCGTTTCCATCCTCATCCCAGTCAAACCAGGCAATTCCTGATGAACCGATACTGCCTGCAGAAGATACCAGTATGGAGGTTGATTTACCGGAAACAGTACGTACTGCTGCTGGAAGTATACGCAACTGCCCTTGCTGAACGATGGAAAGAAGTTTCACGTTCTGGATTGTAATTGATTGCGAGTCGGCAACCTGCACACCGCTGACAAGCAGCGTATCTGAACCCTTGCTGACCGTCAGGGTTAGCCGGCCATTGCCAGGAACTTCTGTCAGAATGTAGGAACCGGAAGCATCCGTAGTACCCACAATTACGTTATTCATCACACTGACCGTGGCCCCGACAACCGGATTATTTGTCGCATCAACAACCTTGCCCTGAACAGTGCCACCAGCATTAGTAATAGCAATAGTAATGGTACTGGTGTCATCGGCTTTAATTTCATGTTCAACCAGGCCGTAGCCAACACCACGAAGTGATCCATATACTTTACAGCGACCAGGAAGTACTTTTGACAATGTAAAGCTCCCGCCAGGCAATGTGCGCGTACTTACCAGCTGATTTTCAACCTGTACTCCAGCATCGATTATACTTGATACTCCGGCTGTTACATTACCACATATCCAACCGTAGCGATACCGCATTCGTACCGGTTCTTTCAGATTTTTTGACTCTAGTAAACCTAAAGATATTGTATCCAAAGTAGTATCAGTGAAATCTGCATAACGAAAAACAAGGATACTTTTTCCGGCACATAAGCCGGTTAATGCAAATGTCCCGTCATCATTACTCATTGTCGTTGTGCCGCCTGGATAAGCAGTAACAGAAACACCTGATAAGCCTTTGCTATTTTTGTCAATGACAGTTCCACTCATTGAACTCTGCAGATTATTGGTCTCATCAAGGGAAAGGAAATCATTATCATTAGTACAAGTCAAATTGAGAAACACAAGCACTGTAATTTGAGTAAGAACGTATAAGTAGCGGTGATTTACTGAAATTTTCATCTGTTACTTCCTGTGTTGATATTCAGGATGAGGAGGACACATCCATCGATGTGCTCAGCAGGTGCAGGTACTATGCTGAAATAACGAGTACGTATTTGCTTCGATTCAACTATACCACAGATAAGAGCATCCAGCACATTTAAAACCCATACACTCCCCAATGATGCACCAATTATGACGTTGCGCTTTGCTGCGTCGTTTTGTGCTGTAATTTTTTTATTACCACGTAAAATATAACTTTCAGGGCTTTCACCAACAATTACCGTTGACGGGTCAGTGCGACGATACCGATCTGCTTCTGCTCGCTTACTTCTCCAGTCGCTAATGGACCAGACAAGTGCACCGGTTCCGCCAAGTGTTAACGCTATTGCTGCACAACCCTGTTCCGAACGGCCAGTATAAAATTGCCCCCACCCGGGAACAACCGTGCTGCGAAATAGTGCTCCTGCCGGGTTGCGTTTCTCTCCCAATGCGTCATATATTAAAAGATCCATGTCACGGATTTTAATTGAAGCAGCCGCAGCTGAAAGCACCGCACCGGTTTCAGTTTCAACAAGGCGGACTGTCACCAGTCGTTTACCCTGGTCTTCGGTCACGTTACCCATAACAAGATAACGTGCTTCCATTACTTTGCCGGCTTCAAGAGCGCGCGATTCGGAAATAACATCTGTCTGTGAAAGTGCCAGTTCCTGCATCATTTTAGAAAAACCGGCTCGCTCAACAACACTGATTCCCTTTCGTGATGAAATGTAGACTACTGCATACTCTGAAGCCATAGAACCAGCTTGTGGTACCACGCCCGGTGCAACGGTGAACGGTAATACTGCTACAGTTTTTGACGAAGTAGAATCCAGGGTAAGGTTCATAAACAGCATATCCATCATTCCTTGAAGATTATCAATACTATTCGCACTTTTAAGTGCGGTAGAGATACGCGCATCGGAAACGGCTTGAATACTGTCTGCATATTCTTTTTCTCTAAGGGCCTTTAATGAATCATCAGCCGCTTTGACAGAATCCTTCCAGGTCTGGCTATGTTCCAGAACAATGGTGCGATTCAAGATCTTTTGAGGTGAAATACTTACAATCTCATCAATCGGTTCATAGCCGTATGCGGTAACTCTAAGTGCATGATTTCCAACCGAAAGACTGTCTCTCGTTAACGGCGTTGTGCCTGCAAATACACTATCAAGATAAACAGATGCAGCAATGTCGCCAGTTGTAATTGTAATGCTGCCAACCGGTTTCACCTGCACCCCGTTTTCAACATCATTCCAGTCATCAACTGCGACTGGTGGCCAGGTAGATTGGGAAAGATCAAGTAGTGCACTATCAGGAAGGACAACACGAGTGAAGATACTTTTGTGAAAGCGCTTTTCGATAGTAGTGCTGTCAGCCCCTCGTACAGAAATGATCAATGTATCTGAAACCAAATATACAAGTTTCCCTGTTCTGATTTTTCCGTCTGAGAATGTGAAAATGGATAGTGAATCGTTTTTTGATGATTCACCATACAGATCAACCGTACTTAAAAAAGACAACTAGTACTCCAACGAAGGCTTTACTAATATTTTCCATGTTTCCCTATACCGTAATTAATGATTTATGTTTAACTTAAAGATTTTTACATGTTTTCCATTGAATTTTAAATATAATAATTAGTTTCCGTTTCCAGTTCCAGTTTAAGTATAACTTCAAGTCATGATTCTTCTTCAATTTCCGCAACCCCACTGAATGGTGTCCTACATTTTCCAGAACATCATAATAGTGACCTTTGAAAAACATAGAGGTAATTGCAAAAGTCTGTTTCATACTTCGACGAGCTCAGTATGAGCACCTTAAATTTGCTAAAACGCCCATCTCCCGATGTGTCGGGATCGAAGGGTGATTACAATTGAGTTTTGCAATTACCTCCACAATTATTTTCTTTTCAGCTAATAAGAAGCTGATACACAATTGAAGGCAATATACCATGAGAATATTTAAATATGTTAACTGCTGGTTATATTTGATTTTAACGAATTATTTTTGAGTCTAATAAAAACTCCGGAATATGGGATTCTATGAAAAATTTTCGCTGCAGGGAATTTCTATCTCAGCATAGTTGGATATGACTTTGCTCACAAACAGAATCAAGCCGTCACCAATCTTTTGTTAATTGTAATTTTTCTGAACATTTGAATTGGGTGAAGGATCCACGCGCTGAGATTACTGGTAGCCATAAGTACACTTTTAGGTATTTAGAAACAGGGTAATATTAATTACCCTGCTCTTTTAAAGTTATTATCGTGCAAAAATCAACTTGTTACTATACCGGTACTTACCTGCCGTAAATGCAATGTAGTATGTTCCTGATGACAGATTTGGAAACGTTGCGGAATATAAACCAGGATTTTGAACTGTGTTGATCATTTTTTTGATACATACGCCATTAATGTTGTAAATAACCATTCTGACATCGCATCTTTCTGGTAATGAATATCTAAAACCACGTCCTATCCCGTTAGGATTGAAACCAAATACCCTGAACTCTTTTGGTAGCTTTACAGCTAAAGGAATTCTAACAAGTATAGTCATTTTTTCGCTGAACCCGCCCCATCCTGCATCATTGCCGCCACGTACTCTAAACCAGTATGTCTTACCATCAGCAAGCTCTTTGAAAAGTTTAGTTGTATCTGTAATGGACGAATCAATTTGCGGTTCGGTCATCATTGAATCTGTCGACATCTCTATCCAATACCGTGAGACCATATTGCTATCGGAATGCCACACAACCGTGATACTATCTGTTGTAATTGTATCGTTAACTGTATTTCCAGAAATTTTAATTTTGCCTGGAAGTGCTACTATTGTTGTGAATACACTCGCTGTCGACCATTCACTTGTTCCACCAGCATTCTCTGCTTTTATCCTCCAGTAGTAACGGGTGTCATTCGCTAAGCCATTACAAGAAAAAACAGTATCTATATACCCTGAAGTATCACAAACGATACTGGTAAAAACACTGTCTTTTGCTAACTCAACTCTATAACTTGTCGCATTTTCTACCTCGCCCCAGATAAGAGATAGATTTATATTCATTCCTGTTGTGTTACTTACTGGAGAAATTGCAACGGGTATCCCAGGGGCAGCAATGATTGTTTTAAATGAAGCGGGTGAAGACCATTCACTGATTCCCCCGATGTTATGTGCATTTACACGACAATAATATGTTGTAAAATTATTCAGGCCGGATAAGACAAAAAAAGTGTCGGTTATGGTGTCTTTTGATACTACACCGCTACTAAAATCCGCAGTGGCAGATAGCTGCATATTATAGAATGCTGCACCTGAAACCGGGTTCCAGGACAATGTTGTCGCAATGGGTACATTTACTGCTCCATTAACAGGATATGTAATTAAAGGTATTCCCGGTTTTGGAGGAATTGTTGTAAAACTCCACACTACAGACCATGTTCCAGTACCACCTGCATTGGCTGCCTGCACACGCCAGAAATAAGTGGCTCCTGCAGTAAGTCCTGTCAGAGCAAGTGAAGTTACCGCGACATTGGATTGATTAACGGCAAAAGAGGTAAATTCTGCATTGCCAGAAACCTGCACGTTGTATTTGTCTGCCCCTTGAAGTGCATTCCATCCGATGGTTACCAGTAGTGGCAGGTTCGTTGCTCCATTTACAGGAGTATTTAATGTGACCTGATTTGGAGACAGTGGAATAGTTATAAAACTCCAGACTGTTGACCAGGCACCTGTACCGGAAACATTACTTCCACGCACTCTCCAATAATAAGTAGTTGAATTTTCAAGTGAAGTAATGGTAGTCCCGGTGGTTGTGAGTCCTGTCTGATTTGCAATCGTTGTACTAAAATCCGGTGAAATTGAAACCTGTACCTCATATGTCGTAGCTGCTGCGAGGGTAACCCATGACAATGCTGGTGAGAGGGAAATACTTACAGCGGCATTTGCCGGAGAAGATAGTATTGGTGCGACAGGTGGACCTTGAACTGTTGTAAATTGTCCTGATGATGACCAGCAGCTCTCATTTGTTCCAGCGGTAGTTTTAACTCGCCAGTAATATTTTTTGTTGTAATTGAGATTTGCTACCTGGAAAGTCGTGTCTGTAATACCAGTCTGGTTACAAAATGTAGTGGAATATGTTGAATCTGAAGATACCTGCAAGGTGTATGCTGTTGCCCCAGCTGCCGGATGCCACGACAAGAGTGGGCTTAAAGGAATATTTTCACTTTTCCATTGCGGTAATGACAAAATTGGCGGATAAGGTGGATTAAGTCCGACTGGTGTACCGATCATTTTAACATTATCTATTGTGAAACTTCCATTCAGGCTTACAGTTGGATTGTATGCATCGTGCTCTAAAAGCCATGACATTCCCTCTATTTTATCAATCTCAAACGGTGCAACCGTTCCCCATGCTTCCTGGTGGAGAGGTCCGGGAGATGTTGTTAGCTCAACAGTAGCCGTTCTCCAGCTTGTACCGGCAGCAACTGTAGTCATATAATAATTTTTATCGGTAATTGTTGATTGCGGCAACTGGAAAGTGATATTCATATTTTCACTTGCAATAATATCAAATTGTATTGCAGTTACACCGGTCAAATTTACTGGTTGATTGTCTGGCCTGCAAGTAACACCAATACCCACATATGGGTATTCCCAGGTAGAGCTGGCATAGCTTAAGGTATAGTTTACTTTTCCACCATAGTTTGACTCAAATCCGGGAGTGTATTGCCCCAAAAATTCAAACCTGTTCACCGCATTGTTTACTGAAGACAATCCGCCATCGTACGAATCATCAATGAAATACCAGTAAGTGCCTATCTCAGTACCGCTATGTCCCCTCTCAAAATCACCAAGAAGAAACGTCGACACTGTAGTAAATGTTCTCACAGAAGACCACGCACCAGCTCCGGCAGGATTTACTGATGCAACCCGCCAGTAATAAGCTGTTCCATTGGCGAGTCCTGTCAAAGATGTTGATGTAGTGGAGATGCTATTGCGATCAACTATTGTGGTCGTGAAATCAGCAACCGTCGAAACCTGCACATTATATGTTACTGCTCCTGAGGCTGTGTTCCAGGTAAGTGTTGTTGCTTGTGGCACATCAGTAGCATTATCTGCCGGACTCGAAAGAACTGGTGCAACAGGTGCCACAAATTCAGTTTCAAAACTTCTGGTTAACGACCAGTTTGAGTTTCCACCAGCGTTAAAAGACCTGACCCGCCAGTAATAGGTGGTTCCATTTTCAAGCAGGGTATTTGCAAATGTCGTTGATGTTATACCACTATGATTTACAACTGTTGATGCAAACGTCGAAGCAGTCGACACCTGTAGCGAGTATGTCGTTGCACCAGCAGATGCGCTCCATTCCAGAGGAGTATTTTTCAGCTGACCAACTGCATTGTTGGCTGGAGATACCAGTACTGGAATTGCCGGCAGTGCGACTGTAGTTGTAAAGTTGCGAACTTCAGACCAGTCACCAGTACCAATCGCGTTGGTAGCATTTACACGCCAATAATATAATGTTGCACTGTTAAGTGATGATACAGCAAAAGATGTCGATGTTATGCCTGTTTCATTATAGACTGTTGAACTGAAATCTGATGTAACTGAAACCTGCAACCCGTAGGATTGTGCTCTCGATGAAGCTGACCATGAAAGCGTCGTTGCAGTCGGAATTGCAGTTGCGTTTGCCGCTGGTGAGGAAAGTGCTGGTGCAGTTGGAGGTACCGTAGGGGGGCCTGCTGTCAAAATGGCAACCAATGTGTAAGGAAATGTCTGGTTTCCTTCTGTTTCCATTACACGAATGGTGTAAGTACCATTAGATGGTAGTTCAAAATCTTCAACTGCGTTTAGTAAGCATTCGGTAACATTCTGATCTATCAATAC
>JAFGIN010000082.1 GCA_016929595.1 Chitinispirillaceae bacterium
ACGGGGGAAGGATGGGATAGGGGCCGCGGAATATGCGATGTTTGCAATTAGCACAAATGTTTAACATTTCAGCCGTTTGTAGTATAGAACTATCAGGAAAAAAATGGATTCAGCACTAGTCGCTTATACCTTACTATTTTTTTTTGGATCAACTGTTGGTTCATTCTTCAACGTACTTATCTGGAGAATTCCCCGCGAAGAATCAATCGTATTACCATCCTCGTATTGTCCATCCTGTAAGACTCCAATAAAACCTTTTTATAACATTCCGCTCCTGGGGTATTTACTGACACGCGGCAAATGTGCACATTGTAAAGCACCAATATCTCTTATTTACCCTGGCATTGAACTATTTACAGCACTTTGTGCACTTCTCATCGGCCACCACATATTTTCAACTGTAAAAATATCCTCCATCCTGACGATCGCCCCGGTCCTGGTACAGTTTTTCTGGCTGCTGCTTATGATCCCGATGTCAATCATTGATATAAAACACTACATAATCCCTGACCAGTTTACAATACCGTTCATTCTTACAGGTCTGGCACTGTCATTTATTCCTTCTGATATTTCACCGGTAAACTCACTACTTGGAATCGCTGCCGGTGGAGGGACACTTTTTCTTATTGGGCTGCTGGGGTCGTGGATACTGAAAAAAGAAGCGATGGGTGGAGGTGATGTTAAATTAATGGCGGCATTTGGAGCCCTTTTTGGCTGGCAGGGTGCTCTTTTAAGCATCATGTTGGCTGCCTGCCTGGGTTCACTTTCCGGTATCGGGATGATGTTCTTAAAAAAAACAACGATTGATCAAAAAATCCCCTTTGGCCCATTTCTGGCAGGTGGGATCTGGATCTCAGTGCTTTTTGGCGAACAGATAATTACCTGGTATATACGTTTGTTACATGTCTAACCCGAATTAAAACTGCGCCCTGAACTCATCAAATGACTTTTTAAGAGACAATAACTCCTCATTAAGTTCCCCGACCTGCTGCTCGAGAGCATCAATCCGCTGCTCCAGTACACTTTTTTTCTCAGATGAAGTATGTTGAGATGATGTACCGGCCTGAGGGTTAATTTCAGCTGACGGTACAGATTGTTCACAAAATAACTGAGTCCAGCGATTCTCCTTATGACCAGCTACCCGAGGCAGTTCCCTTACAAGAGGGGTCTCTGCGCCTGCAAGATCATTCAGTTTTTGAATGACTTCATCAAGCGATTTGAATGCATACATTCTCTCTGCCCTGGTCCTGATCTCTCCGGCAGTCTGCGCTCCGCGAAGCATGAGTGTACATAAAACTGCAGTTTCAGCTTCGTCAAGAGAAAAAAAACTGCGAATATTATGTTCAAATTTCGGAACCCGTGCTCCGGCAGCCGACAATTGCCAGGCAAGCCTTTTTTCTTTAAGTGAATCGATCGCCTCCATCACAACCTCTTCAGTACAATCCATAACCGGATCACGGTTGGACTTCTGGTTGCATCCTGCCTGAAGCGCATTCAGACTCATTGGATAGTAATCCGGAGTTGTAACTTCTTTTTCAATCAGAACACCAAGCACCCTCAATTCTACATCAGTCAGTTCAATATTCATAGAATACATCCTTTTTAATAATCTCACAGAATGACTACCAACTACTCTTCCCAAATGATATAATATAACTATCTGGTGCAATTCATCAAAATCACTGGTGCATAATCAGTTCTATTTCTGAAAACCGCTATAGGCTGACACGGTTTCAAGAATTAATTTAACAAGGAGCCATTATGAACTTCAAGACACCATTGCTATTATCATCTGTGCTTTGTTGCTTAGCCATTGCACAGCAAACTGAACCAGCGGCTAAAAAAACTGCCCCCCAATCTCAGCCCGGCCAGATACAGCAGGCATCTCAAGGAGCCTCAGATGTAAAAATCACCAGAGCTGTCGTTTGCCTTAATGTCAATGAACGTGAGCCCGAAGAACCGGGTAATGTTTTCCCACCTGAAGTTAAACGATTGTACTGTTTTACTGAGATCAAAAGTTCCGGTGACCCACTTGAGATTCAACACCGCTGGTACTGGAAAGATGAACTGATGTCGGCTGTGCCGTTAAACGTGAAATCAGCCCGTTTCAGAACATACAGTGCCAAATCCATACCTTCATATGCCGTCGGAGACTGGAGAGTGGCGATTGTCAATAGTCGTGATGAAGAAACTCTTCAGATCATCAACTTTGAGATTAAGTAGTTTTTGTAACTATTCAGGTGCGCCCCTAAATCACCCGCAGGGGGACTTTAAGACGTGCTACATGGGATTTTTATCCTCCAGGTCCCCCTTGCGGATGGCGAAAAACCGGTAAAAGGCATACTACCTGAATAGTTATCGTGACCTCCAGGTGTGGAGAAAACCTTATTTTTTTATGGACCGCAAAAGCGGATAGTGTTGGTTTGAAAGAGTTTTGCGACGTCGGGAAACCAGTGAGCCAACACTATGAAGCATCTGGTGTCGCCGAGATTATTTTGTCAACATTTTTGTATAGCGAACCTGCAGTTTCAACACACTCTTTATTTTATCTTCAATTTTTCATTCAGTATCTTTACCAATTCATCCCTGCTCTTTACGGCTGTTAACACCCTATTATTTTTAAGAATGTAGAGCGGATTGTCCAGCCCCAGTTCAGCTAAATAAGTAAAATGGTTCTGAAGCACACGGGTCCTGTCCCGCTGCATCATCGCTGAAATAGTGTCAGGATCCATACCTGCAGCTTTTACATTCTGTGGCCACATGGAATTGCCCGGACTTTTTGAGTACTGCAGCAAATACGATGTGAACATTTCGTTTGAACTTCCCGCAAGAAACAGCCAGCGAAACGCCTCATCCTGACGAAACATCTCGATTGTACCGGGTGTTACCGTTGATGGATCATAAAAAATAATCGGCTTTACCTTTATATTCTTTTTATGTTCCATGGAATTTAAACTGCTGATGATAGTCTCTATCTCTTGAAAAAAAGGATCCACCAGCACTAAAACCTCTCCATTGGCAGCGTTCCTTCCGGGGAAATAATTGTATTTCATAACGGAGTTTTTAAAACTGAACCCATCCTCAAATGGTATAACGCCCTGTTCAATTGCCTTGAAATTATATGCATGCCGAACATCATTACCAAACTTATAAAACGGGACTGGAGGATTTTTCCATTTTTTAAGCAGCTCTTTACCCTTCCCGGAATGTACACTCTCGATGGTAATCTCAGCACCGGGAAAGAGCTCCTCAGTTGTTTTAATTATGGAGAGATGCAGTTGTTCCTCCAGCGAGTCATTCACCAGCGCCGTGAAAGGGAATTGCACAGCATCAATAAACACACACGTATCGGTGACACATTTTCCAAGTTTTTTTGCCTTTTTGCAATCACGATCTTCAACACACTCCGGAAGGGAATCACAAAATGCTGAGATCTTTTCATTATTCCCACACGCTATCCGTGCTAGCCGTACCTTCGAAACGGCTTCTTCATAAGGAATAGTATTGATATAGAGTGTCGGAGAAGCATGTATATTCAATCTAATTGATCGTTGATAATGACCGGCAAGCTCCTTATACCCATTCGTGCGCACCCAGGTCTCAATTTTATTTAAATCCATCCCCAGATCACTAAAAACCGAACTGGTTAAAGAGCTGCTTTGAGAACGTACAGATAAGAATTCGCTCCATTTCCGGGGAAATAATCTTTTTACACCAAGCCATAACATCTCTTCATTTACTTCACTTTCACCATGAAGAGATTTCAGTTTTCCATCATTTTCTACAGAACCTATAAAACGGATGTTAAATTGAATGGCGGGAAAAGAGCTCTGAAATGCCATAAAAGCACTGAGCGCCTCAAGACCGTACGGACATTGACTCATAATATAAAGGTCGTATACATCATTTCGTGGAGGTAATACATAATGCAGTTTACCGAGCATGGCACTGTCTTCAGGAACTGATGGATCGAGGTGAATCCATGAACTGCTGAGCACCCTCAATCCCCTCTTTTCAACAGTAGCATGAGCCACGCTTACACTTTTTCCCTGAAAACCAAACTGCATGACCGGCGTCTTCCCTGACATGTGCAAGGGCTCACTGCTCTTTTTGCGGTGACCATTGACAACAAGGTCAATATCCGGAAATTCTACTGCAATTTGTTCTGAAAGTTCTTCTCCACAATGGGAGATCACTATCTGGATATCAGATTTTTTCTTCAGTTCAGGTAGAACTTTCTTCAGAGCTTCAAGCGGATCTCTCAAATCGATACTGCGGTCAATTTCCAGTAAACGTTCATCAGAGGTTAGTGCTGTAATGCCGAATACAACCGATCCCTTTTTAACAAAAAGATATGGTTTTACAAGGTGCTGATTTTTTAAATTAAAGCAATTAGCGGAAATGACCGGAAGAGATGCATCTGAAATCTGCTTTTTTAACCATGTGACATCATACTGCAGATCATCATCGCCCAGCGCGACTGCATCATGCTGTAAAAGTCCCATGCCTTTAATCATAACGGATGTTCTTACAGAATCACTTTTCCGCCCTTCAGTATATGAATCGTACATATCACCTGCAGAAAACCCACCAGCATCAAGTAAAAGTACAGGTCCTTTTTTTCGCATCTGCTCAATGACTGTTGCTCTTCTGGCGAGCCCTCCACCAGGCTCTATGACACATTCGCATCCCTCGATCATCCCGTGAGACTCCCCACTGACAATAATAGAAACCGGATCTGTTTCAGCCAGAGAGACGCTCCCGGCAATTAAAATGATTGCCAACATTACCAATTTTTTACTTTTAAGAATCATTTGATATAACATTTCGAGTATTGAAGGATTAAGAACTACCGTTTGAATTTAAAATACCATTTTCAACTTCCAATATCCAGTACCGGGGAGTGGTGTAACCAGCCTTATCGATAGACAAGTGGTGAAACGGTTCAATTGTGGTGAATTTTAAAAAAAATACAATACATTGTAAAAAATACTTGATAAAAGGACCAGGACATGATAGGATTTACCTGATGGCCATGTAATTTGTAGTTGCAACATGAATATCGGGCTTTTCCTGATAACAGGAGAAGATTTCTTCGAGGACTGATGCTCTGCAATTTTGCTAAGGAGGTCATTTATGCGCTTAACTCACACTGCTTTCACAGCCACTTTCCCAACTTTTTTCTTAGGACTTGCTGCATCTTTTCAAATCACCGCTTTATATGTCTATCATGGCCACAAGCCGGACTGGTTACTTACCGTTCTCTGTTTTGTCATCACAACAGGAACCTATCTTTTAAACCGTATTTTTGATAAGGAAGATAAAATTAATAATGTATCAAGATGGAAATTTTTCAATTCTTCTTCCAGAAAATCGGTTTCGTGGATCTTGTTGTCGTTCATTGCATTAACCGGCCCTGTTTTTTTGCTAATGGCACTAAAGCAATTTCAATTAGCACTGCTTTTTGGAATTATCTCTGCAATCGGCCTCATTTATACGGTAAAAATATTGCCATATTACAAAAATGGGATTGTCTACTGGACAAATCTTAAATCAATCCCCGTAGGTAAAAATATCATTGTATGCACAATATGGGGTGGCGGTGCAATAGCGATATCGTCCGTATTTTTGAATATCAATCCTTTCAGATCTGATCTATTAATGCTTTTCATCGCATTTTTTACTGGTTCATGTAATAGTAACATAGGGTCTGATGCCCGGGATATCAATGGAGATACAATGTGCGAAATAAAAACACTTTCAAGCCTGATCGGGTTTAAAAACACATTTTATTTACTATCGGGTATTAACCTTACAGGATTGATTACTGTACTGACCCTTTACAATTTTGGAATTGGCACTTACAGTCTCGCACTTTGTTCTTCAATATGCATAATCTGGGCGGAATTAAGCATTATTCCACAATTCACAATTCCACAACACTTAGGTAAAATTACATCAGAAATTTTAGCCGATTCCCAGCATCTCCTTTGCGCGCCAATATTAATCGTATGTACGGTATTATAAGGGTAAAGAGAATTGTATCCTGACTTATAAATCTATCAAGGATGGAATAAGTCAGGATTATTTTTCCGGGTTAATCATTATTTATAACGACTGAATACATTTTGTCAAACATAGATAACAAAAACTCTTCGGAAAACCTCATTGGAGTATCCACACCTTTTTCATCGATCACGAACAACCCCTCTTCATTTTCCACTATAACGTATACCGAGATATTGTCAAGATGTTTAAATTGTGAAAGGTTTTCAACTGTCGCAATTAGAAATATTCTTTTATCTGTGTTCAGGAGTTTGGGATCGATCTCCTTTATCGATTTAAATAGATATGGGTTTACTAAAGTGTTTCTGAAAATCTGAACGGGAACACTAAGGTCCTTTAATCCGCCTGTAATAAAAATAAGGTTATTTTTTGTATACGTAGTCATTTCCTGATCAGCTTCATATTTGGGAAAAACAATATTCAAACCTAAACCATGAACATCGTGATCATCTCTGTTTCTGGTATACGCAGTAATTTTTCCTCCGTGCCCCTCGATAATTGATCTGACAACACTCATCCCCAGACCTGTACCTCCGGCATCTTTTTTGGTTGTGTAAAACGCTTTAAAAATGTCTTTGAGGTCAGCATCAGTACACCCCGCACCGTTATCTTCAATATTACAAAACAGTGTCGATTCATTTGCATTAACGTTGACAGTTATCTTGTTTGCGCCCGCTTCGATCGAATTTTTAAAAATATTCAGGAATGCCTGATCTAACTTATGCCAGTCACCTCTGATATTTCCGGTTTCCGGATTAGTTCCATTGTTGATCGTAAAAAATGACAATTTATGCTGGAAATTAAAGTCGATACAATTTTTCAGAAAGGCGTAAAATTCGAAAGGAGCTTTACTCTTAAGTATTTTCAATTTGGAAAATTCAAGTATTTCTTTGCTGAAATTTGTCATCCGGGTTGCAGAATCAATAATCCTTTCTGCCATTTTTTTCGAAAAATCATCAAGGCCACTATGATTATTCAACATTTCTGCAAAACCGGAAATTGCAGTTGCATAGTTTCTGATCTCATGATTCATTATTGATGTCGACTGGCCAAGTTCTTTCAAGACCTGAACATCCTCCAGATCCTTATACGCATCCTTTAATTTTTTAAATACAACCTCCCGTTCACTTATGAGTTCTGTGAGTCGATTTGTAAAAACCAGACTTACAACAGTACAATAACACAGCACACCAACAATCGAAAAATTTGGAACCTCAGGAATGACTCTTGTCCCTTTCACCATCGCGAGCATATCGATTACTGCACCCAGGGAAAGAAATACACCTCCTATAAGATTGTAAAACATAACCTGTCGTTGAAATTTGTTTCCACTGGTTAATCTGTTAAATATTCTACGTAGTAGAAATAGTACAGTTACTAACATATACGGAATGAATACTACATTGTATAAAAGTGTCGCAGAAATCTCGTTATTACGCTCAACTAACATTACATTGGTGATAAATAGCAGAGCGATTACAATACTCCCAAGCGACAAAAACCGGATTGTATCCATATTCTCCCGTTTCATGACAAGCATTATATGCCACGTACAGAAAGGGGGGAAAAAGCTTGCTATTACATGCTGTAAACGGGTCCAGTGAAGCACCTGTGCTACCGGCTGAAGCCAAATATCAATTGCACAGAAAGAACAGAACAAGAGATTGGAGATCCCGAAAATAAGGAAGCTTTTATCAAATTTTACCTTTATCTGAACGACAATGAACAGTAAGCTCATCGCAATCAGAAAAGAACAAAGAATCTCAAGAAAAAAGTTAATCATCCCATCATCTCGGAAAAATCTCTAAACTACTAAAGATAAAATTGCAACAGACTTGCACCACGAGGAATAAAAAGCGGAAAAATACGCAAAATGATAAGATCCATTACGCTATTATAATACAATGTTGCTTTTTTTTATCCAACCTAAAAATATGAAGTCTAAAAATGAATATGGAAAATATATAAAATCTAAAGCTGTCACAATCAATTTTCCCCACACTGTCAAAAGATAAGATTCTGCAGATGTGCTACGGAACGGCATTGAACCAGTGAAACTGAATAATCTTTTTTAAACTGGTCAATATTTTTTAGTCCGTAGGGAACGATACACTCCCTGAACCCCATCTGCGCAAGTTCTTTGATCCTGTTGGGAATCATGCTGACAGCCCTCACTTCACCACCAAGCCCTATTTCGCCTATACATGCGCAATCCTGACGTAACGGTTTATTAACAAAGGAAGATATTATCGATGCTGCAATACTGAGATCGATAGAAGGTTCTGCGACTGTCAGACCACCTGCTATATTGAAAAAAACATCATAATCTCCAATAAAAAAACCGCCATGACGTTCCAGAACTGCAAGAAGCAGCGCCAGTCTCTTCTGATTGATACCGTTTGCAACACGCTGCGGCATACCGAAATGGGATTTGTTAACAAGTGCCTGAAGCTCAACGACAAGGATCCGGCTCCCCTCCATAACGGGAGATACCGAAGTTCCGATCTGTGGAGTTCCTCTGTTGGTGAGAAAAAATTCTGAAGCGTTTCTAACCTCACTGAGACCACCGTCAGACATGGAAAAAACCGCAATCTCCCCGCTTGGACCAAAGCGGTTTTTAACCGCACGGACAATCCGGTACTCATACCCCGGATCACCTTCAAAGTAAAGTACGGTATCGACCATGTGCTCCAGCATTCTGGGACCTGCTATCGCACCATCTTTTGTAACATGTCCTATAAGAAAAAAAATCGTTCCGGTTGTTTTTGCAAAGTGAAGCATCATCGAGGTACTTTCCCGGATCTGAGCAACCGATCCAGGGGAACTCTCAAGTTCATCAGAGTGTATCGTTTGTATGGAATCAACAATGACAATTTCCGGCTTATGCTCCTGCAGTACCGAAAGAATCGTTTCAACTGAGGTCGAGGGAAGAATCTGTAATGATTCACCCTGACATTTGAGTCGTTTCGCTCTCATCGAAACCTGTTCGGGAGACTCCTCGCCTGAGACATACAACACTTTTCTCGATGCGGTGGCAAGCCTCGAAGCCAGTTGAAGCATCAGGGTTGATTTACCAATTCCAGGATCCCCGCCCAGAAGAATAAACGCACCCCTTACAAGCCCGCCCCCAAGTACACGGTCAACCTCTTTAAAACCAGAAAGAAACCGGGGTTCAGAACTGGCCTCCACCTGAATGATCGGACACGGTTTATCAGAGCCGGGCCTGTCACCTTTTCCACTGAAATTACTCTTCTTCGGTGAACCTCTGAACTCACTTATTGTATCCCAGGTGCCGCAATTATCACATCTGCCCTGCCATCTTGGAAAATCCTGCCCGCACTGGGTACACACGTATGAGGTTTTATTTTTTTTTTGCATTTACGCTGTTGTCTGTCTGCCGGAGATTACTACTGATCATCAGGAACACTGCTGTTCTGCCCACGCGAGGGCATGATAAACTTCTTTTCAGTCAGGCGATCATCTTTCCGTAATTTCCCTAAATCAACAGGTGCAGAGTAAGACTCTTCGTCATCAACCGCATAATGCATCTTTCGCTGACCACGTATAAACTGCTGTATGTAGGGATTACGCGACTTTCTGATCTCAGCCGGTGTACCATCAAAAATGATCTTACCCTCGTGAATCATGGCGATTTTGTCGGCAATTTTGTAGGCCGACCCGATATCGTGGGTGACAACAATCGATGTCATACCAAGTTTATCTCTGAGACTAAGCATCAGATCATTGATCTTTTCCGTCATGATAGGATCGAGCGCAGATGTCGGCTCATCATAGAGCATGATCTCGGGCTTCATGACAAGCGCACGTGCCAGCCCTACCCTGCTTCGCATACCTCCGGAAAGCTCTGCAGGCATTTTTTCTTTGAATTCCTCTTTAAGTCCTACCATTTCAAGGGATTCGCCGATTATCTTTCCGATCTCTTTTTCGGTCAGTTTTGTATGTTCACGCAACGGAAACCCAAGATTCTCACCGACACTCATGGAATCAAAGAGGGCGGCACCCTGAAAAAGGATACCAAACCTGTTTCTGTAGCGGTCAAATTCTGAAGGCTTGACTGTGGGAGATGAAATTACCACATCGTCCAGAATTACCCGTCCCCCATCGGGAAAAATCAACCCTATTATATGACGAAAAAGAACGGTCTTCCCGCTTCCGGATTGTCCGATAATACAGGTAATTTCACCTTTTCTGATCTCGAGGTTAATATCATCGAGTACTACCTGAGTACCGAAATGTTTTTTCAAATGTTCAATCTTTAACATTTCTAAAACCCTGTGTCAGACGCATCCATCCCCTCAGCGAGGTTCTCAAAGCGCGCAAAATCTTTAACAAAAGCACAATTTGCAGTACCGATCGGTCCGTTTCGCTGCTTACCGATAATTATCTCGACCTTTCCTTTTACGCTTTCATCATCTTTATTATATACTTCATCACGATAAACGAACAGCACAATGTCGGCATCCTGCTCGATAGCTCCGGACTCTCTGAGATCGCTAAGCTGCGGACGATGGTTGCCGGTACGCTGTTCGACCGCACGGGAAAGCTGCGAAAGCGCAATTACCGGCACATCCAGCTCTTTGGCAACACCTTTGAGCGCACGTGAGATCTGTGAAATTTCCTGTTGTCTGCTCTCAACCTTTGATGATGAACCCATCAGCTGAAGATAATCGATAATTATAAGCTTAAGCCCATGCTGCGCTTTGAGTCTTCTGACCTTTGCCCGCAGTTCAAGGACAGTTATTCCAGGAGTATCATCGATGAAAATGGGAGCCTCAGAGAGCGGGCCTGCAGCAAAACTCAGTTTCGGAAGATCCCGCTTGGGTAACGTACCACTTCTTAACTGGTGCATATTAACACGCGCTTCGGAACACAGCATACGCTGCACCAGCTGTGCCTTTGACATTTCAAGAGAAAAGATCGCCGTTGGCTGCTTTCCCTTAACAGCAGCATTAAGTGCAAGACTGAGACAAAACGCTGTTTTACCCATTGACGGACGTCCGGCAACAATCACCAGGTCCCCATATCCCAGTCCGGTTGTCATATCATCGAGTTCCCTGAAACCGGTCATGACACCTTTGAATGTACCTTTTGCGTACCCTTCAATATCTTCAAACGTTTTTGGAAGCAGCTGTGCCATGGATTCAAATTTATTTTTGACACGCGATTCTGAAATGCTGAATATCTTCGATTCTGCTGTATCCAATACATTCTGAGCCTCTTTCTCATGATCGAAACAATCGGTAGTGATCTCTCCCGCAATGGAAACCAGTTGACGAAGAGTAGCTTTTTCGATGAGAATACCGGCGTAATACTCCATGTTGGAGGCCGTCGCGATACTTTCGGCAAGTTCAGCAAGATAGGTCTCTTCACCCACCTCCTCGAGCGCACCCCTTTTCTTGAGCATGTCCGCAAGCGTAATAATATCGATCGGAATGTTTTTTTCAAACATCTCCCGCATGCAAAGAAATATCTGTTTATTTGCATTTGAATAAAAACAGTTCTCATCCAGAAGATCCATCGCATTGACAGCCGCCTGACCATCAATAAGCATCGAACCCAGTATGGTCTTCTCAACGTCAAGTGCCTGCGGCGGGATTCTATCGGTCAGATACGTTACTGTTTTTTCACTTTTGCTGTTGTTGTAATGAGCCATAAACTCCAAGACTGTCCAATAACTCTTTGAATTTTTTTAAATCTTCCCATGCCGGACGCTTATACGCCACATTATGCAGGAGAGCAGCCGGATGGTAAATTACCATACAGGGAATTGTGTTATATGTAAACACCTTTGACCGCATGGAGCTGATACTTCCGGCATTGCCAAGAACAGCATGCGCCGCAATTCTTCCAAGTAAAAGAATTGCTTTAGGGTGTATAATCTCGATCTGTTTTTTTAACAAAGGAAAACAAGTTACAATCTCTGCACTTTCCGGATTTCTGTTTGCCGGCGGATGACATTTCAACACATTGGTGATAAAAGTATCTTTCGCCCGATCAAGTTTGACAGCTGCAAGCATCTGTGTCAGTAGCTGACCGGCGGGACCTACAAACGGTATCCCCTGACGATCCTCTTCTTCACCGGGTGCCTCTCCAACAATAACAACCGGCGCATCGACATTGCCGGAACCAAATACCATTTTCTTTCGCGACTGTGCAAGATGACACAATGAACATCCACTGAAAAAGAGTTTCTTCAAAGCATCACGTTTCTGTTCAAATGATAACGCTGCACCAGCCGCTGCAGCAGGCTGCGCTGCTGCAGATCTCCTTACCCTTGGTGCAATTTCGGAACGATCAATTTTTCGCAGTGATGCAAGCTTGTTTCTGGAATCTGTGACGGACTGACCATTTTCAGTCGCGGCGGCCGGTGCTACGGTCTTCTTTACCGTTTTAATCGCCGGTGCTTCAGCACTCTCCTGTCGTACCGATGGCCGTGCTTTCACAGGCACTGCACCGGGTTTCTTTACAGAGAATACTCTGCAAACCGAAACATCCCCAAATACCACATCCGGTAACTGCAACTGTTTCTGCTGCCGCACATATGCTGCAAATAAGGTTTTAATATTCATGATACAAATCCACAGAGTTCCGCAATTTTACTGATAATCGCACGAGAAGCACCATTTTTACTTTTTGACAAATGCTCCTCCCGCAACCCGTTCTTACCAAGAAGTACAACACTGGTGGTATCGAGTCCCAGAGCCTGATCCGCACGGTTAAACACCATCATGTCGCAACCTTTCCGCTCCATTTTCTCCCGGGCACGTGACTCTCCTTCACCGCTTTCGAGAGAGAATCCGCACACAAACTGTTTTGCTTTCTTTCTGCATAACCCGGCGAGGATATCCGGATTGGGCACCAGTTCAATGATCATGTTTCCATTTTCAGTACGTTGAATTTTTGTTTCTGAAACATGTGCAGGACGATAATCACTGACCGCTGCCGCCATTATGCAGATGTCACATGTGTCAAATTCTTTTTCAAGCGCCGTTTTCATTTCTGAAGCTGTCCGGACCTGTATCACATTTGCAGTATAGGGCAGCGGTACCAATGATGGCCCTGAAACAACGGTTACCTCTGCACCACAGGTGATCGCTTCCTGTGCAAGTGCAGCACCCATGCGCCCCGAGGATCTGTTGGTGATCACGCGAACCGGGTCGATTGACTCTTCGGTAGGTCCCGATGAAATCAGCACTTTTTTACCATTAAGAATCTGCTGCGGAAAAACTGCAGTTGTAACAGCATCTGCAATCCTTTCAACCGCTATCATCCGTCCCTCGCCTGATACATTACATGCAAGTTCACCGAAGTCAACAGGCAATATGCACACTCCACGGGAAGAGAGTAAGCGGCAATTCTCCTGAGTTGCTTTACTCTGCCACATGATTGTATTCATCGCCGGAGCGATCATGATTTTGTTCTCGGGAAATGAAAGCGCTGAAGTGGTAACAAGATTATCCGCGATACCATGGGCGATTTTTCCTATGGTGTTTGCGGTTGCGGGTGCGATAAGGAACAGATCACCCCACTCTGCAAGGCGGATATGATCCATATCGTAAGTTAAGGAATCATCCAGAAAAACGGGGTTGCCACTAAGTGTTCTGAGCGCATCAACACCAACCAGCCCTCTACCAGCCGGTGTCAGCATAACTTTTATCTCAAAGCCTTTTTTTTTGAGCAGGCGGACAAGGAGAGGGATTTTATATGCAGCGATCCCACCGCTAATCCCGATCACTATCCGTTTCACGCTGCTCATCAGCCTTCGTTTTCTTGAGCCTGGTTTTCTACAACACGGCCTTCAAAAAGACGCTGTAAAGCAAGGGTTGTCGGTTTTTCCTTAGTTTCAAGCATGTCAAGTCGGATCTGATCATTGATAAAACGTGCTTCCTGAGAAGCCATTATCACCGCTTTATAACGGTTGATTCCACGTTTTTCCAATTGCTCAAGATCAAGTTCCAATAATTCAGCCATGACTTCCTCCTTTGAAACGTCAGCCTGTACTCACAACAAACTCGTTTCTATACGCTTGGTGGTTACTCTATATTTTGAATTAATTCGCGGATTTTTTCGATATTTTCTTTTAATTTAACAGACAGATGCGAAATTTCCGTGTCGTTGGCTTTCGAGCCAATTGTGTTCGCTTCCCGGTTCATCTCCTGTAATAAAAAGCCAATTCTCTTCCCTACAGGTTCATTGGCAGAGAAATCCTGTCTGAACTTCTCGATATGAGCACTAAGCCGTGTGCACTCTTCGGATATATCCAGCCTGTCAGCCATCAGAGCAATCTCGGTAGTCATTCGTAAAGGATCAGGTGGATTTGCAATCAATTTTTCCACTCGTTCTTTAAGTGCCGCAGCATATTCATCGATGCGTTCCGGTGCCCGTTTTTCAATAACTGAAAGGGTCGAACTTATTTCATCAAGAATTTTAGCCATATCTTTGACCATATACGCGCCCTCATTATTTCGAGCGTTCTGAAACTCCTTCAGAGCGTTCTGAACTACCGGCACAATATGTTCCCACAACACTTCTTCATCAAATTCAGCAGCTTCAGTCTTAATAAAATCACTGAAATTCAATAGATGGGACAGTGAAAGAGGCTCATTTATAGAAAAACTCTCTTTAATTTCGTTAAAAATCGTAACGTAACTTTGTACCGATTCTTTGTCCCAGGTCAGTTTTGATACTGTTTCATCACGATCACACGATATCAGCACCGTAATCGAACCGCGGGAAACCGTTGATGAAACCTCTTTTTTGATGCGCTGTTCAAGATTGGCAGCAAACCGGGGCAGGCGGATTTGAATCTCGGAAAACCTGTTGTTAACACCTCTTATTTCGACCCTGTACAACCCTGATGGAGTGGTCATCTCTGCGAGTCCGAAACCTGTCATGCTTTTAATGGGCATAGAATGATTTTTCCCTCAAGGAAAACGTTTGAAACCATTAGAAAATATATCAGCCGCAAGGAATAATCAAGGAGCTCTTCACCTCGGCTCCGCTCGGTGACCGGGTTGAGTAGATCCGCTCACCTCGGCTCCGCTCGGTGACCGGGTTGAGTAAGATCCGCTCACCTCGGCTCCGCTCGGTGAACGGGTTGAGTAGATCCGCTCACCTCGGCTCCGCTCGGTGAACGGGTTGAGTAAGATCCGCTCACCTCGGCTCCGCTCGGTGAACGGGTTGAGTAGAACTGCTCACCTCGGCTTCGCTCGGTGACCGGGTTGAGTAGATCCGCTCACCTCGGCTTCGCTCGGTGACCGAGTTGAGTGCGATTATTAAGAATGTTACCGAAACTGGTCGTCAAGCGGAGTCGAGACGACCAGATGTTACCAAAACCAGTCGCCCAGCGAAATCGAGACAACCGGATATTACTAAAACCGGTCGTCGAGCGGAGTCGAGACGACCTTGTTA
>JAFGIN010000083.1 GCA_016929595.1 Chitinispirillaceae bacterium
ACTTTACCGGATGGGCTTCACACCCTGTCATCAGCGCGACAGTAGCATGCCATCCTGGGATACTGATAGGAACATATCAGGTTTTGATAAAGAACAACAAATCTTTACAAAACAATCAATTATGCGACCTCGTGTCGCAACTAACGGCGCACATAAGCGGATATTACATAAAAGGCCCTCCTAAAAAAGGGCTTGACCTTTTACAGGTCATCCAATAGTTTATTTCAACTAATAAATAGGAGGGCCTCATATGCATTACAAAACCATCAAATCGGAATTCTTTTGCGGAGTCGATGTGCACTCAAAACAATCATACTTATGCATTTTGGATAACGCAGGGGAAAAGCACGTTCATATGAATATCCAAAATAATTTTCAAATTTTCAAGGATATTCTCACTCCCTACATTCCAAATATCGTTGTTGGGTGTGAATCTACCTATACCTATTACTGGCTTGCGGACGGTTGCCGGCAGGATAGCATCCCTTTCTACCTCGGACATGCGCTCTATATGAAAGCCATTAGTAAAAACAAGCATAAACACGATCCGCTGGACGCCAGGACTATTGCAGACCTCCTGAGAACCAGTTTCTTCCCTGAAGCCTATCCTTATCCCCGAGAGATGCGACCCACACGAGATCTTTTAAGAAGACGTCAACGTTATGTTTCCATCCGTGCCGAAGCCTTCACACACATACAGATGATTGCCCATCAGCATGCCATTCATGGCATCGGATCGTCTGAAGTAAAAAAAAGAGATGGCCAGTCACACCTGATAAAGATTTTTAATGAACACGGACTGGAAAGTCTGATCTATCCGGATATTGAAACTATCAATGCTTTTGATCCTATCATAGCAAGGATTGAAAAAGAAATCAGAGAAAACGCAATCACCCACAATCCCCGTGATATGATGCTTCTAAAAACCGTGCCTGGTATTGGGGATATACTCGCTCTAATGATTCTGTACGAAACCCATGATATCCATCGTTTCCCCAAGCATCAGAACTATGCTTCATACTCCCGCGTAGTCCGGTGTCCGCAGACTTCCAGTGGAAAAATCACCGGGATCAAGAACCAGAACATTGGGAATCCATATTTGAAATATGCGTTCAATGCCATCATTATCTCTGCGCAGCAGCAATCAAAACCGATCAGCAAGTACTATAAGAAACTGGAATCCAAATACGGTAAAAAGAAAGCCAGGGCGAGGATAGCGCATAAATTCAATACGGCTGTTTATTACATTCTCAAGAACAGGATCCCTTTTAATGAAAACTTATTTTTGAAATAGTCGTTGGGCGGGTCTGCAACAAAACCGTTTTTCAACTGGATGGATACGATTCGGGCAAACGACTTCCAAACCATTTAAGTGGATTGGGTTCGCAGACCTGTCCCGGATTTCACAGTACAGACTTCAAGACCGGCAGCCATGAGTAAAACTCTCAGTCGTTGTTGAGAGTATGGATTAAAAATGGCAGCTGCCCGACTGCCGGAAAAACCCCCGTTAGCAACTGGAGCCGGATTAGAATTGTATGTATGTACAGGGTAACAATATGTGTTAAGCATGTATTTGGTAATATAAATTGAAGTCCGGATCGTAGATATTCACATTGTCTGTCCCGGGCCATAGACCTAGTTTTCACTGGAACTGCCATCCCATGCAGTTAACCTTTCATTTTAAGTTGAATGGCGTGGATTCCGGGTACCGAGTAGTTTCTGGGTTCCGATTCGCGGGACACTCTTCTGCTATCGGCATCGCAGGAGATTAAGCCACAATATGGGTATGGTGCAGATGATGTCCGTCTGAACTGGACAAAGATTCTGTAACTCTGAATAAAGAAATTCGAACAGATCGACTGTGATTTATCTATGTTCTGGCTACAAGTTGTGTGTCGGCTAGATTTTTTCAAAGAGCATGGCGCCCTTTACCGATTTTAAAAAAATATGAAAATCGGTCAGGAGAGCTTTTTTACTTGATTTTTTGCCTTTAATATGGGTGTGCCAGGACCATCAAACCCATTGTCATGATATAATTCTCCTACATCACCATTTGTTAACATCCAAGATCCTGAGCCATCTTTGTCAAAAAATGCTCCTACAAAATTTATTTTTTTCTCAACTGTAAAAGTAACACTACCACTTGAAGTGCTTATATCATCTAATAAATCAACACTACCAGAAAATTCATCATACCATAAGCCAATATATATTTTATGAAAATTATCAACGGAACCAGTTCCAATATAATTTATATTTACTTTTATTGTACCTGTCCATTTTTGATTATCTGTTGGATTTGTTGAATTATCTTTATTGCAGTTAAGGCATACCAATAAAATACCAGTCAAAATTATTAAGAGTAGCTTTTTCATGGTTAATTTCTCCTTTTTTCTTAAAATATTAAGGGCTAACGGCGCACATAAGCACGTTGAAAAAGTACACGATCATTTTCCTTGAAAAAGCAATTCCACAAAAGGTGACGCCTTCAAAACAACCAACGTTTTTCAATCCGCCTTCATGTGGTTGTTGAACTAAGCCCCGCCCCTTCGGGAGCGGGGCAGAATTTTTTTTATGCAAGGCCGAACTTTTCAATCCGGCCTTGCAATTTAGTCTAAATCATCACAGATTTTGATTATTCCCCAACAATCAAACCTTTTATAAAAAGGAGGTCTGTGATGACTGACTTATTCAAACGTTTTGCAGAAGACTTGCAGCTTAAAGGATTGTCTCAAAAGACAATCAAGATGTATACCCGTGCTGTCAGGCAACTTACAAAACATTATCAGAAATCGCCAGAAAAAATTTCTGATGAAGAAC
>JAFGIN010000084.1 GCA_016929595.1 Chitinispirillaceae bacterium
AATACCTTTTTTCCTGAAAACAATTATCTGGGGATTTGAGCTTGCGATGAATTGGGGGCTATTTGGGGGTTTTTAGTGAGTTCTGATCTTTGCAGTTGAATAAAAACGGTTGTTTGGGAAGTTAATCCTTCCGGTTTGCTCTTCACTTTTCAAGGGAGAAAGCAGTATTTGAGAGGGGGTATTGAGAAGGGCGTTGAAAAGTATCAGATTGAAATAGTTGAACGAATGGCTGAAAATGGAATGTGTAACGCTGATATCCGAAAAAATTACCGGTCTTTCACAAAATAAAATTGTACTGATCCGGAAAAAGATGAAAAATCAGTAGTTCCGGAATTGTAGAAAATTGGGCTATTCTGGTATTTCAAACTTATACCTATTTTTACTTATAAACATTTTAATAATTGTCACCAAATTCTTATTCTGGCCGTCTGGCAGTCCCCTCTTTCCGTCCGTAACTCTTAGAAATCCCCCTACTTCACTTCAACCGAGGCAGCAGAAAACTGAACACTCTCTCAAAAAGCAAACCGCTCAACTTATACTGCTGCTCATGACCTTTACTTACGAAGTATCACTTTGAGCCTGTCGAAACATTCTCGATGCCAACTCGTGCCATCAAGCACCTACAAGCCCCGGGAGGTTTAATTAGAGAAGGATAATTCGAGGATTTTGTAATTGAGTGTACCTTTTGGAATTTTTATTCCAACACTATCACCGACTTTTTTCCCGATTAATGCTTTGCCTATAGGAGAATTTATAGATACTTTTTCATCGGTAGTGCCGGCATCCATATCTGATACAACATGGAAGTATTCGATTTCGCCATCGGGATCTTCTACCTTTACCCGAACACCCATAATAACCTTATCGGAAACCATATTTGAAGTGTCTATAATTTGAGCACGGGCAATTTTGTCCTGAATAAGTGCTAACTGCCCCTCAAGAAAGCCCAGACGTTCTCTGGCAGCATGGTAATCTGCATTCTCCTTAAGATCCCCATGGCTGCGTGCCAGATCGATACGTGCGATAACCTGAGGTTTCTCAATCAGCAACTCATTTAATTTTTCTTTAAGTTGTTCGAGGTTTTCTTTGGTTAAAAGTACAGTTTCAGACATTTTTATCCCTGTTAAAAACTTTAAGTAGCACTATTTTTCGTGGATTTGTTTAAAATAATAAAAAGTATATAAAAAAGCAGTTTTTTTTTGTTTTTATAACCAATGTGAGTTAATTACGTCACAAATTTCATAACATTATGTAATTCACAGAAGTACAACCAGTGAAGGTTTTTCCTGTTACGGCAGAATTACGGTCAAATAATGATTATATTAACCACAAACCACCAAAAAATAGTGGTACAGGTTCCATGTACCAATTAAACTGATATTAAACAGGTCAAAGGTTCAACAACACTTTAATTACAAATGTTAGAAAGTACTACGGTTTTATATCTGAAAAATTGTACTATGTCATTATCGAAGCTTACATTTTCGCATGGGTAATGAAATATCAATTTTCTGCATCACAATGCAGGCAACGATCGCGATGAACACACCGCAAATTCTCACATGGAGGACACGTCCATTTTTCTTTTTCGGTTTTAACAAAATATTACAAATTAAAATATCCGTAAAATCTTCTGTAATTTAACTTCTGCATAATCACAAACTACCACATTCGATTTTACAATAATAGTGTAGCGGATAAACAGAGGCTCTATACCTTTTCCCTTGCGGTCAGCTAACGGCTTATCAAATGCCACTACAGCGGAATACCGCCCATGTTCACGACTCCATGCGTACCGGTACCCTCTCAGGGATATCGCCCGGTATTTTTTGAGATCTCTTTTCATTTCTATGGAATCATAAACACCTTGGACAAACGTACCAATATATTCATAAAGAGACTGCACCTGCAGACTGGGATCGATAAATATAGTACAGGAGATACTGTCCTCCCGTAACAATGACTGACCGAGCAAGTCTTCACAAAGAAGGTCGTCAATTTCCCACTCCCCTGTCTTCAACCGCAGCGATGCATGATAATTAAGCCCCTTAAAAATAAGGTGATACGGTTTTTCAACCGGAAAAATAAAATTGAAGGAAAAGTTTGGCAGCATATTCTTTTTCCCATTTGTACTCCCGATACGAAAATTGAATGTGCTCAGGTTAAGGGTATCATTGATGGCGCTTTTGCCATTAATCATTAACAGAACGCTATCTGAAGCAGATCCGGAGAGAATAAACTTTTGAAATATTTTACTGATGTAATGCGTAACTCTGCCGGAATCATTTTCCAGATATCCGTAAATGCTGTCAGTAAGCCTCAACCCATCTCTCAATCTTCCCGAATCCAGAAATGCCACCCCCCTGTTCCAGATTGAATCGACTGCAGCCGCTCGTACAGTAGCGGGATCTGCACTTTCCCGTGCAGATACAATAACTGAACATGCCAGAAGAAACAATTGAAAGGTTTTAAATGTCAATAAGCTTCGCATAGTTTATCAGAAACAGCTGTTTACAGATTCATCATTTATTTAACTAACCCGACGATTTTCCAGTAAGCAAAACTGATAAATATTGTTATAAAAGTACTTGCAAGATAGACCACCCCATACTGCATCAGTTGCTGTGATGTCCAGCTCCGCTCTTTCACCAGTGATGATCCCATAAGCGAAAACGGCTGCATATAGGTGACGAAGGTAAAATTTCCAGCAAAAATAATCAGGCAGCTTGTCACCAGCGGATGAATACCTAATTCTGTTTGCACTGTTGGCAGCATCGTTACCAGTAAGGCCATCGAAGGGATCATCCATGCGATATCAAAGAAACGCCATAAATACATAACCACTACCGCAACCAGAATGAAGAACAGCTGGTTTCCACCGAATGATGAGATCATTGGTGAGATGGTCCCTTTTATCCAGTCTGAAATACCGATATCAGGACTGGAAAAAATCGCGGGAAGTGCCAGGATACATCCTAAAAAGAGTATAAGATTCCATGATACACCTTTTTGAATATCATCAGGTTCAAGCACTTTAACAACGAACAGAAGAAAAAATGATAAGAGACAAGCTGTTACATTTCCAACGCCATGAATTTTTTCGGTGACAAACATAACAAAGGTCGCTGCAAGGATAATTCCTGAGAACATCTCACTCCGGCTCCAGGAACCAAGCTTCGAGTACTCTTCAACAAACGCTTCTGAATCTTCGATATCAAGAGGCTCAGGTTTAAAAACCCAGTAAATTCCGCCAACGATCAGCCCGGTCATTGTCAGCATCGGTACCATCATTGCGCTCATCCAGAGGCCCGGAGTACAGAGTTCTTTGAGTCCGTCAACTTTGCTGTACATACCCATCATTACCGGTCCCCACAATGAACCTGTCAACCAACCAGACCCAGGAATTACTGCCATTGTCCAGGCGATAAGAAGAAGGAATGTATTACCCCGTGAGCCCGGTTCAAGCTTGAGTGTTGATGTACATCCTGCAGCAATAGGCATAACGATAGCTATTCGAATCAATATCGACGGCGTGAATGCCGAAAGAATAAGCCCTACGATCAACCAGGAAACGGTCAGGTTAAGATAGGTTGGTTTCAATGTCTTTATAACAAGAAATGCCAGCCTTCTTCCCAGCCCTGTTTTTGTAAGCACATACCCAAAAGCTGTTGCAGGAATAAGAATCCAGGTTGAATCAGATGTAAAACCCGCAAAAACCAGATTTCTGCTGACTCCAACAAGAAGCAGCATAGCCATCAATAAACATGCTCCAACAGCAAACGGCATCTTCCCCGGTTGAAAAATCCATAGCCCCAACCCCATAATAAGCGCCATCAGGACCTTATGCCCCATGGGATTAAGTGATTGTATGGGTGTAAATACAGCCAGCAGTATCCCTGCAATAGAACAGATTACCACACCGATCCAGCGATTATTCATGGTTGCTTACCTTCCACATGACGAGGAAAATATTGTATCAGTATTCAGAAGTCAGTGAGCGGCAGTAAGGATCCTTGAACCCTCTGGAGCTGAAATTCTGATTTTCTCTTAATATAACTTCTGTTACTAGTCTTTTCCCTCCTTCTTACGGTATTATAACGCTGGTACATTGAATATCCCGATGGTCTCAGGCACAGAAACAAACTGCAATGCTGATTAATTTGTAAATGTACAGTTGATCGGATCAACATTACCGGATTTAATCATCTCCAGTGAAAACAACTACTGGCAAACTGGTACTATCACCCAGGTGACAAGTGGAACACCGGATATCACCATAGACAATTCCAGTAAAAAACAAAATTGGGAGGGATTCGGAGGTACTTTCAATAAGATGGGATGGAATGCGGCTGTCTGCTGTGAAGTCTGAGATACCCAATGCCCAAAAATTATTTTTTGATGCTAATGAAGGTGCAAATTTGACCTTCGGACACATTCCAATCGGTGCAAGTGATTCAATGAGCTGGTATACATTATCTGAAACTTCGGGTGATTATTCAATGGATAAATTTTCGATTGCCCAAGATCGGGAGAAACTCATTCCCTTTATTAAAGCTGCTTCAGAGGTCAAATCAGACATCCACTTATGGGGAAGTCCCTGAATCTGTCCCAATTGGAAGAAGAGTGGCTCGAATTTCAAGAATGATGAACAAACACAAAAATCTTATGCAAAAGGTTCCAACAGAAAAAAGTTTACAAATTTCTGCAACACAACAAGGTTACCGTATCCCTTTGTATCGCTGAGCAAATCGAAATAAAGTAAGTTCCTGATGGTAAATGTATACTTCGGTCGGTTAAAATATCATACATTAGTGCTAATGGCAAATATCGCATATTTCACAGCCCCTATCCCATCCTTCCCCC
>JAFGIN010000085.1 GCA_016929595.1 Chitinispirillaceae bacterium
CAAAAGCAATCGGAAGTGCTGTGGTTACCGTAACCACCAAAGATGGAAATAAAACCGCCTCATGTGAGGTTGCCGTTCCAGAGATTGTTGTTCTGGTAGCGGGAGTCGTTCTCAGCAACACTTCGTTCACTCTTTTACCAAACCAGACCGATACACTCAAGGCAATCGTTATTCCTGAAAACGCTACAAATAAAGAGATCTCCTGGAATTCCTCTGATACAAACGTCGTTACTGTCAATAACGGTAGTATTACGGCCAAAGCTGTCGGGACGGCTCAAATTACAGTTACCACCGATGACGGAAGTAAAGTTGCTCATTGTGTTGTAAACGTTTCAACGGATATCGTATCCGTAACAGGAGTACTTCTCAGTACCTCTTCTATTAGTTTATTCCCAAACCAGACTGATACCTTAAAAGTAAATGTTTTACCGGAGAATGCTTCCGATAAAAAAGTTACCTGGAGCTCTGCTGACACTACCATTGTTTCAGTAATATATGGGGTAATAGCAGCGAAAAGAGTTGGAAAAACAACTGTCACCGTAACAACCAATGATGGAAATAAAACTGCAGAATTTACTGTAACAGTTGTTCCACCGAATGTATCTGTATATTCAGTAACACTAAATAAAAGTTTAAGTATTTTATTCCCTCACGGCGAAGATACACTTAAAGCAACAATTCTGCCGTGGGATGCAACCAATAAAAACCTTATCTGGACCTCTTCACATCCATCAATTGTTTCTGTCTCTGATGGTGTGATTACGGCACATGATACCGGAAAAGTACAGGTCAGTGTAACAACTCAGGATGGGAATAAAATAGCCAATTGCCAGGTGCTTGTGGTAATTCCTGTAATAGAGGTATCATCTGTAACACTCAATAAAACAACGCTGTCATTGGATCGGAACGAATCCGAAATGTTGATTGCAACTGTTCTACCGGAAAATGCAACAAACAAAAGTATTTCTTGGGGTACATCTGATCCAGAGATAGTTTCTGTCGAAGAGGGTGTCGTAACAGCCCTAAACCCTGGAACAGCTCGGATTATAGCATTATCCAGTAATGAAAGAACTTCAGCAAAGTGCACGGTAACTGTTGTTGAACCCACTATTCCAGTCACCGGAGTATCAATAGATCGTAGCGAACTCTCTATGTCTGTTTATACTACATACTGGTTATACGCCAACATTTTACCGGAAAACGCAACCAACAGAAATATTTCATGGAAGAGTTCAGATGAATCTGTGGTTAAGGTTAATGATGGGAAGATTATTGCAATTAACGCCGGTAGTGCTACGATTGCCGTAACCTCTGAGGATGGAGAGCACAGTGCAACCTGCTTAGTCTCGGTTGAGCATGATTTAGGAACAGTCAATGATGTTGAAGGAAACGAATACGGAACTATTCGCATCGGTAACTTGATATGGACAACAGAGAACATCCGGACAACAAGATATAATGATAACACAGAGATCGCTTTAGCTGACAACACTACCTGGTCGAGCGATACCGAAGGTGCGCATCATATTTCTGATGGTAGAGTTTACTATAACTGGCATGTGATCAACACCGGTCGCCTTGCCCCCGTTGAAGGTGGATGGCGTGTCCCCACCATCGATGACTGGGAGGCACTTGCAAAAACACTGGTGCTTTTTGGATATAACTATGATGGAACAACGGATACGACACAGGAAAACAAGATTGCCAGTTCCCTTTCTGCACAATCAGACTGGGAACCATCCGATGAAAATCCCGGAGCACCCGGAAGAGATTTATCAGCAAATAACCGCTCACACTTTAACGCTCTTCCTGATGGTTTCCGTCATCTTAACGGCACTTTTATTGAAAATAACGGTCAAAGAACCGATTGGTGGAGTTCATCACCAGCAAAGAGTGCTACAGACGCACTTTTAGCCTTTCTGTTAAACAATTCTTCAAAACTTAACTTAGGAAGTATGGACAAAAGAAATGGTTTCCCGGTCAGATTGGTTAAAGACGCGTTGGAACATTGAATCTACAGGGGACTTATTGGCATTTCTGCCATATCTGTCTCCTTATGATATAAAGTAATTTTCAGTGTTCAATATTTACGAGAAATCCATAAGATTTTCTGATAGTGACTTTTGCATTGTTGTTTAAAGCCTTAATAACGCTGAAAATTCTCACTAAGAAAATATGCTCGCACTGGCTGCGGGTACCGCCTGATGAATCGTGACCTGGGCAAACGGTATTTCCCAATGGTGCTCATTACAGACATTGACCAGAATACGCTGTATCTGATACTCAACGGTTTTGAAGAATAAAGCGTCATCACCGGTGAGATCCACCCGGATTTCATAATCCAGCGATGATGAACCGGCAGCCTTGAACAGCACATTGACACCCAGAATGTTTGCCGAATACACAATTTTAGGCAATTCCCTTTTCAGGCTCTCCAGCATTACTTCGGGTATCCGGGTAGTGCATTCGGCCTGGTGCTTGTAGTCAACACCGAAAGTGGAGGTAACACGCAAGCAGGCCGACATGTTGCGTGGATTGAGAGCGAAAAAAGCTGAAGTCTGATAAACGGTGCGGGCGCCATCAGCCTCGACAATCTGAACGGCACTCGGAGTCTGATACGATACATGCCCCGTTTTTCCGTCCGCCAGTTCCACCAGGTCTCCCTGCCGGCACGGAAACCACTCCTCGGATTTGCCTGCAGGGCGCGAATACTTCCCGACAAGCATTTTCAGTGGAAGAATCTGTTCGCCGCCATCAAGCAACGGATTGACCAGACGTGCCCTGAAACCGATACCTTCAACACGCCAGGGAATTCCGTCCAACACGATCCGTTCACCTTCGCGAACGGCCCCGCTATTCATCATAATTCGTAGTATTTCGATATATTGTGGCAAGGTGTTGAAACTTGCCCAACCAATGCCAATCAGGAAAATGAGCAGAAGCGCGAAGAGAAACCAGTCGGCAGTGAAACTGAAAACCATGAGCATAGCCAGCACCCCTCCCAGAATGCTGAATACCTGTACTATTATAGTGGCAAGACGACTTCCCAAACCACGCTGTGTTTTGCGTTTCCGGAACAGTCCCCAGACAATGACAAGGAGCCGTACACCGAAGAACACCGCACAAAACGCTATAATACTCAGGAGGAGATTCTGGCCCCGCGTAAGAATAAAATTATGGATATAGCTTATGCCGGCATCCAATGGTGACTCCTGTTCAGCCAACTTCTTTTCCAGCACACGGTTAATCACATTAATCCGATCCTGCGCTTCAAGAAATCTTTTTTTCCAGAGCTGGTGCAGTTTTTCCAGACGTTCGTTTAATGTTGGTGAAACAGTGGCGCCAGTCAGCTTATCGATATTATCAAGGGCCTGTTTGGCAATATCGCGTTCAGCGGTTATTTCGTTGACCTTCGAACGCAGTTCTCCAATGGCGCGCGAGTGACGGGTAGCAAACTCTACTTCTGCCATGATGGGTTTCAGGAGTTTGCCAAGCTGCTGTTGCCAATCGAATTTAGTCTCGGTTTTTTCGTTAAAAGTGCCGACATCAACATTAACGGCCAAACGCTCGAACAGGAGCCGATGTTCGCGGACTTCAGCTCGGGCTTTGCGCAACCGCTCAACGTCGACACTGTCGGGCTTTGCCTGAAAACGACGCCGGATTCTCGACAACTCGTGTTCTCTTTTTTCAATTTCCTGAGCAAGCATTTCCAGTGAGGTTATGACACCATCTTCTTCAATACCCGTATCAATCCGGACTGCAGTTTCAGACAATTCACCAGCGTGAGCAAAGTATATTGAAACAAGTCCAAACAGAAAACAGGAAAAAAAACGTGTGAATTTCATGTGTGTTCCAACCACCTTCCAGCGTATTGATAAAGACTTTTTTTACAGGTAACGTTAAGCAGGATAACCGACGTTTAACCGGATGTATGCCAGGGTACAAAGCCGCTCCCCGGCACTATTCGGTTCTCTTATCGTGTGTACTTCGCTGACCGGATCTCTTTATTGGAAGTCTAATGAACAATCCGGAAATGAAACCTACCGCCGAGGCAAAAAGGAGCAGCATAATTATTGGAACGTCCGCCACCAACCACAGGAAATGTGCCCTGACCGGCGTGGTATTCTGCACTATAAGCAGGACAAACACAATACTGAGCACCCAAAGAAGAACAACTTTCAATTTTTTCATGGAAACTATCCTTAAAAGCTATTACAATATTTCAGTTTTTACTCTTGATTATCCAAAGTTAATAAAAAGCTTAATGGACTTTTTTCAAGTGTATGTTCTATTAAAATATATAACAAGGCAAAACACATTTCTTCATTACCTGTGTATTTGCCTAGTTTAAGAGGAAGACTTTGTACATAAATACATAACAAATGATGACAGTTATGACTATTGTAAACCTAATCCGGACGACTCCTTGACGATGAAAAGCCTGACAGAAACGTTTTCATCAGATCAATTGTCCCTGACCAATCCCCAGTTTCCTCGTTCTCAGCAGGGTACCATAGGCAAAGGACCAAAGTTTTCAACCCCGGGCTTTCAGTTGCGACAGATCCAGCCTAATGGCACCGTTTGAAAGCTCTACGAGGGTTTTATCAAGCTCTTCAAGATACGTTGCACCATGTACAGTACCTTCGTTAACTTCTTTGATGATTCTGTCAGCATATTTTTGAGTATTTACAAGTGCTTGAGGATTATCTGCCAGCCAGACAGGGAAAGGAATATCCGTTTTTCCGTTGTTACAGTGAAAACAGGTAACAGCTTTATTTGTATCTATATCTGCACCGCCCAAAGCCCTTGGATGTACGTGGTCAACAGTCGGGCTGGATGGTAAGATAAATCTTGATGCAATATCTGAAGATTTTACAATTTCACTGTTAATGTTTTTTTTATATTGTGAATATTTGACGATAAATGCGTTAGGGTTGTCCGATGATGTTGGCAATTTTAAAGCTTTGTTAATCGCGACCAGAACCGCAATATCTTCAGTGTTTATGGGTAAAGTATTTATTTCTCTTAAAAAAGTCTTTCTTCTAAATGGTCTGCCTGGATTATTATTAGTAATAATTGATCTACCCTCACTGACAATTCGGTATAATCTCCTGTCAGTTCTTTTTGGTAAATATCTACCCAAGTCCTCAATGCTATCAAGGACTGCTAATTCTGTTTTGTGCAAATATTTTAGAGATTCGGGTCTCATTTCCGTCATTAATTCCTGAAGCGTTTTTTCAGGATTTTTTCTATTTGCATCTGTTAATCTTTTAAAAACAGCCGCTTCGATGGGATGAAAATCTTCTTGAAAAGGTGTCAAAGTTTTTATTAAACCTGCAGAATATTCTGAGGCTGGTAGTATACCTGAAGAAAAATCGATCTCCCAATCTTTAAACTGTTGAACCATCCCCTCAAATCTAATTTTTTGTATGATCTTTTTACCGCAATAAGGGCAAGGAAGATCTTCCAGATTAAAAAGGGTTTCCATGTTGCAAGGATGCACCTTTACATGAGCGCTTGATATCCCTTCAGAAGAGCCATCCGTTTTTTGATTTAAATCTATAGAATCAGTGTTCATAGCACGATGTACCCTCGTATTCCATCACAGCACTCTTTTACGAATCTGCTTTTTTTGCCGAGCATTATTCTGTAGTAGTTTTTCATATTTAATTCTGCCTTAATTTCTTTGATTGTACCATTTATTTCCCACTCGGTTGGGACTTTTGGAAGACCTACCATATTTATCATAATTTATCATATAAAAAATACATTCATCCCTAACAAAAAATAGCGTTCTAAATCTGGGATAAAATCTCACTTGTGTTACACAAATTTTGTTTCAGAAAAAGAAAATACTTTCATAAATGTTTGGTTACAGTCTATTTTTAGAGAAAAAATCACCAAAAACAGCTAAATAGGAATAATTATAGTGCTTATTAGATTCATGGTGGAGAATTTTTCGTCATTTAGCGAACAAGCTGAATTTACTATGGTTGCAGGGCATCAGCGAATACACCCCGAACACCTTACTGAGATTCCTAAAAATGATTTTAAATTACTTCGCACTGCCACCATTTATGGTGCCAATGCCTCAGGAAAAAGTAACCTGGTAAAGGCGATGCTCTATGCAAAAAATCTTATTGTAAATGGTACAGTGGCCTTGCAAAGGATATCGGTAAATCCTTTTTTATTGGATGCACAACTTAAAAATGCTCCCTCTACATTCCAATTCAGTTATTGTCAAAAAGGTATGTGTTATACATACGGCTTTAAGGTTGATTCTGAGAAGGTGATTGAGGAATGGCTTATGAAGTTAGTTAATCAGAAAGAAACACCTCTTTTTGAAAGAACTACCGATAGTGAGGGTAATACTAAGGTTGATATCGCACCTGCTCTTACCAGTGATTTGGAAGATGAGAATTTCCTGAAACTTCTCGCACGTGGTACCCGTTCAAACCAGTTATTTCTTACTGAGACTGTCCAACGAAATTTTAAACCATTTATAGACCCTTGGACATGGTTCGCTAAAAGATTAACAATTATTTTACCAGACACGACTGCAAAAGGGCTTGAGTTTAAATTTAAGGATAGCAAACAGATCGCACCTGCATTTATGGATCTTTTACGAACTTTTGATACAGGCATACTAGGGATTGATACTACAGAAGTGCCTATTGAAACCTTGTCAGGAATTCCTACTCATGACAAAAGGACAATCGAATCTATAGTTCAGGGTAAACACTCAGAGGTACTTGTCAGAACACCTGATGGGACTCATTATGCCTTGAGCCGCAAAGAAAATGGTGAAGTGGTGGCATTAAAACTTTGTACTCGTCACCAGATGCGGGGTTCAGAAGAACTCGTATCCTTTGACTTTTCCGAGGAATCCGACGGTACGCGCCGAATTTTTGATCTGCTCCCAGCCTTGACAGGTCTTTTGAGTGAAGATAAAGTGATCATTATTGATGAGATTGACAGAAGTCTACACCCGCACGTAGCATTTGCATTCTTTGATCTCTTCCTGAGAGAGGGAGCCAATTGTCACAGTCAGTTGATCGCCACCACACATGCCGAAAATCTTCTCACCTTTAAACTTTTGCGTAAAGACGAAATCTGGTTTATTGATAAAAACAAAGACGGTGAAAGCAAACTCTATTCACTTGAAGAGTTCAAGCCCCGCTATGATAAAGACATTTTAGCAGGATACATGAAAGGACGCTTCGGCGGCATACCTTCAATAGTGAAAGTTCCAAATCCACTCACAGATGATTGTGGTAAAAATGCTGATTACTAAACCATTTACCCGCAGATCCGGTTTCCGTGATGCAACCCTTATTGTTATTGCAACTGAGGGTGATCGTACTGAACCTATCTATTTCGATGGACTTAAAGAAAAATTCCACAAACCCTCCCTGCATTTAGAGGTGCTAAGAAGAACTGATCCCAGTCTTTCATCTCCAGAACATGTACTTCGTGAATTGGATGGCTTCAAAAGGGAGTATAAATTGGGTAAAGATGATGAACTATGGATGGTGGTAGATCGGGACAGATGGCCAGAGCTGACATTAGCGGAAGTCGCTCGCCAATGTGAACAGAAAAGGTTCTATATTGCAGTCAGTAATCCCTGTTTTGAGTTCTGGCTTCTGCTGCATCATACAGATTGGCCATCTTCTGCAGCCCACCCATCCAGTAAAGAAATGGAAGAGCTACTTAGAAACGAAATTGGATCTTATAGCAAGAACAACCCTGTAATTGAAAAACTGATCCCTAAGATTGATGATGCAATTGAACGTGCAGAAAACCTCGATGAAAATCCAGCTGACCGATGGCCGCAGAGAACTGGAACGAGAGTATATCTGCTTGCACGCAAGATTATAGGCTGATTATAAGGACAATTTTTTGATTTGTGTATAGCTTTCTTAATAATACTAAATCAACAGATCCCTTCCGCTTCCAATTCCGCAATTTCCTCTTCTTTCTCCACCACCCCACTCAAATCCAACTCCCCCTTAAACGCCCGCTGACTAAGCGAACCATAGAGATTCTCCATTTCGGTGAGACTTTGGGTGTATTTTGATTTGAGCGATTCAACTTTCTCAACTATGGCAGCGAATTGGTTTTGAAGCGCGATTGGTGGAACGGGTAGGTTTAATGCCCTTAATTTCTGCATCGATATATTCAGCATTGAATCATGGCCACCAGTTGCTTTTTCTCTTAAAACGTTCCTGAATTTTTCATTTTTAAATAGAAAATTTACATACCATGCATTAATTATTTTACTATTAAATGTAATAGAACCTTTTCCTGCCCTTACAAATACATTCGATATCGTTGATAGGTATGAAACAAGGTATGTTGAATTAAGCTTGTCATGGTTTATTATTTGCAGTGCTTTAATATCTTGTTAATAGCCACAGGTATCTCATTAATCGCCACCTTACCGAGTGCCATTCGAGTGGGCATTAATATTGATTTTGCTGGAATTAGATTCGAGGCAGAATTTTTTAGACCTAAAGAAGTAATTTTTTCTTGTGCAGTGCCTATGTTTTTAGAGATAAAGTCTTTCACTGTTACCCAAGGAATATCACCATCCCAATACTCTGGGATAATGCGACTAGGTGTACCACCACCGGTTATTTTTACAAGTTCCCCAAGTTTTATTGACGTATAATTTTTCATCTCTTCCCCTTAATCCTCTTTACCCCACTATCCATCGTCAAAAGCCTCATCTGATGAATTGTAATCTGATTTAATTTCACCAACCGATCACTCTGCTTTGCGCCTTCGTTAATCAAATGCGCATTTAGATTTTCCAGATTCGACAAACAAACCAGTTGTGACATATCTGCATGATCACGGATATTTCCCTTATCCTGTGGATTCTCATCACGCCACTGCTTTGCAGTTTTTCCGAAAAGTGCCATATTGAGCACATCAGCTTCTGATGCGTATATGTTATTAATTTGTACTCTAGATAATTCTGCAGGAATTAAATGTTCTTTAATTGCATCGGTGTGGATACGATAATTTATTTTTGCTAAATTTCTACGAATATCCCACCCGAGTAGCTTTTGTTCGGCTTCTTTAAGGCCCTGGAATTCTTTAATCAGGTAGAGTTTAAATTTTGGAGAGATCCATGATTCAAATTCAAATGCAATATCCGACGTTTCTATGCTGCCGGTCGTTATCATCCGTCCATCTATTTATACAACTATTTACCTTTGTTCGTCACTTTTGTACCAGTTAACTCTTTTCTTTTGTAGAAGGCTGTCCACCGCCAAAGTCCTTTTTTTTTTAATCATCTATAAAAAGCCCAGGGTAATGCTTTGCTCCGAGCTGTTAAAATATACTTTGTTTTTATTTGAGGAGTTATAGGTTTACACCCGTTCCGGCATACATTTTGTTTTCGTCCTTACGTTTGTCACTTCACTCGTAAAATTCACAAATACCTGCTGCAGCACACATTCTCCGAAAAAAAAATCTCGCGACATCCGATTATCCCATTAAAGATTTTATTAACGAGATTTTTCGCGAATTAAATAGAGACCTTTAGTATGATCAATCTTTTTAGAACGAGTATTACCAGATGAAAAGGATCTTCCACGTAGAGATTCGATTGCAGTAGTGAGTGATGAAATAGCAGCAATCGATAAAAGTGTCGATTATAGTGTCAATGTTTTCATATACACTTGACTCTCTTATACTGTATGGAGTTACTAAATCGCTTCCAAAAAAAGGATATACTGTAACGCCAATAAAACCATATCTTGTGTATGCTGATTCATTAAAGCAAAATTCACATTCTTTAACAGATCAAACAAGTTCAGACCTGGCAACAATAGCAAAATTAACATAAAATAAGTATGTGTTGTTTATATTCCATCAGGCTGATTTGGTTAATCCGGATGTAACTGCTGCCTTGCGTGTGGGAGCTGCTATCGCGCACTATATTAAACTCGTAAGTAAAAAAGATCAAATTACCTTTCGGCATTTATTCAAAAATTATTCATCTGCATCCTGAGTATCTTGTCACCCTGCTGAAATTTGAAGATATAAAAACCATGCCCCACGTTTAATGTTCGAACATCCAAAACGCTGCTCCCTGCAGGTTGAACTTTCGATAAAAGCAATCGTCCGTTAAGACCATATATAAAAAGCCGGGCCTCATGTGCTGATTGCGGAACAGATATCCTGATTTGACCATTTCTCAGTTGCGATATCCCTAATTCTTTGATGAAAATTCCGGAGTTTTTTGTCAAAGCATCTACCAGCCCGGACAGCGTATCAATAGTTATAACCAGCTCTTTATAGGTCGAAGTATCCCCCGCGATCTGTGCCCATACGGTTGCGATGCAAGGGTATAGTCCTGCAGGACTGTTCAATATGAGATTAATCATTCGATCATCTCCGGATGTAACCGGATTGGAAAATGGTTCTATAGTATACGTTGCCCCTGTTGACACAGAGGACACACCAACATCGATCACCGCAGCCGTCTGTCCGACATTTTTAATACAAACGGGGAATGTCATTGACACTGGATTTTCCGAAACAGGTACACGCTGTGTTGAAGTCGTACATACCAGGGTTACTCCGGTTATGAGCCCGGGAAATTTTGTACCTGTAATGGCATCAGTCCCAATTGTCTCAATGGTATTTGGCCCCGTTTCATACCCAAATTCCACAGACAGGTTAAGTGGTACCTTTGCCAGATGTAGTGGCGTATACGTAATAAAAAAATCGGTACTTTCTCCAATTGCCAGAATGACTGTCTTGGGGTCGGGGATTATCTGAAAATCGTAGTCCTTATCGTTATACACATCAAGTGAACCGATACGTGGATTGAGTGCTCCGACCGCCCATGGGTTTACCGTTGAATTGGTTACGGTCAGCGTACAAAAGGAGGCTTCACCGACAATCAGCGGAGCTGGGTTTTCTGCAAGCGAGTAGCTGAATTCTACTGCAGGCTGTGTGAATGGCTCGTGTGGATTGGATGTGTAGCTCTCTTCGATAATTGGTGCAAAAATACGCACACCGTTGATGGTGTCAAGATAGTGTTTCATAACGATCCGGTCCCAGGATTCCGGATCACTTAATACGTACGTTGCTGTAAATTCGGTTGTTTGTGATTGACTTTTTTCCGCTGTTGTAGTCAACGAAAATTCGGCTTCACCGCCGACAAAAATCGACCCAACAGTTACTTTACCTGAAATCGCTGTGCTGACTGTATGTGTAAAAGTCTGTGTCTTTGTATTTGACGCAACCACAGCATCTCCTATTTTTTCAAAACCTGTACCACCGGTAATTGAGGGGCTTTTAGTTTCGACCAGATGAGCCAGGTCGCTCCGTACTTTCCCGGTCTCAATATCTTTTGCATAGACCTTATTGAAATATTCCAGTATGTCCGGTCTGTTCTCATATTTCTCCAGAAAATCAACTACCGAAAGTTTCTCTATGTCTGATAATTTTCCGGGATAGGTAAATAATATGCCCACATAGGTGTTATCTGCATCTGAAGTATCAAATATGTAAGGATGTTTCTTTCTGCGGAGAACGGTAATGACTGCGGTTAGCTCCTCCATCAATACGTGGTCCCCATCACCACCATCGATACTTATTTCTTTGGTTGTCGATTGTTCATAGTCAAAACTTTCTGCTGTTCCCCACTCTGCGTTGTATCCTACTTTTACCTCCCCTTCAAAACCGCAATACCCACTCAACGCTTCCGGATCAATACTAATCCCTGTTGAGACGGATCCTCCGGCACTGTAGTCTGTAGAAATTGAGGCGCTGTGTGTAATTGTCGTGCTGCTGGCAATAGTCACATTGGAGCCACTTCCAGGAGGAGGATACATAATGTTTACAATACGCGGGAATACAGTGGTATCTTTCATTGATGGATCTTCGATGTGGGTGAAGGGAGGGGTGAATTTTCCTTTAGACGGATATCCATAGTAGAAATCTGCTACCTCGACAGCACCTTGCAATCCTTCCCAATCAAATCCGTGTGGGCCAGGTTGATCTTTAAAAAAGGGTGTATCGTCATCTTCATCATAATCTGGCGACCTGACAATTTTATTCTCGTCTCTGGATTCCCTATTTGAGATTTCATTATCTTTGAGTGTACCTGGGAAATCGATAAAATGAGAACGAATTTCCCAACCATTTGAGGCATCAAATTGAAAATTGTAACAATCCTCTTGTAAATTATCTCCAAAATAAATCTGCTTTTTTCCAATAGAAATTTTAACACCCACCTTTCCGGTAGTACTCACCCCAGTACCGGTAATTTTTGTTTTTACATATTCGACAGATATCGGAATAAATGCTTTGGAATGAAAAACCGAAACTGGAAATGGTTTTAATTCATCTTTGAGGGTATCTGGTTTATAGTACAATGTAAGGGCTGTTTCGTGAGTCCACCCTCTATCTATAACTGTTGGAGCGATTGTAAAAAATTGGTCTATCCACTTGCTATTCTGCTGAAATTTTAATTGTCCATCTTGAATATATACCGAAAGCATATTACATAATGATGAAAAATGTAAACGTCCCAACCAATATCCATAATTACCTCTGGCCTCAAGTCTATCGGTCCAAATGATTTGATCATTATTTACATTTTTTACAAGCCTTACATGAGTAGAGAATTCCCTTTTTTCATTAAGCGGAGCATACCATGCAAGGTAATTAATCAAATTAAACATAGTGCCAATTCCGTAACTCTCTGTATTAAATTCAAAACCGGCAAACGAGGTACTGTCATTTTTTTCCGACCACAGAAAACCATAACCTGAGCCGGTGATCGGCCGACTAGTCATTGCAGCATTCCATGGTGTACCCTGCTTTTGAGAATAAGGTGCATTTGACGCACCCTTTTTAGGCGTATAAATTATGTAGGAACCTGGTGCAATATTGGTAAGATCCGCTGTTTGCCAATTATTGCCATCCATGTTTTGTAAAGCTCCATTCATATTGATCGAGCCCCTCCAGATCAGCGTCGTTCCTGTGCCTTCATTAAACCTGTACTGCCCACGTAACCCTGCGGTTAAAGATACTGGTTCACTACTTATATCAATAAACATGTTTTCCTGTATTTGACTTCCTGTGCGGGCGGTATTCCAGATCCGGATATCAGTGATAAACCCGTTAAAATATTCCCCATATTCCCAGCATTGCCTGCCGATACGAAAGTTATTCCCCGAAACATCACCAGGATTTCGAATCGCACTGCCTTTTGACGTTTTCAGTGTACCATCAATATAGAGATGTGTATTATCAGATGTTTTAACAATTGCAAAGTGGTGCCATAGTCCATCGGCGGGGTACGGCACCCCCGTATTGTTCCAGTCATCTCCGGCACGGACATTCCCATCGATCATTCCAACATTAAAACCCACCCCCGGATTCTGTGACAGAATATTTCTAGTTCCGGAAAGGTCATGAGCTTTTGCCCAAACCTCAACAGTAAAATCACCTGATGTTGGGATTACCGAATAAGCAGAATTAGTGGAATGAGTTACATCGATCCACTCATCAGTACCGTTAAAATAGAGACTATGGTCAGCAGCCCTTAAAGACGAAATAGTCAGCACTAATGCAATAAGCCCTGTAATCGCCATGTGTTTTCGGTTCGCCATCAGATTTTCTCCAATCGTTGTGTTTGATTACATTGCCATGGCCTGGCTCTCCCCCATAGCACTGGCACAAAAGATGCAATAGAGTATAGCCTACAAAGCAATCGAGTAGATACACTATAGCAGTGGAAAAATTGGAAAAATCTGGTAAGATGCTGAATTTAATCGATATGAAGCGGTTGCATTCGGTATGAAAGCAAAGATTTTGATAACAATACGATAAGGAAAACAAAGACATTTCCGATGTGTTTCTGAATAGTACGTACCTACACCCACTCCTGAAGATCATTAAAAAGGTCGCGCAGTCGGGTGCGGTCCGGATTTTGAGAATCAAGCATCTCAAGCACAAAAGCAAGAGTTGCATTGATCGTTTTCATTCGCGGATTTTTAGGAAAATCAACTGACGAAAGATAGCGGTCGAGTGTTTTTGCCCGTTCCCATCCATCAGGATTCATATGGATTTTCCATAGCCCCGACTGTCGGGCAAGGTCCAGCGACGATAGACCAGTCTGTTCGCTCCAGCACCGAAGTGCCTCTCTGATCGCACGTTTTGCACAGTCGTTTCTTTTGTGTATCTCTTTCTCTTTTTTTATTGCTGGTTCTTTTGTGCTTACATTTCCAGTTGGTGTCACAGCCTCCGCCGCAGTGATCATCAACAGTGTCTCATCACCAGCAGTCACGATAGCAGGAAACAGGGTTTTGGATGAAGCTGCAATCGTGGCCTGTACCACGGTTCGCGACTCATTATCGCATTCACCGGAAAAAAGTTCATCGATATGCTCCAGAAATGCATTTCCGGAAATTACAGTATCGACCTGTGTCCCGATAAGTGCACAGATCTCTTTGCCAACGAGTAAACAAAACGAGCGATTCGCATAGGAAATAACATACGCATCATTGATAAGAACAACCGGATCACAGATTGTGTCAAACATGGATTCCATACGCTGCAACGCCGCAGACGATTCCTGCTGCAGTTCCCGTTCTGTTGTTACGAGACGTTCAAGTGCACAATTCTCTTCCTTGAGCGCCTCCAGTTTGCCAAGCTGTATCTGTGAATTTACCCGTGCGATAAGCTCTTCACTACCGCAGGGCTTGGTGAGATAGTCATTTGCACCCGCATCAAGGCCGGTAACCAGATCGATACTTCGGTTTTTGGCGGTAAGAATAATAACTGGCAGCTCAAGAGGAGAATGGCACTCACGAATTTTTGCAAGTGTTTCGTATCCGTTAAGACGGGGCATCATAATATCGAGCAGCACAAGATCAATTTGCTGATCGTTTATCATCTCCAGCGCCTCGTATCCATCAGTAGCCTCGACAACCGAGGTGTAACGTGAGGAAAGAATTGTGGTAAAAACAGTACGATTTACAGGATCATCATCCACAACCAGAATCGTCGCTGAAACCGGCTGCACCAGGGGGCAACTTTTTTGAGGTAAAGGTATACCTGAAAAAACGATATCTGGCAATACCATAGACAATAAAGGTTTATCCCGGGTACAGATCGATCCCTCCGGAGCAAGCGGGAGTGTAAAGGTAAAACAACTTCCGATTCCATAACGGGAACGTGCTGAAATCGTGCCGCCGTGAAGTTCTACCAGTTTTCGCGTGATAGAAAGCCCAATTCCCGTCCCCACCTGTTGATCTCCCAGAGTTGCAACCTGCTCATAAGGAAGGAAGAGCGTTTCCAGCTTATCTTCTCTGATCCCGATACCCGTGTCTTCTATCGAAACAACTGCATGTGTCTTTTCGATACACCCGCTTATAGTGATGGAACCAGATCGGGTATATTTTAAGGCATTACCGACAATGTTATACAGGATCTGTTCAAGCCGGTCTTCATCAGCATGCACCAGAGGAAATTGTTGTGGCAGGTTATTGATCAATTCCACCAAATTGGATCGCCTCAGGTGTTTTGACAGTACAATAACGGTTGAAACGGAGCTGTAAATATCAATGGCTTTTTTTGAAAGAGCAAGATCCCCGTTTTTGATACGTGAGAAATCCTGAATATCATTGATCAGATAGGCTAACCGTCTGCCACTGGCCGCAATAAGTGAGAGCCCGGATAGTATCTGAGATGACGGCGAGGGAACGGTTGACTGTGAGAGGCCTTCAGCTAACCCTACAATTCCCTGCAATGGGGTTCGCAGTTCATGAGAGGTGTTGGCGATAAACTCATCCTTCAGTCTATCGAGCTGGTTGAGTGCCTGGTTTTTTTCTTTGAGTTGAAGTGATAGATGCCTTGCAGATAAATATGCATGGGCAAACCGTCGGGATAGTACAATACTGGTAATAATACTTTGGGGGTTCCGGAATTTTAGTGGGTATACCAATTGAAATGCATTCCCAAAAAATGGTGCTTATTTTCCCGAAAAATTCATTAACATAGTTGTATCAGCTAAATGCAACCACTATTTTAAAGTCATAAGTAAAAAAGGTTAAAATATCTATCAGCCAGAATGATTATTGACAGATAATATGGGGTGGGAATCGTTGTTTATAATATGCTGAAGTATTTATCTTTGTCATGTGCAGCCATTGTGTTAGACACATCACGAACCATGGATACGAACAAGTTATTGTTTTTGATAGCGGGTTCACGACCCTATCATTCCAAAACGGATACGGTTTCTTATTCCGGAGATCCCAGCCCCCTTTCCAATGTTCACTCTATCAGGAACCACTCCATGCACCTTTGTTCACATCGTCTTTTTCGGATTGCCAGGTCAGTCACTGCTGCAATCGTTTATTTCCTGCACTCTGCGAACGCCGCAACACCCGTTGCCGGTGATATTTCGGGAATGACCTTTGAATCCAGTGGAAACCCCCACATTGTCGAACAGGATCTCCTGATTTCGGAAGGAAAAAAAGCAACCATCAGGGAGGGTTGTGTTTTCCTTTTCAAATCTTTCACGGGTATGAATGTTTTTGGTGATCTCCTTGTCGAAGGCACGCAGGAGCATCCGGTTGCCTTCACTTCGATCAACGACCGTGAGTATAATCCTCAAAGTGAACAACTCCCGAACCCCTTCGACTGGAACGGTATTTTTGTTTCCAAAGAATCAGGAAACGTCTCCTTGAAACACTTCATCCTCCGGTTTTCAGTCTATGGGATCAAATCACAGAATACCCATTTAGTACTCGACAACGGGCAGTTCCGCCAGAACGGACAGTTTCACTTTACCCTCAATGACAAGATCCAGAATGTTCAGGATAATTTTCCGTTTTCCTTCAACACCCTAAAGCCGCAGCCCGACCCGGCTACACCACCACCCGGCACCACCCGGAGCGCACTTGTGAACAAAGGCGTTCCGACAATTATCGCCGCTGCAGGAGTGGCAGGCGGTGTGGTATCGCTGGTGTATCTGTCGAAGTGGACCGGTCTGCGGGATGAGTATCGTGCGACTGCCGATCCTGCAAAGGCCCGGAAGCTGGAACAGGACGCGGAATTCCCGTCCTATGTCGCCATCGGTTCCGGAGCGGTCTCCATTGCAGCCGTTGCTACAGGAGCAGTACTCTACTGGTGGTGGAACATGCGGAAAGAGCAACCGATGACTCTTACGCCGGTTATCCTCCCCGACCGTACCGGGGCTATGATCACGATAACCTTACGCCAATAACACGGAATTTCCGATTATTGTCACCATGCAAATAGACGACCATCATTAAATGGAGCTTCCATGAAACACCCTGTTTTATTCATCATTCCCCTGTTGCTATGTGTCTTATGTCAATTCGACGGGAACACGTATAACCCAGACGATCCCGATTACGCCCCGCCCTCATTTTCAATCGATGTCTCCACTTCAAATGTCAAAGGCAGTGATACGATCCTGACCGATACCCTCCGGATAGTCCTCATCGGCAATGATGAAGAACGTCATTACAACCTGTTCCGCTCTTCCCTGGACGGTTCCGACTGGAGCGACTGGGGTGGAGAAGGCGAGAAGAAGTACACCATCGGGTATGCTGGTATCTCCGGGGGAAGCCATACCATCACCATCGAATACTGCTATAAGGATCAGACCGATCGCGCAAAGGATTCGACCATTACCTTCTTCAGGGCGATTAAACCAACGATCACCGCGATGACCGATACCCTGTTCGCTGTCAATGAAGGCGTTCCCTGCACACTTTGGGTGGAAGCAGAAGGAACGGGGGAACTTTCCTACGAATGGTACCGTGACGACGACAATATCGATGCCGCAACGGATGATTCGCTGATGCTGGATACGGTTTCCGTTGAAGATACCGTGCATCGCTGGCACTGCCGCATCATCAACTCCTGGGGAGAAATCACCAGCTCCGAAATACAGTTACGGATTCTCTTCCGGGTGTTCTACGACGGGAACGAAAGTACCGCAGGAGAGGTTCCGGAGGATACCAACCGATACGCAACGGATGATAATGTGACAGTTCCCGGGAATCCGGGCGACCTTTCCCGCAGGGGATATACGTTTGACGGATGGAATATGAAACCAGACGGAAGCGGTGTTTCTCCCGACTCGGGACTGAAATTCGAAATCGGGACGGAAAGTGTCACTCTTTACGCCATGTGGCAGCCTAATGACAGCTTTACTGTCGCATACAACGGCAACGGATCGGATGGTGGAGAGGTTGGCGCACCGGAACACACCTACAAGACCGGGGAGCTGGTTGCCGTGGCGGGCAACAGCGGTGATCTCAGGCGCGAAGGATACACGTTTATCGGCTGGAACACACAGGCTAATGACAGCGGGAAAACCTACGTTGAAAACGACACCTTTGAGATGGGCGAAGAAGCGATCACCCTGTATGCCCGGTGGACCGACAACCCCACCTGGAAAGTAACCTACAATGCCAATAGTGCCGATAGCGGAGATGTTCCGGAAGATGCGAATGAGTATGAAAAAGGAGATACGGTCACCGTGGCCTCCAACAGCGGCAGCCTTACAAAGGAGGGAAATACCTTCGTCGGATGGAATACGGAGCCGGAAGGGGATGACGGTACCTTCTATACTCCCGGTGAAACATTCCTGATGGGAACCGAGCCTATCAAACTGTATGCCCGATGGACCACAAAATCCACCTACACGCTCACCTATATGGGCAACGGCAACACGAACGGGACTCCTCCGGACGCGATTAAAAACGAAGCCGGAGTGGAGATAAAAATCGCCGCTTCCGGGAGCCTTGTCAGAAAAGGATATTCCTTTGTCGCCTGGGATACGCAAGCCGATACCAGTGGTAAGGAATACAGGGAGAATGCTTCATACACAATATCGGAAAACCACGACACGCTGTATGCGCAGTGGGATATCAACCTTTATACGGTAACATATGACGGTAATTGCAGCGGCGCCGAAAATGTGCCGAACCCGACAACGCGTGAGTATGCCATGGTGTTTTCCCTCTCCGGCGATATACCAACCTGTATCGGCCATACCTTCACTACGTGGAAAACAGAACGGGGGGTAGATTATGATCCCGGTGATCAGTTTAAACTACCCGATGCACATGTAACGCTGTACGCAGACTGGACGGTAAACGAATATGCCACTGTCTACAACGGCAACGGCGGGAGCGGCGACGGGCCGAAACCTGACACCACCAATTACCATGACAGCGTGACGATTGCCGGGAAAAAAGATCTGGTGCTAACAGGTTATACGTTTACCGGGTGGAACACTAAAGCCGACGGAAGCGGCGTCTGGTATCCTGCAAACACGACCATCCTCATGGGGGCGGATAACCTTACACTCTATGCACAGTGGGGCATTAACCGCTACAAAGTGACATTCGACTCCCGTGGAGGAACACCGGCAACAACGGACACAACGGTCGACTACAACAACCTGATTGTCGCGCCAACTGCTCCAACCAGAACCGGCCACATCTTCGACACGTGGTACAAGGACACAGCGTATACCGCAGAATGGAGCTTTACCGAAGACACGGTCCGGGAGGACGTGACGCTGTATGCAAAGTGGGTTCAAGCCTACACCGTCACATTCAACACTCAGGGCGGGAGTGCGGTAAGTCAACAGACGATTAGCAACGGCAGCCACGTTCAAACTCCGGCCTCCCCGACACTTAACAGTTGCACCTTCGGCGGCTGGTACCGCGAGCCGCAGTGCTTTAATGCGTGGGATTTTGGCACGGAGGTGATTGTATCGGATACGACGCTCTATGCAGGGTATACGGTGGTAGATGCGGACGGGAATGTATACAACACGGTACTTATCGGGAGTCAACGCTGGATGGCGGAGAATCTGCGAGTGACCAAGTATAGTGACGGGGCGGAAATTCCGGAGGTGACCGATGCGAATGAATGGGCAAATCTTACTACGGCGGGGTATTGCTGGTATGGTAATGGCACCGACCCGGCAGAGCGGCAGAAGTGGGGTGCGCTCTACAACTGGTATACGGTGAATGGCGGGAAGCTCGCGCCGGAGGGGTGGCATGTTCCGGGTGATGCGGAGTGGAGTACACTTGAAACCTATCTGGGCGGATCAAGCGCAGCAGGGGCAAAAATGAAGGAGGCGGGAACCGCACATTGGAACGCACCTAATACCGGAGCAACCAATTCAACCGGTTTTTCGGCGTATCCCGGAGGAGACCGCTATATTACCGGCGCATTTAACGGCAGTGGCAATATCGGCTACTGGTGGTCAGCCAACAGCTACACTACCGATAGCGCTTACCACCGGTATCTTACTTTTAACAGTACTAGTTTTCTAAGCGACAGAAATTTTATGAGACGTGGCTTCAGCATCCGCTGCGTCCTCGGCGAAGCCACCCACTTCAACGTCTCCTTCAATGCGCAGGGTGGCACGAATGTCCTTTCCCAATTCGTACCGCGCGGCACCACCACAACACCACCCGAACAACCTATCCGTACCAGCAGCTACCAGTTTACCGGGTGGTTCAAGGAGCCGGCGTGCAGCAATGAGTGGGATTTCGGCACTGAGGCTGTTACCGGACCGGTGACGCTGTATGCCGGGTGGGTGATTATTACCTACCCCGTTACCTACGATGCCAACGGAGCCAACAGTGGCACTGCACCCGAAGCACAGGTGAAAGTGCATGACGTTACGTTGGCACTCGCGGGGAAACCGGAGAATTTTACCCGTATCGGGTATTCGTTTGCCGGGTGGAATACAGCGGCGGATGGGAGTGGGACGGATTATGCGCAGGGGGGAAGTTATACGGCGAATGCGGGGGTGAAGTTGTACGCGAAGTGGATTGCGAATACCTACCCCGTCACCTACGACGCCAACGATGCAACGAGCGGCGCTGCTCCCGGCGCACAGACGAAGATGCACGATGTTGCGTTGACGCTTGCGGGGAACACGGGGAGTCTTGTCCGCACCGGGTATTCGTTTGCGGGGTGGAATACTGCGGCGAATGGTAGCGGCACCAGTTATGACGTGGGGGGGAGCTATACGACGAATGCGGCGGTGACGCTGTACGCGCGGTGGACACCCCCCGCAGGAATGGTGCTTATACCGGCAAACGGCGCCACCTTCTCGATGGGGGATGCATATGCGACGCCGATCCACCAGGTGACGTTTACTAAAGATTTCTGGATGGATACCACGGAGGTGACGCAGGGGCAGTACGGCGCGCTGATGGCTGCCACCTACAGCGGTTATACCGCGCCTGCATGGAGCAGTACTTATGGCGTGGGAGATAATTATCCTGCTTATTATGTGAACTGGTACGATGCGGCACTGTACTGCAATGCTCGAACGCTGGCGACGGGAAGCGCCGATACGGTTTATCAGTATGCGTCGATCACCGGGACCCCGGGGAATGATTGTGTTCTCAACGGATTGAGTATTGATTTGGACAAGAGCGGATTTCGGTTACCGACCGAGGCGCAGTGGGAGTATGCATGCCGGGCGGGGACGACAACCGATTTTTACTGGGGGAAGGATTACGATCCGTATCCATCGACCGTAGCGGATTCGAATGAAGTCGACGGGTATGCAGTATGGCAGAGGAATTCATCAGACAAAGGAGGCGGCAATGACGGCTATGGAACGCACCCTGTGGGGTCAAAGGAAAAGAATGGTTTTGGTTTGTACGACATGAGCGGGAATGTCTGGGAGTTGTGCAATGACTGGTATGGAAGTTACGGCAGTGATGCGGCACAGACCGATCCCACCGGGCCTGTAAGCGGCACGGACCGGGTTATCCGGGGCGGCGGTTGGTTTGACAAAGCTTTTTTTCTGCGTTCGTCCGACCGCAACACCGACCCCTACTACGTCGAAGCGAACTACTACATCGGTTTTCGCGTCTGTCTCCCCGCCCAATAGGTTGTCACTTTCGTTCTGCTGCGTAAAGAGTTCCAATCTTTCAGATTGTTTCTATTCGTATTTTATGCGCGGTCCGGCACTCCTTCGTCTGGCTCGCGTGCCGGTTCCCGAGCGCAGCGAGTGGGCGAAGCGAGTGGATCGATTTTTTTCAAAAAAAGGCGGTTCGATCAAATGGCGAATTACGATGAATTACCGGTATATAAGGCATCATATGATCTTCTGTTTGTCAAACCGCCCATCTCGATACGCCCGCTCATCGAGTAGTGCAACGTATCGAGATGCGCGGGCCACTCGATGAGCGGAAATGAGGAACTCCCCCATGGCCTACACCTACATCCTCGAATGCGCTGACGGAACCTACTACACCGGCAGCACCTGGAATCTCGAAAAACGCCTGGCGGAACATCAATCCGGCCTCGGGGCCAACTACACCTCGAAGCATTTACCGGTGCGATTGGTGTATTCCGAAGAATTCAGCAGGATTGACGAAGCATTCTATCGGGAGAAGCAGATCCAGAACTGGAGCCATGCAAAGAAAAAGGCGCTCATCAATGGGGATGTCGGACTTTTAAAACATACGGCAAAGAAAGACTTTTCAAAGAGAAATTAGTGAATATCGCAATTTAATATAACAATTCTTCTTTCTGAAAAACTAACGAAACTATAATATTCAAAGGTCTATTGCAGTAACACTCGCTATCATGTATACTTCGGTCGGTTAAAATATCATACATTAGTGCTAATGGCAAATATCGCATATTTCACAGCCCCTATCCCATCCTTCCCCC
>JAFGIN010000086.1 GCA_016929595.1 Chitinispirillaceae bacterium
CATCGATTCGCATATCGCCTCACCCCACTTCGACTCAGCTCAGTGACCGCCTCGATCCCCCTCTCCATTGGAAAATGGAGAGGGGGATCGAGGCGGTGAGGCGATTGCGTATTCTGCTGTATTTGAGTCATTTGTCAAAAATTTTGCTAACACCAACCAAATGCATACCCATAATTTCAAATTTGATCCTGCATATTCCAGTGCAGGATTTTATTTAATCTGTAACTTTATTTCTCTTTTGGTATAAACTCTTCAGGGGTGCCCAATCGTTACCTTTTCGGTTACAGAATTCCAGCCAGCTATCTTACGTGTAAATACCTGCTCTGGACTCTATGGAGCCGTCGCTGAGCGGTATTATATGCTGATACCTGAATAATGTACGCTCCTGAAGCCAGCTTACCTGAAGTCCTCTGATTCCAGCTTGACCTGTTAACTTTCCCCGGTGTAAGATTACGATTGACTGTACTCCAGACACACTGCCCGAGCTGATTAATCACCATAACTTTTACAGCACTGACCCCGATATAGGGAACCGTATATTCAATGCCCAGAATATTCCCGGCAACAGATGAGATTTTTGTCACCCCGAACCGGACATTTACAAAGCTTTTTACCCACGAATTGAAATATGAAGTATCACCAACAAGCGCCCACCGATACGCACTCTCACGAGGGCCGAGCGTTAAGGAGAGACCTGATGTCGTAACAGGCTCCAGTAGTCCATTTTCCGGATTGTAAAAGACACAACGCGAGGCACAATCAGATTTTGATGAAGTGACTGAATAGGAAATTGTTTTTGACTCAGTTCTGGAAGAATTTGAAAAATAAAGCGGAACGGAATATCCTGGTTCAGATCGATTAAAAACGTATGTCCCGTATGTTTTATTATCAGTAGAGTCAAACAATCCCACCTTCAAATTACCGGGAACTGGCGGAGAAGGCAGTTTTGTTATACCTTCCCCATTTTGTCTGAATACACAATATACAGGCACAGTAATTTCATCTTTTGTCTGAGAATTGATTTTCAAATACCAGCTGTCATTCTGAGATTTTTTCTGAAGAGTGCCTTTCCCGGTTGAATAGGATACATCGATCGGGGGTATGATGAGTTCGATATTGTTACCCGATGCATTGTAAACAGTATAAGCACTTCCTTGTTTATTTTTCAATGTAATATCAGCAATTGACTGATCTGAACCCAAAACCGGATAATACACTGTCTGAAACTGGAGCGAAGTTGTATCAACAAATCTGAAAAACCAGAGGGAGTCCCGCATCTCATCTGCTATTCCGGAGGCACTGAAAATATCAATCAATGGAACGTTTATCTTCTGGAATGGTATACCGAAATCTACCCATTGCCCTGCAGGTACCTTGATCCTGAACGGTTTTTTAATGGAGACCGTGTTTCCTGCACCCAGATCGAAAGGCTTGCCATTTCTCCTCTTCATCCAGAATACTTTCCCGGGGACGACATCGAAAATGTCTGCCTTATCTTTACCATATTGAACATATCCGGCTTTACCGTCGTCATCATTATACCAGTTAAAGATTCTGAATCTGATGCTGTCATATTTCCATTCTTTGCCATCGCAAAGGTCCAGAAACGCATGCTCAGCTGATGAACTGTCCAGAATTGTGGTTGTTGTTATGGGAACCCACCTTTCATCAGAAAACGAAACCGGGTTTTTAGTGACTTTTACCGTGCGAGATAAATCCTTCGAAAGGGTATGCGTATAATCGGTTACTCTTAATATAACTCTGAAGCTGTTCGAATTATCATCAGTCCTGACGCTATGGATTCGGCTGTATAATGGTGTATTCAGAGGAATTACTTCATAAGAAACCGGCGACTGATCTATTGGTCCACATTTTAGAGAACATAACGCATTGGAAATGTTATCTTTGACAACTATCTTGTAGATGAACTCTTTGCCAGCGGTAACAGGAGCATCATCGTATTCAATTTCGACTTCAGGCGCAACTGTATCGAGCATAAGTACATGAATATTCTTTCTGAAATCAGCACTTTCGTACGGAAAGCTCGAAAAAACCATCCTGGACTCAGAATCGACTTCAATCCGGGGAACTACATGCCATCCCTTATTTTTGTACACATACAAATAGAGATCCTTACTGCTGTATCCATTGGGAATATTTCCATATCTGACTCCGATTTCAATATCTGAAGTCCTGTCAGCATTCCTGAATCTGAATGGAGTGCCGATTATTATAAAACCTTTTCCGCTATCGGCAATAGTATCCTGTAAAACCTGATCTTTGGAAACAATACTGGTTAGATTCCAGTTATTTCCCTTTCTGACAAGAATCGTCCGATTCAGCACATATATACTGTCCTGGTCGGGATCAAAAAAAGCGATATCTTCCCACTTTGCAAACGGGATAAGAATTTTCGATTTTGCGGCCTCAGATGATTCTGACCAGAGTGCATTTTCTTTTCTCAAAAACATCGAAACAAAATACGTTTTACCAAAAGATTTACTTTTATCCCATTTTATATTTGTCACGTTTTCACTGTTAAAATTAACGTTTTCAATAATTGTGTCTCCGACAGATGGACCATCTTCAGGATATTTGTCAACAGAAAAACAGATGGCTGCCTGAACAGGTCCGGATTCCATACTACTGCGATCGGCAGTCCACCGCACAACAAACATGTTTGTAGTGGTATCGAATTTTAATCCATTAATTTTAATCGTATTTGCAATTCTCTGTGTATCGATAGGTGCCAACGTTTTGGAACTGGTTGAAGATGTAACTGTAATGGATGACCAGAGGTCATCTTTTTTTATCTGAGCGGCAAAATAGTAAAGTGTGCCTGATTCCAGACTGGTAACACGATAGGTCCTTTCATCTCCCCCCAGTTTCACTCTCTGGTATTGCAGCGTATCCGGATTATATTTCAAAGGAATCTGAGTTTTGCCATACCAGATACAAATACTGTCAATACTTTCAGTTGGCAAAAGTGTCCAGGCAAGTTTTACAGCGTTTGCATATGCTGTATCGACGTTGTGGCTGCTGATGCTATTCCCGGGCCGTTTAATACCAACCGTTAACGATTTTGTTACTGTATCGCTGACATTTCCAAGTATTGCACGTAACCAGACACTAAAAGTAATTGCCTGAGGATCGTTAAGAAAATCACTATTGACATAAAGCTTTCCTGCCGAATCACCGGTTAAAAAGTTGTCTTTACGGATTGTATCATTAACAAATCCGATAGCTGCATTACCATACCTGACAATGAGATATTGGATGCTATCGCGTGCACTGCCAACGGGTATATTCGTAAAATTAACTTTTACAGTATCACTCAGTGGGACATAAGCGCATTCGAGTTTAATCGGATTGGCTATTTTTTTCTGACTGCACGAACTCACGGCTGTACCGTTAGCTTTTTCTCCAACCAGAGTAGTGTCAGGATTCAACCAGGACAGTACCGGTACGAAATAATTGAAATAACAATTATCGGACAGTTTCTGCAATACCAGCAACGTATCGAAGGTATCCTGATCTTTCGTAAAGCGAGACATCGGGATTTCGAATTGTAATGAACTATTTGATTTCATGACTGGATAATCGCTGGTATCACACCAGAGAAACACAGTGTTCACATTGGGATTGGGAATAACTCCTGTAATTGTCTTTAAATTTTTAATGCCGATTTTAACGTGTTCCCGATCAATAAATTCGCCAGTCAATTGAAGGCGGCATCTGAGCTGGGAAGGATCCATAATTTTAACTGTTACAGCAACTGTGGTATCCATCCCGAATCCATTACTTGCTACACAACGATACATTCCGGAATCACCCAGCACCGATGATGTTTTGTTAAACACCATTCCTGAACCAACACTATCAGATGCTGCAAGTCCATCTTTATACCATACATATTTTATCTGACCGCTTCCGGTCGCTTCTGTGGAAAAGGAAAATGCATCCCCCATTGTAGCTGTCAAATACTCCTGAGGTTCAGTTATTATTTTTGCGCCTTCATTATCCTTAACTGTCAAAAGTATTTTCTTACTGCTCACCGATGTTCCGAGAATATTTTGTACGACACAATGGATAGAATCACCGTTATTATCCAGACTAATGCTCTTAAAGGTCAGCGTATCCTGTATTGCTGCCGCAATCGCAGTACCATTTCGATACCACTGGTAAGAAATATTACTTCCGGATGCCTTTACATAAAGAAAAAATGAATCATTTACAGTAACTATAGTATCAGACAGATCCTTCGCTATTACGGGCTTCTTCAGAACATTGAGAATTGCAATCTTACTGGAATCTGTACCGCCATCATTGGAAACAACACAAAAATAAGCGGCCCCGCTGTCAGCAGATGCAGCCTTGATAATGAGCTTCGAAGAATCGCTGAGACTTGAGCTCGATCCGGATTTATACCATGAATATTTAAGCTCCACACCTGTAACGGTTACACTGAAAAATACTGTGGAATCCTCATTTACAACAACGGTATCCGGTTCATCGGTAATCTCGGGCTTAACAGGAGGATCAGGAATCCAGCAACCGATATCATTTGATGCCGATAACCGGACTCTGTTTCCTATATCAACAGTTGGTGCTCCGGTCACAATTCCATTCTTTGCAGCAGGAGAACCGGAAGGGATCTTCCAGTCTGAAGGCCTGACCCGACCGGTTGCAACCACAAACTGGGGTGATCCACTCTGACATCCTTCGCCATAACCTGTCAAGCTACTTTCGGATGTTAAACAGAAGGTGGCATTGCTTTTCATTTTTGCTGTTGTGAAATAGGTCGAATTACCCGAGAAAATAGTGTTTCTGAAAAAGATCGCTGAATCCTGATTGGTAGCTTCAGCATTAAAAACCCTGGCATTGTTATCAAACGTACAATTAACAAAAGCAACCTTTTTCCCGGCTCCGTAGGAATTAAACTTAATTATACCGCTGGCATATTTATTGTTGACAAACAGACAATTCTCAAAGAGATTTTGAACAGGGCTGGAAGATTCCAGAGAGATGAAATACTGAGTATAATCTTTTATCACACACCTTCGAAACGTTACTACATTGGCAGTGCTGGCAGATTTGAATGAAGTATTTCCAATAAAATGTATCTTCTCAAAAGATAATTTACCCATTAGAAAATTATAGTAGTCCTGTCCAGTATGCTTTATCACGGGGAACGAATCGGGATTATCACACTCACCAATAAACAGTATCCCTCCTGAAGGCGCCCGATTATTAATGTACGATGACATTTCAAATGTATCAATATCATTATGCTTAAATAAGACGGTATCCGGCATCGTAGCAGTATTTGAATTGTAATGTAAAAGAAACGAATTCAATGAGTTGAAAATATCTGTGGCAACTGTAGCTTCTGCATCAATGGTAACGTTGGAAGCAAAAACGACAACATTGCAGAACAGAAGAAATGCCACAACACTTCTGAACTTACTGCCAGAATAGTCCATATAGCCTCTACTTAAACGTTTTATTTAGCTCTGATTTTCTAATATGACTGTTTATCCTAAAAACCGCAGTAGCTTGACGCGAATAACGCGCAATCTATTGCATATAAAGATTTTCAGCTATTTCGGTCTTATCACCAATCGATAAAACCTTCAATAACTTCAAATCTTTCTGCATCAATATCTTGCGGTTCTTCATCGTCACCTGCTGTGATTTTTAGGATTAATATAAATTTAATTAAATTCATTGAAAATAGTTTTCTAAAGAAGGAAATAACAAAAATTGCGTATTCATTTCGGATACACCACTTATAAGTGTTATTGCCTGGACGCTTCCCCTTATTGTATCACCTATTTCGTCGCAGATCAATATCTTAGTCACTAAAAATGTAATAAATACATCTAAAACCAATCAACCTGCTCAGTAAAAAGGGTTCTGTTACCAAAACGGATACAAGCGTCTTCGAAATCCGATGGAAGTGGCGCTGTAATTGACAATTCCTCACCTGTTACCGGATGCGTCAGGGATAAAGAATATGCGTGAAGTGCCTGCCGATTGAAACATTTGAAAATTGAGTACGCAAATGGACGATCCATTGGCTCAATTTTATTTACCCGCTCCTTTCCTCCACCATAGAGGGTATCAGAAATGATTGGAAACCCCATAGCACTGCAATGTACCCTGATCTGATGCGTCCTGCCTGTATGGAGCAAAAACTTTGCGGCCAGTATTCCGGCTCTACGATCAACAACAAAATACTCTGTTTTAGACGGCTTCCCGGTAACCGATGGTGCGCGTTTTACAGGCTCCCGCCTGCTGCGCTCAAGAGGCAGATCAATTGTTCCATGCTGTTGAGATGTCTTTCCAACACAAAAACCGATATATTCTTTTCTCACCTTTCTGTTCATAAACGCCAAAGCAAGCCGCTCGTGAACCTGATTGTTTTTTGCTGCAATGATAACTCCAGATGTATCCTTATCCAGTCGGTGAACGATTCCCGGCCTGTCGCAGGTAAAACCATCAGAAAGATTTTTACAATGATACGCAAGCGCGTTAACCAGTGTCCCATCATGTACACCGGAACCAGGATGGACCACAAGACCACAACGCTTGTTTACCGCAATTAAAAATTCATCTTCAAAGAGAATATCAAGGGGCATCTCCTGAGCAACCGGTGCAATCCCGACAGGTTTAAAGCCACAAAAAGAGATCTCTACCACATCATTAAATGCAACAGTTACCTTCTTCCTTACGGGCGTGCCATTTATTGTAACTTGCTCTGCGGCAATTATTTTCTGAATCTGTGCGCGTGAAATCTCCCGAAGCATTTCTGAGAGATACACATCCAGACGTTTTCCACTGTGTGATTCTGTTACCAGAAATGTATGATCACCGGAAATTGTATGAGTAATTTTTTCAGACATAGTGTTAATCAGCCAAATAAAAAAGTGTCCAAGTGTTTAAAAATACTATATTGGAATGAATTTAATGTATATCATAGACCACAAGCGCTATAAAATGATAAAAACAATTTCCCCTTATTTGAAGATTATCAGGATCAAAAACGCCCTGATGGCCGCGAGTGCTGTTATGCTGGGGTTCTGGATATCCGGTGTACCTTTTCACCTCTACACCCTGCTGCTCCTGATAATGGCTGCGGTGGCTGCAATCGGTTTCGGTAATGTTATCAATGATATTCTTGATATAAAGACCGACCGTATAAGCCATCCGGAGCGTCCTCTTCCAAAAGGCGAAATTTCATCCAGATCCGCAATCATATACGCAATATCCCTGTGCGGTATTGCAATCGCAAGTTCATACTTTGTTTCAAAGATTCATCTGATCGCTACACTCACCCCGATTCTACTCCTTGTTATTTACGCTTTTTTCCTTAAGGGTACTCCTCTTACAGGCAATATTCTGGTGGGAATTCTTGTTGCGTATCCTCTGATCTATGGCGGATTCAACGGACCAGACTTTAATCACCTTATTATTCCTGCCCTGTCTGCATTTTTACTAAACCTTCCCAGAGAAATAATAAAGGATCTGCACGATAAAGAGGGTGATATGGCTTCAGGAATAGTCACCAGCGCTTCTTTACCAGGATGGCTGCTACACTTTTTCCTGATTTCAAGCAGTGTTCTATACCTTTCAATTATTTTTTTACCTGTGTGGCTACATCATTTTGGCAAAGTCTATCTTATTGTATGCCTCTTCTGTGCACTGCCAATTCATATCATACGATCTGTCAAATTGATCAAGTCGGACAGATCCACTAAAACATTTGCTGCTATTGCATCCCTTTACAAGGTAGAGATGTTTGCCGGTCTGATTGCAATGCTTCTTGATAAGCTTTACAAATTTTAAAACATATGAATAAAAAAAGTGTGACGTTTTTGACGTCACACTTTTATATCTCAAACATTGTAAAGAACCTGAATTATTCAGACTGTGCTTCAGATTCTTCTGAACCGGAAGCATCAGCGCCTTCAGCGCCTTCAGCACCAGCCTCACCATCTTCATCATTTTTCCTGGCTTTCGCCTTTGATGGTTTTGGATCTGCCGCTTTTACCGGAAACATCTGAACATATTCTTCCCAGAGACTCTCCTCTTTATCTTTGAAATATTCAGAGATACTGAGTACAATTTTTCTTCCTTCGAGATCAAACTCAACTACTTTTGCCGGAGTCTTATCCCCGACATTGTAGATTTTTGACGGTTGATTTACATCCTGTCCGAGCTGATTCAGAGGGATGAACCCTTCAATATTGTTTGATAAATTAACTACAACACCTCTGTCGAGGATACGTGCGATTTCACAACCTTCAATTTCAGTCCCGACAAGGTATTCCTTTGCAAGATCATCCCACGGATCTTCAGTGAGCTGCTTGATTCCAAGAGAGATACGACGTTTTTCCTGATCGATATCCAGGATCTTGACTTCTACAGTGTCGCCTTTTTTCAGCATTTCTCCGGGATGATTGATCTTGCGGGTCCATGACATATCGGAAATATGAATCAAACCATCAACACCTTCCTTGAGTTCGATGAACGCGCCAAAAGCTGCGATGTTACGAACTTTACCCTTAACAATCGTGTTAAGAGGGAATTCGTTGGGAACTTTTTCCCACGGATCCGGTTCGAGCTGTTTGAATCCAAGAGAGATCTTCTGGTTTTCCTTGTCAATTTTAAGCACAACAGCCTCTACGATATCGCCGATACCAACGATCTTTGAAGGATGTTTGATGTGCTGTGTCCATGACATTTCTGAAATATGAATAAGTCCCTCGATACCTTTTTCAAGTTCCATGAACGCACCGTAATCGGTGATCGAAACGATCTTTCCTCTGACCCGTGCACCTTCAGGAAATTTCTCCTCGATACCTTTCCAGGGATGTTCGGAGAGCTGCTTGAGACCAAGAGATATACGTTCCTTGTTTTCATTGAAATCGAGAACTTTAACATTGAGCTTGTCACCAATAGCAACAATTTCTGATGGATGGTTGACACGACCCCAAGACATATCGGTAATATGAAGCAGGCCATCAACACCACCAAGATCGATAAATGCACCAAAATCGGTGATATTCTTGACAGTACCTTCACGTGTCTGTCCTTTTTCAAGTTCCGTAAGAATCTTCTCGCGCATCTGAGAACGATCTTCTTCAAGAATGACCCTGCGGGACACGACGATATTTCGACGTGCTTTATTTACTTTTATAACGCGAAACCGGAATGACTGTCCAATGATAGCATCCATATCGGGGATCTGACGAAGATCGATCTGTGATCCCGGAAGGAACGCATCAACACCAAAAAGGTCAACAACAACTCCGCCTTTGATCCTGCGAAGAAGTCTTCCCTCAACGGTTTCAACGTCTTCGTATGCTTTATAAATACGATCCCATACTTTAAGAAAATCCGCTCTTGATTTCGAAAGAATTATCTGTCCTTCACTGTCTTCGACCTGTTCGAGAAACACATCGATCTCATCACCGGGCTTGAACTCGTGAACATTTTTAAATTCTGAAATGGGGATAATACCTTCAGACTTGAAGTTAACATCGACAATAACTTCTTTATCATTGATTCGCAGAATCCTTCCGCGTACAACCTGACCTTCTTCGATGCCTTCAAGAGATTTATTGTATTCCTTGAGAATCTCCTGCACCTGGCCTGGTTTGTAAAAACTTTCTTCAAAATCAGAAAGATCGATTTCATTTCCTGTTGAATCATAACCTTTCGGGGCTATTTTTTGTTCGACCGATGAATCTGACATAGTGTTAGGACTCCTGTAAATTGGGTTAAGGTTTAATACTTTTGTTTATAAATGTCCCATTATCATTAAAAGGACTGTTAATACCATTTATCTTAAAGCAATAATTGTACAAAACATTACCACCGCTCACCCTGATCCCGCGCCCGGGACAAAAGGCGTATAAAACACGAATTGTACCTTATTTACTGCAATGCACGTGCTTTCTCAACAATCCACTCTATCTGCTGATCAAGCGTCATTCCGGTAGTATCCAGCATAATCGCATCATCAGCTTTCATAAGAGGACTGTTTTTCCGTGACGAATCTTTCTGATCCCGGATCTCAATCTCCCGCATCAGTTCTTCGACGTTTTTTTCAACACCCAGCTTCTTAAAATCTTCAAGACGACGCTTTGCACGCTCCTCAACTGATGCAATCATATAGATTTTAAGTTCGGCTTTCGGAAAAACGACCGTCGCGATATCGCGCCCCTCGCATATAATAGACCTACCCTCAGCGATCCTGCGCTGCTGATTGACAAGAGCTTCTCTTACAACCGTTGGAGCGCAGTAATCGGAAACGTTTTTCGTGACCTCATCACTGCGTATTGCACTGGAAACATCCTCCCCATCCATCCAGACGGAAACCTGGGGTGGAATTCCGGTGAATGCAATAATAGTACCGTTTGACACCTCAGAGAGGCGTTTCTCATCAGTGACAGGTATTCCAGCCCTAAGGCACTTCAGAGTAATTACCCGGTACATCGCACCGGTATCGAGGTAGGTTATCCCAAGGTGTGCAGCAACAGCCTTCGCAGTGGAGCTTTTTCCAGAACCAGCAGGACCATCGATCGCAATTATCACGAAACAGCTTTCGTTTGAACGTTACTGAACCGATGGTTAAAACAGCTTTTTCGAATACTTTAAACTGGAAGGATCCAAAAATACCAATCACTTAACCTGATAACGATTCAGAGAAAGGAATATTCGCGTAAATATAATATTAATCCGTTACACTTACAATATGTTTTTCGGCTTTTAGATTTTTGACGAATTTGTAAGGTGCTGCTTCTTGTTTCAGCAGGGTTATGCACTGTTGAAGAGAATATGAAGTGAAGAGAAAATGAAGCACTAGTTAGTGCTTCATTTCGATTTTAGTTAAGCGCCAATTTCCAGATAATCCACTCTGAATTTGTTTTTATTATTGCATAGCAGGCATTTGAGGTAGGAACTAATTGTATACCACTCTCTTCAGGAACTGTAAATGCAGTTGCTCCTGATGTAGTATGCACATTTTGCCAAGTCGAACCGTTATATTTTTTTACTACAGCGCTTACTCCTTCTACATGCCCTGCAAATAATTCACCGGATGGCGAAAAAGCCATACTGAACCCCCCCAAAGCTGTCGTTGAATTCGCCATTGATGGTAATTTAGTCCAGCTTCCACTTGACCACCTGTAGATTGATGGATTGTCGGAATTTTGTTCTGTAAATCCGGCATATACATTGTTTCCATGAGCAATGACGTGAAGCCAACCCGCTGTAGTTGGACCATCAAGATCAACAAAGTTCCACACTGTCCCTGAAAGGTTGGCTATAGACGGACCAGTCTCTGAACTAAAATCCCGACCAATCGTGAATACCGCCTGAGTTGACGTAAGACAGAACGCACTATTGGCAGCGGAACCTCCAGGATTTTGTGGAATATCCACATCACCTCCAACATCATCCCAATTACCATTGTTCAATCGTCGTATACGGACTTTGAATTCTCCATCCATAGCCTTTACATACGGTCGATTCTGAGAACCGATTTTCATAGATAATCCACCGACAGAATTCCATTGCATATTATCAATTACCAATGTCCACGAAGATCCGTTCCAGGAAACAATTTTATCAAGACAAGCTACAAATATTGTCTTTCCATCATTACCTAAATCCAAAGCAATTCCATTAATAGGAAAACCTGGATATGATGCCACATTCGTAACACTCCCGTTAGTAGTGATATTCTGAACAAAAAGCTCATCTGCAATTGCCTGAACAAAATAAATGTTTTCATTCTGATCTAATATTACATTTGATAGTGTTCCACCTGCGGAGAACCTGTCAGTCTCTGTCCAAACGGCTCTCCATTGTGCATACAAAGTCACATCCGCATCACCCATTGTAAATGTAGCACCAGCAGCATACGATGTCCCGTTTCCACCGGCAGCAGTGTTCCATCCGGCAAAAGTCGATCCAGCATTCGTAAATGTATTTGCTGCTAATGGTGCAGACAGACCAGATACAATCGACTGGGCTGCCATGGTGCCATTACCTCCATTTTTATCAAACGTTATTGTATATGAAGGATTCTGGGTCCAGAATGCATATAAGATCACATCATTTGCACCCATTGTATAAGGCGCTTTGTCTATATATTCAGCAGCTGTTCCTGTTTGTGAAGTTACCCAGCCGGCAAAGGTCGAGCCTGGTTTTATAAAAGTATTTGCTACCAGTGGCACAGTCATTCCAGATACTATCGGCTGATCTGCCATGGTACCAGTTCCGCCATTACTGATAAAAGTAACCTTATACGAGGGATTCTGGCTCCAGAGAGCATATAAAATGATGTTATTGTTGCCCATAGAGTAAATTGACATATCAGCATATTCCACTGTTGTTCCAGCTGGTGTGGTTACCCAGCCGGCAAAAACGGATCCGGATTTTGTGAACACATTCGCTGTTAACGGCGCCGACATGCCGGATACGATTGATTGCGCAGCCATTGTTCCGCTTCCACCATTACTGTCAAAGGTTATCGTGTAACTCGGTGTGGTTGTCCATAGTGCGTACAAAATTACGTTCGCATCAGCCATAGGGAATGTCACACCTGCAGCATAAAGAGTTCCGCTTCCATCGGCCGCAGTATTCCACCCTGTAAAGGTCGCTCCTGTTTTTTCCAACAAGCCGGTATTTCCCTTCACAGTAACATTCGCTGCTGTTTGATAGCTATTTGCATCCACAGGAACAGTACCACCAGTGTTTCCATTACCATCATAAGTAATCGTATACGTTGGGCTGGATGTCCATTGTGCATACAGCATGACATTGACACTTCCCATCGGAAATGTTGCACCTGGTGCATACGAAGTTCCGCTCCCATCAGCTGCTGTATTCCATCCGATAAACGTTACCTCCGCTTTTACTAAAGCTCCTGCATTTTCCATTGCAGTAACAACTGCACCTGTTATATAGTTGTTTGCATCTGAAGGAACCGAGCCTCCGGTGTTGCCATTACCATGATATGTTACCGTAAATGTTGGCATTGTTGTCCATTGTGCATACAACGTGACATTTGCGATTCCCATCGGGAATGTAACCCCTGATGCATAAGTTGTTCCACTGCCATCAGCTGCAGTATTCCATCCAGCAAAAGTAAATCCCACTTTTACCATATTTCCAGTATTGCCTTTGACCGTAACCAGCGTTCCGGTTTCATACTGGTTATTATCAACAGGAGGTGCCCCCGCAGTATGTGCGTTGCCATTGTAGGTAACCTTAAATGGTGTTGGCAGTGTCCACTGGGCATAGAGAATTACATCTTTACTACCCATACTGAATACAGCCCCCGCAACGTAGCTTGTTCCGCTTCCATCAGCGGCAGTATTCCATCCGGCAAAGGTTGATCCTGTTTTCATTAAAAGTCCAGAGTTGTCTTTTACTATTACCGTAGAGGATGAAGTATACTTGTTTGTATCGGCAGGAACTGTTCCATCGGTGTACCCATTTCCATCGTATACTACTCTATATTCCGGCTGAGGATCACCTGTACTGCTCAGAATAGTAATAACTACGGGTAGAGTGGAAGAAGTATTTCCAACGGGGTCAGATGCAATAATCTGAGCAACCTGAACGCCAACATCCTGTTCAGTCGGAATAAACTGGTAAACAGTGTTAACGATTGTATCATTAGCCGGGGCTCCAGAAACGAGAGTAAAGGTAATTTCGTCCGATTCTCTATCCACACAAATCTCGGAAAGTGACTGGTAAAGCGGATTTCCGACCTTAACAGTCCTTCGTAGAGTATCTACTGACCATTGTGGTGCTGTATTTTGAGCACTACCCTCAATTACAATTCTGGAGGTAACGGGTGAACGTTCCGGACTGGCATAAGGGGTAATCGTAACATTTTTTAATCCGGGGTACATGAACGTATGCCTTATCCAAACTGTATCCTTGAAATAATCATCGTTAAATCTACGGACTGTAGAATTAATTACCGTGATCCCACTGTCGACAACTTCGATGGTGATTGAATCAAAATTGACAGGGAGATAAAGTGCCGCTCCAATACCAATCTCTTTACCTGCAGAATCAACAAAATAGCCATCGTAAATTTTACCGTCAGAGCCTTCAAAAACTGCTGAAATTTCAGTTTTTTCCGGTGCAGCCACATCCTCAAATACATTACAAAAGAAAAACAACGATCCGAGAATGACTGATATTAAAACAGCCTTGTAATGACACACTCTCTTTTTCATAGAAACAGGTTCCTCCAAATGATGAAATTAAGGGTTACAATAAAAATTAATTCTCAGTGCAATTCAAACAAACTGCACGAAAATACTGAGTGATACCCTGATGGATAAAGTTCACTACAATATAATTGTTAATTTCTTCTGATAAAATAAATCCATTTATATGGTATGTCTGTGATCACCATCACAAATCTGCATTTTTGTAATGTTTTTTTAAAGCAACGCAGGGCAAATTTATTCGTATAGAAGAAGCTGATAAATAGTTTTAATATTTCATGAATCTGCGCAAAAAAAAAGCTGAACCATTTCTGTTTCAGCTCTTAATGTTTTGTAATATCGTTTGTTCTATTCGAGTTCTGTTTCCATATCCCAGTCAATCCACATATCTTTCCACTTATCGAATGAAAGCTGCAGATTTTCATCCTTAATTCCATCACAAACATCAGTCTTTGCACTCTCATCTCCCTCGAAAACTCTTTTAAAGAATTCTCCTGCAAGGGAAGTTGCGGATCCAGGACTACCACAATGACCAGGTGCCGAACCTTCAGTATACATAAGGCAACCCATCCGCTCCGGAATACCGAGAGCCTTAAACACCGGTTTTGCAGCCCAACCAGACATTATTTCTGCTGTACCTGAAAGGTGACACCACTCATCCCTACCGTGCTGATTTGTAACACTGCACAAATACCGTGGAGCAAAAGAGGCCAGAAGCAGATGTGTATCAAATGGCAACTTATTTACATTTTCATTCTTCTTTCGTACCCAATCAGCAGTTGAAGCGTACCACGGTCCACATGCACCGGAGTTTTCAAGGTCATCCATCGTCTGTGGCCAGTCGGTGTTCCCATTCCATTTACAATTATAGCTACTTTTTCCACCGCCATATGTCATCCAGTGAGTCATACGCATATTTGCAATACCCCCTCCACCCGATTCAACTACAACGGTTAATGGAATGCGACTAAAAAGCCCGACTGTAAAAGCCGCTTTTCCACAACCAGAACACCCGGATACCATTAATTTTTTTGGATCATGCCCACTGCTTGGGTTCAACTCCAGTACATCCATAACTCTATCCACCATCCAGGCATCCGCTAAAAGGTGATTTATTTCAGATATACCATATAGAGTTTTAATTTTATTCTCATTGCCACTTCCCAAAGTCAATGTCTTGTGGTTTTTAGGAAAAATACCACCAGTCAATTCAAGGCAGATTGGTAAATCACCGGAACCTTTGATAGAGGCCGAAAAACTCGCTGTCTTAGAACCTACCTTACAATTAATATTAACAGTCCCTCCACTGACTGTTCCGGTAACTTCATCCGGTTTATCCGGATGAGGCCCATACAGATACTTGGAAGCCATTGCCAGGATTTCCTTGCGCCGACAGTCCCATTGTGATTTTTTAGTCATTTTGGTTCCATCAAAGAAGGTAAAGGGATCCGGGAATTTTTCATTTATTGGCAAAGCTGATGGTTCCGGCAGCTTTGGTAGTTCGCATACGACAGGTCCGTTATCAAGCTCAAGAACAATTGCTATACCACTCTTTTTGTAAGAATCAACCGGAACTTTTTTGGTAATATAACCGCTTTTTGTCGCTACAATTGTATCGACATTAGCGGAACTGGCCAGTCGCAAACCGCTTTCTGAACCATTTACAGATGATGCAACGTCACTGAAAATGAGCTGCTCGCCTGTAGTAATTATTTTTTGAACCAGCTGCTGCGAACCAGCTTTTAGCTTCAGTAAATATATGCCGGATTTAAGTTGAGGAATCTCGATATTACTCCGAATACTATTATCAATAGATGTTGCAAAAGCTTTCTGACCATTAGCAGAAATGATATCAAGTGATACATTTTTTGTTTGGGAAGGCAGCGAGAAATAAACCTTCTGCCCATTGATATTGAAACTAACCTTTTTTAAGTCAAGATTGTGAACGGTTTTAATTGCGGTAGTAATATCGGTAATATTGAATTCACCCTTGGAGTCAGTGGTGTCTTTTATTTTATCTTTTGTTATGCCGACTATTACACCCTCAATAGCTTTTCCACTGCCATCTTTTACTGTACCCTTTAATTCAACCTGACTCCACGCAGTACCAGCGATACAGCTCAGAGCAAGCACCATTAATATCGGATGCTTTTTAACCATAATCACAATCCCCCTTCAGTATAATTAAACTAAAAAAACAAATCCAATCCCTGATCGAAATGTTCGTGATAAAACTTCACGCCAATCCCTAATATAACGACAGGCAATCCAGTTTGAATTTATTATAAAAGATGAAAATGCTTTTTTCGTACACAAGCCATGTACGAAATTCGGGTATCTTTCAATTACTTTATGTGGATTTGATATCTATATTGTGATGTAACAACGCCTTTTACACCCAATTATAACATATCTTTCATAACCAGATTCAGTTTCATTATAGTAGTATTTTCAGCCATTGCACTCAGATTTGATATCGGTGTACCGAACATACTTCTTATCCTTGAACACGCGTTTCGAATATTCATTTTTAGCTTTGCACTTGTCTTGCACATCGATTATTTACACTGGTACCCGCAATCCTGGTGTTCGCAATTCTTCATGCCACTCACACAAAAATTGCACACGTCCAATCCCGGAAAGTATAATCTCATTACTACTATGTTAAATAAACAAGCGGGTATCCTTACCATGGTTGCGACTGCATTCCTCTGGAGTCTGGCAGGGTTATTTATCAAAGCTGTTGACTGGAACCCCATTACCATTGCGGGTTCACGCAGTCTTATAGCGTCAATTGTTATCGTTCTTTTTTTACGTACACCCAGGATAACCTGGTCTGCTCCCCAGATCACTGCCGCAATCGCAAACAGCGCAACAATGTTACTATTTCCTTATTGTCTGCATCTTCCTTCCGATGCCGGAAGTGACCTTGAGATCAATCGGGGCAGTCGCGGCACTGGGAATTGTGCAGATTGGTATTGCGGCGATTCTCTTTTCAATTGCGATTAAACGGGTCACCGCAGTTCAGGCTAACCTCATTGCGGTCATAGAACCGGTTTTTAATCCGATCTGGGTTTTTATCGTTTTAGGCGAAAAGCCCGGTATAAAAACAATCGCAGGCGGTACACTGGTTATTGCGGCTGTAACATTTTCATCTGTATCTGGTATTTTTCGAACACGGCAGAGAATAGAATAAAAAAAGAGCGGAAGTTCTTTCAACCTCCGCTCAAAAATATCTCAAAATTACTGATGATTTATTAACTGTCTCATAATACAATGCATATGTTTTCATTTCGGGGTCGGTATTGAAAATCACTGTAATTTAGAATCGATCCCGATTCCTATACCGACAGCGCCCCCGATAACTACTTTGCCGATAATTATGAGACCGTTACTATCTTAAATTCTCATCAATCCCTGCATAAGAATTGCCGCAACAAGCGAAAGAATCGCATAAAATTCCGGAAATGCAGCGAGGACCATCGTATTACCGAAAACATTGTGTCCCTGCCCTATCGCCGCAATACCATTGGCGCACACTTTTCCCTGATAAATCGCAGAGATAAAACAAGCAAGTGCAACTGCAAGGCCGGCACCAAGAACAACACATCCCTGGAAAAGTGTAATTTGAGGGGTAACAAGCCCGTTATACATGATAAATGCAACAAAACCATACAGACCCTGTGTGGCTGGCAACCCGGATAGCACAAGGCCACTTCCAAACGCCTCAGGTTTTTTCTTCATCATACCAAGCACCGATGAACCGCCGATAACAAGCCCGATTGCTGACCCCGCTCCCGACAATCCCACCATCAACCCCATTCCCAGCAATGCCAGAAAATAAGCCATTAAAAAACCTCCTGAAAATTTTGATTGTTATTAGTTTACCTGTGTTGACAAACAAACTCCCGACCGATCACGGTGTTTTGTGTTTAAATTGCAGTATAAACCACCTTTACCCGGTTGAGGTATATGCCCACACAAAATGTTAATTACAATGTCACTTCACCGTAGAAAATGGTAGAAAAGGTTTACTACCACCTTTAAATCCGATATTTTTGTAGAACTCAACAAATGTCAGCCTCAAAGGATGCACAAAAGATCCAATTAATGAAAGTGCGATATTCAAAGTATGACCTATCACCAGCACAGCCACGGTCCCGATAATCCCCGCAGACGCATAATTAACCGTCCCATCCGGACTAGTTACAAACATGAATGCAATCTGGTTGAACGCGGCTCCCAGAAGACCACCGGCAAGTCCAAGTGCAAACAACCTCAGATATGACAACACATCACCAAGAATACCTGTTACAAACTGATAAAATTCCCAGAGGCCTCTCGCAGGACGGATAAAAAACTTTTTATCGACATTATTAAAGAAAAAGAACAGAACTAATCCTCCCCAGGTTAACACCTTCGCGACGATCAGCGGTACTGCAAGAAGCATCCTGCCAACCAGAACAGGGCCGACAGTAAATTCTCCTATGCCAAGATTGAGAAAATTTGAATGTGCTGCAAGCACTAATGAACCAATTATCATCATAATTGATGCAACCGGCTGTATCCCTGCTAACAGACCGCCATTTACTGCACGGATAAAAGCCTGCAGTACCATCCCGAAAATTATCTGTACAAATCCAAGTACAAGAGCAAGCGACATTGCAGGAAAAACCTGACCTTTTTCGGAAACCGTTGATGCCAGGGGAGAGAAAATCTGAACACCTGAAGAGATAAAGGCGCTCTCAACTCCCGGCCCGCCAAATATTGCCTGTCCAAAAAAGCTGTTCAACAATACCCCACTAATAACCGTAGAACTTCCCAGTACCATCCCAAGCATTGCAAATGGCTTCATCTTCGGACCCACTTTAAACAACAGCACTAATGAAGCAATCAGTACGATCAACCCATATCCAAGATCACCGAGACACAAGCCAAAGAAAATCGAGAAAAATGGAGCCATGAATGGTGTTGTATCAAGTTCTGTAAAATGTGGCAATGAATACAATCCGGTAATCGGTTCAAATAACTTCGCAAAAGCAGAGTTTTTCAATTTAACCGGCACATCTTCATCGGGCAGTGGATCACGAACAGTATAATATGCCGCATATTTGCTTGTAAATTGCTCGACAGCCTGTTTTTTCCCAGCCGGAAACCATCCGGAAAGATGCAATAACTTTCCTTCAGCATGAGCAGCCATCGATAAACGCGCACGCTCATAGCGTAACTCGTTTTCCTTTTCGTTGCGAAATGCCTCAAGCTGCGGAAGAACACTTACCATCGCAGCCTGCGTCTTCGCAATGACAATCTGCCGACCTTTAAGTTCAGTGATCCGGTTGTTCAACTGGTCAAGAGATTCCTGTGGAAGCCTTACTTCATCTACCGATATCGTTGACACCGCTCCATAGTCAATCACGACGAAATTAACGCCACTCTCTCTTTCGTTAATCTTTATCACGGTGAGCTTCGAGGTATCTAATTCTTCAAATTTCTTTTTTGACATTACATAGAAACGAACAGCGACACCAGAATCTCCGAGTTTTTTTATCACCGATGGATCAAATGATCCCCATGGTTCCAGTTGCGCATAATCCTTACTGAGTGTAAGTAATTCCTGAGACAGTTTTTCGTTCTCAGCTTCGAAAGCTTCGTACTCCTCAATTATCTCTTCAGGTACCTTTTGAGAAGCACCAGTATGAGAATCACCTTCAACAGCCGCGATCTTTCTGAGACCCGTAATAACCTTTTCACATCTGCGAATCAGATTCTGGAGCTGCTGATTCTGATTGGTATCAGCCGATTCTTCACTCTGCACAATATGCACCACACCCAGAGACCGCAGCGAATCTAAAAACTGATCCCGTTCTTTATGATAGAGCAGAAGCTCCAGGCGTTTCATTGGAACAACCATAACTTAACTCGCCTCCGCCATTGCTATTTTTGCCTTTAATATTTTCTGTGATGATTTGCTGAGGTTTTCCTCATCCTCGAGAAACCTTTTTATTTTCCGGAGCGCCTCTTTATATTCCGGGATCTGTACTTTCTCGTACAGATTTACCTTCTGAGTTGTCTTTTTTCGGGCGTATTCCAGAATCTCCACCTTTTTCCTGGCAAGCTCAAGTTTGATCTTAAGACTTGCCAGAGCCTTTAATATTTCAACACCAGATGGAATCCATGCAGGCGAGGAAAAAAGGCTGTAGCGTTGCACAGCAAATGCAACATTCTCAAGTATGGGAGTTTTTACCCCAGCAATTTTTTTGATGGTGATATTGACATCAGAAACAGTAATCAACCCCGGTGGAATCTCACCCCACAAACGCTGCATATCGTTAAGAGCGGCAAATTGATTTTTGAGTTCCTGCTCTATAGCACCGGTCTGCTCACGTGCTTTCTTGACCTCTACCCGCAGGGCAGACTCTTTGGATATCAGTGTCGGCAGCGCGTTCTCACGCACTTTCAACCCTTTATTCAACTGCTGCATATAGGTCTTATTGTATTGAAAGTTAATTGCCATGCATTACCTCATTAACTGGTACATTAAAATTACCACTATTAACTAGCTTTACCAGCCCAGTACAAATCCATGATATCCTGCTTGATTCCGACCTCATCACGAGTGAAATATTTACCAAACAGCTTCCAGCCGGTGTCAAGCATCGTATCCACATCGATATTGATATCGATCGCAAGTAACTCACGTGAATATTCTTGAGCAAATTCGATCGTACGACGATCATACTCAGTCAGATCGAATCCGTTGTCAAGTTTTGTTTTCGCACCGGCAGCATCAGCGTACAATCGGACCGCAGCGTTCATCACCTGCGGATGATCCTTACGGGTTTTCTTTCCAATCACAAGCTGCTTAAGTCGGGAGAGACTGCGGAATGGATCCACAATTACTTTTGCAATATCGGTATCACGACGCAGATACAACTGTCCCTCAGTAATGTACCCTGTGTTATCGGGAATCGCATGGGTGATATCTCCACCAGAAAGTGTTGTAACCGCAATGATCGTAATCGATCCACCCTCAGGGAACTGCGCGGCTTTCTCGTAAATTTTCGCCAGATCACTGTAGAGCGATCCCGGCATCGAATCCTTTGATGGGATCTGATCCATACGGTTTGACACGATAGAGAGCGCATCGGCGTAGAGTGTCATGTCGGTGAGAAGACAGAGCACCTTCATTTTGTGTTCAACCGCAAAATATTCCGCAGTGGTCAGAGCCATATCCGGCACCAGAAGACGCTCGACCGGAGGGTTTTCGGTAGTATTTACAAACGCTACAATACGATCTAACGCACCGGCGTTATCAAACAGTGTCTTGTAGTAAAGATAGTCATCATTGCTCATTCCCATACCACCAAGAACGATAACATCAGCTTTCGCACGAAGCGCCACCGTCGCCATAACCTGATTGAACGGCTGATCCGGATCAGCAAAGAACGGTATCTTCTGTCCGGTAACAAGCGTATTGTTAAGATCGATACCAGCAATACCAGTAGCAATTAGTTCTGATGGTTGTCTTCGTCGTACCGGGTTCACTGATGGTCCCCCGATCTCCACCTCTTTACCATCGACTTCCGGTCCGCCGTCAATCGGCTGACCATAAGCATTAAAAAACCGACCCTTAAGTTCTTCAGAAACCTTCAGTGTTGGCGGTTTACCCAGAAAAACAACTTCCGCGTCGGTTGCAATACCCTGTGTACCGGGGAAAATCTGTAATGTCACCATTTTCCCGGCGATCTTTACAACCTGGGCAGGACGATTGTCAACAATCGCCATCTCTTCATTGGTAACACCCTCTGCTTCAATGGTGCAGGTAGCTTTTGTAACATTTTCAATATGTGTATAAATCTTCTGAAATGCCTTGGTTTTCATCAATGCAAACTCCTATACTGCGGCCAGAGGTTGAAGGTCCGAAACTCTTTTTTCTGCAATGGAAAGCTCAAGTTCTTCTTCGATTTTCTTGAACTGTTCATTCTGGAACTGCTGATAATTCATCTGTTTCAGGAGGTTAATTACCCTCTTGAAATAAGCACCAATCTCCTGGAATCCCTCAAAGTTAAAATCGGCATTACATATATCAAGAACTTTATTGACCATATATTTTTGACGCTCCATAGGAGTTGATGCATCTACATGATCGAATGCGTCCTGCTGAAGGATAACAAAATCGATAATTTCAGCTTTATTAAAAAGGATATGATAAGAAACCGGAACACCATCATCACCAAGAATATTGATCTGATCCCGCGCTTCTTTTCCACGCAGAAGCATATCCTTGAGTTTCATAATGTCAGCCACCCAGCCATCACCGATTGTTTTGTCCAGATACTCTGCGATCTCGGGATATTCCAGATATTTTGAATAACTGTCGATCGGATCAACAGCCGGATACCGTTTACTGTCAGCACGATTCTGCGAGAGGGCGTAAAAACAGCGCGCTGATTTTTTGGTCGATTCGGTAACAGGTTCTTTGAGGTTTCCTCCCGCAGGGCTCACGGTACCGATGAAAGTGATGGAACCGGTCTTTCCGTTTCTGAGATTGACAAATCCAGACCGTGAATAAAAACTCGAAATAATTGCCGGAAGGTCCATCGGAAATGCATCCGGCCCGGGAAGCTCTTCCATACGGTTTGACATTTCACGCAATGCCTGTGCCCATCGTGATGTTGAATCTGCAAGCAGCAACACTTTGAGTCCCATTGTTCTGTAATATTCGGCAATGGTCATACCAGTGTAAACACTGGCTTCACGGGCAGCAACAGGCATGTTTGATGTATTACAGATAATAATTGTTCGTTCCATCAGTTTACGGCCGGTGCGTGGATCATCAAGTTCCGGGAACTCTGTAAAGATTTCCACGACCTCATTGGCACGCTCACCACAGGCAACAATAATAATGAGGTCCGCATCAGCATTTTTGGACAATGCATGCTGCAACACTGTTTTTCCACAACCGAATGGCCCCGGTATAAATCCTGTTCCACCCTCGGCGATTGGATTCATTGTGTCAATAGTGCGAATTCCTGTTTCCATGATTTTGAAAGGACGGGGCTTGTTTTTATAACACTTGACATCCACCTTTACCGGCCACCGCATCATCATACTGCAGTTCCGTTCTGTTCCATCTGCAGATGTAATCACGGCGACGGTATCTTTAACTGTATAGTCCCCTTCAGACACAACGGATTTGATCGTACCAGTACCCTGAAAATCAAATGGCACCATTATTTTATGGTCAATCCACCCTTCTTTGACATTACCGATCCAGTCTCCGGCGACAACCTCACTTCCCGGTTTTGCCAGAGGAGTGAAATGCCACTTTTTATCTTCTTCAAGAGGAAAAGTATATTCACCCCGTTTGAGGAAAACACCCTCCATTTTATCCAGATCGTTCTGGAGTCCATCATAGTTTTTGGAAAGCATTCCGGGCCCGAGCGTTACCTCCAGGAGTCTTCCGGTAAACTCTGCTTCACATCCAACAAACAGTCCGCGGGTACTTTCAAAGACCTGAACATACGCGAATTTGCCGGTGATTTTGATCACCTCCGCCATCAGACGGGTACCTTTCAGTGTGATATAGCAAATCTCGTTCTGTGCCACCGGGCCGTCAACCTCGATCGTGACCAGATTGGCGACAACACCGACCACTTTACCCCTGGTGCTCATCTGTATTCCTCCACTATTTTATACTTTCAGTAAATCTGTTTTCTAAAAATTTCAGTCGAATACCCCTTATTTATTGGATATTCCTCCGGTTTCACCTTAGAATCAAAAACCTTTCGGAATGGCAAATCCCGAACACAACTCTTTTACAAGAAGATCAAGACGCTCTTTACCGACTTCAGGATCAAGACTCTTCCACCGCTCGACCATTACGATTTTTACTACAAGCGCAAGTATCGTTTCGATAGAAAAATATGAGAAACAGGTAAGATCGTTGAGTATGTTCCACCGAAGGGTATCGATTGCTTTTTCAAAGTCGACAGATGAACCCTTTGATGCAGCAAGCACCTGATCCAGCCAGGGAATCGAACCGGCAAGCCCGAAATCCGGTGCATTTGACCGAAGAATCGCTTCTGCGACCTCATTTCGACCAATCACTATCGCATTGAGCGGCTTGTCGCGATCTGTGCCAAGCGCTTCCACATGCTCAAACTGCTTACGGTAGTTTATCCCCGCAATCACGTTTCTCAGATCCCGCTCAAACGTAAACCATTCAGCAATAAACTGGTTACCGTTTCCCAGTGCTTCATCATAAAACAACCAGGTCAGTTGATCTTCGTTGACAAGACCAGGATATACCGCCCTTCCTTCGTTGTACGCCTCAATAAACTCCTGCATATACCCGGGAAAGATATCGGGGTTTTTAATGCCCTCGACCAATTCTTCCCTGGAAAGACTTCCTTTTGTATCAAACCGACCCTCATTATTCTCAAGGATACTCACCAGGTTTTTGTTATCAAAAGGATACCGCAGCAGGTTCAAAAGCTCATGATCTGATGAGTCAATCTGCTCACCGACTTCCTGAACCAGCGCATCAAAGGTAACTGCAAGTTTTCCATCATCAAGGACTAAATCCGGAAGGCCTGCTACCAGATAGTAATAGTTCTGACCCATAATTATTCACCAAAAAGATAGGAACGGGTTCTTGTACGTAAGTATTCCTTGAAAAACTCCTGAAAATCCTCATCGGTAAGACTGATCCGATAAGTACCATCAACCGGACCGATTTTGAAACCCGCTTTTACATTATTGGAGAATGACAGCTGAACTCCTTTTTTAAGGAGATCCGATACGCCCCTTTTAAAAGCGTCATGAAGTTCATTCTGTTTTGAGGCGGGAAGAAGTGCCTCCAGTGATGGAACCTCTCCCGAGGATACTTTCCAGTTCTGTACAACTGTCGAGACAAGTTCTTTTATGGTAGAAGGATCTGACAGGGATGATGTAATCGCCCCTTCAACAACTTTCGCAGTTATTGTATTGGTAATCTGCTGCTTGATCGCAGAGATAGCCTGAGTACCGGAGAGTTTCAATTCAGATTCAAGATTTCTTTTGATCTCACCGGCTTGTTTCTGTGCATCAGCAATGACCTTTTCAGCCTGAGCTTTCGCATCGACCATAATAGCAGCGGCTTTACTTTCCGCCTCCGCAATTATCTGACGAGCCCGCTCTTCACCTTTCTGCACACCTTCCTGATATATTTTCCCGGTAAGTTCCTGGATTTTTTGTTCCATCGGCTTTCCCCTGATCAGTTTGATATTACGTAAGTATTCCTTAATGTATACAGGATTGATTTTTTAATACATAGTATCCAGTGTACATTTCAGACATTTAAATTAATATACTAAAATATATGTTTTAGACAAACTCTTACATTTTACTAATTTTTTATGAAAATGATCAACATCAAGCAATTGTATCAGGTTTTTACCTGACTTACCAATTTTTTTTTCACATTCGACCAGCCTTCAGTCTGTTCACACTCACACAATGTTTAGAGTTGTGCATCCAGCAGCCTTTCAATCAAAAATAAACGCTGGAGTTTATCCCGGATAATGTCCGTTTTAGCTACCAGTATATTTCTCAATAATATACTCCCTGGATCTTCAGAATTCCTTTAGCGCTTAAATTGTATCACACCAGACAGTTTTTTTTCCCTATCTGCTGCAAAGAGGTGTGTTGATCAGCCAACCGCCCGGTATTTTGATTATCCGGTAAAACCTGATGGAGATATTTTGTGGCCTTTAATGTTATACCTGTTCACTATTTTCTGTGTAACTTATTTAAAATAATCTTTATTGCGCCAAATTTCCATTTTTATTTAACCGGTTTTCACAATAATAACCGCGAAAGGGAATTTTTTTTAATATACATACAGATAATAGTAAACACAAAATTCTTGAATGGATCTTTTTGCTGTGAAGAGTTTAATTATAAATTATAAATTATAAATTATGAATGAGGAACTCAAACAGCTCGCACCCGCTATCCCTGGCCCTTCCCCCGATTACTAGGAAGGAAGCAAACGCGAGTTACCCATTTCCCTCCACCGTAAACCTGATCATAGAACACACTTGACACCGTCTTATTGTGGGAAAAAATTGAGGAGAATGTATTTTATTGTTACTATTCAAATATTCTGGAGATATCTTGCAATATCCAATTCAGAGTGGATTGCAGGTTATTACGAAAATGGGCTGTTGGCCCTTTAATTATTGTAGTAGAAAAATGTTCCCAAAAACACTCTTGTACCCTCTTGTTACGCATTCCCCCATCCGCCTTCGGCACCTTCCCCCGTTAACGGGGAAAGGATGGGATAGGGGTACTAATGTAACAGTACCCAGGGTTACTTTTTTACTACAATAGCACCTACCTAAAAATACTGATTCCTCACAATGCCGGAGTAAAGACCAGCTCTTACCAGAGAAGGGGAGTTTACAATAACCGACAAATTCCGCTAAAAACAGATTGTTTTCCCCCCGGCTACATCACATATTTAAATTCCATGAACTACAGGATCTCATTACATCATGAATGTTTTCGAATTCCGTGACAGTCTAATCAGGGGTTATGAGCAGTTTTCTACAAGTTTTGTAATTTACAGTGCAGTAGATACCAATGTTTCGCACCTTTTTTCATTATTTGTTTGATTTTTCAACCACAATTCTCCAAAAACAGTAATAAAACTCTTCCAAAAAATCCAAAAACCTTTTATTTTGAAATTCTATACTGATTTTCCCTTTTACACTCATCCAGACCACTCAAATCTGAGCGGATGCGGATTGGAAACGGGAAATACACAACAGTCTCAATTTCAATCACTCAGGGATACTATGCATTTCAGTTTTCACTACGTTCTTCATCTCACCGGGGGCTCCCGATGAGCAGTACTATCGAAAAAAACGAACTTTCACAAAAGATAAAAGCGCTCGACAGTCTCACCGCCGATGAAAAATCCGCACTTATCGGCCTGCTCAACACCCGCAAGAAATATGGGCTTGTCTGGGAAGAGAAACAGGAGGATGTTGAGGAGTTGCTCAGAGAGAAACTGCCAGTATTTACTGAAGTAAAAGAGCGAAGAATTGATGCGAAGCCAGAGGAAAAAGACTCCGGTAAACTCGATCTTTTTGGTGATGATGAAAAGGACACCGCTCCCCCACCCGATCATATCAGTGATCTTATCCTTGCAAAAGAACACCTTAACACTCGCCCGGAGCGTATGCGTCTGCGCAGCACCGTTCTCAGAAGTGCTATCCGTGAAGCTGCAAAGCACGAAGGTCTCCTTGATTTCATTGATGAACCATCACAGGATGAACGGTTTGAAAAGAATAAATTCACCTGGAGCATTCAGTTAACACTTCAGCCTCAAAAAATTGAGGTAGAAATTCCAAAGGATGTTTTGATTGATCAGGATATGGTTGTCGCCGGAAGGCAACTCATAGTACAGGAAAAAAACCGCATCCGTTATGCAAAAACGACACTGGAACTGACTACAATTGTTAATAAATTCACTCATACACTCTGTGGACCTTACGAAAAAGTTGATAGTGCTCCAATAATTAAACAGAATCTCATTTTGTTTCTTGAAGAGTACTTTGGTATTCCCGAAACTCCGGATGCCTTAAAAGTAATCGGTTTTGAAGGCAACAAGCGGTTCTGGCAGGATTTCGTGCTTAACAAAGTGTTACACGAATATGAAAAAATTGTCAGAAAGAAGCGTGAAATCAGACAGCCGGAAATAGAAACAGCCGAATGGAACTGGCCTCTGGAACGGGCATACAATGAAGAATTTTACAAAATTGAACCTGCGGAAGTGCACAGTCTCATTCCATTCTGTAATGCCCGTGACGCAAGTACCCCGGAACGAAAGTTCATTGCATTTCTTGAAGAACACCGGCAATATATCAACCACTGGTATAAAAACGGCGATTCCGGAATGGAACATTTTTCAATAGCCTATAAAAACGGCCAAGGCAAAGACAGGCTCTTTTATGTTGATTTTGTTATCCGTTTTGCAGATGATACCATCGGATTGTTTGATACAAAAACGCTCAATTCAGATCCTGAAATGGTGGCCAAGCATAATGCATTATTAGAGTATATAAGTGAGCAGCGTGAACGGTTTGGTGGCAAAATTACCGGTGGAGTAATAATCGAGCAGGGTGAAAACTGGGTCTACTCTGTGGCGCACTTAGATCCGAAACAACCATTTGACACCTATGGCTGGAAAGCATTAGTACCACAACAGTATGGGAAGATGGTAGCTTAAAAACACAAGAACAGTGAAAGTTGCTCTAATTAATTCTCATTTTGTTAATATGTGTAAAAAAAAACCGTTTTTTTTTACACATTAGCTAGGAAATGTAAAAAAAAATCATTATTTTTTACACATCATTGGATAAACTATGAGTAATATGCTCGAACCATTGCCACCAAAAGCAGACCTTGAAACTAAAGCGATTCTGAAAAAATGTGCTATTGCACACCGTTTTCTGGCAGAATTAAAAGGTATTAGTGAAACGATACCAAACCAGGAAATACTTATTAATACCCTGGCGCTGCAGGAAGCTAAAGACAGTTCAGCGATTGAAAATATCATTACCACCCACGATGAGATTTTTCAACAGGAGTTGTTCCCTGAAAGTACCCTCAATTCTGCTGCAAAAGAAGTTCGTGATTATGCACAAGCACTTAAAACAGGATTTGGTTTAATCAAAACCAGCGGAATTCTTGCAACAGCACAAATACTTGCGATACAGGAAATTCTGGAGAAAAACAAAGCAGGTTTCAGAAAATTGCCGGGAACAGAACTTAAAAACCAGCAAACTGGAGAAACAATTTACACTCCTCCACAGAATAATGATGATATCGTAAGACTTATGGCGAACCTGGAAACGTTCATAAATGTTGACGATGTATATGATGCAGATCCACTTGTAAAAATGGCCTTGATTCATTATCAATTTGAAAGCATTCATCCGTTTTATGATGGTAACGGCAGAACCGGAAGAATCATCAATGTTCTATACCTGACACTGAAACACCTGCTCAATATTCCAGTATTATACCTGAGCCGCCACATTGTGAATACAAAAACTGATTACTACCGGCTGCTCCAGAAGGTTCGTACCGATAACGCATGGGAGGAGTGGACACTGTATATGCTGGAATGCATTGAGAGTACTGCAAAAAATACGATCGATATAGTCGGAAGAATTCGTAAAGCCCTTCTGGATTATAAGCATCAGATTCGGAATAATCATCCCACATTTTACAGTCAGGATCTCATCAACAATCTTTTTTGTCACCCATACACTAAAATTGAATACATTGAGCGAGATTTGAATATCAGTAGACCCACAGCATCTAAATATCTTGAAACACTTGTAACTGATGGGCTCTTACAAAAAGAGAAGTACAAAACGTCAAATTTTTATATTAACACAGCACTGTTGCAAATACTTTCAAATTCGACAACATCATAACTGTTGGATCATTTTTCGGACTGAGAACTATCAACCAAGTCCAAAAAAAACAAAAATTTGGAGATAGTTGATTTTTTTAGAGCTAACAGAAGTAGTATCATTACCGAAATTGGCGATAAAACATTGGATAAACAATATTGATGAGACAAGTGCATTGGAGAACCTGCTACGTACAACGCGCACTAACCCATTTACTGCTATTGATATATTCAGAAATGAGCTGATTGTAGCAGTTCCGCATGTTGCAAAGATTAATCAGCAAATTGATGATATCAACAGTCAGATTGCGGGTAAGGATTTTTCATCTCTCAAACGATATGAAGAACTCGAACAGCAACTTAACAAAACAAAAGTCGAGATTGAAAATCTCGAATCGGTAATTCGTGAAAAGGAACGCAAAATCCAGCGGTTTGATATTCAGATCCAGGAGGAACCAGACCCGAAATATGAAGCACTCTGCCGACTTGTAAAATATTTTGAAGAGGCAGCAGACGCGCTTCTCAAAGCTAAAAAACAGCGACTTGAGGAACTCATGCGCAATGACCTCAACATTAACCTTGCCGCATACAGAGGAATGTGTCCAACTCAGGCATTTTACCATTATCGACGAAGCACATTACATGCTTGATTTCGACAACAGACCACTTCGTAATCTTATTGCAGTAGGCCGTAATAAAGGTTTGTCAATTATTCTTGCGACTCAGAATATGGATCACTTCAAATCAAAACATTTTGATTATTACGCAAACGCACAATACCCGCTCATTATGAAACAGCAAACAATGGCAGATAGTGTTATCAAAGACCTGTTTGGCGTAAGTGGTCACGATTTCCACGAAATTAAAGATGCGATATCATCACTTAAAAAAGGTGAACTTATCATAAAAGACAGTTCTGCAGCGGTACTTGGTGTAGGTAGAAAATTCAAGAAAGTTCTGGTACGACATCTTATTTGAGATGTTCCAATATGAATTGTTTTTATTCACAGGGAAAGAGCACACATACCAAGCACAACAATACGGTCTAACCCGTGATGAGCTGCGTTACATTCTCGACCCCGCAGATCTTCTCGGTGAAGATTATCCATCAGAGAAGTTCAGAGTGCTTAAGAATAAGGAGATGGCGGAGTTTGGGGAGTTTCGGACGCGGAGATTGGTGCTGGAGGCGTGGGATCGGTTGGAGACAAGAGAGAAAGAAGAAGGTAGAGGATAGAGGGTAGAAGATGGAAGGTGGAGATCTTCTATCTTCTATCTTCTTTTTTAAAAAGTACATAGATTAACAGGAAACACATTTAAATGAGTATGGATGAAAATATTGAGCCTTCAAAAGGGCAGTTTTTGATATACGAAGCAGAAGACGACACACTTAAATTAGACGTTCGGCTTGAAAATGAAACTGTCTGGTTAACCCAGAAACTGATGGCTCAGCTATTTCAAAAAGATGTGAAAACTATTAACCACCACATTCTGGCTATTTTTGATGAGGGAGAGTTGGATCCGGTTTCAACTATCCGAAAATTTCGGATAGTTCAAACTGAAGGAACAAGGTCAATATCCCGCATGCACGTAAAATTTCTCATGAGATAGCTATGGAACTCGCAGAAAATGAGTATAATAAATTCCGTAAACTGCAAATAGAACAAAGTTCCAAAATCTTCAGCGATTTTGATAAAGTTGTAAAGCAGATACCATTGAAGAAAAAGGAATAAAAAAGATGGACGCCCTTTAGACCGGGCGTTAGGGTCACCTCAAGCTACACACTGGTAGTTGAGAATTTAAAAAAATACAACTAATCGTAAAAGAATTCAAGATTGTTTTTTCATATGTTCAATACAAGCTGCAATTTGCTCTTTAGTAAATTCAAAAATCTTTTTTCCTAAAAGATGAACCTCTGTTGAATAAAGTTTTGGCTGCCCATTCTCAATTTCAAAATTTGTTTCAGAATTGCAAATCGCAGATTGTATCCACACAGGCATTTTTCGACTATCGAATCCACCGGAAATTTTGGAATTAGTGTAATCTTTAAAACTATCGTGTTTTGACACATGCTCTGGATCAGGTTTTTCCGGATGAAAGTGATAATAGAGCCAGATTTCAAATGACGGGTTACTTTGTGCAACAAACCAGCATTCGAAATAGTTATTCCGTTCTCTGACATAATCCCTCAGGATATTGATTTTATTGCCAATATTCCACAAGTCGGTATCGATTACGAACCATACTTCATCATTATATTCCTTACTTAGCTGGTAGATCGGCCTTGTACTTTCATCCCCCAAAAAATGTTTAATCGCACTATTCTTTAGTTTTACAGGTTCAGTATTCCCATTGTCACTTGGAATAGGGATTATGTCGATATTTGAAGAAAATCCTCGAAAAAAATTAAAATAATCTATTTCTCTTTTATCTCCTTCGCAAAAGATATAGATCTTCCTGGCATCTTTGAAGGGCTCACGCTTTTCATACAATTTGTTGCGACTTAAGTACTTCATATATTACCAGCTTAAGTCTTTCAAATTTCCTAAGAACGGGATTCCACCATATCTACCATTCAGATAGCCGTTCTCAATATCAATAGTATTGTGTATCTTGTAATCACTTAATGAATACATTTTTGTGGAACCATCACAATCTTTCTGGGTTAGCCAGATCTCGTCTGGTCTTAAAATATTTTGATCAAGTAGATTTGACTCGTGTGTTGTAAAAATGAGCTGGCCCCTGGCATTAGTATCTAATAAAATTTTGCCAAGTATTTCCTTAATTAGAAGTGGATGAATACTCCTTTCAACTTCATCAATCAAAAAAACAAGATCATTGTTGACAATCGCTTGTATAGCTGGAATATACTCTATTAATCTTCTAGTACCATCAGATTCCTGCCCCGTATAAAACTTTATTTTTTTATTATCAGAATTTAAATGCGTTGTAACCAATCTTTTGGCAACGAGTTCATTATTCTCATTAACAACTGTTATTTCTTCACCGGTTTCACTATTGGTAAATACGGAAAAATGATCTGGTTCATTTTTCAAATCACCAATTAATTCATTTACATCAATTTTGTCATTTGCATCAAAAAAATCCTCAAATTTCTTTTTTTCTACTTCAATTTTTGTAATCCCGGTATTTAAACTTGAAATGAACTTGTTCCCAAAGTTTTCGGTTTCAATGTTTTTATCCAAAATATCCGCAATACCCCCTGGCTTTGTTTCTGGCCTAATGATAAATAAAGTAACGGAAAACCAATTAAAAACTGTTTTAATAGATCTAAAATCACCAGGAAATTTTTTATTTAAAAAAGTTAACAATAATTCATTTTTTGGAAGCAATTTTTCAGTGAGGACTTCAGCAAATAATTTTTTCTTTTCATCGCTGTAATATTCACTATAGAAACTGATTTTTTGTAATCCATTTTCTAAGGTCCTTTCATAAACCAGTGCATCTTCATTCCTTGAACTTTCGGACAAATATTCATGTAAGATTTCGCCTTGATCAAATGTTATAGTGAAGTAATACACTTTACCATCTGCAACAAATTCAATTGCGAGGGAAACTGGGAGTTTTTCATTTTCACTTGTAAGTTTGAATTTGAGATCGTTAACTTCTTTTTTGATTTTTCCGTCCTCAACCATTCTCTGAAGCAAAGATATTGACTTTACCAAGTTAGATTTTCCAGAGCCATTAGCTCCATAAATCGCACTATATCTCAAAAATTCAAAATCCCCTACGGAAACTCTATGATGTTGTAGCCTCTGGGTTTTATTGGGGAACAGGTTAAACTCAGTCTCGTCTTTAAATGAATAAATATTTTTTGCAACAAATCTAATAATCATAACAATCCATCCTGTGAATAATTCACACAAAACTCTACACAATATACAATACTACATAACTCCAAGCAAAAAAACAACCACCAAACGTGAAAACCACACGTTTGGTGCAACTTTAATACCAAATTTGACTGGAATAATTCCGAATTAATTGTACTCTGGTTTTTACTATCTCCACGCATGCTTATAATCGAACAAAAACAGTCCCGACTTTCCCCTATCTTAAATCTGTTACCATGTAATATTTTAAAAGTGTTGTTACATAACAGCTTAGTAAATAAGGATACCATTAATTTTGTAGATGTTAAAAAAAGAGGACTTCAAAAAATGGTAACCATCAACGTATTAGGAAAAACTATCACAGTTCAATCTTTAGAAACACAGGATTTTTCGTTAACCGACATGGCAAAACACAAAAACCCGAATGAAACAAGTCTGGTGATCTCACATTGGCTGAGAACTCGTTATACTGTGGAGTTTCTGGGCACCTGGGAACGGCTCAACAATCCTGATTTTAATACTACGGAATTCAGTAGTATTAAAAATGAAAGTGGAAGTAACGGTTTCGTACTCTCACAACAAAATATTGGGCTGAGAAAACAAATGCAATCGGTATCTATTCTAAAACTGGTCGCTATAACAGTGGCACCTTCGCTCACAAAGACATCGCATTTGAATTCGCATCCTGGATTTCAGTTGAATTCAAACTTTATCTCATAAAAGAATTCCAGCGACTTAAAGACGAGGAACTCAAACAATTGGGTTGGGATATCCGTCGCAATCTCGCTAAAATTAATTATCGTATTCATACCGACGCCATAAAACAACACCTCGTTCCTCCGGAACTTACAAAAATTGAAATGAATATTGTGTATGCGACCGAAGCGGATGTTCTTAATATGGCTCTCTTTGGCAAAACAGCAAAACAATGGCGTGATGAAAACCCGGAACAAAGATGGTAATATCCGTGATTACGCAGACATTTTACAACTGGTATGTCTTTCCAACCTCAGAACTCACTAAAAACGCTCAAAACGTAACTATCCCATCGCAAGTTTAAATCCTTCAGGAGATGCCAATTGCAGTGTGAATGTTC
>JAFGIN010000087.1 GCA_016929595.1 Chitinispirillaceae bacterium
CGAAATGACAAGCGTGATTTGCTTAAAACGCGTCGTCTCGACTCCGCTCGACGACCGGAACAGTAATGTTAACGTTGTAGAATTACCACTTTCAAGAAAGAACCTGTCTGCTCCTGTTCTCATCCAAGAACCGGCTTCCCTGAACAATACCATGTTTTTCCATAAAGCTATTGATAAACTGAAGTGATTGGGTTTTCTGTGCGCTCCAGAGAGGGGCTATGAGACCATTCTCCGGTGTTGAATCTGCCATAAGCCGGTGAATAAGCTGCTTCGGGTTCAAATAAGTTAAGAAATTACCAAGACGCCCGGTATATTCCTCAAGTGTAAATACTGCCACCTCACCCTGTTGATACGCTGTTTCCAGTGCTGTACCTTTTATAATCATCAACTGATGAATCTTAACACCATGAAGAGGCAGTGATGCGCACAACCTGGCAGTAGCAACCATCTTTTCTTCTGTTTCTCCCGGAAGTCCTATAATACAGTGTGCTACAGTTTCGATACCAAGTGCAGCAAGTTTTATAGTTGCATCAATAAAATCTTCAATAGTGTGACTCCGGTTACACAGCGATAACACCTCGTTATCTCCACTCTGTAAGCCAAGTTCTACGCTTAGAAATGTCCGTTGGGAGATCTCCTCAAGGTACCTGTAAATGTCATCTGACAGACAATCCGGACGGGTTCCGATTGCAAGTCCGCATACACCGGGGATTTTAAGCAGCGGTTCATAAACGCTACGGAGCTTTTCAACAGAGCCATAGGTGTTTGAGAATGGTTGAAGATATGGAATGAAATGTCTGAACCGTTTTCCTGATCTTTCAATAACTCCCGTTACCTGATTTGTTACCTCATCTTCACAAAGAGCGACCGGGCTGAACGATCGGTTATCGCAGAATGTGCAGCCGCTGGAACTTTTTGTCCCATCACGGTTCGGGCAGGAGAATCCACCATTGACAGGTATTTTAAGAACCGGGCTGCCAAATTTATTTTTAAGATATGTCCGGTAGGAGTTGTATCGATTTATCATACCATTAACCATAAAGAAAAACGCCCACACTTCAAGACAGTTCTATAGCATGGGCGTTTTACATATTCCGCTCACCCTGCGATCCCGATACATCATGAAATGAACGGAAACCCGGTTGAGCCGTGACTGAAAAATTACTTGTTAGCTCTCTTCTTCGCTTCACCTTTAAGATCAAATACCGGCGCGTCATCATCACTGTTGAGATCATTGAAATCCCCCATGACATCAACCGGTTTAGTGTCTATTCTTTGAACACTCTCTTTTGTCTCACTGCCGCGAAGCTCCTTTTTAAGGTCACCTGACTGATCTTTCATTGTTAATTTGGCCGTACTGCCGCCGACTGAACCCGCAGGTCCACTGACTTTCCCCTGAATCTGATCGATACGTAACTGGATCTTGTCTTTCTGGAGAACATCATCCGTATAGTTCATCGAAGTTTTAAGTACCTCTACTGCCTGGTCTTTTTGCTTTTTTTCGACAAGTAGCTGTGCATAATTCTCATAGAGCACCGGATTAGTCGGCTGAGCCTTAACAGCAAGCTCGTATTCCTTGAGTGCTTCATCGAGATTTTTCTCTTTTTTCCAAAGAATATTAGCAAGTTCCCAGTGTGCTTCTCCGTTTGATGGATTGCCCATTGCTGCCTGTTTGAGATACTGCTTTGCTTCTGCGATCTGCCCGAGTCCCATGTAGCATTTCGACAAATTCATCAGCGCTTCCTGATGAGTTCCATCAATGGCGACAACCTGCTTGAAAATCGCAGCAGCTTTTCCGAACTGGTTTGCATTTGCATAAATTGCCCCAAGATTCATTCTGGCCACGATGTTGGTTGGATCAAGATCAACCGCTTTCTGAAGCGCACCGGCAGCATCACTGCTCTTGCCAAGGTTTTCATAGGCAATCGCAAGATTCGACCACACCTCTGCATTGCGGGAATTAAGCGAAAGCGCTTTTTTCAGCTCTGTCACTGCATTGGAATATCGTCCCCAACCCAGATACGAAAACCCAAGATTGAACTGTGCCTCAAAATTATCAGGTTCTCTATTAACAACTTTTCTAAAAGCTGTAACCGCTTCGTTATACGCTCCGTTCCGGATCATTGCCTGACCAGTCAACATCATCTCTTCTACCGATTGCGCCTGAATCTGCACAATGGACCCGAAAGCCAACAAGCATCCAAGCACCAATGTCTGGATTTTCATAGATCCTCCTCATCAATAGTTTGTAGGTAACCCTGTCCCTGAAATATATGCGAAAATAAGTTCAAATTTTGAGTTGTTTCAAGCCAATTTTGTTCTTTTCGTAGCATTTTAAATCCCTGATAGGGGAGTACATCAAATATACACTAATGTAATGTAGTGAAATTTTTATTAATTATAATAAAAAGTTTAATCATTTAAGTGAGTTTGCACAGGCACATTTATTCCTGTTACAGCTGCACTTCTACATACTTCGTTTCGTGTTTGGGATTGGTGTAACGCTTATCACTGATCTGCTCAATAATTGTAACTCAAGGTGTGTTTTAACCGTTTTGTAATTAACAAAAGCACAAAAAGGAGGTATGATCACACAGCTACTACCAGGTGGGACAGTGACCCATTATTTTGGAATTCAGTTTTATTAAACAATATAACGCTACAGATTTTAAAAAAATATGTTGCCATGTTACTTATTTTTTTTTAGATTCATGGTATAGTTTAAGAAAACCTTATAAACGATGTGGATTATGTTCGCCAGACTCATTACTACCAGTAAAAATGTATTGTTCGAAATCCTGACAGTGGTCGTGGTGGTGGTCGTCGTCTTGTCTGGCAGTACACCGGTTTAGGGTTATACAGTAATAAAGAAAGTAACGACCCCTGCCGGTGAAAACCGGCAGGGGTTTTTTTTTGCATACTCGAAAGGAGACTATCTCATTATGAAATACTCTGGCGCTGAAATTACGATTAAGCTGCTTGAACGACAGGGTATTACTACCATTGCGGGAATTCCCGGAGGTGCGAATCTTCCACTCTACCATGCACTTTCAGGGAGCTCGATCAACCACATTCTCAGTCGACACGAGCAGGGAGCAGGCTTTATCGCTCAGGGAATTGCCCGTTCCACCGGAAAAACTGCCGTTTGTTTCGCTACCTCGGGTCCCGGGGTTGTTAACCTGCTCACTGCGATTGCTGATGCGAAACTCGATTCAATTCCAGTTGTTGCCATAACCGGTCAGGTAGCATCATCATTTATCGGTACGGATGCATTCCAGGAAATCGATACGTACGGTTTATCACTGCCGATTACAAAACATAATTTCCTGGTACGTTCTGCCGAAGAACTGCTGACTGTTATTCCTGAAGCATTCAGGATTGCAGGATCGGGGAGGCCTGGCCCTGTTGTCATTGACATACCAAAAGATGTTCAGAATGAGCGGATAGAGATTTCCAGCTGGCCCTTACCGGGAATGCCAGATGCTATCGAACCAATTGATGATAGCGTAATCAGAACGGCTGCACAAATGATTAATGATGCTCAACGTCCACTGTTTTACATTGGCGGCGGAGTTATTGTATCAGAGGCTTCATCCCTGCTGCGTGAAATCATTCACGAATTCAGCATACCTGTTGTGTCAACACTTAACGGCCTTGGTACGATTGCCGATGATGACCCGCTTTATTTCGGGATGCTTGGCATGCATGGTGCCCGTGCGGCAAACGAGCTTGTTGATTCATGCGACCTTCTTATTGCTCTGGGTGTACGTTTTGATGACCGCGCAACGGGTAAGGTCAGTGAATTCGCGCCTGATGCAGCTATTGTGCATATCGACATAGACAAGTCTGAATTTAACAAAATAAAGAAAAATCATTGTTCTGTAAGAGGAAATGTCGCTGAAGCTCTTTCTTTACTTAAGGATCTTCTTGTAAAACAGCAGCGGTCCGGATGGGACGCTGTCGTTAAAGCCGGGGAATCAAAGCTTATAGCAGCGCAGACAAAAGAAGGAAATGTTTTGCATCCATCTAATGTGATCCGTTTTGTCAGCTCGATTGCACCAGGCAATACAATAATCACTACTGATGTAGGTCAACATCAGATGTGGGTTGCACAGCACTATCCGTTTAAACATCCAAGGACACTTCTGACCTCTGGCGGCCTTGGAACAATGGGATTTGGTCTTCCCAGTGCGATTGGAGCTGCACTAGCTCACCCGGATCGTACGGTAATCTGCTTTTCCGGGGATGGGTCGATTCTTATGAATATTCAGGAGCTTGCAACGGTTGCTGATTATCAACTAAATGTCAAGGTTCTGCTTTTTAATAACGGCCATCTTGGTCTGGTACGCCAGCAGCAGGAACTGTTTTACAATAAAACATATATGGCTGTAAAATTTATCCGTAACCCGGAGTTCGCGGTGATCGCTGCAGGTTTTGGTATAAGGAGCGTAACCATATCTGATCCATCAGGGGTCACAAAAGCACTACCTGAACTCCTGTTGCAGAACGGTCCTGCATTGATCAATGTTATCATACCGCACGAATACAATGTGTTGCCAATGGTTCCTCCGGGCGCCGCAAACAGAGATACGATTGGAGATTAACTATGACAAGTGAATTACTGACCATTGAACTCAATGTCGCAAATCATCCCGGGGTCATGTCACATATCACCGGGCTCTTTTCCCGCAGGGGGTTTAACCTTGAGGGTATTCTGTGCGGAAGAACGGGAGATGGTGAAAAAAGTATCATCTTTCTTCTTGTAAATGATGGGGAGCAGCTTGAACAGATCGTGCATCAGCTCGAGAAACTTTATGATGTAGAATCGCTGATTGTACATAAAAAGTTCAATCCGGAGGCGTTTACAGAAATTCGGAGCAGTCTTGGTATTGCGTAAAGATACGAGCAGCTGATTCCGGATGGAAGTAGAGTACGTGTATAGGTCATGCGGCTCGATTTGTGTCGTGGTGCTGATATGTTTGTGGCACTGAAATAACTCACTAAAAGTGGTTGAAAAAGCGGATGTATAATCACAGGTTTATTCCTCTGGCGATTTTTATCCACTTCGGCTTCGCTCAGTGCATCACCCGGTCTTTCTCAACTCGACCCATCGACAGGCTCATGGACCACAGGCCCGGCGTACTGCCTGTAAGAGAAGGTGAAAGCAGAAAAACGGAAGTTTTAAACTCCCCTTCTCTGATAGGAGAAGGGTTGGGGGTTGAGGTTAAAATGTGAAGCAAAAGGAGTTAGATTCGGGATTAACAAATAATTAAACTATCCCGTTTAGTGAGTTCTGATGATACGAGCCGTGGTAAAGATGTGTGATTGCGTAATAAAGATACGCCATAGCATGGCGTATTTATAGCAATGCCATGCAGCATTTTTTGAATTTTTTTCCGCTTCCGCATGGGCATGGATCGTTGCGACCGGTATCGGAGTACTTTTTTACATGTGTTGTACCACGTACTGATCCATCCTCCCGGAAACTTCCTCTATACTCATTTACATAGAGGTTTACTACCGGGATCCACTCCTGAGCCTCAGGAATTTTTCCGGAACTGCTCAGAAAGGTATAAAACTCGTTCACCAGATCGCCCACTCTTTTTTTAGTTTCCAACGAAATATTCAGTTGAGCAACCTTTTTAAAGGCGTTTTCAATTTCTGAAATTCCAGGGTTGATTCCGGTTGTTTCACACCAGAGCTGAAGCAGCGGTTCGGCCTGTTCTTTTAGTGATGAATCTAAAAAGTAAAAGTATTCCGATGAGAGGTAATCCTGGATATACTCAATAGCAGAAGTTATCATCTGTTTTCCTTTCATACTGTCGGCTACAGGTACATATAATTAATGTATCAAAACGTGTATTATGTTACCGACTCGAGTGCCTGAAGCAGTATCGATCTCAACTCTTCGGCAGAACTGCATCTGAAAATTGTATTACGCAAAACCGCCGCGTTGGGAACACCTTTACAATACCAGGCGGCGTGTTTTTTCATATCTCTTCCGGCGACGCTGTCTTTGTAAACTGACCGGTAGCGTTCCAGGTGGTCAAGAGCAACGGTCAGCCGGTATCGGATATCAACTTCCTGTACCGGACGCTCTGACAAAGCGTCTTTAATCTGTCTGAACAGCCAGGGGTTTCCATACACCCCCCGTCCAATCATGATACAATCACAACCGGTCTGATCAAACATCTCCAGAGCATCTGATGCAGTACAGATATCACCATTTCCAATAACGGGTATCGAAACAGCTTTTTTCACTTCTGCAATACGTTCCCAGAATGAGTGGCCACTGAACATCATCGACTGGGAGCGAGGATGAAGTGTAATTGCAGCGGCTCCGCAATCCTGAGCCATTAGTGCAAATTCAACATCAATCCACTGGAATTTGTGAAGTCCACTGCGTATTTTGACAGTAACAGGAGTGGAGACTGCATCAACCATTGATCGTACAATTCTGCCAAAATGGGTTATATCGCGCAGCAGTGATGAACCACCATTTTTTTTCACCACCTTCTGTACCGGACAGCCTGCATTGAGATCAATAAAATCGGGGGAAACCTTACTTTCTACAAACGAGGCTGCACGGGCAAGGTGCTCCGGATTCCCGCCAAAAAGCTGTATACCTGTCGGTCGCTGCACCTCATCGAACATGATCAGCCCGATGGTCGCTTTCGACCCATAAAGAATACCTTCAGCACTCACCATCTCAGAGACGACAATATCAGCACCAAATTCCCTACAGATACCTCTGAAGACAGGCTCAGTGATCCCGGCCATTGGTGCAAGCAGTAGACTGTTCTTTTTAAATTCCATCGGTACAAAAATAGTTCATTGAAAGTGCCGGGAAAAGTTTCAAACGCTACGGGCTCTACTTTGCGAGACAAATTTCAACGTAACATGTTGATTAATAATTAATTTTGTTTTATTCAAAATATAATGTATCATTCAAATGTATATTTTATCGAAGCGTATGTAATTTCGTAAAAGAGAGGTGCTTATACATGCAGATTTTTGAACAGATCCACTTCGATTCTGCGCCGACATTCCTTGCGGCCTGGCCGGGAATGGGAAATGTTGGACTCATTACCATCGATTATCTGCGAAGAAAACTTGATGCGCGTCCTTTTGCACAAATTGACATGACCCCTTATTTTGTTCCTGATTCAATTGTGGTAAAAGATGGAATCGCACAGTTTCCGGAGCTACCAACAAGTACGTTCTACTTTTCCAAATCTCCCGATTTGATCATTTTTGAAAGCAATGCTCAGATTCCGGGAAGAGAAGGCATTACTGTTATCAAGACCATACTTGAACTCATTGAGATGTTTCCAGTCAAAAGGATGTTCACCTTTGCTGCATTTGCGCATGCCATGTCACACGATAAAACATCAGAGATACTGATCTCCAGCAATTCTGCAGAACTGCTGGAATCGCTTGAAATTCATGATGCTCATCCCATGCCTGATGGTTATATTGCGGGCCTTAATGGCTTACTCCTTGGTGTCGCTGCTTCCCGGGATAAAAAGGCAGCATGCCTTCTGGGAACAATCCCCAGCTATGCAACTAATCTCTCATATCCAAAAGCGTCGCTTGCACTTGTAAATTATGTTTCAAAAATCCTCTCCTTTTCTATCGATACAACTGAGCTTGAAGAGGGTGTTGAAAGTATCGCTCAGCAATTTGCTGTAATCGAAGAAAGAATCAAGGAGTTTATGCCATCGATCAATAAGGATGAAGATGAGGAAATTGGTGAAATCGATGATGAAAAAATCCCTCACTATGTAATGGAAAAGATCGAAAAGCTTTTTCATGAAGCTGCTGCAGATCGCTCAAAGGCCTCAGAGCTTAAGAGCGAGTTGGACAGGTGGAAAATTTTTGAGCTCTACGAGGATCGCTTTCTTGACCTTTTCAGAGAAAAAAAGTAGGTATGCAGTGTAACTATTCAGGTACTTAAAATCGCCATAGCGCTCGTATTGGTCCTGAGTACGGGGTCAACACGAGCGGTCCCGTAAACGTTGATGGCAATGAGCCCGAATAGTTACTATGCAGTTTTTTATTTCCGATTGAGCTCCTGGATCAGTGCATAGAGAATCCCGTACATCCTATCTATTACTGCAACGCTACAGAATTAAACAAAGTGTGTAAATCCTGCAATAAAGTATAAGACTTAAAACTCAAATTTCGCGAAATTAATAAGCTCGTCGCTAAACATTCTGATTTTGGTGTTACTATTAAAAGTAGAGTCTCGAAAATTGTGATAGCTATCATTATTTCCAGTTTCCTTTACTACTTATAATTGGAGGTATTATGAAGGCTTTTAGATCTATTTTGTTAATTGCAGGTATTCAATTGTTTTTCACTGCATCGGGTACCGTATTGGCAGATCAGATTATCGATGATGAATTTGATGACAATGAAAACAACTTTGAATATTACTGGTACTATTTTGATGACAATGCGGGTGTCGGTTACAATGACAGACCTCAATCGGCACCGGAATCAAAACCATCAGAGATTCTTGTTCCATTTACCGAACGTCCACGTGAGTTCGATGGTGACAAATCAGATACTTTTAAAGTCAAGGAATACGAATTTAAAACAGAAATTTATGGAAGCAATAGTTTTGCGACCATGCCATTTCTCTTCGGAGATGAATTCGAGGTAGTAAATGGAGGATGGGATATGATGCCATTTGTTGGAACCGGTACGATGCTTGCCGCTGATGGTAAATCGATTGATCTTTCAGGTGCAACAAAAATCAGATTTAAACTGAAATCCCGGGTAAAAGATCTGTCGGTCAGATTTAAAATGCAGACTTTTGAGATAGACTCGATCTCCGCTGGTAACGCAGAAGAGCTTGATGCTGAGAATAATAATCCGTTTGGATATTACGGAAAAAATGTAACCGTTACTACTGGGGGTTTTCAGGAATTTGAAATTAATCTTGATGACGATGGTGGAGATCTCAGTCCTCCGGACTGGGCCACCAAATCTGCTCTCCCATTCAACCTTAAGAGAGTGACAAAACTTGCATGGGAAGTAAACAAGGGAGACAACTCAACCGTTACAGGCGATACTCTCGATATTGACGCAATTGAGGTGATTGCCTATACGTACAATTCCCCGCGTCTCTGGAAAAAAACGGTACCGATGACACCGCTTCCTGAAGAAGCGGTTTTGTTTTCAAACTTTGACAACAATCCTCCTGCTAAGAATACTTTTGGTAAATATTGGTATGCGTATAATGATGCTTCAGTGGGAGGAAACTCAGCAATTTTATCGGGTGCTGCCCTGAATGATCAGACAAATCTTTTAGATTTAAACTGGAAAGCGCAGAGTGGCTCGACAGGTTCGGACACCGGCCTGGAGATACATTATCAGATTGGTGATCCTGTGATGCAGGGGCAGATAAAAGTACGTGGGTTCGTCGGGGTTGGATGCAACACCTATGATTCTACTACTGAAAAGTATTGGGATGTAAAAGATGCCGGTATAAAGAACATATATTTTCACTATATTACTGATGGGGACATACCATATTTAACACTCGAAATAAGTGACATTAATGATGTTGCGGATAAGAGTAATCCAGAAAGAAAAGACGGGCGTGGAAGTGGCGTTGTCTGGTATAAGAATTTCCCGCATACTTCTGGTAAATGGGTCGTTGTTGAACTGCCACTGGACTCCCTTTATATCAACAGTCACTGGAAAGATGCAAAGGATACACCGCTTGATTTGACAAAAATTGCCAAACTCCAGTGGAAAGTACAGGGTGCAGAAGGAAAATCAGGTGCGGTAGGAATCGATAATGTTTATTTTACCAAAACTGCACTACCTGTTGTTCGCAGGTCACGAATTAATGAAAATAAACTTTTTCAAAAAACATACAGTAACGGACAGCTCCGCATTACTGTTTCAAAAAGCATAAAAAAGGGCACAGTTCGTCTTTTCAACAGTAATGGGACTATGATTGCAACCAAAGCTCTTACTAGCACAACAATGTTCTCAACTGTTAAAATCTCTTCAGGGTGTTACATTATTAAAATCGATGCTGAGAATGTAAATAGACAGGTAGTGAGGATGCAGTCACCACTATTTATAGTTAAGTGATACTTTTCAGCAATGTTAAACCAGAAACGGTCTCTTCATTAACGCGACCTGCTTCGAAAGGGCGTTTTCTGCTCACCCTGATCCCGAGCCCGGGACCAGGGCGAGATTTAATCTGAGTCAGCTTTTCTTTTACTGCGTGAACGAATCAGTTTTTTCCATAATGGTTTTTGGGGGATGCTGTCGTAACAGCATTTTTTGATCGTATCCCAGTTTTTACGCTCCACATTGAAGACCGTATCAGGTGCAAACGTTTCAAGGCTTCGCGCTTTTGCAAATCGTTCAGATCGCTCTTTCTGCAGAGGGTGAGTTGAAAGCAGGTTAAATATCCGGTCCCGTCCTCTGGGAGGCGGAGTAATCCTTGTTAGAAGGGAATCAAGCGGGCCAACCCGCAGATTTGCACTATGAAGCCGGAGGATTCCCAGAGAATCAGCCTCTCGTTCAAACTGACGGGAGTAGCGGAGTGTGAAGAGAATCGAACTCATTTCAAGAGTCTGTTCAAGGCCATCAAGAAAATCGAACCCTTCAATCGCAATACCAATAAAGAGAGAGCTCATATAGTATAGCCCGAGACTCTGTAGTATCTGTCGTACCGAATGGCGCTCTTCTGCATGAGAAATTTCGTGACTTAATACTCCCAGGATTTCATCGGGCCCATTGCTGGAGTCGAGCAATCCACGGAACAGGTAGATCGTTCCCCCAGGGATAGAGATCGCATTTTGAGTAGGATCGTCGAGAACTATTACCCGATGTCTGAACCGATCGTCAGGCTTTGACAATTGCCGCATTGCTTTTTCAAGAAAAGTATCGATAGCGGGAGATTCACAACGCTGGTATATTTGTGCCAGTGATGAATCAATTTTGCTTCCCAGATGAGTGTCATACGATACTGGAGTAATTGTGTATGCGCGATGTAACAATAAAAAGAAAAGATAAAAAAAGCAGACAAGAGTGAAAAGAATTACAAGTGTTATCTGCCAGAGTTTAAGAGCCCATATTTTATGAAATAACCGGACAGGTGCAGATTTTCTTCGTTGGGTTTGCCGTTGCAATTCCTGGTAAATAATTTCATCAGTAAAAAATAGCTGCAGTTGATTTCCAGATGCTGATCGCTGTTTTAGAATACAGCAGTATCCTGTTGCTGTATTCTGCATAGAATCGATTTCAGAAAACTTCCACTGGTAATGGATGTGATCCGTTCCGCTGAGGGCTATGCCCTCAGCAGATAGTCTCATGGTACCATTCTGCGGAGTCGTGCAGTTACCGTCAAACAGCTCTGCAATACACGTTAATGACATGTCACATAATACCAGAAATTGCATCAATGACATCGGCAGCTTCTTCGATTCCACCAGCAAAGGCAGAAGCTTCAGTATCAAATGATGCCGCTATAGTTTCGAGTTTTTCCGGAGATGCATCTAATGTTAAATTTGAGAAGAGATATTCATATATACGGTTGATGGCAATTGGAAAGCCAAGGCCAAGTGTAAATAAAATTATGAATATGTTAACAATACCAATTTTAAAAAGTCCGCTTCCGGTAATAGTGCTGTTAAACGATTTTCCATCAAGCGACGTTTTTGACATGGTATAACGGCTGAGTTCAGCAGAAAACCAGAAGCTATAAACACCAAGTGTAAGCAGTGTAAGAAAAATTCCCTTCAGCCAGATCCAGAAATATTCTTTGTTTATACCATCATATCTGAATTTAAGAGTGCCGAAACGGCTGTTGTCAATAAGATATTTGTGCAGTTTGTTCTGAAAAATCGGATTGTAAAAACCAAGAGTTACCAAAGTTAAAAGAATACCACTGATCCAGATACTTGAAATTTCTTTGAAACCGCCAGTGAATTTAAACCGGACATTACAATATGATGAACGGCTCAAAAGATATTTCCACTTTCCCATGACCACGAATGGTCCCACCCAAAAAATCCCAAATACATATAGAAGAAATAGTAAAACTGAACCAAGAACAGGGGAAAGTTTATATATAATGGCGTACGCAATGATAATTGCTGCCAGAATTCCCATGCCTTTAATAAAGCCGATAAACCGTTCTTTGCCTGTAGCATGATAATCAAAGGAACGTTTTCCAAATGCCAGATTATTGTAAATGAATTTTGTAATAGCAACTTTTCCCCAGAATGAATAAACACCTAGTGTCACGACTGATAGAAGAAGTGTTTTGAGATAAAGTTTGAAAAGTGGACCATTACGTTTCTGGAAATGAAATGGTGTTTGCTGTGTTGATGATGTAAGATGCGTCTCCAACATAAAGGAACCCCTTTTTTTGGTGAAAAATGATGAAGGACTTTAATCAATCAGTAGCGGCTGGTTGCAGCGAGCTCCCGTTGATTCAATTTATAATATGTGTTAATATAAGATAAAAAATTGTATATGAGTTATCTTTATACGTTTTTTCAGGAATGTTGAAATCGTCACAAAGATTCTTTCCAACAGTGTGTGTACCATAATGAGTCCACTCTGAAAAAACTGATAAGTAATAATATTGTTACTCCTGCCTGTCGCGGGGGCTACATGTGCGGCGTATTAAGCGAAATTAAGATATTTTATTTCTGTTCAGGAGTCAGAATACAGAATCCATCCCGAGCTTGGGATGAATGCCAGCTGGGTAGTAACGATATTTTTAGCCCATCCCGACCACCGTGGGAAGCGGGTCTAAGGTGTATTTTAGAGTGGACTGAATAATGAATTTTCGCCTGAGCTGCTATTTGAGCCCGAAATGTAGCAACCCCAATCAATAGTGTTGACATTATTCTTCCCATACAATATTTTGAGTGCATCAGGCTTCGGAAGTCGGGAAATTCGATCCTGCCATCATAATCCGAAGTCTGAAAAATTCCAGTTTTTAATGGAACTTTTTCGAATCATTAAGCTGCTGGGTTCTGAAGTCAGAAACCTGCGATCCCAGTCGTTGTTCCAGCGTACTGCCAATAGAGTCGATGGGCGAGGACAGGATGGGGAATTCTGTGATGAACGGGTATTCAGGAGACTATTCTGAGTTTTTCGGGTTCAAGAGTTCAGATTCAATACGAAGTTTAAACATTTAACAACATGGCTGACACTTGATGCGATAGAGCTAATCTCTATTATATGGCTGTTGACTGGTTACACAGGAGCGGCTCGCATGATTTCCAGCCCATACACACGCATTGCAGGAGGTTTGTTGTGATTTCAACAATCAGAAAAAGAAATGGTGAACTGGAGTCTTATGACAATTTTAAAATTGTAAGTGCTGTATTTAAAGCGGCACAAGCTACCGGGTGCGATGATTTTTCAGTATCACTTGAGATTGGAAAAAAAGTAGAGAAATTGATCAGTGAACGTTTTCACCCTAATTCGATTCCGGCCGTTGAGGAGATTCAGGATCTTGTTGAAAAGGTTCTGATGGAGTCCGGTTTATCGGTTATTGCCAAGACATACATATTGTATCGTGAACAGCATCGCCGCCACAGGGAATCTCAGAATCTTGTGGTTGATATTAACAGGACTATGGATGGGTATCTAAGTCGGAAAGACTGGCGTGTTAAAGAAAATGCAAATGTCGGGTATTCACTAGGTGGGTTGATTCTTCATAACAGCGGGGCGATAACAGCCAACTACTGGCTTGAGAATATTTACAGCCCGAGCATCTCATCTGCTCACCGTAATGGAGATTTTCATATTCATGATCTCAGCATGTTTTCCGGTTATTGTGCCGGATGGTCTTTACGGCAGCTCATTACTGAAGGGCTGGGTGGCGTCGAAAACAAAATATCTTCAGGACCGGCAAAACATCTATCAACGCTTGTTCAGCAGATGGTCAATTTTCTGGGGGTATTGCAGAATGAGTGGGCAGGTGCGCAGGCGTTTTCTTCCTTTGATACCTATCTTGCACCTTTTGTTAAGATTGAAAGCCTTTCCTACACCGAAGTCAAACAATGTATTCAGACATTCATTTTCGGTGTCAACACACCGTCCCGGTGGGGTTCGCAGGCACCATTCACAAACGTAACTATGGACTGGAATGTTCCATCAGATCTTGCAGATCAACCATGTATCGTTGGTGGAGTGCCTCTTGAATTTACGTATGCCGAGTGCCAGAAAGAGATGGACATGGTAAACCGGGCTTTCCTTGAAGTATTCATGGAAGGTGATTATCAGGGGCGTGGATTTGCTTATCCGATTCCTACCTACAATATTACATCCGATTTTGACTGGGATCACCCCAATTCAGAATTACTTTTTAAGATTACAGGTAAATATGGTACTCCATATTTCCAGAATTTTATCAATTCGCAGCTCAATCCCGGTGATGTACGCTCGATGTGTTGCAGACTGCAATTGGATAAACGGGAATTACGCAACCGTGGCGGAGGTCTTTTCGGGTCTGATGAATTTACCGGTTCCATTGGTGTTGTTACTATCAATTTACCCCGTATCGGATATCTCGCTGCTTCTGAAGAGGAGTTTTTCAGGCAGCTTGACTGGCTGATGGATCTTGCGAAAGATTCCCTCGAAACAAAAAGGGCTATGGTAAGCAGATTAATGGATGAAGGACTATTTCCGTATACAAAGCGCTACCTGCGTCACTGGAATAACCACTTCTCGACAATTGGTATTATCGGTATGAATGAAACAGTTCTTAATTTTATGAGAAAAGATCTTCTGGATGAAGAGGCAAGGAATTTCGCTCAGAAGATTCTTGTTCACATGCGCAATCGGTTGATTAGTTATCAGGAGTCTACGGGACATCTTTTTAATCTTGAAGCAACTCCCGGAGAGGGAACGTCGCATCGACTGGCTAAAATTGACAAGGAGAAGTTTCCGACAATGGTTATTCCCGGCAATGATGCACCTTATTATACTAATTCGTCACAGCTTCCGGTTGATGCTACAGACGATATGTTCGAGGCGCTCGACCTGCAGCAGGAGCTTCAGGTGCTTTACACTGGGGGAACAGTGTTTCACAGTTTTACAGGGGAAAGCATTGATGACTTTAAAACCTGTGCAAAACTGGTCAGGAAGATTGCGGAAACTTATAAGATCCCTTATTTCACGTTGTCACCGACGTTTTCGGTATGCAAGAATCACGGGTATCTCAAAGGTGAGGTGTTTACCTGCCCGCAATGCAATGTTGAAACTGAAGTGTATTCACGCATTGTTGGTTATTATCGTCCGATTAAAAACTGGAATGAAGGAAAACGTGCTGAATATTTTGATCGTATGGAATTTGTTCAGGAACCAAACGTTACATCAGTTGATAAAACAGAAGACTTCCTGTCGCCGGAATCTTCTGCTATAAGAGCATGAATCTCTGAACACCGTTGACTTCGGGTCTCTCCAGTCAACGGTGTTCAGGTTGTTTACTAATAGATTTTACTGAAGATACCATTTCAAAGTTCCACCTCCCGTGTTTCTCCCGGAGCAAGAAAAAACGTGGTGTGATCAATATCTATTTTTACTGGCATGAACCGGCTTTTATTGCTGCTGAGCCTTATCTTCGACGGGGTTATTGTCACGTTTATCCAGTTTTTTCTATATTTGATATAAAATAGTATCGATTTAAGTTCCTTTGGTAACCTTGGATTGAACCTCAATGTATCTCCCCTGCACTCTATGCCGGAATAACATCTTAGAATAAGGTCGATGGTTCCGGCCATTGCACCAAGGTGGATACCTTCCTGCGTCGTGCCCCCCTGTACGTCTTTTACATCGCTTTCAAGTGTATCACAAAACAGGTTCCACGACAGGCCGCGCTGTGACCTGGAAAGCACCCAGGCATGAACAATTCTGCTGAGCGTTGAACCATGTGATGTGCGCTGAAGATAGTAATCAATATTATTTGGGATTGTTTCATGATCAAATGGATAGCCAAGTCTTTCAAACAAAATTCGGATCTGATCAGATGACAGAAGATAAAACAACATGAGTAAATCAGCCTGTTTGGACACTTTATACTCGTTGGTACTGTCACCCTCAGCCTCTAGAATTCTATCAAGACGTAATATATTGCCGTACTTCTCTCTATAAGCTGCCCAGTCAAAATCTTTAAGGTCACCATAGCCTTCGAATTGGCTGATAATATTGCCGTCGTGAAAAGGGATCCGGAGCTTATGCCCTATCTCATTCCATAGTGTCAGTTCCTCATTAGTTAATCCAACATCCTCCCTGATGAAATTGAGGCGGTCTTCAGGAAGGATCTCCAACATTTCCAGTGCCTGCCAGAAAATCCAGGCAACCATGAAGTTAGTGTAGGCGTTGTTATTGATTCCCGGTTCTTTTGCTCCAGGGTAACAGTCGTGAAACTCATCAGGACCAATCACGTTGCAAATTTCGTATCGATCAAGGGTCTGATTGTACTGTGCTCTTGATGCCCAGAACCGGGCGATCTGAATTATCATCTCTGCGCCGTAAAAAGAGATAAAATCCTGATCCGCAGTAATCTGGTAATACTGGAAAATGTTGTATGCTATTGCAATGTTTATATGATGTTCAAGATGAGAATAATCCGGTACCCAGCGTCCCGATTTTGGATTAAGATGGACACTCTGTGCCCGCTCCCGCCCATCACTGCCACTTTGCCAGGGATACATCGCGCCCTGAAATCCAGCAGACTGGGCATCCCACACCGCCCTGTTAAGACGACGAAACCGGTACATCAGAAGTGACCTGGTTATGTCGGGCGTACGTAGATTAAACAGTGGAAATATAAAAAGTTCATCCCACATGATCAAACCACGATATGCTTCACCATGAAGTCCCCTTGGTGGCACCCCTGCATCAAGATCAATCGTGTTTGGACTAACCGTTTGCAGCAGATGAAATATGTGAAGATGAATTATCTGCGCTATTGCAGGATTGTCAGTATCAACAGTAATTTTCCAGTGCTCCCATAAGTGTTTCCACGCCAGAGCATTTCGTTCCAGAAGATGGGAAAATGAGCCTGTATGAGTCAGGATTTCCTGAGATTCACTGAGGTTTTCAGAAATTGCCGGATCACGGGAATTGAACAGTGAGACAATCTTTTCGATTCGTAGTGCCCGGTCCGGATGCGCATCAATTGTAAATTCGGTCCCGATATATTCGTTCTCTTTTACAACTTTATACTCCCGCCGGATTGGCTGATTGTCATAAAATACCTCTGTACGTGCGGACTGGGCAATGCGAATATGGGACTGGCTGGTTATTCCAAGCAACCAGATGATCCCGTTTTCATTGACTCCGTTATCTACTATGTTGATGTGATGCGTTGCAAGCCGGCGGTAACGTTTGACAAGTGTGTTTTCGACTCTCCCATCCAGAGCAGATCTTACCTGAACCCTGCCGGACCAGTTGTCGGGAAGTATGGTAGTTTCGAGTCCTGCAAGGTGTCGATAGGTCATATGGACGAAACGGCGCTGAATCAGCTTTGTTCGCCTGTTTTCAGTGTCGGAGAAGGTCACTGTTCTGCTCAGGCAGCCTTCGTTCAAGTTAAGTTCCTGCATGTAGTCATGGATGGTGACTTTCTCCAGATCAAACCATTGACCGTTTTCGATACGGAATGTTAACGACAGCCAGTTGGGAAGGTTGACAATACTTTCATTTTCAACAGTACGATCGTCAATCTCACTTTTAAGCGTATTATAAAGCCCGGCAGCATACGTTCCTGGATAATGGTTCTCTGATGCAACAGATTCCGGCGCTGAACCACGTGATGCAAAATAGCCGTTACCAAGAGTGCAGAGCGCTTCCCTCAAAAGTTCCTGTTCTGGTGAGTAGCCTTCATACACAATACGAAACTGATTGCAGAACACAGTTTTCAGACCCTCCTTTATGACTTGTTACAGAACTGAATTATATAATGCAAATGTGAGACCAGATTTTTATACAACCCGCTGAAAATGCAGGTATGATTGTTGAACTGTGTTTCTAAACTCAAATAAGATTTGTTCGTTACAACATTAACAAGGGGAATCTTATGGTTACAGGTAACACAGTAAAACTGCACAGAATTCTCAAAGCAAAACCTGAGCGGGTCTATCGTGCATTTCTTGACCCCGAAGCGATAGTAAAGTGGTTGCCTCCTTATGGGTTTATTGGCAAGATGCATCACAGCAATGCACACGTTGATGGTGTTTACCGGATGTCATTTACTAATTTCAGTACAGGTAGAACGGAATCTTTCACTGGCGTCTATCGGGAACTCAGACCCAATGAACTGATCCGGTATACAGATCGTTTTGATGATCCGGGAATGCCCGGTGAAACTCAAACGACGGTCAGCCTCAAAGAAGTTATGGGCGCAACAGAGCTTTCAATCACTCAGGAGGGTATTCCAGGTGCAATTCCAGTCGAATACTGCTATATAGGATGGCAGGAATCATTAACATTGCTTGCACTACTGGTCGAACCTGAAATTCCAGATTCTCAATAGATTATTACCTTACTGGTAGTTTGAAATGTGCAATCTATTTCCTGCTGTGTACGACTGAAAACATGCTGATAGTCAATGTTCAGTTCTCGCGGGGCTATTTTTATTCTGATAGCATTACAGAATTAATGTATACTTAAAGTATTGTTTTAATGAGTTGAGCTATATATGAAATTCACAAATTCAGTTGTTACTGCGTGTTATGGGGTTGCATCCTTTTTTTCCTTAACCTTTGCTGTGCCGGTTTCCCTTCCGGTACTGAGGGCAACATTTCCAGCAAGCTGGGATGAAAACTGGTTCGGGTCTGTTGCTGTGTATGACCTTGATAATGACGGCACTATGGAGATAATAGCTGGTCGGCACAGCGTTTTGTATGTCTGGGACAACAAAGGAAAAAAGCTCTGGCGTGCACCTGTTGGGGAAAATGCCTCTTCGGCCAACGACCACGGTTCGTCCCGTCAGTATGCAGCACCGGTAGTCGGTGATCTTGACAATGATGGTAACGGTGAAGTAGCCATCGCTTACTCTAATAAAGTAGCTGTTTACGATCACACTGGAAAAATGTTAACCGGGTGGCCGCAGACCTTTCCGGGTTCCGATGGAGAGATACGATCGATAGCGGGTATTGACCTCGATCGTAACGGTACGATTGAGATTCTTGCTGTAAAAACATCCAAAGGCCCTGTTACCGTTGCATGGGAGATCAGTGGCAAGGTCCTCTCCGGATGGCCACAGGTAAAAGGGTGCGAGAAGTGCAATGATTTTGGGGGGTATAATCAAAATATCGGTGCTGTGGATCTTGATGGTGATTCGATTCCTGAAGTGATCAGTACGTATGACATCTGTCATATCGGAATAATGCATGCCGATGGCACACCCTTTAAAGCGGATTCCATGTTCAGCGGATCCTGGGCCTCAGGTGTTCCGATGTTTCATAAAATAGACCTTGCAAAACAGGGTTGGGGTGCGGACGATAATGATCGGGATGAATTTACCGATTCACCACCCTCTTTTGGTGATATCGATGGTGACGGACTACCGGAGCTTATCATGTATTCAGATCATGAAAAAGCCGGTGAATATGTAAATCGGGGTAATTGCCTCTGGGTATTGAACCCGGATATGACGCGTGTCAAGGGGTTCGAAACGCCGCTCTGTTCAGGCATGCCACTTTACACGGGGTATGAAAGCAATATCGTTCAGGTTGCACCAGCGCCGGCTGTCGCCAATATTATCGATGATAAAAGGCCCGAGATTATATCCCCTTCCTACGATGGATTTTTGAGATGCTTCTCTCCTGATGCAAAAATTCTGTGGGAGTATAATTTTGATAACGGAAAAGGGCCGTTCATTGGTGCAAGTGGTGCTGTGGTCGGCGATTTAAATGGTGATTCCATTCCGGAAATTGTATTTACAACGTATTCTGTCGGGCAGGATATTTCAAATCTGGTAATTGTTGACAACAAGGGTGTCCTGCTACACAAAGTTCCAATTGCAAAACGGGGAAGCATGAGTCCGCCCTGTCTTGCAGATATCGATGGTGATCACAAGGTTGAGATTATCCTTTCTCTTAAAGATGTACTGGGTGGCGGGGTAGGAGGAGTACAGGTCTGGGAAGTTACTTCTTCAACATCTGATAACTGTCTTCCATGGCCCACCGGGAGAGGAAACAACCTGCGAAATGGACATTGCTCAGCAAATGGAAGTAGCACTGCATCAATCCGTCCCGAAAACAGGCGAATGGATTGTTTTAAATCGAGTGCTTCAGTAGAGATTTACAATTTAAAAGGACAACTGATTGCTTCGCGAAAAGACCAGTCACAACGCAACGGGCAGCCTCAGAGGACATTCCGGAAAATCCCGTCAGGAGTTTACCTGCATAAAATCGTGGATAAGAATTCCCAGAACACAAAACTGCTGATTTCAAACAAATAGGCCTTCGGTACCATTCTGTACTTATACGTTTAAACCATTTACCTAAGGCTCCATACATGGTTCGACTGCAATGTAACCCTCTATATGACATACTTTACCTCATTGAGATTCAGTGTAAACCCGGGAATTTCATTAAGTATTTCAGCACCTAACAGACGAAATGGTGTTTGAAATCCTGGCTGCAAAGAGTTTTTGAGCGTTTCAATTACATTAATGTTCCTGTAAAACCAGTTGCACCATAAAGCAGGATTTTTTCCAAAATGGCAGCCTCGCAGGTTACTATAGAGTAAATAAGTTATGATCTTCGTTAAACGCCTGGTACAGTAAAACTATTACAACTTTTTTCCACTTCTTTTAGTGTAAGTTATTATGTATTATAGAGAAATAAACCCGACCTGAAAAAAATAGTATGGAGAACAACAATGCATAAGCGGTTACTGATTCATTGCATAACATTCATTATGGTTGCATTAATTCCCACCTTACCAGCAACTGAAACAAAAAAAAGGTCTAAAGTTATTTTTATATATGTAAGTTATGAAAAAGAGAAACTAACTCTTATAAAAACAAATCTTGTAGCGGGCTCGGTGAAGAAAAAGCGGAACAATGGTGCTGTTGCTGCAGGTATGTATTGTGAGATACATGATAACAGGGGTGATTCAATGTTCAGCCAGTTCATTCAATGCAGAGAGCAGATTCATTATGATTATATTGACCAGAATGGAAAATTAACCGGAGGCGTTGCTGAATCTCCAAATGGAGTGTTTGCTGTAAGGGCACCATACAATAAGGCCATGAAATCGATTTCCTTTTATTCAATTAAAAAAAAGAATAAATGCAAACTAAACAAAAAGCGCACTATAAGCAAAGATTCGCTTATTGCAACGTTTTCCCTTGAAATTGAGGAAAAATAGTGTTGGCTTTTCGCAAGGTGTTCCTCTTTTCAATTATATCGGCCAGATTACTTTTTAGTGAAGGATCTTTATTTTTTGTTCAAGGAGATTCTGCCGATAGTGATCTTCTGAATATAGTGTTTCTTGCTGAAGGGTACACTGTGCAGCAGGAGTCTGACTTCTGTAATGATGTTGCTGAAATAACCACTTATATGTTCAGCCAGATTCCATACAAGCAATATGCTTCATTTTTTAATGTCTGGGGTATCTATGTTTCATCTATGGATTCCGGTGCCGATCATCCTCTTCAAAACAGTTATAAAGATACCTATTTTGGGGCAACATTCGGTACTTCTACTCCACGTCTGGTTACGTTTAGTAACAGCGTAAAAGCCATTGAACTGTTAGCTGAACATGTACCTGATTATGATCTCGTTTGTTTGCTGGTAAATGATCAGGAATATGGCGGTTCAGGGGGGATGTTTGCCGTTGTAACATTAAACAGCAGCGTTCTTCCAATGCTGCTTCATGAAATTGGCCATACATTTGCCGGTCTGGCTGATGAATACGAAACTTCGTATTCTATACCACCGATGGAAAAATTGAATGTTACTGCTGTAACAATCCGGGATGATATCAAATGGAATGATTGGATTGCAACCTCAACACCCATTCCAACTCCGAAAATAAGCAGTAATGCGGGTGTCGTAGGTCTTTTCGAGGGGGCTATGTATCAGCCAACCGGGTGGTACCGTCCAAAGCTGCAATGTCGCATGCGTTCTCTTGATACACCATTCTGTGAAGTGTGTCTTGAGGCGCATGTTTTTCAGATTTACCTGCAAATGTCTCCAATAAAAAACTATTCACCTCAGACAACTACCATCGTCTGCAGCGGCAATCCATTGTCATTTACTGTTGAAACACGTTCGCCTGTCCCTAATACATTACAGATCTTCTGGATGCAGGATAACAGGATTATTGCACAGGGAACTAAAACAGTGTCACTTAACAAAACACAAATGAATGAACCAGGATTTTCAATTAAGGCTATAGTGCGCGATACCACATCACTTGTTCGCAATGCGGATATGCTTGATGCAATAGAGGATTTTGTACAGTGGGATGTAATTGTGAAAAGCACTGTTGCTCAACCCAAAAATAATCTCGATGGTATGAAGCTTATTGCTGCACATGATGAGCAGTCAATTATTCTGAAGGTACCTGTCGGGTACCCGGGTGCTTTATTTATGGAGATGTTTACATTTAAAGGACAGCGAATATACTCCCGGAGATTGGATATAAATGTTTATCATGGTACTATGGGTAATTACCGAATTCCAGTTTCCGGAATGAAATCCGGTGCCTATATAGTTAAGGTGAGTAGTCCCCTGCATACAGAAGAAAAATGTTTGAAATTTATTAAAATGCATTAATGCTACCAGGATGTATCCTTTGATTTCGTAATATTACTATCTGTAAGAGGTTTATCGATCGAAAATTGGCGTTATTCTTGCAGTAACATCTCTTTATAATAGAGGCTACAAGGAGGTGCCGATATGATCACAAAAATAGCGATAGTACTGAGCATTCTCTGTTTTTCGCTTCAGGCACAGGATACATCATCCTATCCTGATTCTTCGCAATATCCGGGCGCGTCATCAGATCAGGACACCTTTGACTATCAGGACACATCAACAAGTCCTGACACATCGCAATATCCGGATACTTCAGTTAATCCCGACACACTGCAGGATGAGGGGACTTCAACATATCCGGAGACCATACTTGATGAAGAAAATTCATCCTATCCGGAACCAGCCCAGTATCCTGAAGACACTGCATATCCCGAGTCTCCGGAGACAACTGAAGAACTCAATAGCAGTTCAGAAATTGAGGAGGTTCAGGGTGATACGATTATAGTCAAAGACTATGTTGGATTGGATGGTGCTGAAAATCCCTACAGTGCTCCATCTGGTGTAGTACTGGGAGTTGGTGTCGGTGTTTTTTACAATCTTAGTGAAGACAATCCTGCTTATCAGGCTTTTTTCTCAAGGGTATGGGGATTAGGAGACTATTTCGCCGTCAATCTGATCGGTGAAGGGGCAACGGATTTCGATGAATCCTGGTATGTTGACGGTAATTTGAGATTTGATTTATACCCGCTTCCGGCGTATACGATCATTTCACCCTATTTTGGTGTAGGAGCAGGTATCGGATGGGGAACAGTTGACGATGAAGACGAGGAGGCGCTTGGTGTAAATCTGGTCGGTACAGTCGGTTTTCGCCTCTTTAAAGATCTGCCGGTTGGATTAACATTTGAAGCAAATGTGGACTGGTTACTCAACCATGTTGTTGATGGAAATCCTGTTGTACTGATGGGGAGAGTAGGAATAGCCTTCTGATCCGGTGATTGCGATTGCCGGCTTTCAGAAAATATTGTTACCTTCATTCTCAAAGTAACTGTGTGGCATGGTCCCCCCCAGGACCATGCTCTTTTTATTGCACACAGCTGAACACTATATATTTGACACGCTCAATTTAAAGCTGACTGATAGACACCTTCAGTATAGGCAGCGACAGTGTCCCAGTTATATCTGTCCTCAACCGCAACACGTCCATTGCGTCCGAGTGCGCGACAATGATCATGATCCGCCAGAAGGGAACCGATACCGTGTGCAAGACCGTCAGGGTTTGCATCAACAAGAAATCCGTTTACATCATGCCATACATATTCCCGGGGACCGCCCGAAGTGGTAGCGACGACCGGCTTACCTGCAGCCCACGCTTCAAGAGCTACTATTCCAAACGGTTCATTACGACTGGGAACAGCCACGATGTCAATAGATCGAAGTACTTCGCAGTATTCATTTCTTGTGAAATTGTCAAGGAAACGGATTGCATGCGTGACTCCAAGTTCATGAGCCCGATGTACGACAGCATCTTTTTCCGGTCCCTCCCCTGAAATAATAAATTTTGCAGCAGGGAAATAACCCAGCACCTTGGGAACAGCTTCAACAAGAAGGTCCATGCCTTTCTGTATACTCATTCGCCCCGCTGCAAAAATGACAGGGTCCATTGGCGCGATATCATAACGCGCCTTTACAGGGCCAGGTTCAAGGAAACCGTTGAAATGATGATATGATACGCCATTGGGTACGACATGGATTTTCCAGTGCGGTACCTGATAAAAACGTTGCAGTTCACTTGCAAGAAAACCGCTGACTGAAACAATCGTTTTAGCATGATAACATGCTGCTGCTTCTGTATCTCTGACCCATTTTGCAAAACCATCATACAACGTATTTCCATCACGACCGTATTCTGTTGAGTGCATTGTTAAGATACCGGGTGTTCCAAAACCGTCGCTTATGTATTTCAGTACGTTGCCGGTCAACCAGTCATGAGCATGCACCAGTTCAAATTTCCCTATCAGAGAGGTTACTTCATGAAAACGGTGGGCCATTGCCTGACACATCCAGTCCATGCTCTGTACAAAATTATCACTGATACCGTGATCGATACGGTGATAGTGAACGCCATCGAGTCGATCATACGTACTCTGCCATGACTTACGTCGTGTAAATACGTGAATTTCATGTCCCCGACGTTCCAGACCTGCGGCAAGCTCTGAAACGTGAACTCCCAACCCGCCAATACTGATCGAGTGTAATGATTCCCATGAGAAAAGTGCTACCCGCATGATAGCCTCCTTCTTTGCTTAGTGTTTATAGGGAGAAATGAAAGGATAAATGTAAAGCGATTTTGTGACAGGCCCTTATCCGTGCTTACTCTATTGCGGCTTTCAGGTTACTGTTTCCAAAAAAGAATGAATTCAATGAAGCTAAAAGTGTGCCGAATGCTAGATTGTGAATATGTTTTCTACAATCTTTTAAAAAATTCAACCATCTTAACTGCAGCAGAAATGGCATGCAATCTCTTTTTGGGCAATCCCTGCTTAAAATACAGATATCGTTAAAAAAAGGTGAATTTTAGAAAGGCAAAGCTGGATAGCATTCCAGACACGTAAATTGATCGTTTTAAGTGAAAAACCATTAATCTGTGATCAATTTTGAGAAACGAGAATGCAGATTGAACAATGTATGGGCGATTTCAATCTGCGGGATAATCAGCATGTATGCAATGCCTGTTATGCGGACTCTCTAATAATAAACTTGGTAGGAAGTTCCTTATGTTTAATACCCGCCTCCCGCCCCTCTATCTTATCAACAATCATATTAATTGCGTAATCACCCATTTCCAGTTTTGGCTGACGGACTGTAGTAAGGGAGGGTTCAACAACTTCAGCTGCAGGAAGGTCATCGTAGCCGACAACACAGAGGTCCTCAGGGATACGCACACCTTCCTTTTTAGCCTCTTTGATAATACCTATCGCTACCATATCACCAGCCGGGCAGAATGCAGCAGTAATCCGGGGGTTCATCTCCTTTATTTTCGGGAAGGTGCCAATACCACTTCGCATGGTGTCGTCATCAACCTCGAATACAAGGTCGGCTCTGAATTCAATATCGTGTTGCTGCAATGAACGCTTATACCCTTCAAGCCGCTCCTGCATTGGCAGTCCTGATTTACTGCTTGTGATGCAGGCAATGACACGATGCCCTTTGTTAACAAGGTAATCAGTCGCATCGGATGCGCCCTGCTCATTGTTTACATATACAGAATCGAGATTTTCGCATTTCCGGGCAACAACTATACTTGGAACACTCTCTTCACGGAATATGTTCAGTTCCTCTTCGGTAACAGTTGCACTGATAAGAATCACACCGTCGATACGCCGTTCTCTGGCAAGTCGTTGAAACAGTTGTGATTCACTTTCCTTTTGTCCCACAGTATCAAAGAGCTGCACCGTGTAGTCGATGTCGCGATTGGTACTTTTAATGCCCTGAAGAATTCTGACAATAAATGATGATGCCAGGTTGGGAACGATAACTCCTATAGCATTTGATTTCTTTGTCGCAAGACCGCGGGCAATAACATTGGGGTAATAGTTAAGCTCTTTTGCTATTTTGAGTACTTTTTTCCGAGTAGCTTCAGAGATATTAGGTTTGTTATTAATTACCATTGAAACTGTAGCTGACGTTACGCCTGCTCGTTCAGCGATGTCTTTGAGTGTTACGGTCATTTCCCACCAACCTCCGAAGAAAAAAAATAACTAGAAATTTAATCTCAAATTCAGCCCTGCACCGTTTTCTGATGGTACAAGATCGGGTTCAATTTTCATTTGCTCCTGATAGTCATGTAAATGTGCATCAACAACAGCATCAAGTATTCCGATCACATATACAAATATCGAATACCAGATAAATGAGTTTCTCTGTTTAAGTTCAGCACGTCTTCTGCTATCCCAATCGGAGCTTGAGAGCGCTTTGATAGAACTGGGTGTAATTGTAGTATCCGATACCCGTCGATAGTTTGATTCAGCAAGACGCATCATCCTGTCTTTATTGTAAGCGATTACACCCAGTTGCACTTGTCCCATCATAAACAGACCGGCTTTGGAGTAAGATCCGTTATATATCTGTCCAAGGCCAAGTCCGGGAATCAGTGCAAGACCAAGTGCCATCGTTGGATTCCGCTGTTTATTATCCTTTAAAAGACCTGTCAGTTCAAATGCATCTAAGAGATTATACAAATAAATTCCACCTGCCAATGTTAGATAATTATATCTTTTAAGCTCGGCATCCATGGTCTGAAATTTTTTCACGTGAGCGTCTTCCAGTATTCTTGCCTTAGAAATGCCTGTGTCCAGTGCAGAAGAAACAAGAACCTTATGATATTCCCCGACCCTTGATTGAGCTATCTGATCCCAGCCTATAGCAGCAGAGACCGCAATCGCTTCAAGTGCAAGAAACGTTCCCGCTTTTAAATACTTACGACTTAAGAGCTGCCCAGCCCCTGGAATAATCGCCGAAGAGAGAAGAAGCGTCTTCGGATTTATTGATGGCTTTGATTCCGGAGTACTGGTTGTATCACTGATTGCTTCCATAGAAAAAGCTATAATTGTGACACAAATAATTAATATACCCTTATAACTTGAATATTTCATATTAAATTTAATCCCTTAAACTAAAATAATATTAATTTTTAAACATTGGTATCATGAGTTTGCTGAAAGTATGTTTAATTCAAAATCATAAACCTCCTCATATCCGGAAAAATACAGGATGAGAGTTCAAGGAACTGGTTGCAATGCTTGAAACACTTAAACCTCTCTATAACAAAACGCTTAAACCTCTGGCACTTTTTCTGGCAAGACTGGGATTGCATCCAAATCATCTTACTGTTGCAGGGGTTCTGTTCTTTGCAGCAGCAGCGGTACTGTGTGTATACGATTACTGGAAATTCTCATTGCTGTTTGTTATTGCGGGTGGAATTTTTGATGGGCTTGATGGTGTTGTTGCACGTGAGACCGGGCAAAGTTCTGTTTTCGGTTCCATATTGGATTCAAGCTGTGATCGTATCACTGAGATTGTCCTGCTTCTGGGCATCATGGTTTATTTTCTTTTGGAAACTCCGGTCAACAATATCGGAGTAATCCTCTGTTTTTGTGCTGTGAGTGCATCATTGATGGTCAGCTATGTAAAGGCCCGATGCGAAGGGGCATCAGTCCAGTGCAAAGGAGGCATCCTTCAAAGACCCGAGCGTATCATACTGCTTTCGGCAGGGTTATTGATGGGAGCACATGTGATGAGATGGATACTGGGTATTATAGCCGTACTGGGGCTATTCACCAGTATTCAACGATTACACGAAGCCGCGATTTATTGCAGAAAGCAATCTCCCGGTTCAGAAAATTGACCTACGCTCGTTTTCTCCGACATCTTCCTGTTCTGTGCTGATATTTGACCACTGAGGGTGTTCACTGTTACAATAAGCAAATAACGGTTTCTCATTTCTGAGAAGATCGATATACGTATCAAGCATTGTAACAGGTATGAACAGTACTCCAAGCTTTTTTGATTCATCATAGTGCGCATCAGGAATTTTATCATAATCAACGAAATTGATCATCAACTGGTATTCACCACCGTAGCAGCCGATGATTGCGACAATTTTAGCATCCATATTTGTCTGAATACTGAGAAGGTCTGCACCAAGTGTGACCTGATATTTTTCAATCTGGAACCGTACTGTACCCATTTGAAAGCTCCCCTGTGTATTGTTTCAAAAATTATGCAAAATTTACTACTCCGGGAAAATATATAATTTGTACCTGGTTGATATAGCGAAGTTACGATATTCCCTGGAATTTCTGCGCGAAAAACATCCGGGAGTGAAAATGGTCTGTTGCGCGACTTCGGTCTGGCCGACAGAACCCCTGACTCTCCAGGTGAAAATATTGTCGATTTAGAAAAATCAGCAGGAACCAATGATGTTACTACTTTGAATATTTAAAAATCTAATTCGTGTGTTGTTTTTTTTAGTAAAGAATGTAGATTAATTGCGACGGAAAAGTGTTTCGGATATAGCCGGATACATTCTGAAAACTCCCTCTGTGGAGGGGTGGCAGGCTCTGCCTGACGGGGTGGTCCAACCGCCCCGCGGGTCCTCCCTGAATATACTTCGACAAACATTGCGCAGCTTCCGTCCTCGGGATGACACGTTCGGCAGGCTCAGTGCACCGCACAATCGAAAAGCTGCACCTCCGATATAAAGGCATTTAGCCCGGTAATATTTTTATGTTTATAAAAAGCAGTTTTTTATCTGGGATTTTCAGCTGAATTCACCTTTGATTTTCTGGTAATTCTGTATATCAATTTGAAAATCTCACTTACAATCATTACACTTGATGCTATTGCAAATAGAATAAGGCCCTCTTTAAACGATACTGGTTGTGTGCCAAGGACTTTCTGCATAAAAGGGATATACATTGATACGAGGTGAATACCAAGAGCACCTGATACGCCCAGAAGAAGAATGATGTTCGATTGAAGAGATAAACGAAAAACAGAAATCGTTTCCGATCTGCAGTTAAACGTATGATAATTTTCCAAAAAAACCATAAGCAGCAACAGATGATTGCGGGCATCAGGAATGGATACCCCATTATTTATCTGCCACAACCAGACCAGAAAACAGACTGTTGCCATTGTTAGGCCGATCATTACCGTTTCCTGAATCATCAGAGCATTGAAAATTCCTTCATTTGGTTTACGGGGTGGATGATTCATTACACCGGGTTCACCCTTTTCGAACGCTATTCCGATGTGTTGAATTCCGTTGGTGACAAGGTTAAGCCAGAGGAGCTGGACTGCAAGCAGTGGAATCGGAAGGTCTACAGTTACCGCAGCAAGAAACAATAGCACTTCACCTGCCCCTGTCGAAACGAGAAGATAGATTACTTTACGCAGGTTCTGATATGCTATGCGTCCCTGTTTGATACCTTCAACAATTGATGCAAAATTATCATCGGTGATTATAATCGAACTCGTATCCTTTGCGACATCGTTACCTGAACCCATTGCAATACCGAGGTTCGCCTTTCGTAACGCCGGAGCATCATTTACACCATCACCGGTAACTGCAACGAACTCTCCTGCTGCAACAAGAGAACTGACAATATCCAGCTTCTGAAGCGGATTGATACGAGCAAAAACTCTGCCTGAGCTGATTTTTTTGTAAAGGATATCTTTCGGTCCCTCTTTTAAAGCATGGAGTTCTCTGCCGGTAATCAGTTCCGATTCATTTTCAGCCAATCCCAGTTGTCGTGCAATAACAAGAGCCGTTCCCGGATGATCACCGGTTATCATCCCGACACGGATACCGGCTTTCTGACTCTGCTCGATCGCCATCTTTGCTTCAGCGCGCAGCGGGTCAATAAATCCGGCAAAACCAAGAAAGGTCAGGTCATGAATATCCTCTTCAGAGGGAGTTTCTCTACCATCAGGAGAATACGTACCGGTCGCAACAGCTATTACTCTGAATCCCTCTCCGGTAAGTTTCGTTTCCATATCTCTGACAAGGGATATATCGAGTGGTTCCGTATTTACACTGTCAGTAGACGACTTGCAGTATGAAAGCACTTTTTCAGCTGCACCTTTCAAGGCAATAGTAGTTCTGCCATTTCTGTCTTTATAAAAAACGACTGCATATTGCCGGTCTGATTCGTAGGGTATCTCTCCGGTAACGGTTATCTGATTACGGACAGTTTCAGGGGTAATTCCAGCTTTATAGCCGAAAGCCAGAAATGCAATATCGACAGGATCACCCTTCTTTTCCCACGCAGTGCCCTTACGGATAAGAGATGCTTCATTGCAGATAATACACTGTTTTGTAAATAGCTCAAGCAGCTCCGAACGAAAGGCCGATTTTGTGTCAAACCGTTCAAATTGGATAGTCCCTTCACCGGAATAGCCTTCACCACTGACATCTGCAGGATGAGTGCTGTTTTTTTCAAAAAGAATGATTTTCCTGACAGTCTGTATATTTGAAGTAAGTGTCCCGGTCTTATCACTTGCGATATAGGTGCAACTGCCAAGGCCTTCAACTGCGAACAGCTTCCGTATTATTACTTTGTGCTTTACCATCCTGTTGACACCAACTGTCAATGCAACGGTAACGGCAACAGGAAGTCCCTCCGGAATAGCCGATACGGCAAGTGCAACCGTTAGAAGAATAACATCAGGAAGTGAAATTCCTCTGAAATAAGCAATTAGCGCTAAAAGTACAGCAACTGCAACTATGGCATAGCTCAGTTTTGTAACAAAGGTACCCATTCTTTTAACAAGGGGCAATTCCTCCGCTTCAGTCTGGGTTACCGCTATAGTTATTTTTCCAAGTTGCGTATTTTTTCCAGTTGAGGTAACAACCGCTTCAGCTCTTCCGGAAATGACAGCGGTTCCTCCAAATACCATATTTATCTGATCACCGGTTTCAACATCTGTTTCTTTGATAGGTGTAGTATTTTTAAATACCGGTGTTGATTCACCGGTTAAAATTGATTCATCAATACTGAGATTCGCGGCTTTACTAATACGCGCATCAGCACTAACCCGCATACCCGATTCCAGAATCAGAATATCCCCTGGCACGACAGTCGTTGCGTCAACCTGGTGCACACCATTGTTACGTTTAACAGTTGCGAGTGGCTCGATCATTTTCTGAAGCTCTTCAGCGCTTTTTTCAGCCTTGTACTCCTGTATGGTTCCGATGATGGTATTAATGACTACAACTATCAGTATAAAAAAAGCATCGGTGAAATCTCGCATCCCAAGAGACATGACACTGGCAGCAATAAGAATGTAAATAAGTGGACTTTTAAGCTGTCTTAAGATTATGCCTGGAAGTGTTGATTTTTTCCGGGTCGGAAGCGAGTTATTCCCATAAATTGACAACCGTTTTGAAACTTCTTCTTCAGTAAGTCCGCTAGAGTTAGTCCTGAGTTTTTGCCGGACACTCTCAATGTCATACTGATACCAGTTGATCTGTTCTTCAGGAGAATCGATCGGTCGCGATTTGTTTTTCATACGCAGCAACTTTCATATAACATAACCCCCGACTTATGCACGACAGGAGGATTCATAAATCCACTCTGATTTTGTACATAAGTCAGGTAGAGTGTTATTTTATCTCTATAGAAGTGACCTTCTTTTTCGGCTCACCGATTTTGGTGAGCGAAAGTTCGAGAACCCCATCACGGTATTGAGCATCAATGGTGTCTTTGCTGACATTGTCGGGTAGTGTAAACGTCCTTGAAAAAGCGCCACAAATCCTTTCGGAATAGCAACTGTTACTATCCTCCTTTTTAAGAACATTCTTTCGTTCACCACTTATTGTCAGAGTATCACTTTCGAGAGAGATACTGATATCCTCCTTTTTCATTCCCGGAAGATCCGCTTTGATAATGAACCGCTCTTTTTCCTCTGTAATATCGACCCGCGGCCAGGTTTTACCTGAGAGCAGTTTGTCAGGCAGGAGTGGTTCATTAAAAAAGTCATCGAGCATGGTTCTGAATGCAAGAAATGGATTCGTACTATTTCTTAATGATGGTAATGGCATATGTTTCTCCTGATAAAGTTGAAGAAAATACGCAATAACGCCTCCAGGTAAAGAATAATGGTGATAATTTTATCAATTATACCATTTTGCGACTTTGTCTGTAAAATCTGTAAGGCGGTTTCTGTAATTTTAGAAATGGATTACTAGTTAATAAAGCAAACTGTGTGCCTTATCAGCAGTATTTTCGAAGGTAAAATATGAGAAGACCATGGCAGGATAATGTATTTTAGAAACGCTACTAATCTTCTTACTTTTAAACCATGATTCTTCGAGTAAAATATGAAAAGATTGTTTATATCATCATCATTCGCAGATGTGTTCAGGCTCTTTCCCGATTTTGCAAGAACAGAAGTAAAAGGTAAAAAGGTCACATTTATTCCTACGGCAAGTATACCAGAGAAAATAGCTTTTTATGTGGCTTCAGGGAAAAAAGCACTCGAAAAACTTGGGTTGTCTGTTGACGTACTGGACATTTCAAAAACAGCACGTAAAGAGATCGCAAGTAAATTACAGAGCAATGATTATATATATGTAACCGGTGGCAACACATTTTTTTTGCTCCAGGAATTGAAAAGAACCGGCACTGACAAAATTATTGCAGAACAGATTAATACCGGGAAAATATACATCGGTGAATCTGCAGGTTCAGCGGTTCTTTCACCCGATGTTGAATATGTAAAGGAGATGGATGATTATAGAAAAGCACCTGAGCTCAACGAGCTGTCTGCATTGTCAATAGTTAATTTTTATACGCTCCCGCACCATTCAAATTTTCCCTTTAAAAAAACTGTTGAAAAGATTATCGCACAGTATGGATCAAAATTGAAATTAGTGCCAATAAGTAATTCTCAGGTTATAACGGTTAATGGAAAACAATTTGAAATCAGGGAGAAGTAGATTGTAAATAGTAAAAAAATTTACTGCAGCATTTATGATGAAACATATTTTTCCCTGTTAAAACGATGCCCGTCTTTGTATTTTCTCCATTACTGTTACATTTAAAATTAGAAGCCACAAAAGATCTTCAATTTTCGTTAAAATGGCTGTTTAAGGAGTTCCGCTCATGAATATCGCTACAATGGTTACACTTTCCAGAGTTTTTATCGCCCCTTTTTTCGCTTACTCATTCATGTATGGATATAACCACCAGAGTCCAACGTTTATCTGGATTGCGGTGATTCTGGCAGGTTTGATAGAACTGTCTGATCTGCTTGATGGGACCATTGCGCGCGCCAGAAAAGAGGTCACTGATTTTGGAAAAGTGGGTGATCCGGTCGCCGACAGCGTTTCCCGTCAGACCGTCTTTCTCTCTTTCCTGCTTTCCGGAATCATTCCCTTATGGCTTTATCTGGTATTTTTTTATCGTGATGCATTTATGCAGTTACTTCGAATAATTTGTGCATCAAGTGGTGTCGTTCTGGCTGCACGAAAATCGGGCAAGCTCAAAGCGGTTCTTCAGGGAATAGCCACCTTCGGTGTTCTGCTTGTCGTACTTCTTAAATTTTATTCTCCATCCACTATCCCGGATTCGATTGCCGGGTTTCATCCAGGTTTCTGGGTTATGTTATTTCCTGCTCTTTACACGTTGTTGTCAGTTATCGATTATATAATTCCCAATCGCACATTGATCGTGAACATGATGAAAAAAAAGGATAGTTAATTCGATTGTTCAATTTGTAATCGGGAGTAATACCGTTTTTCTGCTCCTTCCGGCACAGACAGAAAGAATGTAATTACCAGGCGGCAGACCGGTGCTTCTGCATTGCGTTTCATACTGTCCTTTCTGATGAAACCCGCTAAGTATCGTTCGAAACAACCTGCCCTGTAATGAGTGTAAACTGATCGTTACCACTGATGGATCAGCAACGGTATAGGACAACAGTAGTTTACCCTTACCAGAGCGCGCCATAAAACCCGGAGATGTCTTCCTGGTACCGGCCACAGATGTTCTGGTTTCAGTCGTAAAATGCCATTCTGGTGAGCAGATACCGGAAAAATCGGCGGTATCGACTTTACAGACTCTCCAGAAGTACGTGGTTGATGGGAAAAATCCGTCCAGATGAACAGATGTATCATTAGTAATTACGGTGTCTATCTGAAGTGGGTCAAACGATTGAGTTTTTGAACACTGGAACCGGTATGAGGCTGCCGGCAGACTTCGCCACGTAAAGAGAAACGCGCGCGACTGATTAACAGAACTGTCGGGTGGCGAAACTAATTCAACAGCTTCATGAACAGGGTTTGTCAAGATGACGTTCGTACCCTGCCAGGAGTGTTTGCTATTTGATTTAACCCAGCTGTAAGATCCAATTTTAAAGCCTTCGCCCGGCCAGGGATTCATGTAATACATGGTGGAATCGACGATTCCATGCCCCACAACAAAATGTCCTCCGCTTGGAACGAGTGCAAAGCGGATAATAAAAGGCCTTCCCTCTCCAAGTTCCTGTTTTACTTTTTCAATCGTTAAAGAACCACCCGAACCCTTGCTCTCAATATTCCACTGCTTCAAAATGTCCTGGATACTGCCCGGAAAACCGAAATTGTAGTTCCAGTAATTGCACTTACCTCCGGGTTTCCCACAGCAGCTTTCCGTTCCGAAATCATGCCATGTCGCATTGGTGCGGGCATAATCAGCAATCGTACACTGAGTCACTGTTTTTCCGTAATAGGTTAGTAAACAGGCACTTGTCGCAGCCCAGCACCATTCTGACTGCTCCTGTATCACCTCAGACACCTGCAGTACTTGTCCATATGTAAACGAATTCAGTAAAAAAACTGCGGTGAATAATGCCATGCGTTTCATGACCATTCCTCTTTCCTATTACTTATTCCCGGTATTTTGCTCTTTATAGGCTTTTAATAGCTCAGTCATTACTGTATTCTGCGACAGCATCCGTGACTGGTTATGACCGGAAAATAGAGTGGCCGATTTCAATGGAATACAATCAGCATTGCTTATATCTGCACTTTTACAATTAATTAACATGATATCACATCGGAATTGATTCACTCTCAAAAGTGCTCTATGGCACATTTGAAACGACTTGGCTGTCTGATCAAGCTCCTGCGCAAGTGCAGCCCCGCCCAGCTCGACTGTTTTCAGAGCCCCATCAATAACCGCTACTGTAAGCAGTGAGCGCATAGCTCTATTCACCATTACAGGAATACGCCACTCATCAAGAGCAACCGGAGAAAGATTATCGACACTACTGTTTGAATCAAATTCTATCACATACATCCGTAAGGGTGTTCCCGGTTGTGCCTCTTTGAATTCATTTCGATTGGAAAACCCATATTTCGATTCAAAACCCGGTGGTATTTTTTCAAGAAAACCCTGTAGTGATGAGTTGGCAATGCCACAGAGAGAATCATCAGAGATCTCCTGAACACCTGCAGCCTCGATCAGATTTATACACAGCAGGACCGGGTAAATAAATAATCGTACAATTAACATAATTTCTCCATGATATGCAGGTAAACAAATGTGATCATCTATTTATTTAATCTACTATTTTTTCCCCTATCCGGTAGTTGCATTTTAACATTTTTAAATAAATAATTGGATACTTCTTAGTAATTAGCATTCAGAATACAAAATGCAGAATTCAGTAGAAAAGACGACTACGGATGCATTTCCTATTCTGTGTACATTATAATTTTTGATCTCATACAATTGCTAATTATAATAAATATGAGCCAAAAAAGTGATCAGCATTATGATTCGCTCCTACTATCAATCAGAGAAAATTCTCAAAACTGTATATCACAAAGTAAAAGATGAGCATGGTCCCCAGGGACATGAATATATCCAGACACACTGGAAACGCTATATTCATCTTATCATGAGAATGCCTCACATTACTGAACAGAGCCGGGTTCTCGAAATCGGAGCATCAATATTATCGAACGTAATTAAAAGCACCTGGAACCCTTCCATGGTGACTGTTTATCATGAACTTGAGCCTGAATGGCAAAATCGATGTAATCGTGCCGGAATTCAAGCACACGCGGTGGAACTGCTTCGGGATCCTCTCCCTGTTCCTGATAACGCATTCGATCTGATTCTCTTTAGTGAAGTGCTTGAACATTTTCCTGTTGACCCGCATTATTTCATACATCAATGCCTGTTGAAATTAAAACCGGAGGGACAGATGATGCTGTCTGTACCCAATTTTGCAACATCACAAAAGAGAATACAGCTTCTTCTGGGCCGCAATCCCCAGGATCAAATGAATAAAAAATATATCTATTATGCGCACCACAGGGAACCGGTCATGAGTGAGTGCATCCAAATGGTAGAGGGGTGTGGCGGCATTGTTAATTCTTACGAATGGACCGACTATGATAGTGAACCCGGATTTGTCAGTGCGGCATACTACATACTACGCTGCGTAAAGCACCGGATGATTCACCGGATACTGCATCAACTGATTCCGTCATGCAGGAGCTATCTCTTTTTAAGTGTCCGGCGTTCTGACAGTTTCAAGTACGATACAACGCTCTCAACTCCTCCTCTTTCAACATCTGATGAATACAGGAGGTTTGATTAACAAGATTAAATTACCGGATTAATGCCGAAGAAGAAATTTTTCAGCAACTATTTTTTGTAAAACATCGCGAATTTATCGATGTCGGGTTCGGTATCGGTATCGGGATCGAAGCTTACTAAAAAAATAGATAGTTCAACACGGGAATGTTCTGTTAGCAATCAATTGTCTATTCAGAAACCTTTTTTAACATCCCGGCGACCCCGTATACAGGTAATGCTCACATCTTCTCCATCGAAATGTAAACTCCATGACATTACATAAAGATCGCTTGCCATTACTGATTCTTTCTATAAAGATACTATGGGGCTAAAGGCTTTTGGTGGGGTACCCCCCGGGCAACGATGTGTCAAGGACGCAACCATATTCAGGGGGGACCCGCGAGGCGGCTGGTTGTATGTCATATCTGTCAAAGCTCACTATATGTGATAATAAGTCGAATACATAATCGCAGGTTCAATTAACCTACTTTACATATAAACATCATCCCCGTCCGTTGGCTTCGTCTCTACTAAGCTTAGCTTCGTGGCCTCCTGCCAGAGCTGATCATAGGACACACTTGACTCCGTCTTATTTAGGTGTGAAAAAAAATTAGGGGAATGTATTAGTCCAATTCAGATTAGTTTGAAGGTTATTTCGAAAATGGCCTGTAGGGCCCTTTAATTATTGTAGTTAAAAAATGTTAGTCCAAAATCCTCTTATTCCCTGTAGGGGAATCATTATATGAAGCCAGGAGTTTTTACACAGTTGTATTCAGTCTTCCCAAGTTGACGATGTGTTCCGATACATAAAGAACCAGGAAGAACACCACAAAAATCAACCTTTAAACAGGAATATATCCTGTTGCTGGAAAAATTTGAGATTGAATATGATGAAAAATATTTGTTTACGTTTTTCTAAAAAGCCGCACGGTTTTCATTAATAATGTTTCCCCTCCAGGGAAATAGATATGTCGTTTAACTCTTTTGCTACAATAATAAATGCTCTACAAGCATTTATTCATTACAATAGCATCGTAGCCAAAATACTGATTCCTCACAATGCCGGAGTCAAGTATGGGTAAAGACCAGCTGCCAGAGAAGGGTGAATAAACAGAGTTTTAAACTCCCCATCTCTGATAGGAGAAGGGGTTGGGGGGGTGAGGAAAAAAATGCGCAAAAGAAGTGAAACCTGAGATTAACAGACAATCAAACAATCCTGTTTAGTGAGTTCTGATCAGTATCCCCGTATTCTCCGGATTTTTGTAAAAGGAGATATCTCTTTACTGTCATTTTAAAGCTGATTTCATCACAAGGGTATTTTTCCATCCCGAGACCCGACCGTAAGGGAGGGCTTCTTCACATACCCTGCCTCAGTCATTATCACCGGATAATATCAAATTGCTTTTTAAAAACAAAAGTTCCTTACCACATTTTGTGTTAAAATAGGCTTCTTCTCATTTCAATTATTGGTGCTTCACTTCTGCTGTATACTGTTCCTGCTCGAGCCACCCATTATTTGATGAAAACTCAAGGACTTCTCTGAACGGAAAATCAGAATTATTTTCCATAAACATGACTATCCTTTCCTTTTCATCTTTCCCGGTCTTAATCAATGAATCTTTATGCCTCATAACATCAATAAGGCCGCAACGCCATAATCTCAGCGGTGCGATCTTGTTAAAAATTGATGCTATCTGCAAACCGGCCAGATCCGTATCACCCCAGTGAAACCGTTCAATCGTGGGATTGTGTGTCGTAATCAATTTAAATAATGTATACACTGCTGCATTCGGGAAGCCTTTCGTGTAGATCATAATGTCCTGGTGTTTCTGTCGTATCAGATTGGCAAAGGGACTTTTGATTTCACATAAATATACAGAGTAATCATCCGGGATTTTGATTCGATCAACATTTGGCAGACTTGTTCCTTTATGAGCAAAAAATTGAAACTTGCATTTGTTTTATCGAAAACACTAAACAGGTCCATACTTTCTGTACAACCGTCTGAACTGATCATAAGTCAGCCCAAGAAGTGATGCTGCCTTTTTCTGGTTGTAATGTGCTTTGATAAGCGAGGCATGAAGATACCTTTTTTCCAGATCTGTTTTTGCTTTTTCAAGAGGAACCGAAAGATCAACCTGATCGCTCCGCCCTGAGCAGACCGCTGTTTTGTCCTCGACGGAAGGTTCTTTCACAGAGATGTGTTCCTCAGAAGAGAACGGGTTAAACACGATATGGTCGATCATTGAAGAATCACTGCGGTAAACCGAGCGTTCCACAACATTTTTACATTCGCGAATATTGCCAGGCCAGGGATACTCCAGCAGAGCTTCACTGGCAGAGCTGCTGAATTGCGGAATATCACTTCTGCCCAGCTGCATCGCCATATGTGCTGCAAAATGATTCGCAAGCAGCAGGATATCGTTTTTTCGTTCCCGCAGCGGCGGCAGAGTCAGCACTTCAAAGCTGAGACGGTCAAGCAGATCGTGCATGAATTTTCCTTCAGTACATAACGCAGGCAGATCGGCGTTGGTGGCCGCAATGATGCGAACATCAACTGAACGGGAACTGCTGCTCCCCACCGGATCAAAAACTCCGTATTCGATTACCCGCAGTATCTTTCTTTGAACTTCACAAGGCATATTCCCGATCTCATCCAGAAAAAGTGTCCCTCTGTCAGCAAGCTCAAATCGTCCCAGCCGTTTTCCTGCGGCACCGGTAAATGCACCCGGTTCATGACCAAAGAGCTCCGATTCAACAAGATTCTGTGGAAATGTTGCGCAGTTGAGCGCTATGAAGGCTTCTTTCCAGCGTTTTGAAAGGTAATGCAGTCGTGATGCGGCAAGCTCCTTACCGCAACCCCGTTCACCGATGATCAGCACTGGACGATCAACGCGAGCCAGTTTTGACAGTTTCTCCTGAAATGCCAGAAAAGCTTCAGAGCTCCCTATTACTTCACCTCTTGAATGTCTGTCAGCTTCCATTTCAACCACCTTTTGGTTTATTTTGCGACTATTTGGCTTAAAATATACATTGTGTCACACATGCCAAAATTTAATCTTAATAAAAATCAATTACTTACAGACTTCATTTATTCTGGCACGCATTCTGCATAATAAAATCGCATATCAACCATTTAGCAGGAGTAACAAAATGAGTATTTTCAGTAGATTCAAAGACATTGTCAGCGCCAATATCAATGCAATGTTAGACAAAGCAGAGGATCCACGCAAGATGATCCGTATGATGATCCAGGAGATGGAAGAGACTCTGATTGAATTAAAATCAGGATGTGCCGGAACCCTTGCCGATACAAAACGATGTCAGCGTGACCTTCACGAAGTTAATACAACGATAGACATGTGGCAAAACCGGGCAAAACTTGCAGTCGACAAAGGACGGGAAGATCTGGCCAGAGAAGCTTTACTGGAGAAACAAAATGGGCAGAAACGTGCTGAAAGCCTGCACAATGAGTTACATCGTTTAAAAGATCTGGTCAGCCAGGCACAGGATAATATCCTGAAACTCGAGGGCAAAATAGAAAGTGCAAGAGAAAAACAGCGTCTTCTGGAACAGCGGTTTCGCACAGCACAGAACCGGATTCGCGCTGAGCAGAATGTGCGCCGCGCAAAGAGCACCGAAACGATTATCAGATTTGAAGAGTATGAACATAAAATAGATCGCATGGAGGCTCAGGCTGGATTGATCAATCCAACTGTACGTGGAAGAGATACACAGCTTGAAGAGCAGTTTGCAATGCTTGAACATGATAAGTCAATAGAAGAGGAGCTCGAGGAATTGCGGAAAGGAAAGAAGTAATTTCCAATATATCCAGCCAGTTTTTTTCACCACTGAAAGCAGGAAAGGAGCCTCACGACTATGAGTGTCGTGTTTATAATCATGTTTGCCGTCGTGGCAATTGTAGCTATAGAAAAATTCTCTGAAATTTATCAGACCCGATTGAAATTGCGCCAGAAGGATTCATTTATTCATGATGCAAGCGAACTGAACAGGATCAACCGTATGGAAGAACGAATCGCCAATCTTGAAGCGATAATTATCAAATCTGAACGAGAAAAAAAGTTTAAAGATCTCGAAAAGGACACCTGATCGATGCATCTGATCCCGTGCTGGCCGTTTTTTTGATAAAGGAGGTCTCTTGTACGATATAATCATTGTTGCCTTAGTATTTGGATCACTCACCGTCTGTGTACTGTTTGTATGTCTTGTCCTGATGATGAACATGTTTCGTAAGAAAAGTATCAGTAAAGTATCCGGACATGAAGAAGCACTGATGGTACAGGAGATGTACAACGGACTCAACCGTATGGAGAGCCGTATCGAGGCTCTTGAAACAATTTTACTGGACAGGGAAAAAAACAACCATGAACAGGTATAGATACGAAGCATATAAAAAACTCTACCGCTCACGCAGCGGTATGATTCTTGGAGTCTGTAAAGGGTTTGCAACGTTTACAGGAATTAACGTGCTCTGGGTCCGGATTCTTACTATCGTTATTTTCATTTTCAGTGGATTCTGGCCGCTGATTCCGGTCTATTGTATCTGTGCACTTCTTATAAAACCGGAGCCGGCAGTCGATGTGACATCTGATGACGAATCGGAATTTTACGAATCCTATGTTTCATCACGTACGCTTGCACTCCAGCGTCTCAAAAAACATTTTGACAACCTTGATCGCCGCATACAGCGTATGGAAGATGTCGTCACCCGACGGGATTACACCTGGGAAGAGAAAATGAAAGAGTAAATCGGGAAAGAAGGCCAATGCAAGCGATGTTACTATTGTACTCAATTCCTGGACAGCTTGATTTTTGGAAATACAATTTGTATCTCCCATTGCCTGGAGGAGTACATAAAATGGTAGTGACTGTGTTTACCTGACTACCCTCGGGATCAGTTCCCTGCTATCATTGAGCATTGCCGGGGCAGATGGTATCACCCTTTGGGGGCATTACTCCGTATGGCGTTTTATTATAGTAAATGTCTTAATCTCCTTCAGGAATAGTCCGGATGTGAACATTATAAACAGTACTGCAATTCATGACCGAAACTAAGCATTTTGATGGGGTACCCCCCGGGCAACGATATGTCAAGGACGCAACCCTACTCAGGGGGGACCCGCGAGGCGGTTGTGGAATGTTTAATAGCACTTACCCGTTGCGGAGCTGGAATACTGCGGGTATAACAGTGGACTTCGTATACTACGGATTGTGATTACTTACGAGATACGAGGTGCTCACTTACCGTACATGCATCTACTGAAAACAGTGCGGTAACGTGCTTTGCTCAGGCGATGTGCAATGACAATCATACTTCCACTGAGTATCCTATAAGATTTGTAAGGTGAGGCTAAACTGCGATAATGAAAAGTATCCTCCATCTTTAAAATCTCACTTCTTTTTCAACCAAAACTAAAGTCATCTATATGTGCTTAAACTATTCATTCATATCTGTTTTTTTAATTCTTGTAAATATAGAATCTATTACATTTGGTACTTCTCGTTTCGACATTGGATAATCGTGAAATTCTCCTTGATGTGCTACGTATTCACCCAATATCACACGTTTTTTATTAGTGGTATTTAAAAATTCTATTCTCAGGTATTTCAAATATTTTGTAAAATCCCATTGCCAATAATCCTCATAAGTAACCAATATGTCAGCAGAGTCCGGAATGCTTGCAATATCACCCAAAGAAACCATATACCCTAATTTTTCTAAATGCTCTTTTATATATAAAGCAGTTTCACCATAGGCTTCAATTTCTTTTTGACCATACGTTTCTCCTTCAAAACCTTTTGAGAATCTTGTTCCATACAGTACTTTTTTGGATGTCTCTTTTGAATTCACATAGAATATAGGTCTCTTTTCAAAACTGATTTGATCTCCTGTTACATAAATTTTACCAGCACATGAAATAAATAATAATGATATAAAAATGGTGTTCTTAAATTGAAATCTCATAAAGATTACCTTTCTCGTCACAGCTTGTTCGATCGATTATTTTTTGCCCTGTCTTTTTATTTTCTGATTTCGAACACACGCTTACGTCCAAAACCCATCATTTGTATTCCCAATTTACAATATATACTTATATTGCCTAATCCTGTTTGCAGTTTTTTGAAATCTTGAAGAATTAATCCCATGTCAAACCTGAATCCTAAAAGGGATAAATCATTGAATCCATTGTAAAATTCGTCATTTATTGATGGTCTGATCTGGTAATCGAAGCTAGTTCCAAGCTGCAACCCATAGAGCGTCTTAATATCGGGATCAACATTTAATTTCTTTTTTGTTGAGTCAGAGAGAAATGATGAAAATATCGATAGTCCAGTATATGGAGTGAAATGCATTTTTTCACCAATGTGGAATAGATATCCGGTTCCAAACATCCAATTCATGTTAGTAAGTAGAGTCTTTCCTGGAATTGTATCTTTACCTGCAATCAACTCGTTATTTATCTCTTGTGACATTACCATGAAACCTATTTTAATAGGTATATACTTCACATAGACATCTAAATTGCAGGATACATTTACCCGATCGTTTAGTAACTTTGCAGTTTTTTTATCAAAAAATTGATATGTAGCGCCGGCTCCCAATACCATGCCATTTCCTGATTGCTTATAATTGAAGTAATAATTGTAAAAAATCAATTTGAAGAAGGGAGAATCCTGATATTTGAGAAGATATTCTTTAGCCTTTGAGTTTCTATCATCTCTCCATCTTTCAATTTTCTTTGGGAAAAGGATTTCAAAAAAATCCCACATATATGCTTGCTCGGGTTTTTGCTTTTTAAGCTGGGATAGTTTTAAGTCATATGAAAGTCGCAGGAATTTTGACAGGTCTTCATTTTCTGGAACAGGAGAAGGATTACTGGAACAATTTTCACCATATAATCGTCGCGAATATAATGCGGTCCTAAATTCAGGATAGTAATAGTTCGGATAATTTTTATCTACTTCTGGCGTATCTGCTAACTGAAAGGCAGCAATGTATAATGAGTCTTTTTTCAGTAGAGTCCAGTTTTCCTTTATTACTTCAAGATAAAATCTCTCTGCAGGGCTTATCCATTCAAGATTTGGACTATTTATACTATCACAGAAGTTTACAATAACTTGTACACTATCAAAATCTTTCTGTTTTATTAAATCAATCACTTTACTTCTTGAAGCATTTGTTAATCGTACTCTTTCGAAGTCATAGTTTAAAAGCATGTCTTTAACATCTGCAAATGAACATACTGCTAACAAAAAAATTGCATACAAACTATTAGTAATCACTGTTTTCTCCTTGCTTTTGCTTTTTTATTTCGCCTATAAAGGACGATCCTTCATATCGATCGATTCTTTTCTATTTGAATTTATGCCTGATTGCAACCAGCAATTCGCAATTGCACCGCTTTATCCACGGCCTCTATTTGTATTCTACCAGTACCAAAATAACAACCGCACCTGCTGGATTTCTACAAATTTATTAAAATTTAGCAATTTTCCAGGACAATGAAGGTGTGAGGAGTGAGGAGTGAGAAGTGAGAAGTGAGAAGTGAGGATTCAGGAGTCAGGAATCAGAATAAGGGAAAAAGTAAAGAAAACGGTCGATCATTGCATCATAAATAAAAATGTGTTCTTTAGAAGCCTTTTTCTACTGAATTCTGACTCCTGAGTAGAATCAAATTTTCTTACCTTTTCCAGTTCCTTACCAGACGAATGACATCACGAATTTTATGCGGATTTTTTATTCCCGGTTTGATCTCGACTCCGGAGTTGATATCCACACCGTAGGGCTGAACCGCAGAAAGAGCATCTTCTAAATTCGATGGACCCAGACCTCCGGCCAGAATAATATGTTCATTACGTAAACAGGCTTTTTTTGCGATATTCCAGTCAAACGCCTTACCTGTTCCACCGCTCATACCTGTGCTCCACGTATCCAGTAAAATTCCTGATACCGCATAAGTATCGATAATGGAGATATCGGTTTTATCATTGACCGATATGGCTTTTACCACCGGAAGAGGAACTTTTGCACAGAATTCGGGAGACTCCGATCCGTGAAGCTGTACGGTATCGATATTTGCAATTCGACATATTTCTACTATCTTCTCAATCGTCTCATCGACAAAAACTCCCACTCGTGAAACAAAGGGAGGAAGCTCTCTCACAATCTCCGCTGCAGATTGAGCCTCGATGTATCGCGGGCTTTTCTTTACAAAAATAAAGCCCAGCGCGTCTACGCCAAGATGCGCTGCAGTTTTTGCATCTTCAGTACGGGTAATCCCGCAGATCTTGATTCTTATATTCATAATGGTTAAGATCCCCTGCATCGAAGCTCTTCGATAAGCTCCTGCGGAGTGTCACGACGCATCAGCGATTCACCTACCAATAGCGCCCGTATCCCTGCATTACGAAGCCTGCAGGCCTGCTCACCATTTTTTATTCCACTTTCGGAAACCACCGTAACCTCACGCGGTATATACCTGATTATTTCAAACGTTGTATCGATCGACGTAACAAACGTATCGAGATTCCTGTTGTTTATTCCAATAAGCGCCGGCTCGAGCTTCATAACTCTGTCAAGTTCCTGGGGTGTGTGTATCTCAACCAGTGGCTGTATCGAGTAATCGGACGCCATCTCATAGAGATCACGCAACTGACTATCATCGAGAATAGCAGCGATAAGAAGCATCGCGTCAGCCTGCATCGCCGCAGTCTGTTCCACCTGAATCGCATCGATGATAAAATCTTTCCTGAGAACCGGAATAGTTGTTTTAGCACGTACATCCTGAAGATAGCTGTAGTGACCCTGGAAAAATTTCTCATCAGTAAGGACAGAGATCGCTGATGCTCCTCCGGATTCATACTGAGCGGCAATCTCTACAGGGTTAAAATACTCTCTTATCAACCCCTTTGAGGGTGAGGCCTTTTTCACTTCGGCAATAATTGCAAGCTGCGGCAATTTGTCAAGAGCCTTTAAAAAATCCCTCTTACCGGACAATGATTCATTGCGTGGAAATCCTCTCTTCCTGAGATCATCGATTTCGATTTTTTTCTGTTCGACTATTTTTGTAAGTACCGAATGCATATGTTTTTTACTTTGTTAAAGAAAGAAAAGTACCCAGAAGTATCTTGCCTTTTTCTGTAAGGATAGATTCCGGATGAAACTGGACACCGTAAATGGGATACTCCCTGTGGCGCACCCCCATAATCAGCTTATCTTCTGTCTCTGCTGTTATCTCCAGACAATCAGGACACGAGGAGCGCTCGATAATAAGACTATGATAGCGCGTTGCAGTAAAAGGCAGGGGCATATCCCTGAAAACTCCTTGCTGGTTATGGATGATATCTGATACTTTACCATGCATAAGATAGGGCGCCCGGATTACATTGCCGCCAAATGCAAAGCCGATCGATTGATGCCCCAGACAGACACCAAGTATCGGGATATCTTTGCCAAGCTGCCGTATAACATCAACCGAAATTCCCGCTTCTCTGGGCGTGCAGGGTCCCGGAGAAATGATAATAGAATCCGGTTTCAAATCCTTTATCTCCTGTATAGAAATGGCATTGTTACGAAATACCTGAATCTGCTCATCAGCTATTTCGCCCAGGTACTGTACAAGATTATATGTAAAGGAATCATAGTTATCGATCATTAAAATCATACTGTACTTCTTTTTATGGTTAACGTTTTTTATCCATTTGTGAGGCCTTTTCGATTGCTGAAAACAGCGCACTTGCCTTATGAACTGTCTCATCATACTCTTTGGAAGGCACGGAGTCAGCTACAACTCCGGCACCGGCCTGTACACTGGCAATGCCGTTGTTGTAAACAATAGTGCGAATGACAATACATGTATTCATGTTCCCTTTGAAATCGAAATAGCCAAGAGCTCCTCCGTAAAGCCCTCTTTTTACGATCTCAACTTCATCAATAATTTCCATTGCCCTGATTTTAGGCGCACCACTGAGTGTTCCGGCAGGAAAGCATGAGTAAAGCGCATCGAACAGGTCTTTGTCGGAACGCAATGTTCCTTTCACATTACTTACAATATGAATGACATGTGAATACTTTTCCGTATGCATCATATCTTCAACGCGTACAGATCCATACTCACTGACCCGGCCGATATCATTCCGACCAAGATCTACAAGCATCACGTGTTCTGCCCGCTCTTTGGGATCATTTGTCAATTCCTTTATCAGGCGCTCATCTTCTTCATCATTTATACCTCTGCGGATAGTGCCTGCGATCGGACGACATTCAAGCACACCATCATTGAGACGCACCAGCATCTCCGGAGATGCACCAATTATCGACGTTGCGCCGGCAGAAAAATAATACATGTACGGTGATGGGTTGACAAAACGAAGTATGCGGTAGAGGTCGAACGGGTCGGCATCAACTTCAACAGAAAAACGCTGTGATGGAACAACCTGGAAAATGTCCCCCGCCCTTATATACTCCTTACACTTCTCAACAGCAGCTTCATATGCTTCACGTGAAGTGTTGGATACCGGTTTACCTTTTGTCGAAACTGAAATAGGTTTGTGCTTCGTGGGACGATTCATCGCATCTTCCATCCGATCGATTTCTTCACAAGCCAGGTTGTAGCCAGTGTCAGGATCAGGAGTCTGATCGAGGATAACATTACTTATAAGAATGATGTGATGATCCCTGTTATCAAAAACAACCAGGTTTTTGTAAAACCCGAAAAAGATATCATCCAGCGCATCCTTTTTTGGATTTTTATCCGGTATGTTCTCCCACAAACGTATTGAATCATAAGTAAAGAACCCGATCGCCCCTCCACAGAATTGCGGCTGACCGGCAATGGTCGGGCATTTGTATTTTTTAAGTTCCTCCCGCAGAGCACCAATCGGATCTCTGTTTCCTGACCTGGTCATAGAACCGGAAATAGACCACTCACTTCCCCTTGTTGAGAACGTACAGAACGGCTCCGCCCCAAGTATGGAGTAGCGCGCAACTGATTCCACCCCCGAAACACTTTCCAGCAGAAAGCTGTTCTTTTTCCCGTTGAACAGTTTCATCCATACCGAAACGGGAGTCTCCGTATCCGCCAGAATAGTTTTATATACCGGAATCGCCGTATAGTGCTGCTGCAATAACTCTTTTACTTCATCTAACGAAGGTTCCATTTCAAAATGCCTTCCGCTTTTTATATGGTTGTTTTCGATCTGCAGGGTACTAGAACCGGGAAATACGTATTACTTTGATCGTTTTGTAAGGACTTTTATCAGCTAATCAAATAATGCTCATCTAACCAATTCTACCTTTAGAATATAAATAGAGAGAGGACGATTCAGCAAACCACATGGCAGTTACTTATTTATGGTTTTTTTAAGAGTTTTTAGTTTTTATGGACCGCAAAAGCGGGAAGTGGGGGTACGTGGCGATTTTTTTACGTCGAAAGAGTGGTGTCCCCGCACTTTGATGCCAAAGACGTCGTCGGATTGAGTTATTCTCGTGTTGTCCACTGGAAAAGACATAATACCTCTTTCAGAAAATTATGACTTTTATATACAATCGTTTTCAACTGTAAGATTAGAACTCATTTAAAATGGGAACCAAGCAGATGTAAATCGCAAGTTCATTTCCATCGTTTTTATAAACCTCATCCCCCAACCCCTTCTCCTATCTCTCCTATCAGAGAAAGGGAGTTTAAAAACATCTCTTTTTCTGAATTCTCCCTTATCTGGAATTTCTTTGCATAAAGCTTCGAGTGCAGGCAGGAGAAGGAAGGGGCGGGGGTGATGTTAAAATGCGAAGTATAAGGAGTTAAATGTGTGATCTAACAAACGCACAAACCATCAACTATAGTGAGTTCTGAACATGTCCACATCAGTAAACCTGATTCGTACGATCAGGTTCAATGTAAAGATTCTAGTAACTTGCGAACCAGTGGGGGAAGGCGAAATTACTGCAGATGGACACCAATCCGGCGACACCTTCTGCTTCAAAGTGTGGGATCACAAGACTCACGACGGCGTAATACTCTGCCAAACCCACACTTCCCGCTTTTGCGGTCCATATATATAAAACAGGAGAAAGGAGAAAAGAATCAGGCGCGAAGTGCTTCATCCATAGTAAACAGTTGATTTTCAGAGTCTGCAACGAGAAACAGTGTATTTCTATAGGGTTGAACACAGTCTCGTCCGTGCCATACACGTAAAGGAGAGACTAGAATGCAGCCGCGTGACCCATCAAAGCGGAAGATATCCTTTTCCTGCAATTCGTTATACGATCCGGGAAGGCGCAACCGTTTTTTGCTGAGGGTACGAAAAAGACAATGTTTTGCAGGTGCACACGATTGACGTACTGCAACGGCAATATCGCTCATTACGTGTCGGGCATTGATTTCGATTACTGGTGCAAGTTTCAGTTCATTTTTTTCCCGGTACACTATTGAATCAAATCCCAGAGTTCCAAAATAGCCGGTTTTCACTACTTCAAGAGCTGCGTCTTGCACTTTTTCTTCCAGCTTATCTTTCCATTGATCTAATACAGGATCGTGAGGAGCCAGATAAATTCCGTGAAAGGTACCCTTACTGTTTGTCATCGCGCGACAATGCCTGAACATCGAAATGTTTCCACTCCGGTTAATTGTGCAGACAGAAGAGAAATCGTATACCTTTTCACACCAGGGTTCAACTGCAGCGCCACCGTGCTGAAACATACAATTGAGAGATGCCTTCTTCAGATCATCATCTGTGTTGATGTGGTAGAACCCGAATCCGGAGTTCCCGAAATCCGGCTTGATTACAACCGGGAAACGGGAGCGTAATCTGCTGCAGGAGCTGATAACCTGTTCGACATTTGAACAATATGCACTGTCAGGAATGCCTGTTGAATATCTTTGAGCGATGTCATTACAGAATTTTCTGGAATTTACCATCTTTACACATTCAGTTGATGGCGCTGCGCACTTCGCTCCCAGTTTCGAGAGCCGCTCTATTGAAATCTGATTCCATCCCCAGGCAACACCCTCCATACCGTTACAATCATCTCCTTGATAGTAAGGTGTAGCGGTCATGATATCGTATCGCTTCAGATAACTCCAGTACGATTCGTCAATAGCTACATCAAGAAGAATACGATCTGAAAAGTTACCCAGAGGAGCAAAAAGAACGGTCATTTCTGATGCCGGTCTCTGCAGCGAAGAAACGATATTGTCGCCTAACTCGAGGTCAAACAGTGCGTTAAAATAGTACAGCTTATTTTTCAATCCAAGTTCTTTCGGATAATAGCAATCAATTCGTCAGAATCGAAAGGTTTCTTCATAAATGCAACAGCGCCATTTTTTAATGTGTCATGCATCTCTTTGTCAATGGAATACCCGGAGGTAATAATTACTTTTACCAGTGGATTGATTTTTTTTAATGCAGCAAAACACTCCCGTCCGCTGAGATTCGGCATTGAAATGTCAAGAATAATCAAATCGCATTTATTATAATTGCGACCATACCACTCTACAGCTTCGTCACCATCGTTACATTCATATGCTTCATATCCGACAATATTCAAGGTTTCCCGCATCATCTCCCTGAGAAGCTCGACATCATCAACAATTAATATTTTCCCTTTAGCCGGTCCTGTTTTCCCGGAAACCGGTTCATTTGGAGTCACTGCTGCAGGCATTGCTGAAACAGGTAAATAAACAGTGAAGATCGTACCTTTGCCGGGTCCGCTTTCGACGTCAATGCAGCCGTTATGATGTTTTACCGTTCCGTAAACACTTGCCAATCCAAGCCCTGTTCCTTTTCCCTGCTCTTTGGTTGTATAGAATGGTTCGAAAATCCGTGCACGCGTTTCATCATTCATACCGACCCCATTGTCCTGCACGGTAATTTTAAGAAACATCCCCGGCTGGACTGCATGTCCGAAATTTCTGATTGCTTCTGAGGTGATCATGATCTGTTGAGTTTTAAAGGTAATCTCACCGCCTGATGGCAGCGCATCACGTGCATTGACAGCAAGATTGAGCAGTGCGCTGTGCAGTTGTGACCTGTCTCCGGAAACTATCGGCTGCTCTGCCACCAAGCTATGATTGAGAATGATTTTTTTATCTATTGTATGTTCAAGCAGGCCGATCATCTCTTCAATTATCTGGTGTACATTAACTGTCTCGACTCTGAAATTTCCTTTACGGGCAAATGCAAGAAGCTGTGCAACCCGGCCACTTGCCTGAGAAGTGGCATTTAGTATTTTTTTCACCATCACTGCAGATTCCGGACGTTCTGTTTCGAGTTGCTTGTAAAGTAACTGCGCAAATCCTGAAATTCCTCCCAGCAAGTTGTTAAAATCGTGTGCAATACCACCCGCCAATCGTCCGATTGCTTCCATTTTCTGTGCCTGATGAAGCTCAGCCTTAAGTGTTTCAGCTTCAGCTTCAGCCTTTTTACGCTGCGACAAATCCCGTATTACTCCCAGCGACAACTCTTCCCCACCAATTTTTATCTGATGAGCCGACAACTCTACAGGTAAAGAGGATCCGTCCTTTCTCCGGAGTATCACATCATTTACCGGTAGTGGTCCTGGATTAGAAGCGGATTCCAGACTCAACCCAAGCTGATTTACTGTTTTCCCGAGGATCTCACTTTTAAAGAGCCCGGAAATACGCAATGCTTCACGGTTTGCATCAATCAGAGTTCCTTCGCTTTTGGCAATATACATGCCATCCGGAGCATTCTCGAAAATAATTCTGAAGCGCTCCTGGGAATCTCTCAATTCACGGGCAGCTCTTTTATGATCCAAAACCTCCTGTGTTAAAAGTATATTTGTTTTCTGAAGCTCCATGGTTGCACGGACAACCTCTGTTTCCAGCACCTGCTTTGCTTCACGGAGTGATTCTGTACGCATCTTCTGCAGTGAAATGTCATGCGCAACGCAAACGATTCCTGAATTTTTTATCAGAGCTATCGATAATGTCACCGGGATCTTTACCGTTTGTGAAAAGGAAAGGACTGTTTCTATGGTGTTTGATGGTGTATCCCGTACCAGATTTAAAATAGTATGTTGCGGCGAGTCATTATCTGCAATGAGCGCATTAAAATCAAGACCTTTGAGTTTTTCCTCCGGACAGTCAAGCATTACGACGGCGGCATTGTTGACAGAAACAATTCGTCCCCGGAGATCAAGCAGAAAAAGCAGATCATTCATCGCAGAAATAATCCGTCCCGCCGCGATAAAGGGGGTGATATTTAAAAGCTGATACCGGTAAACTGCGTAGACCAGACCCAACGCCCAGAAAAGCGCTGCAATATCCGCAGTCGGAATGGAATGTTCAGGGGAAAAGATAGGAAAAATTATATTGATGATTGTGCCGGTAGTCAGTGATAAAAATCCTGCGATCAGCATAATGGCTGACTGGCGTCTAAAAATAACATTGTCACTTTTTACCATTGCAGAAAAGAGAAAAATAGCCCCCGTTATTATAAAACTCAGGTAATAAATTACAAACAGATACATCCAGCGGGTTCTTGACCAGACAGAAAACCATCCCCAGGTTCTTGGTTCATGACCACTGATGAGCGCATGATTGGCAATTTGTTGAAAGCTGAGAACCAGTGGAATTGTCAGGGCAAGTATAATAAAGAATTTTAAAAAGCGAATGTAAGGCTTTCCTACATACAGCCAGGCAAACCATAAAAAAAACAGATTGAACCAGATCCAGCCTGTAGATCCTATCTGCTCAAAAAAAACAGCTGTTTCAAGTGATACTGCCGGGTGATGAACCACGGCCATGCCACTGCTCCATATAAAAAAACATACCAGTACACCAGCACAGGTAAGATGTAGTGGTGATCGGGGATCTTTAACGATTATAACGACCGATAGCGTGGCATAAATGACCGCTATCGTAAAATGAATATAGGATAGGATAAATTCCATGATAATCAGGTACGTCTCAACTCACAACAGATTATTTCACGAACCGGAAGTATTTCCGTCCAAACAGATACAGCGATCTCTGTTGAAGTGTACCATGCCTTGATCGTAATTGTCCAATGTAAAAAAGTTATACTACAAACGGCTGAAATGTTAAACATTTGTGCTAATTGCAAACATCGCATATTCCGCGGCCCCTATCCCATCCTTCCCCC
>JAFGIN010000088.1 GCA_016929595.1 Chitinispirillaceae bacterium
CAGTTAACCGGAGAAATCATATACGGGTAATCATCAAAGCTGACCGGTGTTACTGCGTCGTGATACATGACAAAATATTAAAATAGGTACAGGTACATGTTGTGTCAAGGTTTTGTAGAGAGGCGAAGACGGAATGCGGAAGATTGTTGCTTTTCTTGATATAATGTGCATGTTTCATCGGGGAGGCAGTAATTATATCGGTATCGGAAAATTTTTGTAATTCAGAATCGATACCGATACCGATACCGACAGCGACCCCGATTGAAAAGGTCCGGGTATCATCTGAAATATCTCATTTCGGCAGTGGACGCTCATTGTCTGAACTGTGATTCTTGTGATTTGTGTGAAATACATGATCTAAGAAATGTGAAAGGTAGCTATTTTGTGTAAAATGGGGTTCTGCAATTTAACCTTGCGAAGGCACACGCATCATGGTGTGGGATCACCGATACTGCGGCGTCCCACTGATCTTGCAAACCCACACCTTCTCGCTCTGCGAACCATATTTATAAGGAAAAGACAATGGGACAGTTCCTGGATTTATTGAAAATAATTCCTTATATATAATGTACAGGTTTCATTTCGGGCCGGAATTGATATCGGAATCGCAAAATTTTAGTAATTCATGGACGATACCGATTCTGATACCGACAGCGACCCCGATAATTACTATTAAAAAATACCGTGTATCATTTGAATGTTCTCATTTTGGCGGTAGTCACGCACATTGCCTAAAATGCGATTCTTGTGATTTGTGTGAAATACATGATAAGAAATGCGAAAGGTAGTTAGCTCGTGTAAACAGACATTATACAATTACGATCTTAAAACCAATTATCATAAATGTTTTATACCGTTATCGAATTGATAACTTTATAAGGTAAACCACCTGAAGTCGTAATTACATCGCTTTCGATTTTTACAGTTTGGACAAAAATAAACTCTGATTCAAAACGATCTGTATTAATTACTGGTTTAAGTTTTCCGTCTTTTTCATTTATAAGTTTGGTAATTGCATATTTAAAATCATCAACGAATCGCTCAATAACAAAAATTATTCTCTTGTCGTCCGGACTTAATCCCTTGTTGAGATGGTATTTTCGTGGACAATTACTCGTTGTTTCTGATGTAAGTGCAATATCCCCTGTTGGTCTGAATTGGTGAATGAGACTATTTCTAATACCTTTTATAGCATTCTTAATCTTTGAATTTTTATAATTATCCGAAAAAAGGTTATCAATCGCACAAGTAATTCTACTTGAAGAGACACCAATTGCTCCAAGCTCTTTTTGATCAAAGAAAGAACCGAGTAACTCCAGCCCGCTGCACAATAAAATAAATGCATAGTAATCCATTCCATTTTGAACCATTTTATACAGATCATTTACCAGATTATTATTAAGAAAATCAAGAATGCTTTTTTTCTGGTTATTGGGGTAAGAAATTTCCGGAGATTCGTTAACCAACAAACTCTCAGGAATAAAATCCTTACTATTCTCAAAGGGGATATCTGCGGGATATGAAGGTAATGCCAATACTTGTTGTAATAGTTCAGGTTCCTGCGATAGCTTCTTTTTTAAACCGGTTTTTTGTTCTATTTTTTGCAAATCTTCAGGGTTGCATTTTCTCAATAATTCTTCAAATGTCAGTTTATCTTTAACTGTAAAAAATGATTCCATTTTTGAAAAATATACTATACCTGTTTTTCCACCTTTTACCAGGTTTGCGAGATTATTGATAGTTCCGGCACTCTTGCCATCCCAGATCAAAAAACCATAATCCGCATCTTCTGCCATCTGTTCATCTTTAAGCATGTAAAATTTGCGCCCGTTCACTTTGGGCGGAACTTCAATATGTATAGTTGCCCATTTCCCGACATTATTCCTGCATGTTTCACCAGAACAATAGACATTAACATTTTTATAATTTTTATTTTTTAATTCAGTCTGTATGTTTTTGTCAACCCCGTCAGCATCACCGATCAGTATCTGATATTCTTTATCCATTATGTTATTCAGTCGCTCAAGCACCTGTTTGTTCAAGGTTTTGATAGATATGGAGCCGCTGATAAAAATTTTCATTACCTGTTACTCCTGGTCTTGGTTAATGTAAGGACACAAACAGTTCCTACATGGGCTTCAGAATACAACAAGTCTGTTGCCACCTCTAATGTTGCACCAGACCGGTAGAGATCATCAATTAAAAGAACACGCTTATTAGAAAGATCATATCCAGGATTAAAAAACATTGCATTCAGGAGTACTGAAGATGAACTGTCTTCCGAAAACAACTGCTGAGACTAAACCTGTATGATTTTGATAAAAATAAAAAGATCATTATTAAATGCATATTTCAAGCCTATACCAGTTCTAAAAACTTTTTTTTCATATAAAATATCTAAACCGCCAATGTGCGATGTTTTATTATCTCCAATTTGTCTTTCTTGAAAATGTAAAAACGATAACAAGAAAAAATATTCGATTGAAGTTTTATTCTGATTAATGCCAATACCAGTATTTAAAGAATACCCAAACTGTATTTCAGCATTTTGTAGCATTGTCTCAAAACCTGCACCTGCTTGCAAAGATAATGAAAACAAAGGAGTTACTAATCCAAACAAAACAAAAGATAATAATAAATGTAGTTTTATCATTTGCATGTAAGGACTTTTCCTGCAGCTTCTACGGGTTGCGCAACGGTTGCCGTTTGGCTTTTCAAGTGGCAAACCTTGCTCTGTTATAGGCTTTTAATAAGGGGGCTTCCTGTTTTTTGAATTTTACATTTCATATTTCACTTATTTTAGTTTCTGTAATTATTCCATTCAGGTGTTTTAAAAAAGAAAACCCAAAGATATAACATTATGGAAATTAAGATAGTAAATAGTAATATTATCCGACTGGTTTTTATAAATGTCTGTTAGCGTTCTTGTAATACTGCTTCTTAAGCCGATTTTATACTTATCCCTGATTATATACCCTAATCCAATCCCACCGACGAAGCTCAATACAAATGAATTAACTTGTTCATTACGGGATGTGATTTCTATCTCTCCGAAATAGTTTGTCCACTCATTTATATAAAATTCACCACTAACTCCTAATCTGCCATCCAAGAGAATGTTATTTAACCTATGGTGAACAATCGGAGAAATTTCTAACGAAATAAAGTTCATTTCTTTCTCATATTTGACTTCATCTCCAGGGTAGGGAAATCCATTAATTTCTTCTATTTCCAGAATCGATTCAGAAATAGATCTCTTTGAGTACTGCAGACCCGAATGTATACCTAAAAATTTTATTAAATTCTTTTGAAATGTTATTTCAATCGGATTTAGTACATTAACTTTCTGGTATTTAACACTGTTTTCGTGCCATGGCTTATACATTGAAGTATTTATACCAACTGCAATTCCAATTTCATCTGCTATAGTATTTATTATAAACAAATTCATTATTATAACAATGAAACCAATTTGTCTGGAAAAGTTTAATTTTTTCATGATATTTTAATCCTTTTTTGAATGGGTTTGGTTTGTAATATATGTTATACTATCAATAATCTTCTTTGTTTCTTCCGGCACACGATGTGCCGTTCTAGCCCCCGCAGTAAATAGCCTTTAATTGGGTTGTAGAAAAACCCCATGCTTGTGAAAATGCATTGGGTATGTCAATCATACATTTCGATTCCGTTCAAATTGCACCAATTACTTCTTGCGAAACACGTAGAAAAGGATTTTTTTACAGTTTCAACGGCCCCGCCCACAGCCGAAGTGTGGTAGTAAAGCGGTGTGCTCGCCGGTTTACTTACACATTTTGGCTTGGGCGTGTAGTGGATCGTTGCTGGTTGGGCTCTATTACCCCCCCCCCCGCTCTTACTCTTTCCAAACATTTTTTTCCTGAACCACATTAATTGATTTTTTTTAATATTAATTGCCGGTACTCTTTTTTATACGACTTTAGAACATTTTATTTATTACCATTTCACACACATCCTTCATAGACTTATCATTAAAAACATCAACTTTATATCCGTTAGTAATAATTTCAAAACAAGTATCATGAAAGCAAAAAATATAGTGTTTATCATCTTCAAATAAGGAGTCATTGTGGTTAGGATGTTTTCGATTCCGATTTAAAATATCCATAATCCAATCAGAATGTATAACTTCAAAAAACCGATATGATTTAAGCCCGAATTCATAATATCTATGCCCAATTAATACTTCATCATTTGGCCAACCATCTATGATTTGACAGTAATTATTAAAACTAATACAAGCAATTCCTTTATCTCTTGCATTATCTCTGACATTCACATATGTGCCGTCCCAATTTGGATCGGGCATATCTATATAAAACATTAAATACAATTTATATTCATTCTTAATTATATAAGGACATGGTGCGCCACTATCCATTTTAACATTTAAATCAATTTCTTTTAAATATTGTTTTTTACTTGGGTCAAGCTTCATAAAATTATTTCTGAATGCATTTTTCTTTTCGCGATTAACATCTATATTTATTTCTTAATATTTTATATTTGACTTTCAATATTATGAGTTTTATTCTTTTTATATAATATTTTATTCTAATTTTTCTGGACCATATTTTCCTAAATCCTAATTTTTTCGCGGGGGTCCTATTTCTTTTCCGCCCAACCAGCTATGTCCACCAACGTTTTCAATTGCGAAGTAATTGAAAACGTTCAAACCATAAATTTCAAACAGTTCGCTATTGCTTCATTTACCACCATCTGGTCCACACATCTTCGGACCATCCCTTGAAAAACCAGAACGCATTCAAAAAAATCAGACCTGCAAATTGTAGCTACCGTCTTTTTCAAATTACGACAACTTTTATTGCTGAACATTCATGACCCTATACGGCTGTGATGTCTGCGTGCATGCAGTTAACCGGAGAAATCATATACGGGTATCATCAAAGCTGACCGGTGTTACTGCGCTGAGATACATGACAAAATATTAAAATAGGTACAGGTACATGTTGTGTCAAGGCTTTGTAGAAGAAGCGGTGAGGGGAAGATGCGAAGACGGGATGGTGCGAGGATGAGTGAATGCGGAAGAAAGTTGTTTTTCATGATATAATGCACAGGTTTCATTGCGGAGCTGGAATTATATCGGTATCGGAAAATTTTTGTAATTCAGAATCGATTCCGATACCGATACCGACAGCGCCCCCGATTGAAAAGGCCCGGGTATCATCTAAAAAATCTCATTTCGGCAGTGGTCGCTCATTGTCTGAACTGTGATTTGTGTGATGTTAACTCCCAACGATGTTTGAATAAAAACAACAGAGTTACGCCTCTGTTTTCCACCAATCATCAAAAAATTTTGGCTGCAGAATACTTGAAATGTAGTGAAAACAGAACACAATCCATTCCAAACACTCCCCGTATTCATAAAAAATCAAAAACCTTGAGTAATATGCCGAAAATAACTTAGTTTTATACTGTTATTTCTGCTAAATTATTATGATCAGTACCTGATTTTTATTAAGGATGCAACGGTGAAAAAATATCTGACAGCTTTTACAGTTTTTATTTCTATTTTAAGCATAGGATGTGCCCGCCAACCAGTTATTGTTGAAGAAGAGGATGTGCAGCCACAAAAAGCGGTAACTGTACGCAGTGATAATTTCGAACAGTACATTACTGAATCAACGGTTGCAGTTATTGAATTCTTCTCAGAAAAATGCGCTGTATGTGCAAGCCTTGCATGGGCTATTGACAGTATAAGTACTATGTTTGGCGATTCAGTATTCGTAGGAGCAAATAACACTGATAAAGATACGCTTTATAAAAAGTGTTCAGTACCGGTAGTGCCGACATATGTTTTTTATTACAAAGGTGAAGAAAAAACGCGTCGTTCATTCACAATCAATGATCCATACGCATTTGATACACTCGTTGAACTTCTTAACAGTACCATGGCAGGAATTTCCGATACAGGAGATACTTCAACACCGATCGATACAACTCCACCCGATTATCTAACACTTACTTATGAGACTTTTGATTCTGTAGTGATGCGTAATGGTACTACCGCCATGGTATTTTTCCTGTATTCAGGAGGTGCGCCATGTATATATATGGATTCGATAATTCGTCAGTTTGCTCCTGCGTTTGAAAATCGGGCAGTTATCGCGAAAGTGGAAGCCTGGGATGAGATGGAACTTACAGACCGGTATTCTATCGATTTTGTACCTCAGTATCTCTTCTTTAAGGACAGCGTATATATGGAAAATTTGAAACTAACCGGTACTCAGCCCGGAGATATACTGGTAAGCGTGCTGGAAGGCCTGCTTGGTCAAAATGAAGCAAGTGCACCATAAAAATCGTACTTTTGTCATCATTATAAACAAACACGTTCCAGTTTTGTATTGAGCATTTGAAATTGTAATCAGGTTGAATGGAGGACTTTTAATGGATATTTGTTGTTCACATGTAAGAAACATGCTTTTTTTACTTATATCGGTGGTACTCGTTTCCTTTGGTTCTGATGTTCGAAGCTCACAGGCAGAATTTGAAAGATGTGAATCTACAATGGAACGGGTTCGTCGCGGATTTACCCGATATGAAGAAACGATTCGCCGGTTAAAAGACCGTGCAGAAAAACAATCCTCAGGTGTAAATGTCGAATCACCCCAGAAAATAACGAAAATGGAAAACGAGTTAGAATACATTCGCGGAAGTATCGATCGTGCCGCAGGACAAGCTGTCAAAATACGTTCCGATATTTCCAATATTAAAGGCCCAACCTGTCCCTCCTGCCTGTCTTCCAGCATAAATATGTTTTGCCGTAATAGTGAGCGGCTTCTTACAGAGATAGAGGAACACCAGTATGCAGCAGCAACTCTTGAAGAACGACTGAGAAGTTCCGAAATATCCAAAACTGCATCAGGTAGTGCACCTGTAACAACTGATACCTGGAAAAAACAACGCGCAGTAATAGACTCTCTTCTATCTGAGCATCGGAAAGGACTTGATTCATGTACCAGAGAGGCCGGAATATCACTCTGGAAACAGTGTACAATAAATCTTAATGCAGCAGACAGCCTGCACAAGACCGGAGCGACACAACGACGTGACCAGGCTATCAGGATGGTAGAAATTCTTCTTCCAAAAGCAATTAAAACGTGTTGCGGAGAGTGATATGATTCCACGTCTTTTGGTAATGATGCTTTATATGGTAATTGCGCTTGTCATTTTAACAAATGCACAGACTGAAAATGCCGCATCTGATTCTTTGCACTACTGGAGTTACCGTGTAAAGATTCAGTCAGACAGCACTATTTCTGCAATTTTAGAAACCGCTGATGCACTTGCAAATGCAGGTCTTTACAAGGAAGCGACTGAAATACTTGGAACGCTGCCTTCTGGAAATAAGAACGTAGAAAGTGATAGCTCCGAAAATAAATTTGATAACAACCGACATCAGGATCGGCGATTGCGTCTTTCTGCTGGAACTGATTATTTTCATCTGGAAGATGTTGATACTTCTGAAATGACTCCCGGGGAATATAAGGAATATCTTGACCTTACCCAGACGCCACTTTCCATCTGGCTGAGAGCAGAATATGAGCGATCGTTAAGAAACGGAATGAGAATCACGCCTCAGTGGTATTTTTCCGGAACCCGTACACGCATCGAGATTCCTTCACGGATATCGATACTGAATGAAAGACTTGACATAACAGCATCAGCGAAAGCTGAAAAATGGTTTCAAGGCGACCCCTCAGATCCCATTACATTTGATTTTTTTAAAGCTTTCGACTCCGACATGGGCGGATTATCACTGAAATTAACACCCATGAGTGAACAAACAAACCCGCATATGCTTTGGGAAATTCCATGTCGCCTCAAATGGGACCATTTCAGAGAAGATCGCTTCGGCTACGAATCGAAAATTGAATATGCTCTTTCTCCATTGTGGCAGATGCGAATCGGTTCGAAACAACAACATACAATCAGATTGAATGGTGACCTACGTTACCGTGATTATTACAGAGATATATCAGACTCCCTTGATGTTCTGCAGGTTGTTACCGAAGCAGCTCTTTTAAAACGATCTGATGGTGGTTCCTATTCAATTGCCTGTGTCTGGTATAACGATCAATATACAAATAAAAATAAATTGAATAAAATCGCCTCGATAAACCGTCTGGAACTTACAGCCCGTGGTGAAAAACAGTTCGGAAAAACAGTGCTTCCCCGCATCTTCTTTCGAATAAATCAAGAGGTGGAGGAACGCAATCCGGATAGCTTACATTTAAACAAATATGATTGTCAGGGGATAGAATTTCTGACTCATCCATCTGTAAGAATTAATGTTCACGAAATCTTTTTTATTGAGCCGGAATGTATAATAGAAAAAAGAACCAGTAAAACTGAAACCATGCTCTGGCAGCCACGATTAGCTCTCGAACCCGGAGTGCGGATAGGGCTGACATCTCAAAAATATGAAGCAACCGTTTTTTCGGGTTTTCGCTGGGAACATACAGATAAGAGTTATCAATTTACAATAGAAGACAGCCGGAGTATCAAAGCCGGTCTTGATGGTACAGCTTCATTTTTTCAGTGGCTCTCGTTCAATGTAATGCTCGACTACCAGTATCGGATCTATACACCATTCAACAATCGTATGACGGAGAATCTGACTGTTGCAGCAAATGTTTCTGTTAATCGCTGAGCGTTTTGATTACGAAGCCATTCTAACTAAAAAATGTTTGTAGAAAACACATGGCTTCATAATGACTCCCCTCCAGGGAATAAAAGCATTTTGATAAGCATTTTTTACTACAATAATTAAAGGACCAACAGCCCATTTTGGTATAATAACCTGCAAACAATGCTGTATTGCAGACGGGCACTACCTTATTTTCCTGCATTCCATGTAGTATTTCTTCTCTTCGGCATCACCCATACTGAATGCTTTTCTTGGTAGTGGTCCGTGCTGACTTACCCACTGAAAAAGTCTTTCACGTGCAATAACCGGAACAAAACAGCCAAGCGCATTTTCGGAGCTCAATTTTTTTGTATCCTCCCAGCCATGGATAAAATCGATTTTTGTATCAGACTTACTTTTGTTAAGTGCTGAAAAAATCTCATCAATATAAGCAGGTGGAAGTTTGCTTTCAGGATTAACAAACTCAACAAGAAAATATTTTGAACCGTTCCATATACCTGCACGTGTCTGACCCTCCGGCGAGGATAATACTTTTTTAAGGGAAATTTCATCAATTTCCACTGCAGATGCGACAAGTGGATGATTTTTAAAAAATTCACATGCTGCATTTATGTCGGAACTGAAAACAGCTCTGTTTATCGGCTCGAAACGGAGCCCTGGTGAGTGAATATTTACAATTTCAGCAAGAGCCCATCGTGCCGGATGAGACATAATTTCCTTTTCAGAAACACCAGCATCGAGAAGAGTCTTCTTTGTCGCAACCCAGTGTGCTTTCGCAGTAGCAAGCGAATGGTTTCCATCACCCATAGCAAAGAAAAGAGGTGTTTCTGTTTGCTGAGCCTTTTTTGCATCATCAAGAAGATCTGTGAGAATATCAGCCAGCGTTTCAAGAGATGCAGTGTCTGAAATACCCCATCCGCTGATCGATCCACCGTTTTCCATGAGATCTGTCTTGTAAAGTAGATTTTTGTTTTTCAGTGATGCAGCGGCGCCTTCAATGAGGCGTCGTTCAGGATCGTTAATAAGGATCATGATATGGGGAAGCTCGATTGAAGCTTCTTTACGAACCCGTAAGCGTGGCGGAATCCTTTCAACGATAGTCCCTTCTGTAGCACGAATCAATGTTATAGAGTCTTTTGCATAATCGTATCTCTCAAGATCCATTGCAAAAAGCAATCCCTGACGAAGTCCGGAAGCTTCAGTGCGACGTTCAATATACACGACCATCTCACCCTGCTCCACAAGAGTCCCAGCCTCAAGATAAGTGTTCATTGATTTGTGAATATTTTGTATTCGTGATTCAACATCAGAAGCTTCAAGAAAAATTTCCGGAAGAGTAATGCGAAGTGTCGATAGTGCAGTACCAACTGCATTTTCGACCCGTTTCCAGTAGTTGTTGTCTGATGTATACTGGTCGCAAGCCACAACAGACCAGGTTGAAAGAACAGTTCCTTCTTTAGGCAGAAGAATTGAAGGTACTTTAATACCAAGCTGGCCAAATTTACTATTAATATTATTGTTCATATCAGTTAAACACAGTCCTTCGAAAAAATTGTAGTCGAAAATCTTTATGAATTACTATCTGTCTCATAATACAATGCCATAAGTTTTCATTTCGGAATCGTTATCGAAAAACATTGTAATTGAAAATCGATCCCGATTCCGATGCCAACAGCGCCCCTGATAATTACTATGCCGATAGTCATGAGATCATTAGTTATAACTATTAAGAACAGGTTTGGAAATAAATCGGTCCTATATTATCATATTCATTTACCACGAAGTATGACTTTTGATCCCGAAACATCAGTTAATTCAGTATTTTTTGTTCTTATAAGGTAATATCCACTGCTGTGGCCGCTTTGACTGATATAATTATTCTTCATGCTGGCATTGCCCGGCAATATCTTCATGGTAATTTTTCTGCCACTCAAATCGACAACACTGTATCGATTTTCTCTGTTACTGCCGATGTTAAGAGTATTTTTCATCTCTTTATTCCTGTCATACCAGGTAAATGTTTGAGGGCTGTACAATCTGCCTGTACTATCCAAAAGCAGACCACCAAGATCAGGTCCAAGAGCATATAGTGCAGCAATATCTGCAGCCGTTCTGGCTGTATTAAAAGTTAACATATATTTCATTTCACCGTTAATACCAACTCTAGGGTCCCCGGCCCCCCATCCACCAACACGTAACGCTACGGTATCTACATAAGGTAAGGCATCCGGTATTGTTCCAATGGTTCCAGCCATAGCGCAAGGTATTCCGTTAACGTACACCTTGATACGATCAGTATTTATGGTTTCATTCACATTTATAACTGTTACCAAAGAAAACCAGGTATCGGGTTCTGCAGTTCCCACAGGCCGGAGAAAATTTACATACGCAAGAGAGCCATCACTGATCCTTATTTGAAAAGTATCCGGATGCTGTCTGTGTATTACAATTTTTTTGGTATAAGAAACAACCTTTGCCCAGATGTTTTTTTCTACAGAGAACTCTGCCATTCGCATCCAGCATGCAACGGTAAGCTTATTATCTGCAAGGCTTCCAATATCTTTACTGAAAACGATATTACTTTTGGTGCTATCAAACCGATAACACTCCAGATCGCTTCTCCATCCGTAGGTCTCAGATACAAGGTTAAATGTTGCAGAAACAGAGGATGGTGCAGCAGGCCCTTTGACTGGTATGATCGTTCCAGTGTTCTTACTCGCAATGCCCGCAGGTTGTTTAAACAACCCGATTGTCAGATTTGTATCATTAAAAGATCCAACCAGTGCAGACGATAATGACGACATCAGCAATAACAACAGTGCAGGTTTCATATAGTATCTCCAGTTACATTGTCAATCGGTGGTCATGGTATTTCAAGCTTTTGAAATTGTCTGAAACTGAAGACAACATACAAAACGAAACCTCTGTTTTTGGAGCGGACAGATGATGATTCTGTTTAATAACCTCTATAACACCTGATATAATATATCCTGCCCTTGATTAAAATCAAGTAATTGTTGTACTATTGTTGATTCCTCTGTTTTGAACATTTTTTAAGCCACAATGAAAATGTTCTTTCCCCCTTCTCACCAAAAACAGCATCAGTACTCGCATGATTATTACGCCGAAGAACTTTTTCAGTATATTAATCTTATGTGAGCGCTATGTTATCAATTATTTTTAAAGAGATTCAGGCTTTTGAAAAACAGTTGTAAAACAACTGCTGAGTGGAGTACAATTTCAATTCATAGATATATTGTTTACCTGTTTGTTTTAACCCTGAAAAAGGAGCATAAGTTATGTGCATATTAAGAAGTGCACTAATAGTTACGACAACGTTACTGACAACAGTATTGAGTGCAGCAGACATTGATTTCAATTCAACACTCATATTCGATGATTTTGATAACGCCTGGACTGATCCCCCTAACAGAAGCTACCTGGGTGCAGCAAAAGGATATGTAGAAGAGGGACAGGTGTATAGCGGTTCGTGGGGGTACTGGTGGACTTATACTGATGATACCTATGTTTTAAGTGGCAGCGGTGATACTCTGACCGAAGACAATATGGAAGAGATGGTTGAAGATGGAGCGATGCATGTAAAATTCAAAGTCGAGCAGAGCGAAGAAGAGTATCCGGGAGCGGAGATAGGTTGTAACCTTTTTGGTGAAAAAGATTATCTGGATCTCTCCAAGATGACCAGTGTCACTGTAAAAGCAAAAGGTACTGGTAAAGTAAGAATCAGTTTTCAGTCAAAGAATATCAAAGATGCTGGTGACTGGGGATACTGTGGTTTTCTGGTTACCCTGACATCAGCCTGGAAAGTTACCACTGTCCCAGTGGCAGATTTAGAACCAGCCCCCTATTCAAAATCAGAAGATAATGTAACATGGGCTCAAAGCAAGACTGGAATATTTGGATTCACAGTTAAAACCGAATCATCCAAGGATGCCGAACTATATCTTGACAGCATCGTTTTCAATGGTATGAAATATTCCGATCTCATAGATCCTACAAGTACTCTTCCATCCCCAATCGTACGTTCTGCAAAGGCACCGTCAATCACTTTCAGCAATACAGCAATTACCTATTCACTCACTGTACCGCGAAATGTATCATTTGAAATTTTTGATATTAAAGGTACCTGTGTAAACCGTTTTTCAGATAATTGCCAGACAACAGGAATCCGCACTGTCGCAATTCCGCAATCGTTATCAAATGGAAATTATCTTGTAAAAATGACAGCGGGTAACCAGACAAATTCCTACCCGTTTTTTATCGTGAAATAATTTTTTTGCTGCCCGCAAGTTTTTTTAATCCGCTTTTTTCAAGGCCGCTTTTGCGGCCATTTTCTTCATAATTGCATGATCTGTGATCATAAGCGTAGAGTCTTTTTAATATATGGACCGCAAAAGCGGGAAGTGGGGGTACGAAGCGATTTTTTTTACGTCGAGAGATTGGTGACCCCTCACTTTGATGCTGAAGATGTCGTCGGATGAAGGTAAACCGTATTCTCAGTAGCAAGTTTGATATTTGTAATGCGTATCTCACCTGTGCCGCTCAATATTGACCTCACCCCCCGGCCCCTCTCCAGCATGGCGAGGGGAGACAAACGCGATTTACGCGTTAAACTCATCGTTGTCCAATCCAATGCTCATGTAAAGAAACCAGCTCCTCAAAGTGTGGGATCACAGATATTACGGCGCACCACAAACACTCACTAACCCACACTAAGTCGTCTACCTTCCGTAGTTTTAACGAAGGCTGGCCTCGGGCGTCCATAAGCTCAACACCAAGCGATCACGTAACCATTGATGTCAATATACCTGAATAGTTACATTTTATTTCAGAATGTATAGCCGATAGAGAAATGAAAAGCCCCGACATCCTTATCATTTTTCTTATTGATTTTTCTTCCATAGAGAAGACCAATCGGGCCTATGGGGGTTAGGTATCTCACTCCCCCACCCGCTGAAAACCGGAACTGTTCAACGCTAATTGACGAGAGCTCATTTCCGAGACGTCCGGCATCAGTAAAGGCAGCCAGTTCAAAGTTAAAGCCAAGAGTAATTCGTGCTTCTAGTGTTGCAGATAATGATACACTGCCGCCGCTTGAATCCAAAAGGTTATCTTTGAAACCGCGCACATTTCTTGTTCCACCAAGATAGAAAAGTCTATCGGCTGGTATGGTTTCAGTACTTCCATATGGTGTTATGTACCCACCTCTTGCCACTGATGCAATGGTTAGAAATGACAGTGGTGTCAGGAACGACTTTGCTTCTACCTGAACCTTGACTATATTATCGACAAGACTTGAGAGACTTTTGGAAAAATCTGCTGAGGCACCAAAGAAAACACCTTTACGCGGTCTTGTAAATGAATCTCTTCTATCGTAAGTCAGCGTCGGAGTCAGCAGCAGTAATGTACGTGGAGCTTTTTCGTCTGCTGATAACTTCGGATTATCCAGTGTACGCCTTCTTTCAAGTTTTGCACCTAATCCAAGTAGCATATGTTTTGATGCGGATGCGCTGAGTGCTGTGGAAATACCAAAGTTATTACTTCTCCCGATGACATTGCGCTCTGAAGTCCGCTCTACAAAAATCTCATTGCTGGAAAGAAGCGGTAATCCCAAAAGCCGTCGATCAATCAGACCGAATTTAACGCGGCCATCGAGATCTTTGAACGTCTTTTTGTCAATTGCTTCATCTATCTGACTCGCCTCAACACCTGCCATTATTTCTTTGTTAAGTCCCAGAAAATTTCGGTCTCCCGCCTCTGCATTTATATATAATTTTCTTTCCGTTTCATACCCTCCTCCCACAACTCCATGGAGAGGACGTTTTTCATTAACCTCAACAACCAGATGAACGGTATCTCTTTTTTCCCGCAATCCGATTGTTTTTAGACGAACAGAGCTGAAAATTCCCATATCCCTCAAATTATTTTGCGATGCTATCATGTCCGCAAGGGATAATGGTTTTTCTTTTATGGCATTGAATTCACGGTCGAGTGTTCGTTTTTTAGTTCGTAATGCACCGTTATAACGTATTTCACCTAGTGTAACCAATGGTCCTGTAGTAATTGTATACCTGATATCAGCTTTTGTGCTGTCACTACTCATTGAGACCTCTGGAGTAACAGCAACATAAGGGTACCCTTTCTCTGAAAGCTTTGCCTCAAGCAGCCTCTTGTCTGTTTTTAACCGATCAGCACGAAATGGAGTCCCCGAAACAACGGTTAGAACTTTGAGCATCTCTTTGTGTGATGAGTTTAAGCTGTCAATTGTAACACTGCCGACAACTGTTTGCGTTCCTTCATCAATAGTTACCATCACATCGACCAGGTTGTTGTTCTCCTTTGAACTAACGTTTGCTTTTGCCTGTAGAAAGCCGCTCGAAGTGTAAAGTTGTTCGATTGCGAATGCATCTTCCTGAAGTCTTTCCGGAAAAAATGCACGTTTTTTTTCACTACCTTTGTTCGTATGAAGAACCTGTCCTCTGACCACTGATTCATCAATGGCTGAGACTCCATTGATAACAATTGATGAAACCGTGGTACGTGCTCCTGTTTCAATATCAAATGTAACTATTTTTTTAGCATACTTACGCTTAATAATAGTTGTATCAAAAACCCTGGTCTTAGAATTCAGAAACCCCTCATTTTTTAAAAGTAGTGCTGTCGCCTTCTCGGACCGTCTGAGTGCACTGTTATTTTTATTTCCATTCCTGAATGCTTCCACAGCACGCTGTCTCACCTTGCGACTCAGCCCTCTTCCACAACTACGAGTGCATTGTATATCGTATCGATCACCCTCCTCAATAGTTACTACAGCATCAACATCTCCCGATACACTGTCTATCAGAAGCGTGTCATGAAAAACGACATCTGCAAATCCGTCCTTACGATATTGTTCAACACCTTTTTTCAGATCTTCTCTGTAAATCGCTTCAATAAAACGTCCCGCACTCCCTGGCATCAATGAAACCCTCCAGGATCTCATTGAACGTTTGATAGAAAAGTCCGATCTGGCACGATTACCCCTGATATCGATACTTCTCAACCGATAATAATGTCCCGATTTAATCCGTATGGTAACAATAGAATCACAGCTACCTGCACTGAGCTCTGTTTCAAGCTTCACTTCCGGTGCAATAAACCCCTCTCTTTGGTAAAGTGCTGTAACTATCGAATCCTGCCTCTGTATCTCCTCTGTGCGTAGCACATCACCAGGGTAAATACCAAGAGCACGTTCCACTTCATCTCTGAAAAGCGGGTAGGCATTTACTATGCGTATATCGGCAATATATTTTGCAGGAGTAAGTAAAAAGGTTACTCCGGAATCAGACTGAACAATATTGATTGCAGCAAACATTCCGGCAAGTTTCAGTGCATCCACAGACGCAGCAAGCGATACGCTATCGGGCGTAAATACATTTTTGCAAACAATCACTTTTTCTGCGAAGTCAATAAGCTCATCACGATTCACATGATCTGCGGTTAATTCAACAGATACTTTTGATGCTGCCGAAAAAACCATCACATTCAGAATAAACGCTATTGCAACACCTGTTTTCGGGGTCAATTTAATAAGACTACTCATTTCAGCGCCGCTCCCAGATAAAACGCAGTTCACCGCCATTTACACCACGGGTATCCTGAAATCCTGAAATAAGCAGATCTTCAAGAATCCGGTATTCAGCAGTGGCCCGCTGCACAACTTGCGCTTCTTCTGACTCAATCGTGTATTTCGTCCTGAGCCGACGGGTAATATCTTTGCCGACTGTAACAGATATACGATCGGAATTTTTATTATCAGCGTTTCCTGTTTCAACCTCAATCAAGTCAAGACCCGTAGCATTCTTCAGATCATCACCAAATGTGGAGGCTACCAGTGATGCAAGCATCTGTTCCGGTGACTGACCGCCGATATCTCCATCCTTAAGATCGGAAGATGTCTTACCAAGTACAAGCAGTAAAATGATATCCTGATCTTCAAGAGATGGATCATTACTCGAAAGAGCAAACTGCAGATCTTCAATACCGCCTGAAAGTTTTATCGCTATAACCCGCTCCTTTACAGGAACCGTTCCGTGTATGTCGATTTGCGGCTCTATCGCATATGGATTAACAAAATCTATAACACCCTTATCAACCGTAAAAATTCGTTTAAGATAGGTTATTGATCCCTGCTCAACGGCAGCTCTCCCATTGAGCGCCGGCGCAGCAAGTGTACCGGATAATTGAAGGTCTGGTTGTATGTAAAGCTGTGCTATATTGTTGTCTACACGAAACGGTGAACGTCCGGACAGATCAATATTAAAAAGCATATTTCGCAGGTACGGAAGAGTAATTTCCTGGGGGGGCGGAGCCTCCTTTCGACGACGGGGCTGATTCATTGATGCCAAAGGATTAATGATAATATCCTGATAATAAAGTCCGTCAAGCAATGTTATAACTCCCGAAACGATGGTTGTATCAGGGGTTCCCGAAATACGCAGCTTCGAGTTAACTAACAGATCCAGCATATCGGGCATTCCTACCGGGACAGCATCCATCGTTATGTCAGCTTTTAAATCTGCTGGTGCAAGTTCTTTGAGTTTCAGATCTCCGGTCAAAGTAAACACTCCGCTGCCTATCCCAGCACGAATCGATTCAATCCGTACAGCATCCCTGGTTGCTACAATCGATCCATTAATCGAATGAAGTCTTTGAGTGATACCGGGGATGGTCATTGCTATATCGACAGGCCGTACTTCGGCCTTTAGATCGTTATCCCTTAGAGTGCCTTTAAAGGATGCATCGATATCGACACGACCTTCAATATCGTCAAAATCCGATGAAAAATATCGCGCTACAGTCAATGGCACTGTTCCCTTGAGTGCAGCATCGTGTACACCCTCAATACTTCCGCTGGCACGTCCGGTCAGCTCACCTTCACCGGCTAGAAGTATTTTAAAATCTGGTAAATAGTACTGTTTGTCAGAAAGATCGATTCGCAGATTGTGTGTTTCAATAACCTGTTTTCCGTTATAATTCATATCAAGTGTTTTGATTTCGAAAGAACCATCAGCCGCAGCCAGGCTGTCTGCACAACCTGATAAGGAAACTGCAGCAGTTAAAACACCATCAAGATCCAGCCCTGTAACAGCCATAAATGGCTTCAGGAGCAAAGAGTCAATTACCGCCTTCAGTGTGATTTTTTTATCAGTTATACCATATTCAGCTTCAATGTCCGCCAGAGCCTTGCCCTTAACTTTTGCACGATTATTTTTAAATTCAAACCCCAGATCGATGTCTTCTATAGGAATGGATCCGATAAAAATATCTTTAACACCAAGCATTCCATCTATTTTCGGATCATTGTATGTACCATCGGCTCTTACCGTGATCGATGCAATTCCATCAAGGGAATCTATTACTGAAGCAATCTGTGGAATTGCTGCAAGACCGATCTCTTTGCCGGAAAGGGTAATATTGAAAGAATCTTTAAACGATGCCCATCCATTAATAATAACATCGGTTCCTGGAAACGCTGAAATTTCAAGCGAATCGATGATCGCACGTTGCCCTTCGATTAATGTATTGAGATGAACACGTTCAATTGTCTGGCCTGCAACAGTAATTTCTTTTGAATCAAGACGAAGGTGACCATGCATATCAGACATTGTACCACTGACTGCAGCATCAATCATAATACGTGCAGCAACTGAATCGATAAAATCACTGGTACTTATGCCTGGAGATTCAAGCTGGCAATTGAATTTCATTTTATCAACTGCAACAGGAACTCCATTATCGAGCACTCCGGCACTACCCCTGATGAAAAGCCTTGAATCATTTATAGCTGCATCGAGCCTGTTCACGGTTGCAACACCGTCATTATCAAGTCGTGCTTCAAGAGCAAAGATAGCTGGCATCATCGTTTTATACACAAGTGAATCGACAGCAAGATCAATATGCGCCCGTGGATGTTTTATATCCCCGGCAATACTTGCGGACAGTTTTACCTTACCGTTAAGACTATCCACCGGGAAAGCACAACCAAGCAGTGCCGCAATTGATGGAACAGTAAGATCCGTTGCACCATCAACGGTACCTTTGGATAAATGGTACTTACCGGTGAGTGCAATCTTCGTATCACCAAGTTCTGCGTCAAGTTTATGCACCGAAGCTTCTCCGGTACTCACCGTTGCAGAACATGCAATGGCAGCATCAAGCGGCAATTGTCGGGAATCAAGGCAAAAGCTATCTACTTCAGCAGACAATACGACATTTGCCACAAGTGAACCTGGGTCTACCCCTTTTCCATCAAGTCGCACTGCAACATCAGCAATTCCGTACATACCAGATACAAGAGTATCCAGCGTTATCCGATCGGCATTCACATCAAGCTGGTATGCCAGCCCCTGCATCGATCCGAACCGGGATAAATAACCATCCGGAAAAAATGTGCGTGCATCAATGCTGCCAGTTACAGATGTGCTTCCGATCCCGCTTTTTACCATAAACGGATTTATCTGTAACACCCTGTCCGTCACATCAAGGTCTATATGCAACGTGTCAAGATTATATCCCATGATATCTGCACTGCCACTTGTAACTGTTATTCCAAGCTTATCAGGGTTGTCAATTCTTCCAGAACAGGCAATTCCGAGTGCAACAGAACCATTCATCGCGACGTCCCCGCCAGTAAAACTTGCGACATCAGAAAGCGCAATCTTAGCATTGATGAGAGCGTTAATGGCAGGCTGCCCGGTAAAAAGGGACTTCGCATTTCCGAAAATTGACAATACAGATTCCGCAGTACGGACTGACACGGTAACCGTATCGATATTTTTCTCACGGATCCTTGTCATCAACGAAAGGTCGTATAAACACATTTCGGTATTTTTCATAGCCAGATTCAGGGAATCAAAGTTGATTTCCACATTAGCGGAAAATGTTCCGCTCTCACCATCAGCCTTAATCGAAAGGCCATGTGTACCGATACTGATACTATCATAAGCGGCATCAAAGATAACACTTGCACCGATTAACTCCAGATGTCTCACATCTATGCTCATCGGCAACGAAAAGTCCTCAGATGTCGATGTAGTTGTATCCTGAGGAAGGGAATCTTTCTTAATGATTGCATCAATGATTGATAACGTTCCCGAGGAATCTGCATCCAGCACAACTCTTGGATACTCAAGTACAGCATGTCGAACCAGTAATTTTTTTCGTAGCAGTGACAGACTGGAGATATCAACAAAAAGCCGCCGAATTACCGCCAGTTCTTTCCCTGAACTGTCAGCCAATAATACGTTGTTGATTTCAACTTTTATTGAAAATGGCGAAATGGATATCTGATCGATAGAAAATGTGCCTGGAATTGTTTTATTAATGTGGGAAATGATAAACTGATGAACTGTATTAGAACGTGAAACTAACGCAAGCGTTCCGAATAGTATAATAACAAAAGCTATCAAACAAATAGCACAAATGGCAAAAAAACGTTTCAACCTTCACCCCTCATAAGTATGTATGATTCGAAGATTTATTATAGGGATCAGAAAATATCCTCACGGGAGTTATTACCGTATATTTTAACTACTGGAGCTGAAAATAGGTATCTTTCAAAAAAGAATCAAGATAGTTGTCGGCTATTTTTAAGAATTTTAAGTAGCCCGTGACAATTTTCTGTGACACAAATATATATTCATCTTATAAAGTTTTTTTTAACTTCAAAAAAAGGACATAATGATGATGATTAACACAAAAAATCGAATTTTTATGTGTATTTCGGTTGTTACACTGTTTTTACCGGTTAAAATGGTTTTTGCCCAGGATACTCCAGAAGCAATGAAAGGTAAAAAAGTTGTAATCGCCTATGAAAAAACAGCTTTTAAAAAAGGGCTTGCAGCAGAGATCGGGCAATTGCTCAAAACGGATTCTATTAATGTTACAACAATGGAACATTCAGACAAAGCTCCTCTTAAAATCGAAGCAGCCTCCAGTGATGCAGTTTTTATTTCCGCATCCGGGGTTAATTCAAAGATTCGTCCCTGGGTTGTTACCTGGCTTGAGAATAACAAGCAACATTCCAGCAAAATTATACTTCATGTTACACAGACGAAAAACTGGATAGTTAAAACACATGTTGACGCAGTAACATCTGCATCGTCCAAAAAGGATATGAAAAAACTCGCATCAGAGTATGCCGGGATGATAAAAACACGGCTATCCGCTTCAGTTCCGCAGAAGACAGACACTGAAGAATCTGCAACAGAGACAGACACACAGAAAGTTGATTGACTTAACAGTTAAATCACAATGAAGACGATTTTTATTCTACTTTTATTCATTTCACCAGTTGTACCGCTCAATCTTTATTTTGCGGGCAGCTGGTATTCGTTGCTTCACAGCTATTCCATAGCTATGGTATTTGGTATATTCAGTTATGTGTATTTTACAAACACACTGATTCTATCTGCCCGTATCTCTTTTGTAGACAAAATTCTGGGCAATGACCGGGTTCTCAGGATACATGCAGCCCTTGCTCAGACGGCACTGTTTTTTGCAATTCTTCATGTCACATTCAAGCTGGTGTATTCCTTTACAATTAATGTAACTATTCTTGCAGGTATCATTGCATTCATTCTTTTTCTGTTACTCATGACATTAACTGTGCTGTATATGAATGCCGGTGTCTTTTCAAGGTTCAAACTGACCGATAGAGTTAATGGTTTTTTTAAAAACAGATTCCTGATTGATTATTCGAATGTTAAACTCCTTCATAATGGTACTGTTGCAGCCGTACTCCTTATAGCGTTTCATTGTATCGGAGCTGCATCAACAGCAGAGTCTTCGCTGCGTGGAACAGTTATGGGTGGCTGGACGACCATCGCTGTTTTGATCTGGATTTATCATAAAATAGTTCGTCCATTTCGGAACAAACGTTCCAGATGGAAGATTTGTTCTGTAAAAAAGGTTGCCGGGAATATAGTGGAAATGAAAATGGAGAATCGCAATGACAAATTGTTCAAGGGTAGAGCGGGACAGTATGCATATTTCAGCTTTATTTCAAAACACTGTGGCCGCGAAGAGCATCCGTTTACTATTTCATCGTTACCGGGAAGATCAGATGTTACGATTACCGTTAAACAGCTGGGGGATTACACCCGACGGCTGGAAAATGTGCAGCCTGGTGTAACAGCACTAATTGACGGGCCTTATGGAAAATTTGTCCCACCAGAGGGAGTTCCCTGTCTTTTTATTGCTGGCGGAATAGGAATAACCCCTTTTATTCCTATTACTGAAGAAAAGAAGATTAATCGGGAAACTGCCCCAGTTTTTCTTATCTGGAGCGTAAGAGACAGCAAGGAGCTCTTCTGCAAAGATACTTTTGAAACCATTCAATCCGAATATCCATGGTTTACATTTAATTCTGTTGTCACAAAAAACGATAACGGACAATCAAGTGGTAAGCGGATAGACAAAACCCTGATATCTTCACTTGTAAACAAAAATCTTTTTTCAGAATTGCATGTTTACATATGTGGCCCGGCATCACTACGTATAGCAATGACAACACTCCTGAAAAATTTGGGTGTTAACGGTACTAGAATTCACAGTGAACGGTTTGACTGACTCTTTTTTACACCTGCGTAGATCCATACAGTTCAATCATTTTTTTGACAAACTCTATATCTTTGCGTGCCTGACATAAATAATCATCAGTGTTATGGCTTGAATAAGCAGTAGTGCAGTTTTTTTCTGGTAATCCAACAATATCAATACCTGCAAGATTTGTTTTTTTCGTTTTCAGATATTTCATTACTTTTTCTACTGTTGATCGTATCTGGCAAGGATCAAACAATCCATCACCCCAATAGGTGCAACTTCGTTTCATAATGTCTCTGTCAATTGATATATATACATCAGTATCATACAGATTACCGATAATGGTTTCATCAAGAAAATCCATTGCGCTACAGTCATCCCATGTCTTTAAAGTCAGTAACGCCTCAACCTCTTCATTAAAGTGGTCGAATGTTTCCTGATCAAAATCTGTGTCATCAGGGTTCAAAACGCCTTCCATGCTCATTAATATTCTGAATAAACGGTAATTTTTATTGTGGTCTGTAACATGCTCGATACAACCACATTCAATTAATGCGTCAAGGGCTTTATCAGATAACATCAGTGGTAATGGTGATGACCACCTTATTTCCCAGGGTGAATGCTCATCTTTTCTTTTCACGGTCAGATACACATTGCCATCGGCCTTATAGCGCCTGATCTCCTGTGGTCCATTAACTCCCTTGAAATACTGCTGAAGGGCAATTCCAACAGCGGGAAGATGTTTCCATACACGTTGAGCATTTCCTAAAGTCATGTACGTGATCCGATTCTGTTTTGAAAAAGACAACTCCTTTTGCAGACACTCATTAAAAAATGCACTCCCCCACCCATCAAAGCTCACTTTCGAAATATTTCTGAAATCATCGTGAGAATCGAAATTAATGATTAATTTGTTTCTGCGCGACCCAAACTTATTAAAAGCAAGCACTGCAAGAAGATATGACATTTGATGAGAAAGATTAAAATCAACAACGGTAAAAAACGGCTGTTGTTTGAATGGAAAGAGTTTTTGCAGAGCATCCAAATTATTTCTGAAAAACGAAGCGTTTATCTCACCCTGTTTTATATTTCGACTACCTATAATAGAGGCTATCGTAAGAGCATCGATTGTTTTATCGATCTGATAAAATTTTCCAATTGCTGTTCCATCACTGTAACTCCCTGTTTCCAGTTCGATAGGAACATTCACCTGATCTGGTCGTACAGGTTGTAACGTGGACATATCGATGCTAACAGTAAGCTGCATTGCGGCTCATTTCTTCAAAAAGCTGTGGATTGTTTTTTAAACATGAATTCCGTCGGTTGATCGCCAGATAATAGCTCTCTACCAATGTAGAGATAATTTTATTGTAATATTAATTATGAGTAGCAAATTACACAATAAAGATAGAGTTCTGAACTACATTTCATGAACATAAAAATATTCCATAGATGTTTACATTATCCCCAAAAACAGATATAATAAATAGTTATGAACCATACAAACAGAAAAGACTTAATAGATGAGTTACGTGTACTGGCTGGAATTGCTCAGGAAAGAGAAAAAGAAGAGGATGTAGCTACACTCTTAAAACAATTTGAGGAATGGAAAAGAAAATTTTCAGATGACATTGATCTGGAAAATATAATCAGTGCCACTCATGATATTATTGATAAAAACAGATGGAAAGAGTATATTCGCGATAACGAGTTCATTGTTATCAGAGCATTATATAAAACTATTATCACAGAAGAAGATATGAGCCCTGAGCTGTATAGCTCTCTAAAACCGAAAATCGATGCAGTAAAAAAAGTCCTGGGTCGGTGATTAACAAAGTATCAGATTGGTTGTTCTATTATAAACCGATACCAGATTTTTCCTAATTTTAATTATTTAGAATTCCCCATTCACAGAGGATTTCATCCGAAAGCCTCAAAGCATCAGCAAAATTAACTTGAGATAATACATGTCTGGCAGCCATTGCTGTATTGGGATTATTCTGCATCATAGTAAAAAGAGATACCAGCGCCTGGCTTCGATTGCTCCAGTTGAAAGTCTGGAGTATGTTTTGTTGATCAGAAAACTGAATCATTTGACGAAGATACTTTAGTGCTTCTTCTTTTTTTGCGGTTGCATTTGCATGAAGTTCATTAAGAATATTCTGAGCACGAAAGAATTACCTCTGCGCTACCGGCCCCTCTTCCATAGAAGTTTTTCCAGACCGGTTAAATCATAAACACACCGCACTGTCTTTTTTGTCTTCCTTTAAAGAGGATCTCTAGCAATATTAGGAAATCAGGGGTTTTCAGTTTCACGTTTCCAATGAACTGAAAATAAATAAACTGATTTTTTCACTTAAGATGTGCTCCCAGGCCTCAAAAGTTGTATCAAACAGTTGCACATACTGCGATCAATGCCTATATTTCAACAAAAGGAGTATATCATGCCAGATCGTCTTCCACAAACCGTTCTCCCGAAGAATTACAATCTCACTTTTGATGTCGATTTCGAACAATTTACATTTATCGGTAAAGCTGAAATTCTTGTTGAGATACAACAGATAACCCCGTTTCTCAGATTGCATTGTGAAGAGTTGGACATTGCAGACATAACAATAAGAAGAGAAAATGAGCCGTTCCAGATATCATTCGAATTGTCAGAAGGTGAATTACATGTTAAACCTGTTCTCCCATTAGAACCGGGCAATTATTTTTTACGTGCTGATTTTTCAGGTAAACTCAATGATGATCTCTGTGGTTTTTACCGGAGCCGTTACATCGATACTAACGGTCAGGTGGCGTATCTTGCAACCACTCAATTTGAAGCTCCCTATGCGCGGAAAGCATTTCCCTGCTTTGATGAACCTGCATTCAAGGCATCTTTCAGAGTTTCTCTCACTATCCCCGAGCATATGACTGGAATCTCCAATATGCCTGTGGAATCAGAAACTCTCAACAATGGACGTAAGTCGATCAATTTTGTTCCAACGCCTCCCATGTCTACGTATCTTCTGTATATGGGAGCCGGTAATTTCGATTTTATTGAACAGATACGTGATGGTCGGTCAATACGGGTATATGGGGTAAACGGAAAATCGAAACAGGGTACATTTGCATTACAGTTTGCTGCTGATGCGCTTGAGTTTTTTGAACACTACACTGATGTTCCGTATCCACTGCCCAAACTTGATCTTCTTGCTATTCCTGATTTTGCCGCCGGTGCGATGGAGAACTGGGGTGCAATCACATTCAGGGAAGTGCTCCTGTATGTTGATGAGTCCACAACGTCACTTATGATCAGAAAAAATATTGCAGAAGTCATCGCACATGAGTTGTGGCATCAGTGGTCAGGAAATCTTGTGACCATGAAATGGTGGGACGATTTATGGCTTAACGAAGCGTTTGCTACCTACCAGGCATTTAAAGCTGTTGATAGGTATTTTTCACAATGGCATATCCTTGATGACTTTATCGATGGGGAGACAAAAGCTGCATTTACCATGGATATGCTCTCCACTACGCACCCAATCGCCGTGCCGGTGCATACAGCAAATGAGATCGAAGAGATTTTTGATGATATCAGTTATGGTAAAGGCGGAAGCGTTTTGCGTATGATTGAAGAGTATATCGGCGTTGAAGCATTCAGAAAAGGGGTAACGGCATACCTTAAGAAATTCTCTTATAAAAACGCAATTGCTGAAGATCTCTGGGAGACGCTGGAACAGTACAGTGGATCACCAATAAAAGAGATCCTTATTTCCTGGATTACCAAACCTGGATTTCCACTCCTTAATGTAACGAGAAAAGAATCTTCTATTCATCTTACTCAGCAACTTTTTTCATCAAAGAATACTGTTTCACCCTCCCCCTGGCCAATACCGCTTACCTGGATATCACAAAACGGTTCAGATGAGCTGCTGTTCAATACAAACGAATGTACCATTGCAGTAAATGGTACTTTCATCAAATTCAACAAGGCGCAAAGCGGATTCTACCGAACCCGTTATGACAAACAGATGTACACTGAGCTGTTAACGCCTATTAAAAGCCGTCAACTCCACGAATACGACCGCTGGGGAATTCTTAATGACCTGTGGGCTTGTGTATTTGCAGGATATGCAGCACTTTCTGAGCTTCTGGAACTGATGGACTGTTATGATACTGAGGATCATCTGTTCGTACTGCGGGAACTCTTTTCACAATGCAGGGAGATAAGTCAACACCTTCGACTTACTGACCAGGGTCAATCCCTTTTTAACAGATACAGGACTCCATTCGCAAAAGCACTCGATATACTTGGATGGCAACCAGTTGATCATGAACAACCCTGTGATAAACAACTCCGTCCAATTGCAATAGAATTTCTTATCCGTTCGGGAGATGAAGAGGTACAACAGAAAGCTTTTGACAAAGCACTCGACTATCTGGATAACGGATCGCTGGAACCAGACCTTCGGACATCCTGTCTAAGTGCTGTATCTGCTATAGGAACCAGAGAGCTTTTCAACAAGGTTAAAAAGGCTTATGAGGAAAAATCTACCACAGAAGAAAAATTATCATTGCTTGGTGTTCTCTGCGAATTTACCGACCCATCACTTCTTACGGACTACCTCGATTACAGCTTAACAGATAATGTCAGGCGTCAGGATCTCCGGACTGTTTTTTCCCGTACAGCACGTAACCCGAGCACCCCCGAACTGTTTTTTGACTGGGTCAGGCAGAACTGGGAAAAACTTCAAGAGTTAAGAAAGTCGCACTTTGTCTACATGGGGTTACTTCAGGCTTTAATTAATACAGCTCCGGATGAAAACAGCCTCGATAGCGTACGTGATTTTCTTTTGAAAAACAGCAGCGGTTATGTAAAAACCAGAGCAAATGCATTCGAAAGAGCTCAACTGTCTATCGCTTTCAGAAACAGGTGTAACATATAGTATTGCAATTAAACGATCGAAAAAATGCTATGGGCTTAGTTTGATCCTGCAGTTTTTAAGCCTCATATCACAATTGTCTCTCCATCATTGACAACCTTCACATGGTGAGTATGAAGAGTTTTCAATTCGTTTCGTATTGCAGCATTAGTATGAACAGCTGCCAGAGTTTTACAATGAAGACGGTGACGGTACTCAATCAGTTCATGAAAAGAGATGTGATCACTCCCCTCTTTTTCCATTGTCGTACATTCGATAATGCCAAGGTCCCGGTTATCCATCAAAAGTGGAATCGTTGCATTCCATCGGGTATCACCGGTAATTGCAATCTGTTTATCGCCAATTGAAATGTTGTATCCAAGTGATTCCCTGGAATGGAGCATTGGATAAGTGTCAACCATAATATCATCGGAAATCGGAATTGTATCCTTACGTATAATTTCCAGTTCTTTGAATTCCAGCCATGGGACATAATCTACTTCAGGGTAAGTGGCCTCGATTAGTTGAATAATTCTTTTTTCTGTTCCAGCGGGTCCGATTATTCTTAATTTTGGCATTTTGTAAATTACTGCAAAATTAATTAACTGAAAAGGGATTCCCGCAACATGGTCACCATGAAAATGGGTTAACAGAATCTGATTCACCTTAATCGCGGGAATTTTCATTCGTTCCATTCCCAGCAAAAATGTAGGTCCTGCATCAACAGCCATATAGTGCTCACCAGATTCAATGATAATGGATTGATTCAAGTATCCATCATGATTGAATGCATTACCGGTTCCCGCAAAATGTACTTTGATCTCTTCCATAATCTCCCCTGCCATAGTATTACCTGAACTTGGCGATAATCTGTCGCGAATAACGCGCAATCTATTGCGCATGAAAAAAGTGTGCCAATTTTACTAATTAACGAGAACTGAAAACAACAGACCATTGGTCGTTAGACGGTGTAATCGGAGCGCAACTTCGACCTCTGCCCAGCTATTCTCATCCATTTTCCTCCATTCGCTTCTATAGTGTATTATATTCGCTCTTCTTCTTTCTCAGCAACATAAACAGTTCGAACCGCAATAATGATTTTCTAATCTTATCCACTTAATCGCACATATCTAACTTCTGAAATTCATGATTATAAAATAATCATACTGGCACACACTTTGAGGTACATTGAGTACACCACCCCCACTACCCAAATAAAAAAAGGACTAGTTTATGAATACTGATGTATCAAAGGAACTATGCGTAATTTGCGGGAAAATAGAGATAAACGGATACTGGTACCGTCCACTAAAAGTTCCACCACACGAACCAAGTTACCGTGGAGCAATCTGTCCCGAATGCCGTAAAAAAAGAGAACAGAAAAAAAAGTGCGAAGAAGATGCCTCGAATAATATCAAGGCATCCTGACCTGAGCTATCATAAAGAATTACCTGGTTACGGTTCTGATGTAACCGTTACCTATTCTGTCTGAACTGGAATTGATACTGAATCGTCGTTGTTCTGTACTTCATCAAGTTTATTAAGGAAAATTTCTGCATCAGCAGTTCCAGGTTTTTTAGCGATCGCCTTTTTCAGTATTTGACGCGTCTGATCAAGATCCTGACCATTTGCATCAAATGATTTCAACGTTTGAAGCTTCTCTGTTGCCAGAGTACTGTTACCAACCATAACATATGCAGAAACTAGATAGGAATTGATCCAGCTCTCATCAGGTTTCAGGACGATCGCTTTTTCCGCCGATTCAATTGATTTTTTATAATCAGCTGTTTCATAGGCTGAAATAGTCAGATTGCTTAAAGCGCCGAAATGATCATGTTGAAGTTCGATAACTTTCTTGAATGAAGCGCTTGCATCATCGTAGTTATGCCATGCCAGATATGCAGTACCAAGATTGTACCATGCATCGATATGAGCTGCCTCCAGATTGACTACTTTACGATATGCCTGAATTGCTTCGCCATACTGTTGCAGGGTATGAAAAGCAATACCCATCTGAAACCAGATATCAGCATTTTCCGGTGAGATTCTTGATGCTTCGCGGTAGGAGATAATTGCATTTTCAAGTTGATTAATGGCATGATATGCAGTACCAAGATTGAACCATGCAGCCCCGTAATCCTGTTCTCTGTCAACGATCTGTACATACACATCAATAGCACTCGGATAATCGCCAAGTGCATGAAAGGCCACAGCTGTATTGAACCAGGCTTCAGTAAAATCGGGTTTTTGATTCGTTATCATGCTGTAATATTGAATAGCATTTTCAAATTCACCCAGAGCATGGCATGTCAATGCAAGGAAGTAGAGGTTATCGGTGTTTTCGGGAGCTGCTTGAGCCACTCTGCTGAACCCATCTTTTGCTTCAGCATATTTCCCCATCTGATAATAGCATTCCGCAACACCAATAATAGACTCTATAGTATCCATTTGAATCTCAAGAGCTTTATTGAATGCTTTAATTGCCTCTTCAAAGCGTGTCAACTCCTTAAGAGAAACTCCAAGATTGTGATATAATTCATACCTGACCTGCGTAAGATTGGTTGCTTCTTCAAACGATTTTACAGCTGATTCATGAAACTGGAGCGCTGCATAAGACAAACCAAGATTGTACCATATATCAGGATCTGAGCGCCAGAGTTCTGCAGCCTTAACAAACGATTCTATGGCTTTGTCATGAGCCTGTTTTTTTGCATAAGAAAGACCTTTTCTGTACCAGGCATCATGAGAATCTGGTGTTAATTCGGTAGTTTTCGTAAATGCTTCAATCGCAGCATCATACTGCTCAAGCGTCATATGAACGCGCCCTTTTTGAAACCACGAATCAGTATTCTCAGGTTCGATTTCAACCGCATTTGAAAACGCTTCCACAGCAAGTTCAAACTGCTCCTGAATTTTATGAGCAAGTCCTATACTGTGCCACGTTCCTTTGTGTGATGGATCAACCTCGATAGCTTTATGAAATGCACTGATAGCATCTGTATAATGAGTCTGAGCATAATAGCTGTTTCCGATTTCATCCCATGTTTCAGCATTCTGAGGGTTGATATCAGCAGATTTTTTATATGCAGTCAGCGCATCCTTGAAATTACTCATCGCAGTATGAGACTTGCCAATGATGAAATATGCATCCGCATGCCGGGGATCACATTCAACTGCTTTCAAACCGGTATGTATTGAATTTTCGTATTTGTCTGCTTTGAACCAGGCGTTAGAAACATTGTAAAGTAACTGTGCGTTTTCCGGTTGAAACTCGGCGGCTTTTTCCAGTGCCGCGGCTGCATCAGAAAACTGTTTCATGGTAAAATACTCAAGTCCGAGTGCTTCCAGCGCCTCAAAATAATCATCACGGATTTCGATTGCTTTTTTGTATGAGAAAACAGCTTCCTGTGATATTGATAACGCAGAGTTTGATTTACCCATGAGATACCAGGCAGTTGCGTTTGACGAATCAATAGATACCACTTTACCATATGATTTTACCGCATCTTCATACTGTTCAAGACACTGGTATGAGTTGGCTAATTCAAAGCAGATCTCAGCACTCGGAGGCCCTTTCTCGATTGCTTTTCCAAAAGCAATTACAGCTTCACGGTGATTTCCCAGGTAATTATTACATGTTCCCAGACTATGCCAGGCATCCTGGAAATCGGGATTTATTTTTACTGCTTTTTCCAGAGTCTCTACAGCATTATCATACTGTTCCATGCTGATATAAGCATTACCCATATCAAGCCAGGGCAGAAAACTCTCCGGACGTACTCCTGATGCCTGTGAAAACGCTTCTACAGCAGACTGATAATTGGAATTTGAAAAAAAAGCATACCCCAGCATGAGAAAATCTTCAAAGAGGAATACCTTGACATTATCAAGAGTCTGAAGATTGGAAAGCGCTCTTTTGAAATGTTGTAACGCTTCATCGAAATTATTCAATCGGAAAGCAATCCGTCCGGCAGTATGATTAAGAAGCGCTTTTCTTTCATCACTGAATGAACCGCTGCAACCCGTAAGATATGAAAGAATTTCATGTTCTTTTCCGTCTACAGGAGCACGATTGCGAAACATTGATGGAGTATTGAGATATAACCCCTGCTCCATTAAGTCCAGCGTATCCTGATGAACCGTTGAAAGAACAGGTCTGAACTCTTCAATCTGCCAGAGAAGATCCATTGCACATTTATTGTTAAAATGAATCAGTTCAAGATAGAACCCCGGAAACGATTGAAATGCCTCATCCGGTGATGTCCACAACATATTCGTGAATTTACCAGTCAAAATATTGCAGTAACGTTCGTCCCTGTACCGTTTCTCAAGGGATGGGATTGCAAGACAGAGCTGAAGTAACTGATCATCATAATATTCTGAACTTACAGAAGAAAAGGTGTTGAAAAATTCATTTAATGAAGAATCGCTTCCCGCTGCGGACTCCTGCAAAAGGTATGAACGGATACTGGAACGTACAACAGCATGAATCCGTCTATTTTTTACAAAAGCAAAAGAATCCGACAATTCAGTGGCAGCTGCATTAACGTCAGAGAACGAGATATTCCAGAGCTTTGACAGAAGTGCCGGAGAAAACTGATTGCACATACAGATATGAAAAATCCGATCCCTGGCAGCAGTATTTTCAGTGCTTGAAACTAATCGATCAATCACCTCTGCCGTTAGTGATTCCATGTCGGATATTTCAGACTGTACATCCCTGATCACATCTCCAAGAGGCTTTTTCTTTTCAAGATAGTCTGCAATATCCTGAACAATTACAGGTATTCCGGCAGAGTACATCTCAATTTTTTTGACATCCTCATCAGCAAGATTCAGAAAAAGTTTTTGAGAAATATGTGAAATATCAAATGTTGACAATGTAAGATCACGGAAATTGAAAGAAAAGCATGATTCCTCGCTGTATGTACTCCTGAATCCCCGTGCAAAGTTACTGCTTCCACAGATTATTGTTAAAATACGATTTTTCTGATCGTATAGACGACTGAGAAACTGATGCGTTAACCAGGCTTCTATATCGGCACTTAACAGTTCTACACTATCAATAGCTAGTACCAGAGAGGATTCAGATGATGCTTCAGCGAATCCGTTTGCGAGTAACTCGGTTGATCTGGCATCAGCTTTCTCAAGCAGATCAGAATCCTGTTTTGAAAATTTTTTTCTAACCCACTGCTCACAGCTTTTATGCAAATCTGCATCTTCAAAAGAGACCGGTTCGAGAAAGAGTTCCCTTGCCCACTCATCAACGATGAGTTTTTCCTCAGTTTCTGATAATTTATCCAGTTTTGAAGACAAGTCCTGATACCTTGTAAAAAATTGTGCAAGTCCGAGCTCTTTTTCCGTAACAACATCAAAGAGTACGCTCATAAACTCTTTCGGAGTTACAGGCAGTCGTCCCTTACGCTGAAATAACTCCTCCATATCAATTGAAATAACCTTTACACTTTTCCTGACTTCGGAACCTGTATCTTGCGCTATTTTGATACACTGTTTGAGTGCCGCTGATTTTCCAAGGCCATTTTCGCCAGTGAAAAGAAGTATTTTGGGAGAAAACGGATCAAGATCACGCTGTTTCCCGAAAGATAAAAAAGAGCGCGAATCCTTGGATTCTTCGATCATTTTACTGAAAAAATCTTTAAAAATTCTTTTGAGTGTGGAACGTCCTGCAAAAACATCTTTTCTCATAGCTAAATCCTTCAAAAACCACCAGGGAAACAACGTTCAGTCATAATGTTTACAAATATAGCAATACCCACCAGATAATTCAAATTCATTTAAGCGATTATTCTTAGAAGTTAGAAGTGTGAAGTAAGTAATCTGAAATCAGAATATATTTCGCACTTCTTCCCTGAACCTTAACCAGATTCTACCGTATCGCTGCTCTGTATAGTTTAACATCAAAACAACCCACCGGGTTCTGTTTCATTATTTAAAAAATAATCAAACCTGATGACCGTAAGCTCAAACCTGCGTCATTGTACTATAAAGACATATACAATTTAGTACTATTCACCAGAAAAACTGTTTATTTTTTCTGAATTTCAGGGGATTAGAGTTTTTTTGTGAACTCACCTTCTCCAGAACTGTATATTCCAAAATACTACTTAGCATACTGTTCGTGGGCAGATATAAATGATTAAAAATCACAATAATTACAGAGAGTACGACTGAATGGATAAACGACAACTATTTCTGATAGATGGACATGCATTAATCTACCGTTCTTACTTCGCATTCATCCGCAACCCGCTGATGAACTCCAAAGGACAGAATACCAGCGCAGTCTTTGGCTTTGCTAACTACATTATAAAACTTCTGGAAACATATACGTGTTCCTATTGTGCCGTGGTTCTGGATAGCAGCAAACCAACGTTCAGACATGAAATGTACACCCAGTACAAAGCTAATCGCCAGGAGATGCCCGATGATTTAAAATCACAAATTCCAATAATTAATGAAGTTATACGTGCACTCAATATCCCCGTAATTTGTGAAGATGGGCTGGAAGCTGATGATCTTATCGGGACTATTGCCAGAATGGCTGAAAACGAAGGGTTTGAGGTTTTTCTTGTTACAAAAGATAAAGACCTTATGCAGCTTATCAGCCCGAATGTAAAAATGCTTGCACCAGAAGGCACCGGCACACTTCAGAGCATCGGAGAGAATGATGTGCTAGAAAAGATGGGCGTACCACCCGCAAAGATTGTTGATTACCTTGCCCTGGTCGGGGATTCCTCAGATAATATTCCCGGAGTTCCTGGTATCGGTCCCAAAAATGCCATTAAAATACTTGAGCTGTGCGGCAGCGTTGATGCGCTTCTTGAAAATTCATCAATACTGGGAAATGCCAAACTTATTCAAAAGATAGAAGAAAACCGAAATGATCTTAAACTAAGCAAAGAACTTGCAACACTCCGCACCTCATCTTCTCCAATCGATCTGGAAACATTTAAGAGAGGAAGCGTTAATGGTGAACGGTGCAAAGAGCTTTTCAGAGATCTTGAATTTCACTCATTAATACGAAAGACAATGTTTGGAGAACCCGATGCACCGGATGAAAATATCATTACAATCAATATGGAGGATCATTTTGAAGAAGTAACAGAAAAATTAAAGGCTGCCGATTATATTTCGATCTATTTTTTTCTGTCTTGTGAAGATGTCATAAACGCATCAGTTCTTGGAGCCTCATTCTCTATCAACAGTAACATGTCGTATACACTTACAATGCAGGACAACCCCGGCGAACAATTGCTGCGTTTGAAAGATGTTTTTGAATCTGAAAAAATACGAAAAACCGGACATGATATAAAATCAATTATTCAGATACTCAAAAGATATGAAATTACACTTCGTGGGATATCTTTCGATACAATGATCGCCGCGTACCTGCTTGATCCGGGAAAAAGGGATTACAGTATTGACATTCTCTGCGGAGAGTGGTTGAAAAAAGATCTTCCACCGGTCTTATCCCTCCTTGGCGAAGGAAAAAATAAAGTTACCCGCTCACAATTACCGGTTAAAACAATCGCTGATTATTGTGCAAAGGTCTCAAGCTATTTATATCAAATGAAAGACCTGATGATGGCGAAGCTTGACAGTTCAAAACTTGTACCGTTGCTTGAATCTATAGAATTACCTGTTGCCCGGGTACTTGCAGAAATGGAACTGCATGGTATTCTCATTAACAAAGAATTACTGGGTGCTCTCTCAAAAGAATATGGAGAACTGCTGAATCATCTCTCGGATGATGTTTTTCGCCTTGCCGGAGAAACATTCAATCTTAATTCACCAAAACAGATTGGAGAGATACTATTCGAAAAACTACAGATTCCAGGATCAAAAAAAACAAAAAACGGGAGCCACTCAACAAATGCTGAAATCCTCGAGACATTGGCACCTGACTACCCTGTTATTGGTAAAATACTGGAATATCGTGAGTTACAGAAGCTCTGCTCGACCTATATCGATGCACTTCCCATGCAGATAAACACGTTGAGCGCAAGGGTACATACAACATTTAACCAGACTATAGCAGCGACGGGGCGTTTGTCAAGTACCAATCCTAATTTACAGAACATCCCTATACGCAGTGAGGAAGGACGCCGTATTCGGGAAGCGTTTGTTGCGCAGGAAGGCTTTACGCTTATCTCAGCTGATTACTCTCAGATTGAATTGCGAATTCTTGCACACTTATCTGAAGATCCATTTTTGATTGAGGCGTTTCGCAATGATAAAGATATTCATACTTTGACCGCATCAGCTATTTTCAGCTGTTTTCCGGAAATGGTGACCGCAGATATGCGTCGTGCCGCAAAAACTATTAACTTCGGTTTAATGTACGGCATGGGTCCAATGAATCTCTCTCGTCAGTTATCGGTATCCTTTTCTGATGCAAAAAAATTTATTGAAACCTATTTTTCGCAATTCCCCAAAATTAAAACGTACATGGAATGCTCAATACAAAAGGTGCGGGATTGCGGATACTCTGAGACCATGTTCGGTAGAAGACGCTTCCTGCCAGATATTAATGCCGCAAATAGAGTTATACGTGAAGCAGCCGAACGAACTGCGGTTAACACACCGGTACAGGGCGCTGCAGCAGATATTATTAAACTTGCAATGATCAGCGTAGATAAAGAAATTAAGGAACATTTCCCATCCGCCCGCATGCTGCTTCAGGTGCATGATGAATTGATCTTTGAGGTTCCGCTTGAAATTGCGGAATCGTTAAAAGAATCCGTTATCGCGAAAATGAGTACAGCTGCAAAACTTCTTGTCCCGCTGAAAGTCGAGGCTGGGATTGCCCAAAACTGGCGTTTTGCACATTGATACTTACAATTATACATGACGACATCAATAGTTGCGATCATTTATACCCTTACATTTTTACAACCCCTATCCCATCCTTCCCCCGTTAACGGGGGAAGGTGCCGAAGGCGGATGGGGGAAAATCAG
>JAFGIN010000089.1 GCA_016929595.1 Chitinispirillaceae bacterium
GTGCCAAAGGCGGATGGGGGAACGCGAAAACTGCGAAAAATGTAGTGCAACAAAATATTCACTTTTGACCCGTCTGCAGTATATAATACTGAAATCCGTAAGAGAGTTTCCGAGGTCTCCTTGTCAAACTGCTGCAGTTTTCAGGATTACATAGAGTGTATCTTACATCTCAAGACTGGTAAAGCTATTTTTCGGTTTCCGGTTTAATTTTTTTTTCAGCTTTAGCATCAGAAATCTTTCTTATCGCAGATCGGATTTTATGTATTCCTTCAAGTTCAAGTCCGGAAGGAAGTGTTTTATAAATCTGAAACGTTATGGATTTACCGAAATTCTCCCGAACCCTTTCAGACGGCAATGCAGCTATTGACAGACATGCAATCCATACGATCATAAATGATTTGAATACTCCCACGAGTGCTCCCAGAAGTCTGTCAAGCCACCCGAGGAGGGTAAAGTGGATAATTTTTTTTGCAAACCATCCGGCAGTAATAAATGCAGCAGCCGTTAAAACGTAGGTAAGAAGAAACGAGATGCTGTTTTGTATCTGGATGGGTAATTTACCCAGAGGTAGTAATTGTCTGATATCAGGGAAGTACAGGAATGCAATTATGAAACCGGCAATCATCGCTGCAAATCTGAAAATTTCGATAATAAAGCCTCTTTTGATTCCTATTAAGACAAAAAGGCCAATGATAACAAGGGAAATAATATCAAAGGTATGCATTAATCGTTTTTCTGTTTGTTTTTAAGGTGGTCATGCAATCAAATTATTTGTATCAGTTGAAAAATACCAGCATATTCCTGACTCCGTCCCGAACGTGGGAGCTTGTGAGCAGTTTTCCGACGCGCAAATCGCATCTGAAGCTCACTCTCTCCACCCTGAAGACGTCGTGATTTAAAAAATCATCGGAACAAAGGATGGATAGTTGTTGAATAATTACGCTGGAAGGAATATTTTGAACGATGCTTATTCCGTTCAGTAATACATATTAGTTTTAACTTAGTTTTAACCTATAAAAATAAAACCGGGAGTGGGCGGGTAGTAGGAGAAAATGATGCGAAAAAAAAAGCGGATCACTCCGCTTTTTACATGTATCTGATTTATTTTTCCGCTTCGAGGATTCCTACAACATGACGATCTTCAATAACAAAGATTTTCTGATTTTTTCTTTTGTACTTCCATTTTTCCTGCAGGGCCCACGGCTGTTTTACTGATTCTTTTTCAAATGGCTCACCAAGAAGAAAGAACAGGGTTTCCTGAGTAATTCCGATTTCAAAGCGACCGTCGTAGATACAGGATTTATCGATTTCCGGAAGATCCGGATGAGTCTGTATATACGCATCGATCTCATGCTGTTCCGGTTTTATGAAATCCTTGTTCGTACAGCTTGCGAGCAAAATGGCAAAGATAAAACCTAAATTAAGCAGCCTGAACTTCATTTTCGAACTCCTTCTCGGTGGAAAATATTTTTACAAGTTTGTTTAATCCAACAACCTCAAGTACATCTTTGACATATTCATTTGGTTCGATCAGAACCAGATTGCCACCTTTTTTGCTTAATGTATTATGACTGTATATCAGTACATTAAGAGCACCGCTATCCATGTAGGTGACTCGGGCTAGATTCATTGCTACATTGTTCATATTCCGTTCGAGGAGGGTATTAACATACGACTTTAAAACAATAGAATCTTTCAACCGATCAATTTTTCCAACAATATCGATAATGTGATAACAGCTTTTGTCCCTTCCACCAATATCCATCGCTTAATACTCCGAGAATATTATTATTTAGATTCGTTTATTTCACAGGCTTTAATATAATATTCACAAGAAAAATTTAAAATAGAAGAATGCACTTAAATCAGGATTTCAGATTAATTTACTGCATAAACGCTGTTTCGTGCTTGTTTTTTTCCATTTTCGAGCGTTATTTCCAGATGTTTCAAAAAGGTTGTTGATGTTTCCTCGTTTGCACACTGCCCGACCGAGATGGTTACAGTAACGCCATCATTTAGACCTTCGATTCGTTTTGTTCTGTCCTGCACATTCACCCGGAGTCTTTCTGCTAGTTCCAGAGCTTCACGTTTGTTTGTGTTGGGTAATATAAGCAGGAATCTATCACCGCTGTAACGGGTTAATATATCGACGGTTCTAATAGTTTTTTTCAGTATTTTAACGATAAGAATGAGAATCTTGTCGCCACCTTTATAGGTAAGCGTGTCATTAACCTTTTTAAAATTGTCAATATCAAGCATCAGGGTGGTTAAGGCATGCTTATATCGTCTGGCACGCAGCATCTCTTCCTTCAATTTCTCAAGATGATAGCCTGGAGCATAAATTTTCTCCAGCCACTCTTCTCCACCTGTTTCCGGTTTCATTTTATCGGGCAATTGTTCACCTCTGGAAACCGATTTTGTATCAGACCGCTGGTCAAAGTAATCGATTGCAGCAGTTTGAATGTTCACAGACCTTGCAAGCCTCTGTTCAAGAGCCTGCTTATTTTCGAGAATATGTCGCCAGGAGGTAAGAGCTTCTTTGTGTTGCTGTATTCTCCCAGTTAACTTTTGTATGAGAATTCCAAACGGATTTGTCGGAGGATGCCTGCATTCGATAAAGATCTTTTTTATCGAGTTCAGTGATTTGGGATCAGTCGTTTCGAGCGGCTTTTGGATAAATTCGTGAAAACCGTTAAATGGAAGTTCTGAGCTCATATTTCTTAATTGAATACTCTATATAAGTGATCAATATGTTTCTATATACCTGAATTACTTTGAGGCCAACAATGTACCCGGAAATGTTATTTAAACGTTTTTATAAATTTTAATAATAACCCAGATTAAAAATAATATTCCGATTCATGTAATAGTAGGTAAAACTATAATTAAATAAATTTCTAACATATTTAGCGATACATTTCATGTTTTACTCTTAACTTTATTTTTACCCTGAATTTAATAAGTTCCCAGACGTAATAAACGCAAGATTTGTGCCGTCAGTTTTAATTTTTTTAAATGCCGATTGAGATTTTTTGACACTAATGTATTTTATTACCTGCCCTGTGCATCAGATTGTGTCCGGTATATACCGGGTTCTATGATAAATTAAGCAGGTTTTATTATTCAACCCGACAGGAGATGTGCAATGGATCTGTTAGAAATAAAATGTCCTATCTGCAAGGGTACTCTGAAAGTAAACACCGCAAGTGGAGAGGTTGTTGAGCATATCAACTACGAACCACCTAAAGCGAGTTTTGAAGACTTTCTGAACTCCAGAAAAAAAGGTGTTGCCTGGGATGATAAGCTCAAAAAAGCTAAGGAAGAACAGGCAAGACGCAAAGCTGAAATTGAAATGAAGTTTAAACAGGCGAAAGAGAATCCGGAAACACCTGATCTCTCAGAGCCATTACGAACACCACTTGATTGGGATTGAGGGAAATTCAGATGAAAGGAAAAATTACTGCCATGTTACTCTGTACCGCGATTTCTTGTTCTTCAGATAAGTATCCTGAAGGAATGTATGCAGAAATGGCTACAACCAAAGGGAAAATTGTGGTTTCGCTGGAGTTTGAAAAAGCACCACTGACCACAGCCAATTTTGCCGGACTGGCTGAAGGGAAAATAAAGTCGTTAAAGGGAAATGTAAAATTTTATGATAATCTTACCTTTCACAGAGTTGTACCAGGGTTCGTAATTCAGGGTGGAGATCCTGAAGGAAGTGGTCGTGGGGGACCTGGATACCAGTTCCCAGATGAATTCGATCCATCACTGAAGCATACTGGCGCTGGAATACTCTCAATGGCTAACGCTGGTCCCGGAACTAATGGCAGCCAGTTTTTTATAACTCTTGATGCTACTCCTCATCTTGATGGTAAACATTCAATATTTGGTAAAGTTATTGAAGGTATGGATGTTGTAAAAAGTATAACACAGGGCGACAAAATTCAAACCCTCAAGATTGTACGGGTTGGCGCAAAAGCTGAGGCTTTTAAGGCTGATCAGGCACAATTTGATGAGCTTATCAACAAGAAAAAAGAAGTTGAAATGGCAAAAAGGAAAGAAGAAATGGATAAACAGCAGAATACATTAAAAGAAAAATATCCCAATGCGAAAGTCACTGCATCAGGGCTTATGTATGTTGTAGAAAAGGAAGGCACCGGGGATGCCAAACCAGCTCGCGGAGCAAACATTACTGTTCATTATACCGGAACGCTTCTTGATGGAAGAAAATTTGACAGCTCACGTGACAGAGGAGAACCATTCCAGTTCCAGGTCGGTGTAGGTATGGTTATTCCCGGATGGGATGAAGGGTTGATGGATATGAAAAAAGGCGAACGTCGTACGTTGATTATACCGCCGAATCTGGGTTATGGCGCACGTGGAGCGGGTGGAGTCATTCCTCCAAATGCAACACTGATTTTTGATGTTGAAATGATTAATTTTTAATGTAACTATTCCGCACTCCGCCCACCCTTCGATCCCTGGCTCGGGATCAGGATGAGTGGAATCGCGATGTTATATACCCGAATAGTTACTTATTAATTTGAGTATTCTCCATTGTCCTGATGGAGAATGCCATCAATCAGCTTCACTTTATTTTATAATGCCAATATATCGGAATTCTTTGTCTCAAGGAGTATGATCGTGAAAATCGCCTGCGCACAGATGCGGGTTGTCCCAGGTAGGCCGGATTCTAATTATTCTACCATGTGTAACTACATAGCGTCGGCTAAGGAGCGGGGTTGTTCAATCATTGCCTTCCCTGAAATGTGTGTAGGAGGGTATCTTTCAGGTGACCGGTGGACAGAAGAACGCTGGTGCAGTTATCTTATGTCATTTAATGAAAAACTGCGGCAGCTTTCAGATGATATTCTTATTCTGTACGGAAATGTGTATATCGATTATAAGCGGCCCAACAAGGATGGACGCGTAAGAAAATTCAATGCGGGCTATGCCTGGTATAACAGGGAACCTCTGAGAGGATCTCCACACTTGCCCGATGGTATCTGCATAAAAAGTTTATTTCCCAATTATCGCATTTTCGATGATGAACGTTACTTTTACTCGCTTCTGGAATTAAGTACAGATCTTGGTGTAAGCATGGAGGAACTGTTACAACCGCTTAAATTCACCATTGATGGTACTACCGTCGGGGTAGGGGTTGAAATTTGTGAAGACCTCTGGTTCAACGATTATTGTTACTCGCAAAAACCCCTGAATATATCACAAATATTAATTAATAATGGTGCTGACTATCTTTTTAACCTTTCTGCAAGTCCTTGGACTTATGGAAAAAATCGTGCGAGAAACAACAGAATAAGAGATGCATATACCATTGCCGGGCGTTTTAAACCTTTTTTTTATGTAAATTGTACAGGCGTTCAGAACAATGGAAAAAATTTTGTTACTTTTGATGGTGACAGTACCATTTACAATGAAACCGCACAAGTCATTTGCGAAGCACCGGAACCGTTTTGCGAAACGATGCTTGTTTACGATTCAACACAACAGTATCCTCCCATACAGAAAAACCATGCCGGACCTGTTGAAAGTAAATTCAATGCGGCAGTTGAAGGTATGCGCGGGCTTGATGAGCTTATGGGCAGAAGCGATTACCCTTTAATAATCGGGCTGAGCGGAGGAATCGACAGTGCACTTGTGGCCTGCATTGCAGAAAAGGCACTTGGTAAAGAACGTATTATAGGATGCACACTTCCAAGTCGCTATAACAGTCTCCAGACAAGGAAAACCGCAGAACAGGTCGCTGAAATGCTGGGCATTACATTTCATACAATTCCAATCGAAGGACTGGTACAGGAGCATGAAAAGGCGCTTGCACCATTTTTACCAACGGAATTTCATAAGGAGAATATTCAGGCAAAAATCAGAGGTACATCGATTCTATCCAATATTGCCGGGATCACCGGTGGAGTTATGACAAATAACGGAAACAAAGTAGAGGTGGCTCTGGGATATGCGACGCTTTATGGAGATGTAAACGGGGCAATTGCACCAATTGGCGATATGCTCAAAACAGAGGTGTTCGAGATTGCAAAATACCTCAACAAAACTGTTTATGGATGTGATGTTATCCCGGGGATGTTATTACCCGATGACCTCTTTGAATTTGAAGTACCTCCATCGGCTGAACTTAAATCTAAACAGGTTGATCCGATGAAATGGGGGTACCATGATGCGCTTGTGCGGCTTTTTACAGATTATCGCAAGGTAAGTTCTGAGCAGATCCTTGAATGGTACTGCGAGGGTACAATCTGTGAAAATCTTGAACTTAGTGAACAGCTATACAAAAAATATAATCTTGACAATCCGTCAGCGTTTATTACCGATCTCGAATGGGTTGTAAATAGTATGCAGCGGGCGGTATTCAAACGGATACAGGCACCACCCATTATAATACTAAGTAAAGGTAGTTACGGGTATGATATCCGGGAGAGCCAGCTTCAGGTACACTATACAAAAAATTATCTGAAACTTAAGAACAGAATTTTAGCACTGTAAGCATGCATTTGGATCGTTACTTAATGATCATGTGATTCCATGCCCGGGGGGGGGGGGATGGTGTGCCTTTTCAGCAATCAGACCATCATCTGATTCGATAGTGTAAATTTACTGCCAGGGGTGACTGCTCCGCACGACCTGTGTTTATCCCAATCGGTATGCTGCTCATTAAACATACTCGATATCTTTCCAGCACCCCTCTTTAAGGTCTTCAACGTCCCATTCTGCAAATTTTTCACGGTGAAGTTTTCCAACGGTGTATCCCTGTGATCCAAACATGCGCTTTACCTGATGGTATTTACCTTCGTCAATTATTAAACGAGCACTGCGCTGATCGATGATCTCCATTGCAGCAGGCAGGCATGGTTCCTTTTCACCCTTCAGCATGAGGGTGCCTGAGGCGAATAGCTCAATAAGATGATCAGAAAGATTTTTATCAACGGTTACAAGATAAACTTTAGATATATGCCGGGTTGGTGATGTCAGACGGTGCACGAGCTCCATCCGGTTGGTGATCAACAGCGCACCGGTTGTGTCTTTGTCAAGACGGCCGATAGTGGTTGGTACTGGTGTGCGATTCATCCATTGCGAGGGGAGAAGATCATAGACAAGCGGGCCCTCGGTAGAATCATGCGAGCATACACACCCTGCAGGTTTATGTAAAAGTATCAAAATACCATCCGGATGATCAACTGGGTAACCATCGATCAGGATTTCACGGGCTGTGGCTTTCTGTGATGTTTTTAAAAGCCTCGTGCCATTTAATAATGTAATGTGATGACTTTTTAAAAAGAGATCTGCTCCGCGACGGCTGCAGAATCCATGATTAGCGAGAATTTTATCGAGTCGTTCCATAGAGAAAAAATAATAAAAAAGCCCGGAAGAGATCCGGGCTTTTTTTAAATTTTAATTTCGATCTTACGGGGTTTTGCCTCTTCCCGTTTTGGTATTGTAATTCTCAGAAGACCGTTTTCAAGTTCAGCTGATACTTTATTCTTATCGTAATCATCAGACAGCTGGAATGCGCGGTAATAGTTACCTGTATTAAACTGCCGTAGCACACAGTTTTCCGGTTCTTTTGCAGTCGCTTTGGCATTTATTATCAGCGAATTGCTTTCGTCAAACTGGATAGATACATCTCCTTTTCCCACACCCGGGAGATCTACAGCCATAAAGAGCGCATCTTTGGATACATATATATCGACATCGGGACTGAATGCCGGACCATTGTTCTCGAGTTTTTCTGATGCTGTGGTCCCGACTTCCTGTTTTTCTCTTTTTTCAAGTTCTGTTGCCATAATCATATCCTCCCCTTATTAACGTGCGTTAACAGTTATTGTTTTTGGTTTTGCTTCTTCAGCCTTAGGCAATTTTATGGACAATACGCCATTTGTGAATGATGCATCAATTTTTTCCGCAGTAATCTTTGAAGGGATGCGGATCGTTTTTTCAAATTTGCCTCTTGAGCGTTCCTGACGGATAACAGACATTGTACGGCTCTCATCACAAAGTTCCAGATTGCCGCTGATAGTAAGTGCATTATCCACAAAGGTAATGGAGATTTTGTCTTTTGTCATACCCGGGAGTTCTGCAGTAACAATTACGTGCTCACTGTCATCGTACACGTTCAGCAGTGGATATGTCGCATTTGTGCTGCTTCCAGGATAGGAAGAAAACAGGTTATTCATCTCTCTTCGCAGCCTGTTCATTTCGTGAAGAATATCGGTGTTCCAGAACATATCTGACTCCTTTGTTGTTAATAATGTTAAGGTATAGTAATAAATTATTTTATCAGCTCAGAAATCGTTTCATTTTCACTGACAAAATCTCCAAGTGTAGATTTGACAAACAATGGATTCTCGAAATCAATTTCCTCTTCAGAACTGGAAATTGTATCGAACTCATCGATCGAGTCAACATCCATCAGGACTTCATCCGGATCATAATCATCATACATCAATAACATGGTCATCCTCCTTTTGTTACTGGTGTTTATTTTATAGTTTGTGTCTTAACCATCGTTGTCAAAGAGTGTAAGCATATTCCTTGCCAAAAAAATGAATTGTAGCGGATTGTGGTATTTGTATAAATCCCGACTTCAGTGGTGACGAAATTAAGTGCTGACAGGAACCTTATGTTTCATTTTAAAATAAAATGCTGTATGAAAATGAGACTGCTGAAACAGTTCCCGGGAAGGACAATGATTCCCTGGTCTCTGCTGAATAAAGGATCTTCAGGGGTTGGATAATAAACTGAGATACCGGAACGAAATAAAAACCGTTAACGAAAAAACAGATAATTTGTTACCGCTCAGGAGCCAGAATCCAGAATTCATCCCGAGCTCGGGAAGAAGAAAGACAATAACAAATGTATTATTCTTCTGGTGTAACGGTTAAGTATATTTAATTCAGTATGAATTATGAATTATGAATTATGAATTATGAATTGTGAATTGTGAATTGTGAATTGTGAATTGTGAATTGTGAATACCTGCCGGGTAGCAACAAATAATAGAGCCATTTTCCTTAAGGGCTGGAGGGACAATGAAAAAAGACTATGTACATGGTTATTCAGACAGGGAGTCAATCCGTCTTGAAGATCAGGCTGAATGCTTGAGTGAGATTCTTCATCATGACTCAAATTTTCCACAGAAGTCATTAATTTTAGAAGCTGGTTGCGGTGTTGGTGCCCAAACAAAAATTGTTGCTCCAAAAAATCCGGATTCAAAGCTTATTTCAATCGATATATCCGAAGATTCTCTTAAGAAAGCAAAGGAAACAATCGTATCTCAAGAGATTGGAAATGTTGAATTTCAGCATGGCAATATTTTTGATCTTCAGTTTCCGGATGAATACTTTGATCATGTCTTTGTGTGCTTTGTTCTGGAACATCTGCCAGACCCCCTTCGTGCGCTCAGTGCACTGAAACGCGTTCTCAAGAGTGGCGGGACCATTACTCTGATAGAGGGGGATCACGGGTCAACCTACTTTTATCCTGAAAGTAACTTTGCTCAAAAAGCAATTAATGCACTCGTTAAACTCCAATCGGGAAACGGTGGAAATGCCCTGATTGGAAGACAACTGTATCCACTTCTCGTTACTGCCGGTTTTAAAAATTGCACAGTTTCTCCCCGGATGGTGTATGTGGATTCCAGCAGGCCGGCTCTGGTGAGTGGATTTACAAAAAATACATTTATCGCTATGATCGAAGGAGTCAGAGAAAAAGCGGTCCGGGATTCTGTAATCGATAAGGAAGAAATTGATAAGGGAATATCTGATTTGTATCTGACAACTCAGGATGATGGTGTTTTTTGTTATACCTTTTTCAAAGGTGTCGGGTATAAGTGAAATCCTGATACTGGTAGATCACTTAAGGTTATGAAATTACAATTCAATAATTATGGTTATCGGGATCTAAAATATCAACTTTAAACTGATTTGTTGCCAGTATATTTCCAAATCCCCTTGAACCGTAATGTGATAAAAATGCTACCGAATCGTTTTTAAGCCCGAATACATCTGCTGTTGTCGCATTGATTTCCTGTTTTTAATTAATACAGCTTCACATTCTCCAAAATGGTTTCCACCTCCATACGAGCCAAGCTTCATCAGTTTTCCTTCAGGTCACTGAACACTTCAAGCTTTATCAAGTGGTTAAGTCTTGAAGATAATGCATCTACTGATCCGTTATGTCCACGATGATATGCGTCCTCACATCTCTGCGACCTGGATGCCGGAATTCCCAGAGTCTCACAAACCTGTTGTGAGGCACCATCAGTAACAGCCCGAATTACGTTTTCGTACGGATCCTGCACGATTTTCTTACATTACATTGCGCTGTCCCTGTCCAGCGCCGGTTGGTGTCTGTTCCGTAATCGCATTGATCAGATCACGCATGATCCTCTTATCGGAAATCTCCGAAACCGGAAGATCAAGCTTTAACAGGCTCATAGAACATCTAATATCGGGGACCTGCAGGATGGGCGAGATTTTAAGACAACGCAACAGCGTGCTCGTATTGCCCCACCCACAATTGAACTCATTGGAAAACATGGGTTACTTTTCAGCGGTGTAAGCCACTTACCGGAAAACAAACGGAAGAGTCACAAACAAAGATACTCTTTTCGTTAAGCATGAACAGTTGATCAAATATTACGATATTAACAAAAAGGGTCACTGATTGGGAGAGTGTTCATCCTGATCCACTTGGGGATTAATTGGTTGGCGGAGTGGTAACAATGCTCATGCTTCTCCCCTCTGCGGTTATAATACGAGAGGTCCGGTAAACATTGACGTCTATATATCTGAATCTGAATAGTTACAATGTTTCAAAGATTAAACGTTAGGCTTTATATTAACTATGTATATTACAAACAGGGAAAGTAGTCACTGTTCTTTGGTAACTTGAGGTGCTGATTAAATTATTAGATTGAATAATGCTTTAGATTTTTTTTTATATTTTCTATTTGCATATTGGTAATTACAAATATGTATATTAGATAAAAGAGAATATCGTGAATGCAGTGTCCCATTAGGTTAATATGTAAAAGTTAATATTATACGACTATTTATGCTTGTTTTTATATCGCAGAGTCTATATGAAAACTTTTTAAATCAAAAAGATTCAATGTGTTAAAATCGGCAAAAAGTTGTTATATCTGTTGGATCTCATAATTTTTCGGGTATATAAAAGTGTTTCATGTAAAATTGATATGTAAATAGATAAAACCTATTAAGTATTGTAGAGAAGTATCTTAATCGTAAAAAAAGAGTACTACTCAGGAGTCAGAATTCAGTAGAGAAAGAGTAAGAAAGAGTGCATTTTTATCATGATGTAATGATTTACTACATATTTTCTTTACTTTTTCTCTTATTCTGACTCCTGACTCCTTCGCGAGCTCGGGATGCATACCTGATGAGTAGTTGCAAAAAAAGTATCTATTGCAGATTTCTCTGAACTCGTAAAAATATGTTATATTATGTATTAATAGGGGAGGGCCCGGTGAAGATCAAATTTATTGACGCTGAAACATTCATATGTCAAATAATCGATGAAACAGCATTGAAAGCCATTTCTTTTCTGGAAAATGAAAAGTATACACGAGAAACTATAAAGGATAAAATATTTATAAATGGTGTGCTTCCATCATTTCCCGGAGAATCATGGAATCGCTTTTTTACAAATTGTTATGGTATTTCCAATTTTAAACGTATTCCTTTATGGACAGATATTGTATGCACGGGGAGATGTCATTGCAATTGCTGGCACTGCTTTCGATCGAAACATAAAAACAATGAGGATCTGGAGTTAGATATAATTGCATCCGTAATGCAAGACGCTAAAGAATGTGGTGCTGTAATTATTGGGGTAACTGGTGGGGAACCTATGTTACGGAACGATATAGTCGAAATCATCAATTGTATTCCAAATGGTACTGAAGGACAGTTGTACACTACAGGTATCAATATAAACGATCAGTTTTACAAAAAAATTGAAAATTCAAATCTCACACGTTGTGTAATAAGCCTTGACCACTATAATGAGACGATTGTAAATCAACGTAGAAATTACAAGAATGCGTATTCGGATGCTATACGGGCAATATCAATTCTTGCCGATACACCTCTATATGTTACAGTCACCTTGTGTCTGACAGAAGAATTATGTTCTGAAACAGAGCTGAATAAGTATCTTGAATTTGTTTGCAAACTGCGTGCTGATGAAATACGGATCATTCTTCCGGTTCCTCAAGGCAATCTTGAAAATAAGGATAACAAGCGTCTTTATATTGATGCGATAAATTTGTTACGAATTTTTAAGAAGAACACGCTTTTTGATACCGAATTGCCATCAATTCTTCTTTTTTGCGACTATGAAAGCAGATATTGTCTGGGTTGTGGTGCCGGAACACACATCCTTTCTATAAATAATGATGGGAATGTGAGTCCTTGTGTCGCTTTACCTTTATCGTTCGGTAATGTCAAAGAAACAAAACTCAAAGAAATATATACAAACATGGAACCTTTTTTCAAAACATCATGGCCTGTCTGTTATGGTAAACAAATGAACGGGTTTTTAGTAAGAAATGGTCTTTTTAAAGAGAGTTATCCCTATTCGGTCGATTTCTCCCGTTATATTGCTTCGCAGTGTTCAAATGGTACGAAGCAGGGAGCGTTTTTTAAAGCTCTTACGTCTACAGAACAAGTTAAACCGGTTCTTGCATATGCAAACTAGAGGAATACTATGATAAAAGCAAACATTACAGGGATTGGCAGATATACTCCACCGTTGGTTACAAATGAAGAAATTATAAACGTTTATGGAAAAAAAGCCCGTATTTTAGCTGAAAAAATTCATCATAAAACCAGGTACTGGGCAATAGATGTAATAACTGGCAAGACAGATCTGACGAATACCGATATGGCTTGTGAGGCATCAAAACAGGCATTGCTCATGGCGGGAAGAGATGCCAATGACATTGATTTGATCATATATTCTACGGCAACTCCCGATTATCCGCTTCCGCCATGCTTTACAATTCTTCAGGAAAAACTCGGTATAAAAAGGTGCACAGGGTTTGACATCAGGTCTGGTTGCTCCGGTTTTGGCAGCGCATTGATTACCGCACAGCAGTTTATATCAAACGGAAATGCAAAAGCCGCTTTGGTGATTGGAGCTGATCTTAATACAACAAGAGGAAGTTTTCATTATCTCAATATGGATAAGAATGAAGTTCCACTTAAAATCCTTTACAATATAATGTTGTTTGGTGATGCTGCAGGGGCGGTTGTTCTTGAAGCTTCTCATGATACAGAGTATGGCATTTTCGGATATAATATGGGATCATCAAAAGCTCACATGCCATTTGGTTCAGTAATTCAAGTAGGTGGATCCAGGTATCCTTTTCCGTCTGAAACCTTGCAGAATGAAGATTGGGTAATTACACAGGATGGAAAATTAACCGAAGAGCTGATTGTTGAGGTTCTATTTGAATCTCTGAAGGAATTCAAGGAAAAATTTAATATACGTCTTGATTTTTTTGATACAATAATATTTCCGGTAGATATCCCTGGTATTCAGGAAAAAGTTGAAAAACATTTCGCCGATCTTAATCCGGAAAAAATCGTCAGTATTGGATCAGAAGGTGGAAGCCTTGCAAATGCTGCGATACCACTATCGCTTTATAAAGCTTATGAGACAAATTTACTCAAAAGAGGAAATAATATTTTGATTTATACAGCAGAGAATACACGCTGGCAATTTGCACTTATTGGAATGAAGTGGGGGAGGGATTGAAAAATTTAATTATGAAAACTGCAATTTATTACTATTCAGGAACAGGAAATACCAAATATGGGGTTGAATACCTGAAAAAATGTTTTGAAAAACATAACAATACATGTGAGTTGATTTCCATTTGTGATAAACCATCTTTTGAACCTGAACATTATGATTTAGTGGGATTCGCTTCACCAGTATACCATGGCTATCCTGCAAAGGTAATGATTGATTTCATAGAAAAAATTTCATGTTGTGCAATGGAAATACCCGCGTTTACCATTCTCTGTCCCTGTTTCAATTTGTTTGAACTTGGTTATTGGGGAGCAAAGGAACATTTCTATGGAATGCTGGCTAAAAAAAATATCAGAGTAATTACTGAATCTGGCTTTTTTGGTGAAGCCAGCCATCCGGTTATCCGAACCTTCTTTTTAGGGCCATTTTTTAAATTTATTGGTACACCATATTTAAGTAAAGGGCGTCCAGACAGTCGTGACACTTCTGCTATTTCTGATTTTTCAGAAACAATCACAAAAAATTTTAACAACTACAAATCCGGCATAGTCCCAAAGCTACCCCACAGTAAGATAAAAAAATGGATTTCAACTAACGTAGTATTTTCTTTTGTTGAGTATTGTAACAAACACTTTCTGATAAAAAAAGTTAATAAAAATGAATGTACAAAATGTGGTGCATGTTTCAATGTCTGTCCGGTTAATGCAATTGTTCTCAATGAGTATCCGGTATTTCAATCATCGTGTATTCATTGTCAGAATTGCATTAATATCTGTCCAAATGGTGCCATTGAGTACAATACATTACGTAAGGTCAATCCATACAGATCAGCTTATGGAGCACATCAATCAGATATATGAGATAGTACTGAACTAAAAGAATGTCATAATTGACCTAATGCGCACTGCTATACTTAAATAGCTTATGGGTAATCAAAATCGTATCTGAGAGATGCCCAGAGGTAACGGCTATGGTAACCTGCTATATTCTGGAGCGTGTAGCAGGTGATGCTCACACATCAAAACGGTTTTTCACAAGACTGCAATTCAGCATCTGATAATCTATCTTTATGGTACCCTCTGGAATGTTCGCGGAGATAAAGATCTGCGTTTTGTAAGGCTAAGTACGGTACATTGTATCTTCCTTGAACAGAAATTGATCTTTCCGTTAAGTTTTTTCAGTTTTTCTATCAAACTGTATAAAAAGTATTGAAATACCCTCTGGTTTAACTGTATTTTTTATCCAAATGGTTAAACCATATAGATAAATAATTTGGTTAATAATTATGGAACTTACTACCGAACAGATAATCATTCAAGCTGCCCGCAAAGAGTTTATAGAAACTGGTCTCGCTGGTGCCAGAATGCAAAAAATTGCAGAACGGGCTGGCGTTAACAAAGCATTGTTGCACTACTATTTTCGATCGAAGGAAAAACTATACGAAGCATCATTTAAAGATTCGGCGTTCACTTTTTGGGATGCTGTTGAAAAACAAATTCCGGAGATTGAAAAATCAGGTAATCTCAGAATACTTATACAAACCGTTGTAAGTACCTTTTTTAGGGTGATGAGTGCTAATCCAGATTTCCCCAAAATGATTATCAGAGAGATAGCTGATGGAGCAACAATTATCCCGGTTCTTGGAAACAGCGTTTATAATCGATTCCGCTCTCTTCTTCCGAGGGTACAGAAGATAATCAGGGAAGAAGTGGCACAGGGAAACGTGTATCCGTTTGATCCGTTTCATCTCTTATTAAATATTACCGGTATGTGTGCAATATCAGTGATGATTGAGCCTGTTGTGAATGTAATAGCAGCAAAGATTGGTAAAACGACAAATTTTGATGAATCCTACTATCAGAAAAGAATCAACTCGATTGTGGAGCTCATATCTCATGGCGTTTACATGGAGGAAAAACAGGGGTGAAAAAATCTTCTTTACTGCTAGTTTTGATCGGGTGTTCTTTTGGCGGTGATGTAGTATCATTGCATGATGCACAACGGTTAATGTTTGAAAACAACAGTGATTTGAAAGCTGCAGAGCTTGAGATTAATAAAATGCAGCAAATATTAAAAGAAACAAAATCTTCACTTTTCCCGTCCCTTGATCTTTCTGCGGGTATAAGTTATCAGACTGAAAAAGGTGAAGTAACTATTGATATACCGCCTATTAGAACAACTGTTGAGACAAGTAGAAACGATCGTATTGAAACCGGTATCGACTGCAGCTACCTGATTTTCACCGGTTTTTCACGTGCGAATGCAATTAAAGGAGTACGTGCTGCAATCATTCAGAAGGAAGCATCACTCCGTTCAGGCAGGAACAGTGCATCATTTTCCCTTGCTTTTATGTATTGCCATATGACTTACTTTACAAGAAAGCTTTTAACTATTAAAAACCATATTACTACTTTGGAAAAATATTATTTACATGTGAGAGGGATGTGGGGTAGCGGTCTTATTACAAAGACAAAAGTACTTGAAGTAGAAAGTAAGCTAAAAAATACAGAGGTAGATCTGGCTGAGACTTTTCAGTCTGTCGATTCTCTCAGGCGTGAAATTATAAATCTTATCGGCATCGATGACAGTCTCTGTATGCCGGAGGAAAATGTCAGTTACTTCGACACTGTTTCATTACCTTCAGTAATTGACACATTACGTTCCGAGTTACAATCTCTAAACGCATCGAAACAGCAACTGATATCATCTCAAAAAGTTATTGGTGCTAAAAGATTACCTGTCGTAGCCGCAACTGCAGGTTATAGATATGGTAGGCCCGGGCTTAGTGGTAATTCTGATGAGTTTATGGGATATTTCATTGCTGGTGTTCAGGTTAAATTTAATCTGTTTGATGGATTTAAAACGATATCGCAGCTTCATCAGATCATAATAAGCCAAAAAATTCTTGAAACAAACAGGGAAGCATCTATCGATACATGGGAAAATGCTCTTTTAACATCAAAGAGGCAGCGAATGTTTCTGGATAAAAAAATCGAAGCTGCCGGATTTTCGATAGAGGCAGCCAGCGCACTGGTGCAATCATCAAAGGAACAGTATGAAGCCGGACAGCTTACCCAGATAGAATACCTCAATGCTATGGATAATGATGCGCTTGCTCGGCTGCGACTCGAGCAGGTGCGCAATGAACGACGATTGATAATCTTAAAAGGATTATATCTATCCGGTATTGATCTGAAATTTTAAATGTGATCTTTTCAGGAAGGTTGATTATGAAATGGATGGTGATTGTTCAATGTATAATATTGTTGTCGTATTTTGTACAGTGTACAAAAACAGATGATACAAATTTTCTTGGCTCCGCAGTGATTGAATCTACAACAATTCAGGTTGCGACGACTGCACAGGGATTTATTGCTGCTCTTTATAAGGATGAGGGTGAACAAGTAAAGATGGCAGAAAGGCTTGCGATAATCGATACCGTTCCCCTTGTTCTTAAAAAAAGAGAAATGTTGGCAAGTAGAGAGGAATTGTTTTCATCTGTAAGAGCTAAGCGGCAGGAGATCGAATCTATCAAAAGTGATCTCGAAGGAATCAAACGTGAGTATAAACGTATTGAATGGCTGGCGAAAAGTGGTGCAGTTCCAACTCAGCAACGGGATAATCTTGAAACACAGATTGAATCGACTCAACTGAAGTTAAATGCTCAACAGGAGGTCCTGAAATCAATAATGGATAAGGATGCCGTGATTATAGCCAGGATCGAACAACTTGATGATCAATTAAACCGTTCTTATGTAACGGCTACAAAAAACGGATTTATCTGCACTCGTTATCGTAATGTTAATGAAATTTACGCACCAGGTAATCCTCTCTATGAACTATGTACATATGATACTGTTTATGCAGACTTTTTCGTTTCGCAGGTGGTTCTTGGATCGCTTAAACTGGGCCAGGTACTCAGAGTGAGAGTTGATATGCAAAAAGCTGGGGATAGTAGTGCCGTATTTATTCCCGGAACTTTGACATGGATTAGTGAACAGGCGGAATTTTCACCAAAAAATATTCAAACCCGTGAAAGCCGTAATGAATTGGTTTTCAGAATACGCTCTACGATTGCAAATACTGATAGAACGTTGAAACGTGGTCTTCCGGTGGAGATCTGGAGGTAAGCAGTGTCGATTGTGATTGTAGAAAATCTCTCAAAGAATTATTCTGGGGAGCATGCCCTGAGAACTGTTTCTTTTTCAGTAAAGAAAGGTACGATATACGGTATTATAGGTGCTGATGGAGCAGGTAAAACCACTCTTATGCGTATCCTTACGACCTTAATTCCCGCAGATTCCGGTACCGTATCCATTATGGGTTATCATTTCAAGAAAGATGTTCAGTCAATTCGGTCATCAATTGGTTATATGCCGCAGCGGTTTTCATTGTATCAGGATCTTTCTGTAAAGGAAAATATTCTTTTTTTTGCAGATGTTTTCGGAATTTCGGGAACGGAACGTAAAGAAGGAATTCAACGGTTACTTTCATTTTCACGTCTTGAAAAGTTCAAAAACCGCCGTGCTGCGCATTTAAGCGGAGGAATGAAACAGAAACTCGCACTTTGTTGCGCTCTTATCCACAAGCCGCAGGTACTTCTGCTTGACGAACCGACTACGGGAGTCGACCCTGTCTCCCGCAAGGAGTTCAGTGAGATTCTTTTTGACCTCAAAAAACAGGGAATAACCATTCTGGTTTCAACACCATATATGGATGAAGCTGATATGTGTGATGAGTTGATGATTATACATAAAGGGTCTGTTTTACGAAATGGATGCCCGGATTCACTCAAGATGGATCTTCCCTACAGAGTTTATCAAGTTGAAAACAGACAGCAAACGGTTCACTGCCCCCCTGCGGTTATAAAAAGAAAAGGGATCAGGATGGTTTACCCATCAGCAGGTACTATACATGTTATGGCCGATCCTGAGCAAATCAACGCTGAGGAAGTTTTTGAATTTACTTACGCAGCTTTTTCCGGTTTTGAAACAGTAAAAGAGGTTAACCCTTCTATTGAAGACCTTTTTTTTTACCTCGTATTTTCAACTGATGAGCTCAAACCATGAGTGCTGCAGATAGTGTTATTGAAACCACTAATCTTTCTAAACGGTTTGGCAAATTTACTGCTGTCAACAGTATAAGCTTTTCTGTACAGCGTGGGGAAATTTTTGGGTTTCTCGGAGCAAACGGTGCCGGCAAAACAACAGCCATAAGAATGCTGTGTGGTTTATTGATACCATCTGGAGGCTCTGGCAGGGTAGCAGGATATGACATCAGCACCCATGCTTCAAAACTACGATCTCATATTGGTTATATGTCTCAGAGGTTCAGTTTATATAATGATTTTCTTGTTAAAGATAACCTGTTTCTATACGGATCAATTTATGAACTAAATAGAATAAATTTAAATAATCGGATAGATGAGATCTCTTCGTTGCTTGGACTTAAAGAGTTACTTTCAAAAAAAACCGGCACTCTTCCGTGGGGCTGGCAACAACGCCTCAGTTTGGCATGTGCAAATCTTCATCAACCAGATATCCTCTTTCTTGATGAACCCACCGGTTCTGTAGACCCTGTGAGCAGAAGAAACTTCTGGGACCTTATTATCTCGTTGTCAGAAAAAGGAACTACCATTTTTATCACTACCCACCATATGGATGAAGCTGAATATTGTCATCGTATTTCTATAATGGTACAGGGTAGGATTGCAGCGATTGACACACCACAACAGTTGAAGTTGTCGACAGATTCTTTAACTCTTCAGGATGCATTCATTAAAATTATTTCTGCTCCTGGTTGCAATGGAGCAGAAAAATGATTCAGCGTCTTTATGCGATAGTCCTGAAAGAACTCAGACATATCCTTCGTGATAACCAGACCTTATTTATTATACTTGCAATGCCTGTTATCATGATGTTTCTTTATGGATACGCTCTTACTATGGACATTATTGACGCCCCAATACTGATTATCAATCCAAATCATGATGCTTATGTTAATGAATTAACTGCCCGCATTGATGCTTCTGCCATGTTTAAAGTCTGTGGCACTATTAAAAGTTGTTCAGACATCCAGGCCCAGTTTCGGAGGCATCACGTGAAAATCATCTGCAGATTTCCCGCATCATTCTCAATAGATCTCAATAATGGTGGTACTGCGGCTCCGGTTCAGGTACTCATTGACGGATCTGATCCAAACACTGCGATTATCCTGAAAAACGCCTTTGAAGGGATACTTTCTTCTATCACACTAGACATGATGGGGATCAAGCCTGCGGATATTATTATTGTTAATCAGCGAATCCTGTATAATCAGGAACAGAAAAGCGCACTTTTCTTTGTACCAGGTCTCATGGCGATAATTCTCCTCATGATAAGCGCTTTACTTACATCACTAACTATTACACGTGAAAAGGAACTTGGTACACTTGAACAGTTACTCGTTTCCCCTTTACACCCTTTTGAAATAATTCTTGGCAAAATTATACCTTATGTCATACTGTCGGGTATCGACGGAGTCCTGATTCTTATCACAGGAAACCTTGCATTTGGAGTGAATGTTGCCGGCAGTTTAACATTTCTTGCGTTAACAGGTACAATATATATATTCGCTTCATTGTCAATTGGTATGTTGATCAGCACTGTTGCCACTACCCAGCAACAGGCAATGATGATGGTAATGCCTATTACCATGCTGCCAACGATAATACTTTCAGGCTTTATATTTCCACTGTCGAGTCTACCCATTGCACTTCGTTTGGTTAGTAATATTGTTCCGGCAACATGGTTTCTCCAGATTATTCGCGGTATTATTCTTAAAGGTACCGGCATTAGAGAGCTCTGGCTTCAAATGGCAATATTATGTGGTATTTCTTTTTTTCTGATAGCGGTATCTGTGAAAAGATTCAGGGGGCATCTATGAACCTGTTCCGGCTTATGATATGGAAAGAATTCATGCATATACGGGAAGACAAGTTCTCTATCCGCCTGATGATAGTAGAGATAGTAGCACAACTACTGATCATGGGATATGCTTTAACAACTGAAGTTAAAAATACTCCAATAGGCATTTATGATCAAAGTAATACTCAGTCAAGCAGGTCCCTGGTTGCATCCATCCGCGCAAACAATCTTTTTAAATATATGGGTGATTATGATAACTATGATAATCTGATCAATGCGATAGAGGAAAGTAAACTGAGTCTGGCACTGATCATTCCATCCGATTTTCATAAACAAATCTATAGTAAAAATGGATGCAATATACAGCTGCTTGTAGATGGGCAGGATGCAAACTCTGCAAATGTCTCTTCGGGTTATATAAATGCTGTTGTCAATAGATGGAAAACAGCTTTTATTTCCTCACAATATAATAAAAATGGAACCAGTCTGGAAACAATAGTTCCTGTTTCTGCCAATATGACCATTCTTTACAACCCGCTTCTTAAATCAACCTGGTTTATGGTTCCTGCGCTTGTTGTACTGTTGGTTACGATGGTGACAAGCCTGCTTTCGGGGTTATCTATAGTAAAGGAACATGAGGCCGGTACACTGGAACAACTGCTGGTCACACCAATCAGTACTTTCCATATACTAGCAGGTAAAACAATACCCTATTTTATCCTCGGGTTTGTTGAACTTTGTATTTTCCTTCTTTTTGCACAACTCTGGTTTCGAATTCCGTTTCGTGGAGATTTTTTTACAGTAGCACTTTTTGGCTTCATTTACATGCTCTCATCTATAGGTATTGGTATTTTAACATCGACTTTAGCGCGTACTCCGCAGCAGGTTCTGCTTCTTATCTGGTTTACTTTACTTTTTTTTATGTTATTAAGTGGCTTTTTTATTCCAATTGAAAATATGCCCACCTGGGTTCAGCATGTTACTATCATAAATCCTGTCAGATGGTTTATGCTGGCTGTTCGAGAGATCTTTCTTAAAGGATCTACCCTTTCAGAACTCTGGTATGAAGCAGTTGTCATGTTAATTACAGGAGTTATCGTTTTTGGCTTTTCAATTCTGTTCTTTCATCGACGGGTACAATAAAACCTGAATTCGATTCCTTTATGTGATCTATTTCGAATCGGATGGTATCGGGGTTTGCATACCTAACTTTGCGCACTGGTTGCCTCAAATTTATTGGTTGAGAACTGCATATTCTTTCAACTTCCATTATCCAACGTCTCTTATGTCAGAACAAACTCATCTGGCCTGAAACTATTGAATCAAAGTCGTTTCCGGTAAGCGGAAGAATTGTATCTGCGACAGGTCTCAATTGTGCATCGATATAATGAGAATAGTCAAGAGGTGCGGTCAGCTTTTCAACCGGCTGGGGACCATTTACCGTAATATAATAACGTACTGTATGTGGAATGGTGTCGAGAAGTTTTGCAGCTTGAACATGAGGTGGAATATTGACCGTATACTCCATCAGGTCTTTTCGTAGCCTTTTTTTGTAAATAAGTTTATCATCCATTTTTTTCATTTTTACTGATGATACAGTTTGTCTGATGTAATCATCAACCGGTTTACGTTTAAAAAATCTCAGGATCAGCTCATGCTGGAACTCTTTGGCAAGATCTGTCCAGTCTGAGCGGGCAGACTCCATACCTTTAAATACCAGTTTGACCTCTCCGGATTTCTCGATACTGCCACAATAATGTTTCTTACTTCCGTGCGATGCCCCGCGTACCGGGGGAATGAGGAAATGACGAAAATGGTCCTGATATTCAAGATACAGTTTTGAATCTACATCAAACGTCTCATGAAGATGTTGTGCAAGGATTTGTGTAAGATCCAATGCAAGTTTCTCTCCGATTTTGGTTGCATCGGCTGTTTTGTCAGGTCCCAGCAGGACAAAAAGGGAATCTGTATCGCCATAAAGGACTTGATAAGGTGTTGTCTCAGGAATACGGTGTATCATCTCTTTCAGTATGTATTGTCCGGTCCGTGTAATTGTCGTAGCGATATCGGGATTAAAGAATCGGCACCCCTGAGATCCAAGAACGCCGTAAAAACTATTCATAAGAATTTTTATAGCCTGTGAAAGATGCGGATTATTCTCTTTTTTAGCTTCGGCACGGGCAGACATCAGTTTCCCGATGATTTCAGGGAGCAGGGGGTAGTCGCGAGAGAATGTTGTACCAGCCGGAGTTTTATTTCTTTTTCCAGATTTAATATAGTAGGCGAGTGGATCGATACCGAATGTCATTATAATCGACGGGTAAAGACTTCTGAAATCCAAAACGATTACATTTTCATAAATTCCAGGTACTGGTTCAAGAACATAACCTCCCGGTAATGGTGCATCGCTTTTTCTGGTGTCAATAATATCAGAGGCGATATATCCTTTACGGTGAATGACCGGAAGGTACAGGTAATCAAATGCCGCGACACTGCCTCCCGGTCTATCAAGAAGTCTTCCTGATCGTCTGGTACGTTCGACAGCGTTGGGAAGTATACCCGCTTTATTAAAAATTTCAAGTGTGAGATGCGTATCGGAGAGATTATACCTGGCCAGTTCAATTTTATTGAATGCAAAAAGATGATTGATTTCTGCTACTTTTTCTTTTCCGGTGAGCTCGATGATTTTAGTTTTCCCAAGCATTTCACTGGCAACAAAATTAAGAGAGTATTCCTCAAATGTATGAAAATAGGATCGAAGCATCAGCGGCACATCCATAACAACTCTGCCGGGGATTCGCGCTGTTGCGTTCTGCCCGGTTGTCCGGTTGAAAATTTTTGCTCCGTTATCTCTGCCAATCGTAAATGGAATGCTATATAGTTCGCAACGGTTCTGAATGGTAAGAAGGTCAAAATCGATAACACTCCACCCGATGATGACATCAGGATCACAACTTCTTATATAGGAAAGAAAATTTTTAAGGAGCTCTCTTTCATCACTGCACCAGACAATGTTATTGTCAACTGATTCTTTTCCAATTAAGAATACTTTATCTTCGATCCCGCTGCAAGCGATACTGTATATGGAACCTTGCAGGCCGTTTGTTTCAATGTCAAGGGAGAGTACCTTTAAATGAGGGGTTACTTCACAGCCCTTGATATGCGGGTTTTTATAGAATAATCGATTGCCGGATTCAACTGCAACTCCATTGACCTCAAATCCACCGCAGACGAACCGTTCCATCAGAAACCGTTCTACCGGATGGACATCTGATTCGTACACTTGAAATGCTGCAGAGCGCAGTCGTGCACTACATTCCTGGTAGTGCGATAACGTGTTAAAATACAGACAGTCTGCAATTGTACCCTCCATCGATCTGAGTTCCAGAGGTTTGCGCTCAACGGCAAGAGTCGTAAATGATGCCGGAGTTGTGCGGGAGGTAAAAAAGAGAGGACGGAAATTGGTTATTTCAATCCTGACCGGTTTGCCGGATTCGGTTACTGCATGAAGGATAATTTCGAAACGGTCCTGGAAATGGTCCCGGGATGTGTAGTTCAGCAGAAAACAGCGCTGCGGTCCGATTATCGTGTTCATATGCGTCAAAAATATGTTCTGAAATTCTGAATTGGTACTGGAAATCTGTTTAAAGTTCGCCCTTTTGCATGAGAAAATTGTTGTATCAGGCCATAAATCAACAAACGCTCCGGATTGATAATGGGCTGGATTCAATTATTTGCCCAAATTCAACAGTTGTTGTATAATAAAAAAATGGAAACCTCAAATCAGCAGGAACGGGATCATGAGAAATCTCGGAACGGGAACATCTACAATGCAAAACTCTTTTTAAACTATCCATGGGAGTGCATTGCCCATGAAAATGGAATCCTGATTTGCAGCACGCAAGGGTGGGGTTCAAAATCCGATACCGAAAAATTAGAATCAACCATTGATGATGTAATCGGTGTTATGGACTGGATAGAAAAACCCTGGGTACTGATTTATGATTGCTCAAAGCTGCCGGGTATGGATATAGCCGCACGTGGCAAACTGATAGATCTGTTACTGTCACTTAAAAACCTAAAGTGTGTTGTGTTCAGCTCTCCTTCACACCTGATCAGATCACTTTTTCAGCTTTTTGAGACGTTTTACAATCCGAAATTTCGTTTTTGTATGTGCAATGACATCAATGAAAGTTATCGGAAAGGCTGCGAATCTCTTGGTTTAATGGTTGAAACTTCATCACAAAATGGTTTTCAGGAAAGAATCGAAAAAGGAGTTGATGAAAATGGAAATCAGGATATTAATGCTGTACTGAAGATATTGTGCAGTGTCCAATGGAACAAACCTGGTATAAAATCCCTGGAAGATGTTTCCCTGCATTCACCATGGAAGCCATTCCTGAACATAATAGCAATTATCAAAGGTGATCTTGATGTTATGCTGCAAAAGCGGGAGGAACGTTTTGCGCAACTGGAACAGAAAAATCTGGAAGAGGTTGCACTTCAGCAAAAAATGAGCGAAGCCCTTGAAGCATCCCGAAATGCAAAAAACATTTTTGAACAGGAGTCACGCCGGAATATAATGTTGACAAGAGTCGTTGTCGATACTCAGAAAGAGATACTCTTTTCAATGGGTGAAATCATCGAGTCACGTTCAAGAGAGACGGCGAATCACATACGAAGAGTTGCAGAGTACAGCTCATTGCTGGGAAAACTGTATGATTTAAGCGAACGGGAACAGCTGCATTTACTTCATACATCTCCAATGCATGATGCCGGAAAAATTGCTATACCTGATACTATTCTTAACAAACCAGGTAAACTTACTGATGAAGAATTTGCAATTATGAAAGAACATGCCAGAATCGGGTGGCAGATGCTGAAGGGATCTCAACTGGAAATTATGCAGCTTGCTGCTGTAATAGCAAATCAGCATCATGAGAGATGGAACGGTAAAGGGTATCCCGGTGGGTTGAAGGGAGAAGGGATACATATTTATGGTAGAATTGTAGCCCTTGCAGATGTTTTTGATGCACTTGGATCCGACAGGTGCTATAAAAAAGCATGGGCTATGGATAAAATACTTGAATTATTGTACAACGAACGCGGTGAACAATTCGATCCTGCATTGATAGACCTTTTTCTCTCTAATATTGATAGCTTTATTGCAATCAAAGAAAGGTTTCCCGATGCAGCGTCTTAACATATTACCATGGGAAAAAAATCACCCACTGAATGGTAATCCTTGTCCGGTTACAGGAAGAATGGTTTACATTGAGAACAACTGGAAAATAACCCGGTCTGATTATCGCTTGAAAACAGGAATATTGGAGAGAGGTGTTATTCTGTCTCTGCCGGTAGGCTATACAAAGATCGGTGATACTGAATCTTTTTTTGAAATTATGCATCAAATTCTAAAGAGTTCGCTACTGAATGCAGAACAGTTTGTATTGATTGAAGATTATACATTTCATACCGGATCAGACTATGATGGGAGAATCACGTATATTAAACGTATGATCGATGAAATTCATCCACTCGGTATAATTTTTATTACGAGATCAGTAAAATTGGCGAATGTCAATTAAGTTCGGAAGGGCACTTTATTTATCACCATTCCCGATAAAGTGTGTCTCATCATATCGGGACGCATTTAAGACAGGTGCGGAGATATTGAAAAGACCAATCGCAGGAAGTGGCAGAAAAAAAACACCTTATACTATTGACAACATCCATTTTGCTGTTACTCTTGATATTAAGTCAACCAGTCTCGTTTGTGTCAGATATAACGGCTGTCCACAGGTTGAAGATCTTTCATCCATAACGGATTTGTACCTGAGCTTATCAGTGAATCCAAAACTGATCAGGGGCTTCAGGACAGTTCATGATCTTTCATTAATGACACTACCGAAGGCAGCGGTATTATACCGACTGGTACAGATGGTGTTATCCAGACAGTGCAATAACGGGATCGAAAGATATATTGTTATTGGTGAATCAAGGACACTGATGTTACTGATTCTCCTGGGCAGAATGTCTGGCAGGGATCGAATAAAGGTCTGGTTGTTTAAGTCCATTGAAGATGCTTATAGTAAAATGGGGCCGGGGAGCTGTCAGAACAAAGAGCAATTGGGTGTGCTTCAGATGGCTGCAATCACAATCCTGGAAACTATTGTCTGGGACAAACCGGGGGTTTACGAATTCGAGAGAGTAAATGACCCGGAACTTAAGCCTCTGGCACTGATGCTTGGAGCGATTAAACAGGATATCGATTATTATCTTGAACAGCGTCAGAAAGAACTGAAAAGACTTGAGGATGCACACAACCGTGCACGAAAGATATCGGCTGAAATTGACCTGGCACTTCAGCGTTCGGAAAAGGATCGGATCAATTCTGAAGTATTATCAAATGAAAATCTTTCATTGACGACGGAGATCGCGAAGGCACAGAAGGAGGTTTTTCTGGTACTTTCCGATTATATTGACAGAAGAGCGCATATGGCAGCCGGTTCAACCAGGAGACTTGCCCGATTTGTTTCGAGTCTTGCAGAATTATTTGGATATACAAAAGAGGAGCGCACCCGCCTTCACGATGCAACACTACTGTACCATGTTGGTTACCTTGCAGTAGGGGAAGATGAACAGAATCGTGAGTTACATTGTACGGTTGGCAGTGAGGTTTTGAGTAATATTTATACTTTTATAATGCAGTACGCCGCTCATATTGCTCATTATCATCACGAAAAGTGGAACGGAATGGGATTTCCTGACCGTTTAATCGGAGACCAGATTCCGCGTGAAGCACAATTGATAGCCATTACAGAGTTTCTTTTGTCATGTGAAACTGAACAAATTGAATACAGTTTGACAAGAGAATCGGGAATGTCTTTTGATCCGGAGATGGTAAAAGTTATTCTCATGAACCGGGAAAAAATGGTAACCTTTTTAGAGTCTGAAAAACCTGATCTTGGGGATAACCTTGCAGAATAATGCGGAATTTATCTTTGTTACACCATATAAAGCGCAAACAATATTCCACCTGAACCGGATATTTTCTTACGCGTGCTCTGTTTTGCATCTTTGGTATCCCGGGGAAGTTCCGGATGCTCAGATAATAACAGATGTTGGACAAAATAAAAAAGCGAAACAGTTACCTGTTTCGCTTTTAAAGAACAAAAGAAAAATGTACGATATGAATTAGTAATCCATTCCGCCACCAGGCATACCTGCCGGAGGTGCGGCTTTTTCTTTTTCTGGTTTATCGGTGATAATGCATTCGGTTGTAAGTATGAGACTTGCAATACTTGATGCATTTTCAAGTGCTGAACGGGTTACTTTTGTCGGATCGATGACTCCGGCATTGAGCAGATCTTCGAATACATCGCTGTATGCATTGTAGCCATAAGCGCCCTTACCTTTTTTAACTTCATTGGCAATAACTGATGCTTCTTTACCGGCATTGGTTGCAATCATGCGAAGCGGTTCTTCAGAAGCTCTTTTTATGATGTCAACACCGATTTTTTCATCACCTTCGAGTTTAAGGCTTTCAAGTGCAGTAGCGGCACGGATAAGAGCAACACCACCACCTGGAACAACACCTTCTTCAACTGCTGCGCGTGTTGCATGAAGAGCATCTTCAACACGTGCTTTCTTTTCTTTCATCTCTGTTTCTGTTGCTGCACCGATTTTTAATACTGCAACACCACCTGCGAGTTTAGCAAGGCGTTCCTGAAGTTTTTCACGGTCATAGTCAGATGTGGTTTCCTCAATCTGTCTGCGGATAAGATTGATTCGACCTTTGATATCTTCTGCTTTTCCGGCACCTTCAATAATTGTAGTATTTTCTTTATCGATAACAACGCGTTTCGCTTTACCAAGAGAATCGATAGTTGTGTTTTCGAGTTTGAAACCGGCTTCTTCAGAGATAAGAATACCACCAGTAAGAATTGCGATATCCTCAAGCATAGCTTTACGACGATCTCCGAAACCCGGAGCTTTAACTGATGAAATTTTCAGTGTACCGCGAAGCTTGTTCACAACAAGAGTTGCAAGCGCTTCACCTTCAACTTCTTCAGCGATTATCAGTAAGCTCTTTCCCATTTGTGCAACTTTTTCGAGAACCGGGAGAAGATCTTTCATGATGCTGATTTTCTTGTCGTAAATAAGGATCATGGGCTCATCAAGTACGCATTCCATGCTTTCGGAATTGGTTACAAAATAGGGTGAGAGGTAACCACGGTCGAACTGCATACCCTCAACAACTTCCAGTGTCGTTTCCATGCTCTTGGCTTCTTCAACGGTGATAACACCATCTTTACCGACTTTTTCCATTGCGTCTGAAAGCAGGTCACCAATTGCAACGTCGTTGTTTGCGCTTATGGCGCCAACCTGTGCAATCTCTTTTTTGCCGGAAACCGGACGTGAATCTTTTCTGAGCTGATCGATAATCGCTTTAACCGCTTTATCCATACCCCGTTTGATTGCCATAGGGTCACTTCCAGCGGTAACATTTTTGATACCGAGGTGAGCGATTACCTGTGCAAGTACCGTTGCAGTTGTCGTACCGTCACCGGCAACGTCTGAAGTCTTGGATGCAACTTCCTTGACTAACTTTGCACCCATGTTTTCAAATTTATCCTCAAGTTCAACCTCTTTGGCAACAGTAACACCGTCTTTTGTGACCGTTGGTGAACCCCAGCTCTTTTCAAGTACTACGTTGCGACCACGAGGGCCAAGTGTAACTTTAACTGCATTTGCGAGAACGTCAACTCCGTTGAGAAGTTTTTCTCTTGCAGGAACATCAAACGAAACCATTTTCGCTGCCATAGCGTAAGTTCTCCTTAATTATTTTTTATGGTAAGTTACTGGATATATTAGAGGATTGCTAGTACATCACTTTCACGAAGAATCAGGTAATCCTGCCCATCAATGCTGATCTCTGTACCGGAGTATTTTCCGTAAAGAACTTTGTCACCTTTTTTAAGAGACATTTCGATTTTCTGACCCTTATCACTCGTTTTGCCGGGGCCAACTGCGATAACTTCACCTTTTTGTGGTTTTTCTTTAGCATTATCAGGGATGATAATTCCACCAGCGGTCTTCTGATCTGCTTCCACAGGCTTGAGAATGATTCGATCTTCGAGCGGTTTTACGTTCATTATAAACCTCCATATAATAGTTAAAGACAAACAATATGTATCTCAAATTTGCATGCAAATAAAGCAATTACTGTGCCGTAATATTGGAACGGCGAATTTCTTATGATTATGTCGGGCGAGTGTCTTATTTGTATGAAACTGATCTATTTTGGTGTTTCAAAATAGAACAGTATTCCGAATTCGAACAGGGCAGAAATCTATATCAACTTTAAATACTCAGTAAGGGCAAATTCAATCCCACCGTCACCATTTTCTTTTGTGATAAATGCAGCACGCTTTTTGAGCGATTCATGTGCGTTTCCCATCGCAATACAATTTTTGAATTGTGTAAACAGGTCAAGGTCCGGAGTGTCATCACCGAAAACCGCAGTCTCGTCCGGTGATATTCCATACAACGAAATAAGTCTCAACCCCGCAACTCCTTTACCGGTGTGGCGCGAGATCATGTAGATACAGCAACATGAATCCGCAAGGCTGATGTTTACAAGATGACCATATTGCAGCAGAAGTTGATCGTACAATGCAGTAATATTTATCGACATTCTTGAAAAATCAGAGCCGTTAAAAATCATAATTTTTGTTGCAGTTTTTTTGGATGCAGTTGAAAAATCTACAAGTTCATTCTCCTCAAAACCCCATCCTGCAAGGTCATCAGGGCTCGGTAACATTCTAAACGAATGGTATTCTTCATCATGCTGCAATGCGATCTGAAGATCATTACTGAATTCAGATACCGTTTTTACGACACTATTTACAACACTACCCGGGATTGGAGTGTGCTGATAAAATGCTTTTTCATCGTCGACAATAGTGCCACCATTGTAAAAAATACCTCTTTCGAGGAGGAACGAGTGCTCACCAGGTATAGTTCCATCGGGGAATACCAGACGTCCTGCACGTGCCGTTGCGACAGAAAGCAGAATGCCTTTGTTGCTGCACTCCCTGAATGCTTCGAGGGTTGATTCACTCATGACCCCCTGCGGAGTAAGTATTGTTCCGTCAATATCAAAAATCAAAGCTTTAATTGACATTATACGATCTCTCGGATTTGGGTGAAAAGCGAAATGTCTAATTGCTTATCTTCTGAACATCTTTTTAATTGAAAAAACAAAAAGCTGTTTTAGAAATAGAAAATATTCTTTACTGTTTAGTTTACTGACACTGTGTTCACGCGTGCGAAACCTGAATGGGATCTCTCTGGTTTTTGAATAGGTTCCTTTTACAAGTATTTCGAGAAGAATTTTATAACCCGGTGAAGTAAGACTGACTTTGTCAATGACTTTTTTGTGTAGAATGAAATACCCTGACAGAGGATCTGCTGTTTTTGTCAGTTTTTTGGCAAGCCAGACACCGGTTACCGAAATGAGCTTCCTGTCCAGTCGCCAGTTTTCCACTGAACTTTCGTTATTGAATCTGCTTCCTATTGCGATATCTGTATCTTTCAGAGAGTAAATCATTTCGGGAATAATCATTGGATCATGACTCAAATCTGCATCCATTACCCCTACAATCTCCCGATCTGAGAGTTTAAATCCCTCCATCACCGCACTGCCAAGGCCCATTTTTCCAGCTCGATGAATAACTTTAATGGGGTATTTTGACGAGAGCTCATCAGCAACCCGGCCAGTACCATCCGGAGAATTATCATCAACAATTATGAGCTCAAGATCAATGTCGGGGTGTTTTGAAATTAATTCAAACAACTCTGCGGCGAGTTTAGGAATATTTTCCTTCTCATTGTAAGTGGGAGTGATCATCGATACTTTAAACATGCCTGCTTCCTGCTTCAGTTCGGGGACACAGTAAATTAGAATCTCTGAAAATAAAAAGCGCTAAGCACTATTTCAATCATATAGCTTCAATTTAATGATTCAGTATGCTAAATTTAGAAATTATTTAAAAACCTGGACGGTTTTGAGCAGTAACCAGGGATTTTTAGCAAACGTGCGGGTAAATACCCGTAAATAGTTCATTTTATCGGGATTTTCTCTTAAAAGAGAGTGTGCAATACGGTCAAGAAACTGGTCATTTCCATATTTTAATAAAAACTTTTTTAAACTATAGGAACGGTCCTGCTGTTTTCCGAAATTTTTCTTCCATTCTTTTTCGTATCGCCTGAGAATCGAATAATTAACGGAACTGCCCGAAACAGCCTGAGCTGCATATGTCCCGGCTGTTTTTCCTGCGTACAGCGAATAGCCAATCCCGCCGCCACTCAGGCAGTTAACCTGACGGGCTGCATCACCGATAACCATTACGTTTTCTTTTACAAGTGGACGTAACCACCGGGCGACCGGGACCGCTCCGCAATGAAGATGTAATGTTTTTGATGCTGGAAATTCTTTGTCAATAAACTTCTCAAGCAGTTCTTTTGCCTTTCCAGACTCACTGCTTTTTCCGCATATACCAAGTCCGACATTAGCTTCTCCTGCACCACGGGGAAACACCCAGGCGTATCCACCAGGAGAAAAACGGGATCCAGTATAAAAAAAACAGACCTCTTTTTCGATTAATGGTGATACAACACGGGCAAAAGCACAAGTCTCGATATCTGCCATGTCAAGAGTAGTGTTCCATCCGCACTGACGAGCCAAACGGGATTCCACTCCTTCTGCAAGAATGACACAGCGGCCATTTACCGTTCGATCACTGCTTTTACAATCGTATGTACCATCTGTACAACGTGAGAGTGTTTCCACCGCAAAGTTGTTTCTGTATATCGCACCGGCCTTAATCGCATCCTGCACAATTTCAGCATCAAACTTTTCCCGATCGATAATGTAACTTTCCGATTCCCCGCCAATATACACTTTGAGACCCGAAGGGGATACCATGCAATATTTTTTAAGAATTGATTTGACCCATTCCTGACGGATGACGCCTCTATGGCTAGTCAGGCTTTTTACACCGACACCCTCACCACAGCGTACCGGGATCCCAACCTCATTTTTTCTTTCAAGTAAACAAACATTTCGACCGTTTTTTGCCGCGTGAAGTGCAGCCATAGATCCTGCCGGACCTGCACCAATGATTACAATGTCGTATTTATGAGTTTCAGCCATTTTTATTTTTCCATTGTTAATGCACCAAATGGGCAGATTTTAACGCATTTTCCACATCTCAGGCAGGTCTGATTGTTTATTTTCAGTACATCTGTCAGTATGAGTGAATCTGACGGACAGATACTGATACAACTTCCACATTGATCACAGTTTTTTTCATCAACTTTCAACATTCTGCGTCCGCTCCAGTAATCGCTGGGTATCTTTTCTTACTGATTTGTATTTATTTAAATCCGGTTCACTCAGAATAGCTTTGCATAATATAATTGCATTTTCTCTCTGCCCTGCACTTGTATGCATGTGTGCGGCTTTGTTTTTAGTCATAAAGTAATTATGACGTCCTTCGCTTGTTCTGTTGTATGATGCCGCGAGTTTTTCATAGCTTACAGCAGCTTTTGCATAGTCTTTCAATGCCTCAAAATATTTGGCTCTTGACCACAGGACGAATCTGCTTTCGGGGTACATTTGTTCAAGATGAGAGAGCAGTGAATCTGCCTTGTCCAGCATTTTCTCTTTAATGTACACCTCAGAGAGTGATAGTGCGGCTGCAGTTCCAGTGATTGTAGATTTTCGACTGCAAACACTAAGCCGTTCAAATCCCCTGTTTTTATCACCTGGATACCAGAACAGAACCCACCAGAGGCGGCTGCGTAACTCCGCACGGGCGAAATCGTACAATCCCAGAAAAAAATAGACCTCCGTATTAGTGGAATCCAGCTCAAGAGCTTCTTTAAGGAACTCCAGCGCCTCAAAACCATTCTGTAATCCCGAAACATACGCATTGCTTCTGAGAAAGAAAGCTGAATACATCGATTTGTTAAAACCTGCAAGCATTCTGCTGTAACTGCTCTTCCCATGATGCTTCTCAAGAGAATCTATGAGAAGCGCAGCTTTCTTATTCGTTGATACAATGAGCGCAGAATCAATACTACGTTCAAAGTCCATATCACGCATTCCAAGAACAGTAAGTTTTAGAATATAGGGAAATGGATCTCTCGAATTAGTTTCAATGATTGAATCCGTAAGCGCAAGAGCTTCCTTGAAGTCGCAATTGATCATAGACGGAATGACCAGCCGGGAACTGGCTACGCTTTTTTCTGGAAGTGAGAATCCAAAGCAGAGTGAGGCAACCAAAAGAACCCAGGCAAGACTGAAATGTATTTGAGATGTATTCATTTAACCGGCATTAGTGAAGGATAGTGAACATTGTGACGTATTTGAAAATACAGTTTTGTAGAAATAAAAACAATGATTCCTGCAACAAGTATCACAGGAAGAACCATTGATGCACAGATCATGACCAGAGCGCCTCCAGCTTTGTAGGTGGATTCCATGAAAAACGAGTTTGGTTTTACCATGTACCCAATATAGAACGGTGCAGGCGCAATCGCACAAATTAGTGATAGAACGTCAAATCTATAAATAGAAGTAATTAAAGCGCATAACAGTAGTGCAAATGCCAGCTGGTTTGCTCTCTCATTTCCCAGTGCCACGGCAGTTGTGTTTTTTCCTTCAGTGAGATCTCCATCACGATCAGGCATGGTGGAACTTATCGATCCGGCACACATAAGGAGGAAATAGGGCAATGATGCCTTCAAAAATGTGTTTGCCTGTAAAAGATTGTTGCCACTTAAATACCATCCGGCTGCAAATGCAATCACTCCATATCCCAGGGCATTTGAGACAAAATCAAGCAATGGCCTTCCGGAGTAACATGTTGGCTTGAAACTGTAGAGTGCTCCGAGGACAACGGATGCAAATGAGAGGAGGGCCAACTGAAAGTTACCCGCACTGATGGGTATTAGAACAGAGGCCAGGAAAAGGATGAATGCACATGTCCAGGCTGATGACACCTTGACAATTCCTGATGCCAGCAGGGGAAGACCGCCGTTTTTTTTATCAACATCAATATCTGCGATCTGATTCAAAATATATACAGATGCAACAGAAAGTGAAAAAACCAGTATGCCAATGTATACTGTTATCGGTGTTGATAATGAAAAAAGGGTAAACGAGCCTGTTGTAGTATAAACTCCGCATCGGTAACCGAATGCACAAAAACCCCATACAGGGATAAGCAGCACCGGGCGGGTCAGAAATAAAAGATCAAAGATATATTGTATTATTCGTTTCATTTTGACTTGAAAGTCGGGTATTCGATACCGAAACGGTTACGATAGTAGATTCTGCTTCCGAAAAAAGTAGCGAAGATCAGAATCGCATACTCCGGAATATATACCGCCACGGTAGCGGAGAGCAAAAATACCGGCCATTTGAAAACCTGAAATGCCATCTCTTTTTTTGTTGAGAAGGTGAAGATCAGAAACAGCAGAAGACTGATAAGGGTTGGAACAATCATAACCCATTGATTAAACTCAATAAAAAAAGAAAATATCAGAGCGAGTGCACAAAATACTACCGCAGTTCTGGCTGTTGCTTTTTCCCCATATTTGACACAGAACGTTTTTTTGCCTGTGCGTGCATCACCTTCCGCATCGGGTATAGTTGTGGCAAGGAAAACAGCACCATTTGCGAATCCGGCAGCTGCGGAAGAGAGTAGACCCGTTAGAAGCAGATCTGTAGAAAATGTGAAAGCCTCTTTACTTAAAAACCAGCCAATAAGAAATGTCAGGATACCATGGCCAAGTGAATTTGAGATAACTCCACCCCATGCATGGTTTTTTAATTCAAAGGGAGGAAGGTCATAGAGAAATCCAATAAAAAGCCCTGTCGCAAAAAGAACTACAAAAACCACCCCGAGAAAAGATGCTATTAACATTCCGGAAACAGCGCAGAGTGATGCCAGTACCCAGGCGGTTCTGATTGAGATAATTTTATGTGGAAGAAGAAAAAGTTTGTGGTTAATTCTGTCACTTTCGATGTCTGCAATCTGATTAACAACGTATATTGATGCAACAATGAGGGAGAACCCGAGAATTCCCAGCCATAAAAATCCAGAATCAGACCAGCTGAGCATCCGGGTAAAAACGCCACCGGGAGAAGCATGCTCCTTTCCAGAGATCCACCCGAGAATTAAGATGGTCCAGACTGGCGCAAGCAGAGGGATTCTGAGGAGAAAAAAACAGTCGATGGCTTTTTGCAACGATTTTTGCACACTATTTTCCGGAATTGACTCGTTTATGGCGCCTTTAGCTGATCTGATACTATCTACAGACACATTTTTCCGTTTAAAAAATGTACTGAAAACCTGGTATCAGAAAACTTAAATATACTAATTTGCCTTAGAATATCATATCTGCACTTGAATTAAAACAACGAACAGTAATCATACCGATTTTTAAATCGGGTAGGAGGGACCCACAGGAAAAGGGTTTGAATAGATCCAGGCTTTCGATTTTCTGGTAACTTCGATCCTGTAGACCCCGTTTGATTCTACTTTAAATTGTGCTTTATTTCCGTGTGTTGTTTTTTCGTGTTTTCCGTTTACAATAAAATGTATATCGGCTTTTTCCGGGAGGACAACATTTATTACGGCTGGCAATTTTCCGCTCCGGGATTTTCCCGGTACATCAGAAGTACCATCTTCATATTCGATAAAGAAGAGAGAACCACGCGCATCACCACGTCGGAAATTACTGATAAACCCCCGTCCGTCACGTACGGCGTTCTTAATTAATGACTGAGACAATACATAGTCATTTTTGTCGAGCGTGTTTTCTAAGTAGAGATGGGTCCTGATCCCTTTGAGCATCACTTTTATTGGGAAGACAATAATGGCAAAAACTCCAAATCCTATCCTGAAAGAGTGCGCATCAACACCGCCTATGCCACTGACCATGCGAATTCGATTTAGCGAATCCCATTTCTGAAGAGCTTTTTCCGGAGCAGCGCCAAGAAACCTTCGGGGGTACACTATTCTGATCACACTCAGCCATGATTTGAGCTGCTCAACCCAGTCTGACATCTGATTCCAGATCTCGATCCCATCAAAGGCATCATTGCTCCAGTCTGTCCAGGGGTAGGGTGGGAGATTACCAAAATAGTGACGACACTCTTCCGGATGGGCTATGAATCCAATTCCACCAGCGTTTTTGATCTCTTGTGTGTATACTGAGGCGTGTTTTTTATTCCCGGCTACATTTTCGGTCCCCAGCGCCAGGTAATGATTCAATTTGTTTTTATCGTGGTGTTCATAGCCGATAAGCACACATACATCTTTTTTGAAGCCTTCATACCCATCTTTCTTTCCACCCAGTGTCATATGGTCTGTTACCACCAGGTAGTCAAGACGCAGTGATGCCGCTGCATCAATGAGCTCCTCGTAGGAAACCCCACCATCAGAGTAATTCGTATGCAGATGTATTGCGCCGCAGATTTCGTGTGTAAATTTCATTTTTTATCGGAAAAATGTTAATCGTGAATCAAATTTATATTTAACAGAACCTTTATCATCCAGAACAGAAAATACGATTATGTACATTCCTGATGTAATTTTCTGACCGGCAAGGTTTGTGCCAGTCCAGATCAGTTTGTGTTCCCCGGCATCAAGTTGCTCGCTGATCTGTTTTTTCCAGACAAGTCTCCCCATGGGATTGTAAATCGAAAAATTAAGTTTTTCTCTGGAACTTAACGGAATCGAATACCGGATTGTAGCAAATCCGCGTGCAGGGTTGGGGTAAACCGGATGGAGCCGGAATTTAAACGCGCTTGCTTTATTATTGAAAAGTGTTATGAAATCAGCGGTACCTGTAACAAACCACCTGTATTCACTGCTGTGTGGTCCGACAGTAACAGAACCTTTTGTCTGCCATCCTGAAGTTGCGGGATTATAAAGTGATGTAGTGTAGTTTTCCGGCATATTCCCAATTTTTTCAAGAGTATAGATGAATGTCACCGGAGTTTCTCCCGTATTTTCAAATACAACCTCTTTGGAAATTCCTTCGCTTGTTATTGCATCGACGAAATGACCGAATGCACAATTATCCTTACTGTCGTATAATTTTACTTTTGAAAGACCGAACGTCGGTGATAACGGATACCGGCAGGGTTGCTCTTTTTCGACCGAAAATCCGCAGTAGATATCAGGTAATGCAGTATTATCTTTGAGATGTGTTTTTAATGCACTCCACCAGCTGTTATTCGCTTTTGCCTTTTGAATTGCTGGTTGTTCTGCAAATTGAGCTGGAATTGGCGGAATCCGGATGATAACCGGTAATGGTGTAGAGTTGTAAATTGTAAAGGAACTGTCTTTGTGCATGAGCATACCTGGTGTTGGCAAACCCTTTGCATACATTAATGATGCTCTGTAAAAACCCGCAGTATCAGATGACCACTGGTAGAAGTGAAGATTTTCGGCTCCAGGACTTATTGCAATGATCTGGTTGATCGATGTTGAAAATTTGTAAGGAAGCCCCATATCGGTCCACTCTCCGGGAGGTAATGTCATCTCAAAGGTGTCTTTTAATGAGAGTGTTTTCCCTGGGCTGAAATGATATGCATGCTGATCACTTGCTTTCAACCAGATAAGAGCGCCGGGATTGAAACTGAAGTAAGGGGCGGTAGTGTCTGAATACTCAATCCATTTATAATCTGGTCTTGATTTATTATAATCAGTAGGCTGCCATCGAAACATCAGTAAACGGCGCTTGTCATAAAATGCACTGTCTGTAGGATTTTTCTTAAAATAAGGGAAGAGTTGCTGAGATGTTTTGTCGTCGAGTTCTGCAGTTACAGAGATCGGCCGCCATTTTAATTTCGGCACCACGCCTTCATCAGATTGTGCCCTGTAGACACTTCTTGATGTATTGACGATTTTAGAGTTTCTTCCATCTGTGACTTTAATACTGGCTCTGACACCGGCTGTTGTAGTAATGACTGATGCCGGAATATCCAGAACAATACTGCTGCCGTTTGAAATAACCCTCTTATCATTACGCGCTTCATCTATGACTGTATCTCCCCTGCAATAAAAATGAAGTACCTGCGGGTTGGCAATATTGTCCGAAATGTTAAGACTGTCGGCATATGCGATGTTGGGCTGCCAGGCACTGGTTGTGTCTGAGAGGATCGTTATTGCGGGTGGAAATGTGTCGATCAGTGGTATGACAGGATCACTTAAATCCCGAACGTGAATAGAAATGATCTTGTTGAGTGCGTCTATTTTATTGTCGGGTATCACGTAAAGAACGCCGTTGGAATAACGGTAAAGTTGAACATCCTCATCCGTATAAGGGGCAGGGCAGTTGTAACGTAATCCCATAAAGAATGGAATGGGGGTTTGTCGTTTTACAAATTCGATGGCCTGACCGGCAGACACCATCCCTGGAAACTGGGTTGTCGTATTAAATGCCTGAACCGTATCATAGATAATATTGTCATAGGAACGCGCTTTGTCTCTCCAGAAAAGAATTGAGTTGTTATTGATACTAACTGTGTCAATACCCTCCTCAAACAGAGATACTGATTGACGAGTGAATTTCGGTGTCTTGAAAATTCTCCGGGAGTTTTCAGTTGGCTCAGCCCATGGTCCATTTTTTTTACGAATCCAGATTGAAATGTAATATGTTGTGTCGAACAGAATCGACTGCCGCGTACGGACTGTTGAAAACGAACATCTTTCTGTTACACTGATAATTTGCGGGTCGTAAATAAGTATCGGAAACTGTTCGTTGGAATGCGTTATCCCAATCTCAAGATCTGTTATGGCAATTACAGAATCTGAAATACACCAGTTTAAGTTTATTTGTGAATTGTTACTGAATGAGACATCAAGAATTGAAATACTGTTTTCGATAACATCATCAATTGATGGAGCATGCGTCGAAACTTTTACAAGCGATTGAGCTGTAATGGGAGACCATGTGAAGGTGTTGTCTTCATTTCGTTTGCGAACCTGTGCTCCGAAGTAATACATCGTGCTGCTGTTGAGAGTAGAAACGGTAATAACCGTATCACTGGTTCGTGGTTTAAGTGTATCCATCGGAAAAACAGGATATACCATACCAACAGGTATCTCATTGATCGAATAAAAAATTCTGATGTCCGTCACTGTCGGATCGGTAACCTTTCTCCAGTAGAGTTGAATACTGGATGGACTTAAAGGGTTTGCCTGGAGAGATATCGGGTTTATTTCGTTTGATCCTGCTGTATAAAAGGATGACACTTTTGATGGAGCTACTCTGCCGTTTTTTCCCTGCACAGAAAGAAAAAAGTAAAATTTTGCGTTTTCGGTTAAAAACAGCGGGTTTCTAAGTATCGCAGAAAATGGAACGTTTTCGGTCAGAAGAGCCAGAATATCGGATATCCGGTATTTTGTAATACTGAGTCCCGATTGAAAAAGACTGTCAGGTGAATAGGTTATAAAAACCGAGTCTGAAATGCTAATGTCAATTTTATCAATGTGATAGATGCTGAATCTCACAGAATCTCCTCCAAGATAGGTGGATTGCGCCGTGAGCGGATTGGATGGTGTTGTGGTATCTTTAAGAAAAACGTATGTACCATTAATTGAATCGGTTCCTCTTATTTGTTCGTCGTTGTAAAAAAGACCGGTAATAAGTCCGATAAGGGTGTCCTCTCCCGGTAATGCGAATGTGTCCCTGTAAATACCTGAGGGCGATGAGAATATCGATTTTGGATATACCAGAAAAGCCTTATTTGTTAAGGAAGGAATTGCTCCGGATGCAAACCATAAACCTATTGAATCCGCATATGGCAACGGACTGCTCGTATCAACTTCGGAGAGATTGGAATAGGTAACAGCAATATTTCTGCCCGAAAGGTACTGAGCCGATAGCTTCACCGGATTGCCTGATCGTGGGTAGATTGTAATGAAATCAGGTTTTGTGATTGAATCGCTTTGTGTACCGTCTTCTCCTGCTGCCTTTAGACTGACCGGGTAAATGCCAGCTTGTGTATATAAATGAACTGGATCCTTTTCTGTTGATGTTTGACCATCTCCAAAAAACCAGGTATACGATTTTGCCGGTCCGGAAGACTGGTTTGTAAATGTTACCAGGGTTGACTCCGGTCCTGATACGGGCGCTGCATTGAAACGTGCTGTCGGTTTGAAAATTACTCTTAATGACACTGTGTCGCTTGAAATTGTATTTATACTGTTTGAAACGATGCAAAATGCATAAGACAGTGTGTCGGTGACTCCCTTGAGAACAAGCGTTTTTGATTGCGCACCAGTGACCGGAGATCCTTTCCAGTACCATTGATATTGTGGCGCAGGGTTACCTGATGCGTCAATAGAGAAAACTGCGCTGTCACCGACCGTGATTTCTGAAGATAAGGGTTTTCTGGTAATTGCCGGAGCGGAAGGGGGATCAACAACGTTGAGCTGCAAAGTATCAGAAATCGCCTCTCCCAGATCATTTTTAGCTATGCAGAAATAACGTCCGTTATCTGAAACTGCCGCAGTATCAATTGTTAATGTATGATTCTGATATGAAAAAAGGGTGTCACCAATTTTCTTCCATGTAAAAGTCAATGGCTTTGTGCCAATAGCTGCCACGGGAATGGAATAATTACTTCCAGTATTGATGGTTAGTGTTTCTGGCGGATGGAGAGTAAATTTCGGTTTTATTAATCCTACATGAAGCATCACCGTATCCGAAGATACGCTGCCTTTTGAATTTGAAACTACGCAGAAGTATAGGGCACCGCTATCAAGTTCAGAATTCATATCTCTTAAAATAAGGGTATCAAGAGTATCAATCGGTGCACTCAGGCCAACTCTGAACCAACTGTACTTTATTGGAGGGGTTCCCCTGGCCTTTGCAAAAAAGAAACCGGTGTCATTTACTGATATTGAAAGTGGACGGGGCTGTACGGTGATCTCTGGTGCGCTTGTTTGTACTTTGAGCGTAGCTACTATGGATGTATCTGATCCATGGCTGTTTATCACTACACAAAAAAACTGGGAGTTACTGTCGGTTATTGATACGGGTGGCAAATCCAGTTTGGGTGATGATATTCCGATCTGTATACCGTTTCTGAACCATTTGTACGTAAGTGGGGGAGCCCCTGCAGCTGAGAGACTGAAATGGGCAGAATCCCCTTCCAGAACGCTCTGGTCAACAGGTTCGGTGGTAATGTCAGGCAATCTCAACACATGCAGACGCGCCGTGCTGCTGCGAACTGATCCGGCTTCATTGCTGACAACGCACCAGATTGAATCTCCGCTGTCTGAGGATGTAACATTGGTAAGCGTCACGGTATTTTCTGTACTGGCGATAGTATCTGTTCCGTTACGAACCCATTTATATTTCAGGTTGAGACCTGTTGCTGATATACTGAAAGAGACAGGTTTATTTTCAGCGGTTTGTGTGTCAGAAGGTTGCACCGTGATAACAGGTATGGCAATGACGGTGAGTGTGCATAATAATGATGTGTCCGAGCCAAATTGATTTGATACAACGCAAAAAAATGTTTCTTTATCCAGAGCTTGAGGCACATTTGCTAAAATCAGCTGTGCACTGGTGCCCTGTTCACTTGAAACACCAGTTCTGAACCACCTGTAAGAAAGCGTACCTGGACCATCTGCCGTTACCGAAAACGATGTACTTTTATTCACACCGACTGTTTTGCTTGCAGGATCAGTGGTGATTCTGGGCAGGGCCCCAATATTAATAGTAAATTGTTGGGCCGCGTTGTTGTTATCGGTATCCCTCGCGTTAACTCTGATGGAGTACTGAGATTTGGTCTGATAATCAAAAGATATCCCCGCCAGCAATGAATCACCCTGAATAATGAATGACCCGTTGTCGGTACTTCCTGTACCTGAAACTTTTGAATACACCACAGGTGAAGCCGGGTCATCAATATCGACAATCGAAAATCTGCCAATAAGCGTTCCTATGGGTCTTTTTTCGAGGATACCTGAATTGGAAAGGGTAATGCCGGTATGTGGTTCGTTTACGTTCGATACAAAAAGTGTACAAAGTCTCTGAATCGAAGCCTTTCCATCACTGCTCTGAAGGTTAATTATGTAAGATCTTTTGGTTTCATAGTCAGCGACGATTTTTGTTCTCAACGTGGGCCCATAAATTTCAAACGAATCATTGTCGGGGCCACCGCTGACAAGAGTTTTTGTGTGAAGATCCCCTGCGTCTTCATCGGTTGTTCTAAGAGTGCAAATAACAGTGGCAACAGGTGCATTTTCAGGAAATGTTGATCTGGTCAGAATAATTGCACCTGGTGGATCATTAACATTGGTAATGGTGATTGGAAATGTCTTATGATAAGAAAGGGAATTGCTGTCAGTCGCTCTGATTATAATTGTGTATGATGAGTCACTTTCGTAATTAAAAAGCTGGTTTGTAACCAGTGTGTTACCAGAAATTGCAAAAGCACTGCTGTCTGCACCACCCAGCGTCAATATGTGTGAGCCGACATCGTTGGAGTCGTGTACGGTAATAGTAGCGATGGTAGTGTTCAGTGGTTTGTTTTCAGCTATGGATGATGCACTGAGTGTAATGTTGTATGGTGGCTCCACATACTCCCATGCTCCAATGTCTGGTGAAAAACGTTGCCTTCCAGCTATATCGTATTTCGTTCCATTGGTGAGAGCTTTATCAATTGCACGGGAATTACTCTTTGGTTTAAAATTTGAAAAAGGAGGAGGATCAGCAACAGTTAAAAAGTCGGGGTTATCCGGAAAAATACAACCTGCACCCCAGTCACTTTGTGGTTCTGTATTAGGAACGAGACAATTGGTGTAGAGTCTTGTAATTTGTGCATCTGCTTTGATAGTGTTTGATCGTGAAAGAATCGAATTAGAAACTACAATAAACCTTTTTTTAGCTATATCCCCTGCTGCGTCACTGTCCAATCTGTGGTTATTAATATAATTATTTTGAGAAAATGTACAATTGTTTACAATTCCATAGGGGCCGTCAGGACTGCCAGAGTGAGTATAGATGTCTGGAAACACATTATTATTGTTTTTATAAAAGATACTGTTTGTTATAAATAGTAAGGAATCGTCCAGCTTGGCATTTTCAATAATAAAAATGCTGCTGTTGAAATTTTCAAAAATACAACGGTCTGCAACAAAATATTTTCCGGCAATAATGCCCAGCTTTATTGATTGGCAATTGTTGAACCGGACTCTTTCAAATCGAATCATTCCTGAATTGTTTGCCCACCAGGTATCCCAGTTGAGTGTAAGAACCGGGAAACTGTCCGGGTTGGATGATGCACCAATAATGGTTATGTTGGTCTGGTGAGCGTTTGTCAAATCCCCAGTATAGGTGTCAATGTCTGTGCCTGTGATCAGAACTGTATCTCCGGCACTTGCGTTAGTTGTTAAACAGGCTTGTTGAAGAGTGGTAAAAATGCCGGTTCCGCCGTCCTGGTCAAGGAGATTTGTTTTTGCAAAACTCTGTATTGCCAGCGACATCAGAATAAATGCTGGAAGGAAAAGATTTCGCGTGAGGGTACTTACAACTGGTGCAGGTCTATTCATTATCAAAATCCTTAATCTTGCGATGGATAAATGTACTCAGCTCTTTTCGAAGGTATAACTCTGGTAATTGCACAAACACTGGTATCATTTTGAATTTGTAAAACAATGTAAAACGAATTTGTTACTGTCAATAAAACCGGCTGTATATTCTGAAGATATCCGGACATTTTTCTTTAATATTTTTTAATATAACATTTTTCGAAAAAATTAGATGAATTCAAGCCGATTATTCACTAATATAGTATATCGTTTAAGTATTTAAAAATACTACGAAAAAGTCGGCGGGTCTTTTTTGAATGCTCAATATTAGCCTACATTTTCATCCTCTGGAAAAGTGTTCAGTCTGGTTCACAATCACGCATCCGATAGTAGCGTAAAGAGAGTAAGAACGGGAGTTTTTCTATTGTTTTAAAAATCATTTGAGAAAAATTTAAATCATGGTATACTCGAGAGTCATGGTACTATTTAATAAAAGCACCTTCCCGTATTTAGATCGCTTATTCACTGTCATATGAGTGACAGTGCCAAACAACCTGCACTAATTTCGGAATTTGTTTTGTTAACCTTCTAAAAGGAGAAATTATGGATGTATCAGCGAAAGAAACACTGGTTAGTACGGCTTCGCGTGTGTTTGAACAGGCTGCATTTGTATTCGCTGATGTGGTTGATACGCTTGATTGTGAACCTACAATTGGTGTTTCATTGTCGTATGATGGTGATAACAGCGGTTCAATCGAATTGTGGACGATAAGAGAACTGGCCCTTACCATCGCTGACAATCTGCTCGGAGAAACGGATTCTCTACCAGAGGAACAACTTCAGGCCAGAGAGTCAGATGCATTAAAAGAGATGCTCAATATGATCGCGGGAAATCTAATAACTGACCTCTATGGGACCGCGCCTGTTTATAATCTGAATATTCCGGCTATCATGGAAAACCCGCTGAATCTTCAGGAGGTACCGGATTCTGCAGTCAGGTTACGTGTCGAGGGGTTTCCGGTTCTTTTGCTGATGCGCATTTCAGAATCAAAACTTGATTATTTATAGTTGATGATTCTGCGGTTGTTCCTCAGATATCCATCACTGAATCACCAAAAAAGTTACGCATATTGAATTCGTTACAACCGTACCCGATACCTGTTTGGATAATCGTTGAAACTTTTTGATTTGCTAACTAAACAGTATTCTCAGGTCAATTTTGATTCAGTTTGAGATGCCATCCTTCTTACTGTGGGTGTTTTTTTAATTGAACGACACTTTTTTCCTGAACGATCCTTATCTTTTTTTACTGGAAAATTCATTGTTTTTATGAGTTTAAGCAGTTTTTTAAAAAAATCAGGATCTCCTTTGTCTATAACCTTAATGTCGGCGGGAATATCCTCAATTGAGGCTGTATTACCAGACATAATCACCGATTTCACCTTTTTGAGTGTGGAAACAGCCGAATTCAGAAATTCAAGACCATTGAGATCGGGCATGTTAAAATCAGATATGATAATATCCGGTTTTACTCCCTGATCTATTTCATGAAGCGCCCGCAGAGGACAGTCAAACGTATGTACGTCCTTGTATCCTGCGCTGGTGAAAAGTAATTTCATAATTTCTAGCGTTGATGTCATATCATCAACAATCATAATAGTTTCCTGCTGCATAATCGGTCCCCTTTTTTACAATATGGCAGCGAATAATGGTGTTTACGTGTTTTGTAAAACATACATGTCACTAATCTGACACACAGAAAACCCGTTTTCAAAGATCGAACGAATTGAAATCACTCATCAAAATATATGCCGTCCAATACCTAATAGTGGTTGATTTTTTGACTGAAGTTCAAAAATAAAGGAGACAAAATGCAAGAAGCATTTCTTTATGAAAAATGTGCTGATGGAACTGTCTGTTGCAATCTCTGCGCCCACCGATGTCACATTTTCTTAAATAAATCAGGGTTTTGTGGTGTTCGAACCAATAATAACGGAGTGCTTTACACAACTGCTTATGGCAATGTAATTACATCTGCTGCAGACCCGATAGAGAAAAAACCACTGTATCATTTTTTCCCAGGAAGTAAAACGTATTCAATTGCTCTTCCTGGCTGCAATTTCAGATGCGGATTTTGTCAAAACTGGGAAATATCTCAAATTAAAAAGTTTAATAACGGTCGTGGATGCCGGCATCCTCTCGAACCAGCGATGATTGTTGAGTCTGCAATCAAATCCCAATGCGACAGTATATCGTTTACTTATACAGAACCGGTAATTTTCATGGAATATGCCTTTGAAACAGCCCGGATTGCCAGAGATGCCGGATTGAGGAGTGTTTTTGTTTCCAATGGCTATTTAACAAAAGAAGCACTTGAGCTTATTGCACCCTTTCTTGATGCCTGCAATATTGATCTGAAAGCATTTACTGATGCTTTCTATATTAAACACTGTAAAGCCCATCTTCAACCCGTACTGGACTCTATCGAAAGAATATATAAGAAAGGTATCCACATAGAGGTGACAACTCTTGTTATTCCTGGTGAGAACGATTCCAGTGAAGAGCTTGGTGGAATTGCCGATTTCATCTGTGGGATAAGTCCCGATATTCCCTGGCATGTATCACGTTTTTTTCCCCGATATGAATTTCTTAACCATACGGTAACACCTGAAAAAACGGTTATGGACGCAGTTAAAACAGGTCTGGAAAAAGGTCTCCATTATGTTTATGCGGGAAACATTCAGGGACGTGGCAACAGTACCCTTTGTTTCAAGTGTCAAAAAGAGCTTGTTAACAGAAGTGGAAATAGTTCTACCAGGCCTGAGGTCAAAGACGGGAAATGCCCTTCATGCGGGACAGATATTTACGGGGTATGGGGTACTGTATAGATTAAAAAAAAAGGTTCTTTTTTCTACGCCTCATCTCTTTGAGAATCAGTTTAAGGTCATTATTCTCCCATGCCCGCCATTGTTCAAAATGGGGAAACAGCTTTTCTGCAGCCTTAAACTCTTTCCCATGAATGACATTTTTTCCGTTTTTCCTGTAAGGTGGAATAGCTATGTGAAGCATTTCGTGAAACATCACTGATTCAATAGCAAACAGAGGAATACGTGGATGATTGTAAATATCCGCGATAGTGATCAGATTCCAGCAGGAGCCGTCTTTCGAACGTCGCACAGTCTGATAAGAGGTTGTAGATCCTGGAGTTCCCCAGCGAAGATACGCTTTGATTTTATTATCAAAATAAGAGGCGTTTATTCTTGTGTAAATCTCTTTGAGGTCAAATTTATTACCTGCCGTTTTATGCGAAAGTTTTTCACGGTCAATTCTACTGATCGATGGTTTCAACAGGCCGCGTTCACTGAGATGACTGTAAATGTATTCTTCAATGTGCCTGCGGCGCTGTTGCTCCTCTTTTGACCTGCTTCGTTTTTTGTCAATAGGAAGTAATGCCCATGCGATAAGTGCCATTTTTACGGGCACAGGAGCATTGATCAGAAACATCGGGATTGTCAGAGTTCTTCTGCCGGTTACACGGTTGATGGAAATATTCCATCCTCTCACCAATCTGCTGCTGGATCGGACTGTGAGGCGCTCTGATATATTTTTTAATGCTATGAGCTGATCAAAGGTAGCTTCCGGGAAAAGACTTAATTTCTGCTGTTCACACTGTTCCATTTACTTAAGATCGAAATAAATTACCCTGGATTGCTGTTATTGTATGGACGCCAGTTCTCTATTAGCAATTTTAAAACGCTCATGGTCTGGAGTCGAACTATAGGTTCTTTTTACGATATTCCAGGCATTCAGTGCCTGGATACGGGTATCTGAACCCGGATTGCTCTTGTACTGGTCACTCCATAGCTTAGCTGTACCGAAGAGAGCATCGTTCCTGATAGCATTCCTGCTTCTGATGATGCTTGGCTTTGTAAGAGAACTTTGATAATAATCAAGAGCCTGTTTTGTTTTTCCCATTTTTTCATAAAGTTTGCCGCATAAGTAATCATATTGGGCGTCGGTCGGGGACTCACTGTTGGCGATAAACAGTGCATCTTTATTTCGACCTGTTTCAATGTATGCCTGAAACAGTAACAATGTTTTCATCCGTGCGTCCGGGTGATTATCCGGAGTGCTCTCAAGAGCAACAATTGCGTCCTGAAACGCTCGTGCATTTATTGCACTTTTTCCAATTGCAAGTGGATCTGAATTACCATATTTTTCCTCCAGTCGTTCCAGTGGTGACTTTTGAACTGCCGTAACGGCCGGAATGTCAGGTTTTGCGGGAATCGGTTTTGGATCCGGTTTTTTATCGCTGGTCTCACCACCAGGAGTTGGTCTTGGTTTTGGCCTTGGCCTTGGATTAATTGGACCTGGTCTGGGATTAGTTGGACCTGGATCAGTAGGCCTTGTTTCTGTACCTACGACCCTGACCGTATCTGGCTTCCGGGCGCCCCCGGTTGAATCAGTCGGGGATGGTTCAACCCCCTTTGTTGTATCAACAAGTGCAACCGAATTAATCGGTTCTGTATTCTCTGGAGCGGAGATTGTTCCAAAATCCGGATTTGTGAGGAGCAGGTAGGCAACCACTGAGGATAAGGCTATCAAACCTGCAATCGGGACCAGAAATTTTGAAGAAAAAATGAAGTGACTTTTCTTGTTTGAATTTTTGTAACTGTCAGGGTTACTGATATAATTTTTCAGCACACGGCCTGGCGTTTCATTGGTAATTGATCTGTGAACGTTTTCCAGTTCCCTCAACAATGATTCGACATTCGGATAACGGTCTTCCTTGTTTATCTGAAGGCACTTCTGCGAGATCTTTGAAAGGCCTGGTTGAATGTCAAAGTCAAAATCATTAAATTTCCGATACTCATTCATAATCTTCTTTTTCATCAGATTTGTGATAGTATCCTGAGGGAAGGTTTTTGTACCTGTCAGCATTTCGTAAAGTATCGCACCGAGAGAATAGATATCGGTACGGCCATCGATATCGATTCCATCCATCTGTTCAGGTGAAAGATATTGCATTGTTCCAACAATGTTACCCTCAACTGTATGAAGGCTGGCTTCGGTAGGTCTGGCGATACCAAAATCCATCAGCGTAACCTCACCATTACCAGAAATCATGATATTGGCTGGTTTGAGATCCCTGTGGATTATTCCATGATAAGATTTACCATAGATCAGGACCTCCTGGCTATGCGCGTAAGAAAGAGCTCGTGCAACAAAAATTGCTATACTGCTGCATACTGCGGATGGTAACGTACCATTCTTATGTATAAAAGACTCCAGTGAGTCTCCATCAATAAATTCCATCTCAAGATAAGGGAGATTATTCCATTCGCCAACATTATAAATTTCAACAATATTGGGATGGTGGAGTTTCGCAGTGATTTTTGCTTCTGTATCGAAACGGTTTTTAAGGTCTGCCTGTCCTGGAATCAATATCTTTACAGCTCTGAAAACTTCAAGCTTTTCATTCCAGATTTTGTAAACGCGAGCCATGCCACCCGCTCCGAGCTGGTTGACAATTGTACCTGATCCCAGTGGGATTGGATCATTGCCCGTTGGAAGCATATCAGCGTTCATGGCACCAGTCATACCGGTTTGCGTTCTTCCGGTTGGAACCCGGGTATACGGGTTGACTCCACTTGTTGATGCAGATGGAATCCTGGTTCCTGGATGTAAATAAGGATAGGGTTGCTGTACAGGGGTGTCCCCTTCAATAAAGGTCTGATCAAACCTGGGGGGCTGCTGATTCTGGTTTCTTTGGGGGTCTGATGGTGTATTCATTTATTTTCCTGTACAAAAGCGCTGAAAATGTTAGAAAAATGCTGTGATTTCAAGGCCGAGAAGACATAGAGAACCTCCGATAATTCCCAACGTCCTCATAACTCCGGATTTTGTCCTTTCGTTTTCCCATTTGGTACGTTTTCGATCACGTTCAATGGTGGTTATGTAATTATAATTGTTGATCTCGTCTAATTTGGTGTCCCAGGATTTATAATCACCTTGTTTAATGATCGCCCAGACTAGTCCGCCTGCAGTACCTGCACCGAGTAAAAGACGGAGCTTCGCCTTACCATCCAGTATTTTTCTTTTTTCGAATGTTTTCGATATGGTAACGGCCTCCCCTCTGGGAATTGTAACATCTTCCATTACACTTTTATACAATTTATTCGGATGGCGAAGTTCAATCCGGTATTTCCCCGGATTCATGAAATTATTTGAGACCGGGGTGTTACCTAAATCACTGGAAATATACACTTGTGCGCCCTCAGGTGCAGAATTAATTTTCAGCGTTCCGAATTTGGATTTTATGGTTTTCTCTATGACCGTCGTTTCTCCATCCTGAATAAAAATCTCTTCAATCGTGCTGGAATGCTGGATTGGATCAACAAGCTTAAGTGAATAGCGTCCAGGTTTCAACTTTTTGTCCATGAGCGGGGAATCACCAACAAACTGATCATCAAGCCAGATCTCAATACCTTCAGGGTCGGTTTTTACTGATAACATACCATCTGCAAATGTCGCCAGAATATGAGCGAGAATTATCAATCCCGCCTGAAATAGTTTTAAATGATGTCTGCTCATAAGTGTTTCTCCTGAAAACAATTAGAAGTATATTGAAATAAATCACGCTATTTAGACAGTCGCGAAGAAATATATATTATTTTCTAACATTTTGTTAGATATCTATAGTAGTTTTATATTTTTCATCCCCTATTCAGGGATTCTGAAGCCAATTTTTATCCGGAGGTGGGTGTGTCAGATAATAACAGGGTCTTGTGGAAAGAGGGAATGTTCCTTCAGCCGCAGCACTTTCAGCAGGAGCAACGATACGTTTTAAACACGATAAACACACGGATTGCCGCTTACCAACCCTACTATTTTGGACTGACTGAAATACAGATTGACCGTGATGCACTTTCAAATGATCTGATTACTCTGGTTCGTTGTTGCGGAGTATTGCCTGATGGTACAAATTTTTCAATCCCTCGTGAAGACGGACAACCCGTATCACGTTCGTTTTCTGATCATTTTACTCACGATCAGCAGTATCTTGATTTTTTTCTTGCATTGCCGCTTATGGTAGAAGGACGGGCTAATGTTATTGGCTCGGGAGGTGGAGAAAATCTGCCTTGTCGATATAAAAACAAGGTTGTGCCGATTGTCGATGATGTCTTTGGTGGACAACGTAAAGAGATTGACGTAGGTGGGGCAAACTATTGCATTCTTTTCGGGGATGAATCACTTGATAGCTATTCAACTTTACAGATCGGTCGCCTCAAACGAACGCCAAATGGACAGGTGGAGCTTGATGGCAGTTTTATACCGGCATTATTACAAATCGGAACATCAGCGCAACTGATGAATTATCTCCGGAGCCTGATGGAATTGCTTCTGGCCAAATGCAGTTCTCTTGGACAGGGTAGAAAACAGGTTGAAGGTGGTTTTGCTGAGTTCAGCGGTGGCGAAGAGACGGCTTTCAGGTTATTGGGTACTATAAGCACCTTTACACCTCTTCTCAATAATATTCTTTATTCGCCTCTCATTCATCCTTATGAGCTCTACACTACAATGACTATGCTGGCTGGAGGATTGAGTACTTTTTCCGCTGATATATCGGTTAAAAATTTTCCACGTTATGAGCATCTCAATCCAATGCTGACTTTTGGTTCGCTGATAAAAATTATCAGACGCATCCTTGAAGCGGATATTTCTGCCGGATGTCTCAGTCTGACAATCAGTCAGATTAATCAGGCTACCTATACCGCAGAGGTTCCCGATCCACGCTTGTTAACATCTGCAAAGTTTTTCGTTGGTGTCTCAGCAAAAGTACCGGAAAAAGAACTTATTATCGGTGTTCTACAACGAATCAAAATGTGCTCACGTGACCGGATCGATCTGCTTATATCCTCTGCAATGCCGGGATTACAGCTGTTTCATACATCGCATCCTCCCGAAGGATTGTCAACGAAACCGGGATTTGTCTACTTTTCACTTGACCAGCAGAGTCAGTTCTGGAAAGTGATGCAGAGTTCGTCAAGTATTGCATTTTACTTTCCTAATAATTATCCGGAACTTAAGATCGAGATGCTTGCACTCAAAGATTAGTATTTTTCTACCATAAGGAGCGATCAATTGTGGGTGGTTCATTTGTTGATACAATAGCCGGACAGACGATGAATCTTGATCTTACCAGAACTCTTGGTGGGGTCAAGGATCTTCAGGGGCTCTGTACCGACCTGTTTCTTATCGTTATAAGAATGCGTGAGGCGGAAGATCTCGGAGATCCTGCATCATTGCGTAAGCTCATAGGGTATTTTCTTGGACTTTTTGAAAAAAATTGTAAAGCTCTCAGGATTCCTGATGATTCTATAAATGATACCAAATATGCACTGGTCGCCTTGATCGATGAAACCGTTTTGAGTACGGCGAGTGTCTGCCGTGATTACTGGTTCTCAAGGCCACTGCAGCTTGATCTTTTTGGTGATAATATCGCAGGTGAAGAGTTTTATCATAAGCTGGAGAAGATGCTCGTTTCGATCGAGACAAAAAAAGATGTTCTCGAAATATACTACATCTGTTTATCGCTGGGTTTTGAAGGACGTTATAAAATTTTTAACGCAGAAGAACGCCTGTCGATTATGGATGACTTAGGACGCAAAATACGACGCACCCGGAGACGGGCCTTTCCAGGGCTCTCTCCTCATGGAAGCAGAACCGATAAACCAGGAAAATTCAAGCGGGGTGCATTTCATTTTCCTGTCTGGCTGACGGCTCTGATGTCTCTGGCAGGGATTGTCGGAGCATACCTGTTTCTACAGTATCTTAATGTAATAGAGGTTGCAGGGATTATGGATATCCTTGACAAAATGACATTTAAATGACTTGATAGAATTTCTGTGATATATAAGGGACCGTTATGAAAAAACCGACAGCGTTGTCTATTGTGATGTGGATTATTTTATTTGTTCTGGGAGTTGCAAGCATGCTTGTTGGACTGCTGACTTCAATTCCCGATTATCCTATGTGGTTGACCGCTTCGGCTTTCTGGTTAGCGGTTGTGATCTGGATTCCACTTGCTCTTGTATCCAGGGGGAAAAAAAAGGGGAGAGCCAGTGGAAGAGCATTTATGGGGAACCAGCAGATCTATCAACGTGTGCTAAAAGAAACCGAGGAAGCAGTTGCACGATATACTGATGCAGTAAATCGTAAGGGGCTTCTTAAGGGGCATGCCCTTTATGAACGTCCGTGGTTTCTCCTGTGCGGTACCAGCAGATCTGGAAAAAGCTCTTTGCTTAAAGGGTCGGGGCTTCATTTTCCTTTGAAATATCCTTCTGAAAAAGACGGGCTTATAATCGAAGGGGCAAATCAGGCTCAATGGTACTTTGCAAACGAAGCTGTCTGGATCGATACACCGGGTTCGTTTATGGAGGAGAGTTGCGCAGATGACTGGTCTGCGCTTGTTGCCGCTTTGAAAAAAGTCCGACCAGTCAATCCTGTCGATGGGATAGCGGTCGTTGTCGATACAAAAGAAGTACTTAATACAGATGATCAGGGGATAAAAGATATTGCCAGAAAACTCCGGGCACGAATCGATGATCTCATTGCGCAATGGGGTATCGAATTTCCGGTTTATTTACTGTTCAACCGCACTGATGAAGTCCCAGGATTCAATGAGTACTTTGGTGAGCAGCTCGAGCGTGGTCAGGATCAGATTTTTGGTGCCACACTCAATGCCAAACCACAGCAGGCAATGCCGAGGATCGCGTTTGTGGAGGAATTCAATTTACTCGTCAAATCTCTGACCGATCTGAGGCTCGACAAATTATGTAAGGAACGGAGTGAACCGAATAAACGGATGATTTGCCGCTTTGTAATCCACTTTGAAGGCATTCAGCAGAAACTGGGTGCCCTGGTCGCAGAGCTTTTCAAACCTTCCAATTATGAAGGAAAGCCCATTTTCAGAGGGTTTTATTTTACAAGTTGCTACGAAAAACTTCCTGAACCGGCACCCGGAGCTCTCCCTGCCGCTTCAGGGCCGGATCTCAGTCAGACAATTTTCAATCATCCTCTCAATCCAAACCGGGCTCTTAATAAACAATCAGTATCAGGAAAAAGCGGCATTTTACGTTCTCCATCATTGTCAAAAAACACTGGAAAATCGGTATTCGTATTACCCCTTTTCAGGGAGATAATGGTGCTTGACAAGACTCTTGTCAAATCCACTCAGAAGCGTACCCGACGTGAACTATTGCAGCATTATACGGTCGTATTTTCGATTCTTCTCGTTGCGTCGTTAGTTGGTCTTTTATTCTGGTATGTTCAGAACAACGCTTCACGGTTCCATAAAGAGATTACTACAATACTTAATCAGTTGCCCTCTGAACAGGCGCCGCTGATGGAACAGTACCAGGCGCTGGAAATGGTCAATAGTGCTATTGTTAAGCTGCAGCATTACGAGGAAAAAGGGGTGCCGTTAACTATGGGGATGGGGTTCTATAAAGGAAAGCCGATGATAGATACGCTCAAAAAGAGTTACATTTACCGTGTCAGACGCTTTATCGTTACGCCATCGGTAAAGTACCTCGAGTATGATATCAGGGAGAGATCTGGTACCTACGGTGAGCTTGCCGGAGATTCCTATGACAGTCTTTACCGGTCGCTCAAAGCGTATCTTTCAATGTCAGAAGCTGCTCCTAAAGATCTTCGTGAAATAGATACTGTTTTCCTCGGTGCAATGATTTTTGAAGGGATCAAGAAATCCATTATGGCAACAATAAATGCATCAAGGCTTCCTGTGCAGGTGGAAACGATACTGCGGGACAATATCAGTATGTATACAAGATATCTTCTCAAGGGAGAGTTTCCGCAGATACAGGAAAACCAGCGTCTTGTGGAAACCGCCAGAAAAAGGCTGAGCAGATTACCAAGTGCAAGTGCTCTCTATCAGGCAGTCATGGATAAACTAAATGTAGAGGCTCCACAGATTACACTGAATCAGGTTTTGAAAAGTGAAGGGGAAGGAATTCTGCATTCTGATGCGACAATCAGCGCCCTGTACACACAGGATGGATGGCAGCAGTTTGTGTCGGATGCGATCACTGATGCTGCGAAAAATCCTTTCCGTGTCGATTGGGTCATCGGTTTGGCTAAAGATGAAATGTCGCAGTCAAGGTTCGATACGAAAAAACTGCGTTCAGATATGATCAACGCATATCTTGATGATTATAAAGCTCAGTGGCTTGGTTTTATTGGTGCTATACAGCTCGATCCGTTTGGAGATATCAGGCGTTCTTCAAGGTTACTTGTCAAACTCATGGGAGAAAACGGGGAACTGCCAAAGCTTCTTGCAACTGTTGCTGAATATACACTGTTAAAAGATGAATCCGTGGCTGAAAAAGCCGGAGGGGACGCACTTGCTGTTGCAGCAAAAGTAAAAGGACTCAAAAAGACGCTTAAACAGGTACAAAAAATTGATAATACATTATCAGTCTCGGACAGGTTTGCCTCGTTTTCATTAGGCAACAAGTCGGTATTTGACAACCACAACGCATTTTTTGATCATCTGAGAACGTTTACCCGTTCAACTGGTGGATCCATGTCCGGATTTGAGGGGTACAAGGATAAGGCGTTGACACTAGCCGAAAAGCTTTCTCAGATTGAAGCTCAGGGTGAACAGCAGGCCATTGTGCTTTTTAATGGTAAAGACAAAGACCCTTTATTAAGTGGCTGGAAACATACGCAGAGTGTTCTGAACGCCATGCCTGAAGAGTTGGCATCTGCAATACGTAATCTGCTGATCTGGCCTTTTGAATATGCCGGACTGGCAGTATCTGAAGTGCTTACAAAGACACTGACTGCACAATGGAAAAATGAAATAATCAAACCGTACACCAGTCGTTTTTCCGGGCGCTTTCCATTTCAGCTCAGAGGTGAAGAAGCATCGTTCAATGATGTAATGGATTTTTTCAGGCCGGTGACCGGGACGTACTGGGGTTTTTATGAAAGAGTCCTCTCATCATATATAATCAAGACTGAGAAAGGATGGGCTGTTCGTCCTCTTGGCAGCCTGAAACTTAATTTCAATAAGGAAATATTCTCATCAATCAATTCTGCTGAACGTGTCACTCATATATTTTTCAAACAGGATGGTAAGCTCAGAACGATAGATATCTCCATAACTCCATCAGCATCTAATAAAAACACTGCAAAAATCGAAATCGGCGGTCAGAAACTTGATCTTACCCCAGGGGGAAAGACTGTACGGATGCGTTGGCCTGTCGAGCAGAATCCAACAGCAAAATTAAGTGTCATTGCTGGAAAGGATTTTACGCAGGAGATCGTTCAAAACGGCGCCTGGGGATTCATGAAGCTGCTTCAGTTGGCACGTGTCAATAAGATGAACAATAATACGTTCATGGCAAAATGGCAGATCAGCGTGCAGAATATGTATATGGTTTACATTGATGCAAAAGTACAGGTCGCCGGCAATGACCATCCGTTCGGCGAGCCGGTTTTCAATAAGTTTACCTGTCCCACGGAGTTGCTGCTGCCAATAGAGACGAGTGCTTCCTCTGCGAAGACGGAATGACCAATAATTCCGAAAAATGCCTGGACAGCAGATAGGGCGTTTTTTATGATGAGCAAAATTGGCAACAGAAGAGTAGATTTCTTTGTTGAAAATAAAGAGATGGTTGAATTGAAAGCTTCAACAAAACTGGAGGAAGTACACTGGGCACAAACGATAAACTATCTCGAAGCATTTTAATTATACTACAGGAAAACAGGATAAAAAAATCAACTCACCGTTTACCCGCTGATTAAGAGTCATTCTATGAAATCTACAAATTCATAATCGTAGTCTGGTAAGAATCTCAGCATACACTTCACCTCTCCGCTTCTAAGCAGTCGATGGGAGAGTACCTGTTCAATCAGGGGCGATTCCCAGAACATAGCAGATTCACTATGAACAGGTTCTTTACTGTAAGAGCTTGAATGTTCCCTTAAATCTTTAATAGACATTATATCAAATGCAAATTCCCATGGAAAATCATATTGGGAGACCCTATCAAGTATTTCTTCTCTGGTATGTCTATTCCGGAATTCATTTACAAAATTATAATATAGCCATGTTTTGGCAGCGAAGCTTGTTGAAAAATTATCAAAAACATAGAGATATTTCCACTTGTATTCTTCAATACGGGGATTGGGAACCAGCATCAGATAATTATTTGCTGCCCACTCAACTTCTCTCCAGTGTTCAGTATCTAAGGTATCCGGATCATATAGGGGTAACTTTTCAATCTCTCTTTTTATCTTTTTTTTAGAAGTCAAAAATGACAAACGAAAATATGGTGCGACGTCCTGAAAAAAGTCTTCATTTCCATAACGTTTAAGGAGTTCTTTTCTACTTTTTTTACTTCCAAATCGAAGTATGTAGCAAAGGTCAAGAATATTGGTACGGTATTTAACGGGATCAGATATTGTGTCATAATATACTGGATTCAATATAGAATCATATCCTTTCAAACCACTGCTTAGAATCAGTTTAAGAACATGTTCCCGGTCTTCTTCGAGTGCGCCGTTAGCTATCAGCCAATCCAGGAAAAATTTTCCGTTGTCTTCGAGGCCACTAATTACATCACGCAAATCAAATCCATCCTCCTTTTCACCCATCTGTATCAATTGGTTTACAATGGCATAAAGCGTATCTGGTGAAGTCCCCCCCTCTTTAAAAAGTCTATCTGTAGTAAGACCAGTCTGATTCATCTGCTTCATTATATTCATATGAAAGAGCATCATAAAAAGGTACTTGAGCTGCGGATCATTGCTTTTTCCAATGAGTGAGAGCGCATGCTGGAGTTGAAGCTGTTTTGAATCTTTTTCTCCTTTGGAAAAAATTACCGCTTCAGCAAGACCTGGTGCGAGTTGAATAATTGTTTCAGCGTCAGGGCGTTTCTTCCAGACAGTTTCAAAACCAAAGGCACAAGCCGGTGCCAGGTGGTTGCATCCCCAGGCAGGATTAAAAAGGGAATAAACGAAAGAATCTATAAATGTATCATTTCTGGATAGGTAAAAATCAACCTGCTTCAGAGCTGATGAGTCTCCAAGACATAATCCATAAGTAAGTAATCGACTGTTTTCAAGCTCCATCCCAGTAATACAGAAATAGCTCTTCCCAGCCTCCGGTGCCAGCCTTTCGGGTTTCAGCTGCAAAAACACCGAATCTTCCAGCATGGTCACTTGGATAGAATCCCACGTAACGCCCAGTGTCAGCTGTTAATGTATCAGAATAGATACAAAACATGGAATCCGCCCCAATTTTATACAACCCAAATGAGCACCGGGGATGGCCGATCGCAATACATTCATTACCAACAATGGATATTGCTCCTGCTATATCTTCATTAACATAAAAAGAGTGTGTCTTGCCTTTTTGATAAAAACTGCAATTCTTAAATTCCCATAATGAGATTAATAACAGTGAATCTCCTTTGCTGTGTGCAATTACCAGAAGCGAATCTTACCCGATAAAGATTTTGCGTGCAACAGGAACTCCATTGTAATCATATACTACATGGATACTGTCTTTGTCTGAATAACCTGATGGTAAAGGAGGTGGTGTACACTGCAGATAATCCCTTGACATATAATTCCACAGTTTAGCATCTTTTTCTACCCGGTAAGAGTATTTCTCATTGAGAAAAGAATACAAACTATCTGCATAACTTTTTTGTTGCTTATTATTTTCTGGTAAAATCATTTCCTTAAAAAAATTTTCGTGATGCTGATTCAGGTGTTCGCAGAAAACAGAGATGCACAGTGCAATAACAAAATAAATGCTCTGAATTAATTTCTTATTCATGGGCTACCTTAAATTGTAAGGGAAATATTCATGGTATACTACCATATACAATATGCGAAGTATTCAATTACAATGATTTTTTCATCAGTTCTGGTTACAGCGGGTCCAGAATCGGGCCTCCGACACCAAATAATATTAAAATACAACAAAATTGCCTGAACAGTACCACGAAAAATCAATGACTTGCAGTATAATTCAATAATAATAATAATGCAGCTCGAATCCATAGATACCATTGCACAAGTTTTCTTACCTCAATTTTACTGCTACGTTGGGTTACACAAAGAAATTAAGATGTAATACTCCGTTTCTATTTTCACCCTTCTGTAGGAAGATTGAAGTGAGAAGCCAGATTGAAATTCCTCATTCCTCATTCTCCAAAAACTTCCCCCATCAACCGCTCATATTGATCTACTCTGGTTACTTTCAGAATATTTTTAAGCAGTTTCGGCTTCTCCGGAAATGATTGCGCAAGGTAGGACCACAGTTCTTTCATTTTGCCAAGAAGATGTGCAGGGCCAAACAGTATCTCCCGGTTTAATTTGTAAATATCATTATGAAATGCATGCAGTCGTGCAACATCTCTTTTGTGTGTACCGGTCCTGATAGCTCCAAGAAGAAACGGGTTTGCGACTACCCCTCGTCCGATCATCCAGCCATTAACTGATTGGAACCGTTCGGTAAGAGTTTCGAAAAATGAGAGCGAAACGATATCACCATTATAGATTATTCTGTGGTTAGATAGAGAGCTGCACTTCTGGAATTCATCCAGTTTTACCACACCGTTATACATTTGTACACCGGTTCTTGCATGTACAGTGATTTCCTGAAGCGGGTACTCATTGAAAAGCGGCATCAGCTTGAGTAGATCCTGTTCTGTTTCGTAGCCAAGTCTGACTTTAAGAGAGAGTGGGCATCTAAGGTGGGGGAGTACAGAATCCAGAAACCATTTTATGGTATCGTAATGAGGAAGCAGCCCGGATCCCCGCATCTTTCGCACGATTTGGGGAGAGGGACACCCGAGATTCCAATTCACCGTCTGGTATCCGCGATCAAGAAGAGCATGTGCAAGAATTAAAAATTGAGCCGGATCGTTGCCGATGATCTGAGGGATAACCCGTGTGCAGTCATTTTGTTCGGGTAAAACATCACGGATGTGTGATGGATTAACGATCGTCCCTTTCACTGTTGGGATAAAAGGCGTGAGCAGAAAGTCGAAGTTTCCAAAATAGTGTTCGAAAACGTTCCGGAATATCGAATCGGTAACCCCTCTGAGGGGAGCGAGATAAATTTTATGCTGATTGAGATTCATAATGAGGTCGAAAATACATTATGGCTTAGGGAATGAGGACTTTGGTGCATTCTCTTTTTTCAAGATATTAACCACGAAATACACGAAATACACTAAAAAGATATATATCAAAAATAAACCTCTCAACCTTCTTCAATCAACGTGTCCTTTATTATTGAAATCATAGAAATATTCGTTAACAAAAGACATATCTTTTCCGGTAACACTGTCCTTGATAGCTTTTTGTCCGGTTGTAAGTAGTTTAAAAAAGTACCAGTCACCATATTTATCAAATTTATGCCTGCATTTCTTATCTTTGCCAGATTTCTGCTGTCATCACTGATTAATTTTGCGCCTGACCTGGTAGCTATTTCACCTGTGCGATCAGTACACCTGTTAAGAACAACAATTACTTCTGGATTAATCTTGAAATGAGTGCATTGCTCAAGTATTGATTTTATACAAGTTTCAATAAATTGTTCCTCATTATGAGCAGGGATTACAATAGATAAATTCATAAAAGTATATCTTCTGAATTCTGGTTATCTGGTTATCCGCTTTCTGAACGTAGTTTGTTTTAATAAAGGTCTCATCATTATCGGCATAGAAGTTATCGGGGTCGCTGTCGGTATCGGGATCGATTCTCGATTACTATGCTTTCGATACCGATACCGATTGCGATCCCGACCCCGAAATGAAAGCCACTACATGGTACTTTAAGACAGTTAAAAAATAATATCTTTCATGACATAAGATAGGTTGCTGTGGTCACTACATCTGCATAGATTCCCTTCCTCTTACCTCTCACTTCGAAAAGCTAACATCATACACCAGCGTTCTTCCATCCTCCGGGTTAAAAACGAAATTCCCGGAACTATCCTTTTTTAAGGATATCGGCTTACCTTTCGATCCCGATACTGAAAGCGGGGTGACTGTGGCTTTTGGGTATGATTTGTTTGTAAATGAAATGGTTCCCTTGATCACCTGCGCGAGGACCGGCAGTTTTCCGGGATCTTCAAGTGCACTGCGGGATGCATTATAGCGCTGTCCGGACATTTTAACCGGACCGGCAACAACGAGGAAAAAAGATGGACTCTTTGCAAGGGTTTCACTGCTTTTTGCTACCGCATATACAGATGCATTAGAGTTTGCCAGGTTACACGAAAATGCAGGAAGGGTGATCTTTTCATTTGCAATAAACCCACTCGCACCCTGTACCCGTTGTGTGTTGATTTTCAATATACCTTTTTTGGCATCAAGCATGAGTTCACCGGTTTCGCTTGTCATTATTGCATTTTTTTCATCATAATATTTCTTGTACTGCTCCGGTTTCCCTGATGCTTTGCCGGAAAATGTCTTTTGAACACGGGTTACATAAGGGAGGTATGAATATTTTTCGAGGAAGTCAGAGTAATTCGGAAGTGAATGTGCCATTGAATCGGTTACCTGTTCAACAACCTGTCCTGGTGCAGTCTTTACATCACTACGTAAAAACAGGGGAGCTCCCATGACCCACAGAGCGACATGTTCGGGTGCAACTGATAAAGTGTAATTGCGTACCCGGTCTTTACCCACTGATTGCAGATTGAAATCGAATTGAAGAACACCGTCCCACCCCTGAAGCGCACTGTAAGCTGCAACCAGGGGTACCGCTTCGAGTATCTGTTCGTTAGGGTAGCAGTGGTTCCACTCTGTAATGATAAAGGGTTTCTGGTATACCTTGTAATACGATTTTGCAAATACAGTATTACGTGCCGGGCTCTTGAATTGAGAACCATTGTGGAAGGGTGAATAAAGGACACGGTCCCAGTTATTACCGATTTTCCAGATTTGCGGATGATCCCAATAGTCATTGTTAATAGTAAAATCCATGATGGAGTTGTTTTTAAGGGAACCAAGCAGCGGCAATGGCATATTACTTCCTGCAAGAGGATACTTCACACCAATCGAACGTAAATGAGTTGCCATCTCTTTGTAATACGCACTCTCAAGTGATGAAAGAAAGGTCATGCTTTCAACAATATTGCCGGAACCTGCGTTTTTAAGGACGGTGCGTTCCGGCTGCCAGTCGGGAACGAAATACGCAAGTGTTTTATCTTTGTAAGGTGATTTTTTCCAGAGTGCTTCCAGTTCGTCCTTGTATGTTCCATTAATAAAATTTTCAGAAAAATGGGTAAAAATAGTCGATTCGTTGATAATCTCCGATCCGATGATCGCTGGTTCATCCTTGTAAGCTACCTTTGTATACTCGTTGACATGATTTAGAAGCTGTGTGGCATATTCTTTCTGGAGGTCGATTAATTTCCGGGAATACATACCGACCTGTTTGGCGCCAAGCTCTTTGGGTTTTTCAAAAACACTGTCTTCAGGAGTAAATTCACGGTGAACAAGCAGATCAAGAAACAGGTAAATTCCTTTTTTCTTACATTGAGCGATAAGATAATCAAGCTGTTTCAGTGAGGTTGACGAGAGTGATCGGGTACTTTTTGCCTTGCCGAAAATATTCCGTTCTGCCCAGGGTGCATCCAAATGGTGAAGGCGCAGGAGATTGCATCCCATTCTGGCAAGACGAGTGGTAACAGAATCGATTTCAGCATTTGATGCAAAACAATCTTTTTCGACAAGATTAGTCCCCCAGAACTTTGCAGGGGTTCCATCTTTGAAGAAAAACCTCCCATTCTTAACTGTCAGGAAACCGTGCTTTCCTGCTGGAGCATCAAGCAGTGATGACCAGTCAACATAATGGCCTCCGGATGCAGTGTTGTCCTGCTCGAGTGGATACCACTCTCCTTCATCCATGGGGCCGCTAAGAGCACCGGCATTTTTCAGCTGTTTGTCATTCTTATCGTGAACAAACAGTGAAAGATTATCAAAATAAGCAGTTCCAGTAGCATTACCAAGTGCTGCCTGTACTTTGATACTTTTCGCACCCTGCGGAACCATATAATCCATTGTAACCTTTTCCCACTTCCTGGTGCCAACCGCGCTGCCGGTAACTGGTGGATATCCGCCTACCAGCGCTCCTTGATTGTCAAGAAATTCGATGCCGATCCGTGCTGTTTCCCAATCCTCTTTACCCTTTACAACATTTTCAGCCCTGATCCAGCCTGCGATGACCACCTTTGATGCATTCTCCGGTAGAACCACCACCTGTTCCGCACCGCTCCAGGCTGGGATGGCGTTTTTCACCATAACTCCATACTTTCCTGCATGGGCTGTAGCGCTTACTGAAGCGCCGAATATATTCCATCCCAACCCATCCTGTTCAAAACCAGCATCAGTAAGAAGATTGCCGCTGGTGTCGACGGCCGGGATCATTGACTTAATCTGTGCTGCCGAGTAGTAACTGCAAATGAGATCATCGAAATAGGCTTCACCGGTACAATTGCCAAGTGCAACTATTATCTTGACATTTTTTGAGCCCTTATGAACCTGATATTTCTTTCTGAACATGGTCCATCCGGTGGTTCCATCAACCTGCCCGACAGCATCCGGATAGTTGCCGACCATTTTCTCCTGCGCATCAAGAAACTCAAGGGTAATTCGTGCTTTTTCCCAGATCTCCTTACCGCCGGTTACAGTATTTGTTTTAATCCATCCGCTCAATTCTACTACTTCGATACTGTCCGGAAGTGGCAATATCTGATGAGCCCCTGTCCATTTCGCAACATGATTGATCACTTGTATGCCATGTTTTCCACTGTGAGCTGTATCTGATACCTGTCCGCCCCAACCATACCATCCCAGGGTACGCTGTTCAAAATCGCCATTGGGAAGAATGTTGACATCAGCAGTAGCGGATACAGATAGTAATGACACTATCGTAAACAATAAACGGTGCATTTAGATTCTCCTCTGATTAGATTTCATTTCTGCAGACATCTGCCTTTTGCTACTCTTTATCTTAAGATGATCCGGGTCGAACAGTAAGAGAGTACTTTAAAAATACTTTTATGGCTTTTCTATTTTTTCAAAATTGTTGTACCAGTCCATTACAAACACTATATTAAACTAATAAGTAAAGCAGATCAAATTACCTGTCAGCTATGAAAAATTGAACAGTTTTTTCACAAATTACTCCTTTAAGAACAATTCAAACTGTTTGTTCAACCAATGACGATTTCAAACAGAGATTTTTTAATCACTTCAGTATTGAAAGATACTACATGAGTGGGATTTAAGGGTATAGAGATTTGTAATAAAATCACCTGGAGTATTGGATAATGAACTCATTCAGAGCGCTGTCGGCAGGATTCGAACTCAGCAATTGAAAATGTATAGATGGTGATATGCTATTCGCATATCACCGGGGAATAATCAATGATTGCTGATGCTATAAGCTGCACCTGTCAGCGGTGCCCGTTTCAGGGTGTCTTCAGCGATTTGTATTTCTGCCCAGAGGTTTTGATTGCGTAAAATTACCGCACGAAGAGTATCGGTGGTTGTCCCTTCACCGAGTCGAGCTACAAAGTTACCATTGGAAACAGAAATGGCTTGGTTGTTTGCTGCACTGAATGTTTCGGAATATGTCAATGTTCCGGATGTTTCCTGGTCATATAGTCTGATGGCAACATCGACAGAAACAGGGGTGGGTGTTCCCAGAGGGGTTCCTGAAGTGTCAAACACTTTAGCTGTTATGGTAAGTTTCTGAGCATTGGGTACAACAATGTTTTCAGCAAATGTTGCAGTAACAGCTTTGTTGCCAGTCATGACAATTGTTGCCGGGTTAGTTGAGCCGGTGAGATCCCCGCCCCATCTGACAAAACGATATCCGGAAGCCGGAGTAGCGGTAAGAGTGACCGAAGTTCCCGAAGGAAACGTTCCGGAACCTGGAGATACCGAACCACTGCCAACGGTAGTGACAGAAAGAGTGTAATTAACCGGGATCAGTTCAAAAGTAGCGGTAATATTTTTATTGCTGTTCATAATGACAGTTGCCGGGTTAGTAGAACCGGTGAGATCTCCGCTCCATCTGACAAAACGATATCCGGAAGCCGGAGTAGCGGTAAGAGTGACCGAAGTTCCCGAAGGATATGTACCGGAATTGGGAGATACGGTTCCACTGCCAACGGTAGTGACAGAAAGAGTGTAATTAATAGGAATCAGTTCGAATGTAGCGGTAATTGTTTTGTTGCTGTTCATAACAATAGTCGCCGGGTTGGTTGAGCCGGTGAGATCCCCGCCCCAGCTGACAAACCGGTAACCAGATAAAGGAGTTGCGGTGAGAGTGACAGAAGTACCTGATGGGTATGTTCCGGAACTTGGAGATACCGAACCGCCACTTGAGGAGGTAACTGACAACGTGTAGTTCGGCGTGGACCCATCAGTCCAGGTGATATTATCATACGTTGTATACTGGTTCCATTGACTGTAATAACCATAGCCAACCTTACCGGAAGGATGGTTGGCATCGGTGAATGTACCCATTAAATTATTGTTGATAAAACATTTGAATGTAGAACCGGATGCTTCAATTTTCAAAGTAAAAGTAGTACCGATAGTGAAACCGCTTGCTACAGTTGTTCCTGTACCATCAGGGTTGGTTGAATTGGGAATTGCTTTGATATAACTGCCCCATTGGTCAGCAGGGCGTACAGTTACAAAGATAAAGGAACTGGTAGAAGTATACCTGAGAATCACTCCACCGAACATGCCATTCCACTGATCAGCAGTCATGGTAACTTCAAGAGTTCCATCATTGGTGCATACATAATTGTTAATAAGCATACCAACGCTGTTGCTGCTTGCTGCGGGAGCTGCTGCACCACCACTTTCTGTCCAGCTGCGGGCTCCGGTACTTGTCCATCCGGTGAGCACATTGTCATTGTGATTGTCAGAAAAACCTTCTGCGTATACCATTGAAAATGAAACGAGAATTAAAGCAAAAAATAAAGCTTTACCTTGAAACTTTTTTAAAATCATGAATTTTTCCTTAAAAATGGTTACTATTTTTTATTGTAAAATCGCTACGTACCTGTTTCCCTGAACTCTGCCTGCCAGTGCAGAACCAGCTCGGAGGTCAACGATCTGGTAGCGTGTTCCAGATGTGACCGGCAAAGCCGAAATACCAATTGATGTAATGAACCCGGAGATTCCAGGGACACTTGCTTCGACATGGAGCTCTACAGGTATTTTCAGAGGAGAGATCTGCGTCAGACTGTTATGAGAAACACTGATAGTATCGTAATACAGTCCATCAGTTAAACCCGTTGCATTAAAGGTAAATTGTATAGGGGAGACCTGCCCGCTCTGAGTTGTACCAGACAGCGGAGTGGCCGTAAGCCAGGTACTCTGTTTAGCGATATTCCATATCAGGTCTGCATCACCGGTATTGGTTATGGTGGCAGTTCTCTGTGTACTGTCTCCAGTTGTCAGACTGACATCCATCTGCGGTGGAGTTACGGCAATTGATGGACCGGCTAATGAAGTTCCGGCAAGAGCCACATTAATAACCGGATTATCTTCGGCATTACTGTTGATCGTCAATATGCCGTTGAAATTACCTGCACTCAATGGATAGAAAACGACCGGGATTTCAATTGAAGAAGCCGGGGCAACTGAAATTGGAGTTGATCCGATAAAGCTGAACGCCACATTGCTTGATACCATTGAACTTACTACTGTTGTTTCATTTCCGGAATTGGAAAGTGTCAGCTGTAAGGTGTCGGTCAAACCGGTTAATACTGTTTTAAAGGTTAGTGTTGATGGAGTTGCTGTGAGACCACGGAATCCACCAATGCTCAGAGTACAGGGCACAACAACCGGTGAGTTGCTGGCTGGTGCATTGTGCTCAATGTTAATCGTTCCCGCATAACTTCCAGCAGCCAGTTCCAGAGAACGTAATGTTACCTGTAATTGTATCGAGGAACCTGGTTGCACTGTTCCGGTATCTCTGCTTAGGGATATCCATTCTGTCGATGATCCGCAGGTCCAGTTGAGAGCATTGACGATTAGTTTTTTCAAATTCTCATTTATGAATGCATCATAGCTCGAGTATTTTCCTGCGCTCGCAAAAGAGACTACCTTGCCTTTTCCGAATGATGCAGCCACAACTGCTGCTCCTGAAACAGAACCGTTTACAATTATTTCACCTGCATTTGCAATTCCAACACTGGTTCCGGTAGTAATACTGAATGTGGCATCAACCCCTTCTGTAATCGGGTGCTGCGAAATTACAGTATAAGTTTCATTTCCAGATGAACCGCTTGTGCGTGTGAATGGAACAATTGATTGCAGTGCAGTATAACGCCCATTCTCTATCTCAAAGCCTATCCATTCGGTAGTGATCAGACCACCACCATTCTGAACAAAATTCACTATGGCATTCTGCCCCGCAAGCGGCATATCACTACCATAATTGGTACCATCGGTTAAAACAATGACTCCAAATGCATCCGGAACCGGATTGGTTCCATTGTAGACTCCATCATCAGATACAATTGTCGTTGTATATCCGGCACTTTTGAATAAAGAATCAAGTCTGACTTCGGTTCCACCATCTCCGATAATCAATACATTTTTCGGCGCAAAAGGGTTTGTTCCTGATTCCTGCGTCGAGATCTCAAAATGCAGGTTTGCACCTCCTGAATTAGAGATCGTAACTGTATGTGTCGCAGAATCTCCTGCAATTACTCTTGAGGAGATTGATTGTGGTGTTACTGTAATTGATGGCGGGTTTGTTCCAGTTCCGGTACAAGAGACGTTTATCGAAGGATTGTCTTCAGCATTACTGTTAAAAGTAATTATTCCGGAATGATTACCGATATTGACCGGCTGATAGATAACTGGTATCTGGACACTTCCGGAAGGTGCTATCGTTAAGGGGAATGTACCAGCAGCTACGAATAATGGATTGCTGGACGAAACGGAATTAACGATGGTCGTTTCATTGCCGGAATTAGAGAGACGTATTTGTATCGTATCACGTGCACCTGCCCAGATAGCACCGAAATTTACGGAGGTTGGGGTAATGGTAAGACTCCGGAATCCTTCAATATCCGTTGCAACAGCTACGCGCAGCTGCTGATGTACTGGATCATCAGTACCGATCATTACCTCACCTTCATATCGTCCACCAAAAAGACCTGTTGGGGTGACCGTAACGGAAACCGCAGCGCTGTCTCCCGGCGCAACTATACCACCAGCCATTGGAGATGCGGTGAGCCAGGTCGGGCCTGCAGCTCTGAGTGCTTTGTCTACATTCAATCTGCCGCCTGTAACACATCTTCCATTGAGTGCTGAAACAGGGTCAACATTATCCATTAATAACTCTTTTACCTGTGATGCACTGAGGAATGGATTGTATGTCCAGATAAGACCTGCAGCTCCCGATACGTGTGGGGTTGCCATAGAAGTTCCGGAAAGATTCTGGTAACCTGAGCCTGGTGCACAGCTGTAAATGTCAACGCCTGGAGCACCCAGGTCGACACTGGTTAAGCCATAACATGAGAAATTTGCCAGAAGGTCATCATCGTCGGTAGCTGCAACCGCAACAATATTATCCAGAGCATAGCTGGAAGGATAATGTGGACTTGCATCATTATCGGATCCACTATTTCCAGCAGCTGCAACAAATAAACCTCCAACGGCAATTGCATCCATAAGCCCCTGGCTGAAACCACCGCCACCCCAGCTGTTGCTGGTAATTTTAATATCCATTGCATTGGCGTAATTAACCGCATCGATAGCATCCGAAGTCGAACCTGAGCCACCATCATCGAGGAATTTCAGTGCAACAAGGCTTGCAGTCCACATCACCCCTGCGACTCCGATACCATTATTACCAACTCCTGCAATGGTTCCAGCACAGTGGGTCCCATGATAATGACCATCTGTCGGATTGCTGTCATCATAGGCAAAATCCCACCCGTGAATATCATCAGTATAGCCATTATTGTCATCATCAATACCGTTATTGGCAATTTCACCCGGATTTGTCCAGATATTGGCTGCAAGATCAGGATGGACGTAATCGATACCGGTATCAATAATTCCAATCAGTATCGATCGGTTCCCAGTATGGCGATCCCAGACGTCTGTAGCATCGATATCTGCATCTACTGTACCGCCGGTCTGACCATTGTTAAACATGGCATAGAGTTGTGAAAAGTAGGAGTCGTTTGGCGTTGCAATCGCTTTTACTACATAGTCAGGTTCGACGTAGGCAATTGATGGTTCGTTTTTAAGCATTTCAACGGCTTTCAGAACACCCTCTTTTGTCGTGTCAGCCAGGGTAACCAGAAATGCTTTGCGCGAAGATGCTACTTTCAAACCTGTGCGAGGATTGCGGGCGATACCCAGTTCCCGGATAGTTCTGTAACCAACTTTATCAAGTGATGAGAGTTGTGGGGATGATGAACCCTCAGCTGTACCAATTATGACACGGCCATTGATAAATTCTTTGTCGAGATTATCTGGAGAGTAAATGAGATCATTCCGTAATTTCGGCAATATTCCTTTTGAACTGGTTGAAGAACCGACAGGGTTGGAGAGTTGATTTATCCCCTGAATATGGTAATTCAAGGCGTCGCCGCCGGTGTTTTTTACGTAACAAACCCGGGTGGATGCCGGATCAGAAGGCAGAAGGTTGTAATAGAGGCTGTCGGGATTAACTGATGCTACCGGAGGTGTAGTTCCGCTTCCGGAGCACGACAGGGATATGGATGGATTATCCTCTGCATCGCTCAAAACAACTATCGTTCCGTTATGTACCTCAATTGTAGTTGGCTCGTAGATAACAGCAACGGTAACACTGTCAAACGCAGGGACTGTCACCGGTAACGAGCCGGAAATCGTGAAGACTGCATTGTTTGATGTGATTGAATTGACCTGTGTCGCCTCGTTTCCTGCATTGATAAGCCGCAATGCCAGTGTATCACGCAATCCCACCCACACTGGACCAAAATTGTGTGATGATGGTGAAGCTGTGAGTCTGCGGAAACCGTCAACATTTAATGTGCAGGGAACTACAAGCGTCTCATGCCCTGGGGCATTTGTAGAAATTTGAATATTTCTGGTGTTTTTTCCTCCCAGCATGTTAGCACTATTGAGAATCGTCTGGATCTCTGCGCTTGCTCCGGCAGCTACAGTGCCACTGACAGGAGATAACGTCAGCCATTCAGCCTCAGGAGCGTTTCCAATATTAATATTGTCATACCATGCCTGCGAATTGTCGTAATTATAGAGATAAAAGGTAGTAAAAGAATTCACTTGATCACGGAATGGTATATCGGAGACGGCTAACTCACCGTCAATATACAAATCAAAATTCCTGGATACCCAGTCGATATGAAAACGGACGTTGTACCAGGTGTTTGGCTGATAATATACTGCCGTATATTCGTTCGCGTAAAATTCTCCCCGGCGCATAAAGAAAAAGATTGGGCAACTACTTGTTGGACCAAGCACAAAGTAACCGCAAGCTGAAGTATTATCGTTTACTCGAACCGAAAAACTAATGTCTTCAGGTGTTTGTGCGGTTGCAAACTGTGCAGAAACTCCATCATAATGAGTATTGTTGCTACCGTTCAGAGTGAAAGAATATGTTCCGGAAGCTGCTGTAGCAGAAGTAACTAAACGGGTATAACTTCCTGAGCCTGGTGTCCAGTTGTTCCAATTGCCATTTTCGAACCCGTCAAAGAATGGGTAGTTAACAAGAGCTAAGCCGGCATTGTTCGGTTTCACAAAATCTGAGGGAAGTAATAGCCCGTTTTCGATTGTAGAATCAGAAGAAATTCTTCTTATTTTACTTTTACGCAGGCTGCTGATAGAACTATTTCCATCTGTGGGAACGGTAGTGATTGTATAAGTAAGAGGTGCACCACCGGTATTTTCAATTGTCAGCAGGCTCGTATCTGACATCCCTGCCGGCATCATGCGCGAAATTGAAACTGGTGTAATCTCAACCCCTGGTGCTGATGTTCCAGTTCCGGTACAGGAAACGTTTATGGAAGGATTGTCTTCAGCGTTACTATTTATCGCTAATGTACCGCTATGGTTTCCTAATGTTCCAGGCTGAAAAATTACCAGGACTTCGATCGAATCAAGTGCAGGTACAGTTAAAGGCAGAGAACCTGGAACTGAAAAGTTTGTATTACCCGATGAAATGGAACTGACAGCAGTGGCTTCATCGCCAGAATTGATCAGCCATAAAGACACTGTATCCCGTGCTCCAACCCATAGATTACCGAAGTTGATTGAAGCTGGTCGTGCTGAAAGCCTTCGCATTCCATCGACTGTCAGCGTGCAGGGTACCAGAAGTGGTGTCGCTTCATTGGATGCATTATGATCAATCGACAAATTACTTGGGTAAGAGCCACCTAACATATTTTTTGCATTGAACTTGACCGTGATAATTGCACTGTCACCCGGTGCTACTGAACCGTTTTTCGGTGAAATAGTTAGCCATTGTGGGCCTGACAGAAAATCGAAGCTATTACCCATCATGAGAACTAAATCTCCACCCCAGTAAGATTCAATCGGGAAAACATTTATAGCCACAATCGGTTTGTCGGGGTTATAAGCAGCGAGGTGATATCCGTTTGAGTATTTTCCCAGACTGATGCTTCTCCCTTGTAATGTGGAGTTGTACGAATACAGGCTGGTAGTGATTGTTTGCACCCCATTGGTAATAAGATGGGATTCAAAACTTGCCGATGTGGCTGATGATGTTGTGTATTCGCTGACGATAAATGGTGAATAGTCTGAAGTCATGATTCTGCCGCTCAGCGACCAATTGCCATTGGCACAAAAAGATGCATTAAGTATGCAAACTTTTCCTCCTGCATCAACATAGTCTGCAAGAGTGTTTCCCATCAGTTCATAATCTGACCAGTAACTATTGGAGATGGCAACTACAATATCGTAATCTTGTAAATAGGCAAGATTGGGTATTGATGAGTTACAATTGAGAGGCGTCACCAGAGAAACATTTGATAAGGAACGAAGACCTTCAACAAATGATGAAATTTGTGTTGTATCTGACAATGCTGCTGCACATAAAATTTTCAGATTTGATGATGTAAATGTTTTTCCTGGTAAAGCTGACGGCTTTAGAGCCTTTAATAATCGATTGCTTCCGGTTACGCTTACTTCATCTGTAGTTGAATTTCGGGCGTTTTCGGGATAGATAAGTGATGGAGAACCCTTGCTTGTGTTTAAAACTCCATTTGTAATATCAATAGAAAACTGTAAGTTACCATTTCCGGCAGCTACTGTATTTTTTATTACTATTCTATCTGATACAGAATCACCAACAAACAGAGCCTTGTTAATAGATCGCGGAGAAACAGCGATTTGAGGCAGTTGTTTTAAAGCAAAATTGACATTTTGTTGACCTGGCGGAACGGTAACCTCCTGAGTGTCACTTGCAAGATAATTGCTGGCACTGGCTACAACTCTATAGGTTCCATCGATACCACCGAACATGTAAGCACCGGATGCATTGGTGGTCACCGATCCTGATACCGGACCGGAAAAACTGACCGTCGCTCCGGCGATTGGGTTGCTCCCTGTGACTGCACGGACAAAACCACTGACCTGACTTGATGTGTAAACGGTAATTGTAAAAGTGGAATTCCAGGTCGAATCACGGCTGTCTCTAAGTAGACATGAAAGCGTAACCGTACGCGGTGTCGGGCAACCTGATGCTATGCTCAGTCGAATTGGTGTTTGTGCAGTGCTGGTTGCTCCACAGCACTGGATTGCGCCAAAGGAGGTAGTTCCAGTTGTAACTGTGACATACTGATCGGATTCAGATATGGTTGCGGTAACGCCAGTTGCAGATTCTGTTCCAACATTTGCAGCTGTTAATGTAATATCTATAGATTCACCCGGATTAATCAAACCATCGCCATTTCCACCATTGTTATCACTTAATGTATGTGAACTGTATGCCAGTGATGGTCCCACAACTCTACCGCGAACGGGGGTCTGTGGGTCACCAAAGAGGTTTGTTTCATAGTAACACCAGCGGATACAATCACCATTGATGTCCCAGATATTATCTTCGTGGCTGTCAGCATTGAGTGCACCAAGATTGGTCATGAATTCACCAAAATATGCATCCCAGAATTGACGGTCGAAACGCTGGCTGGGTCCATCGGTCGAATTATACTGACCCCACCCGTATCGGGAATTGAACACAACCGCATAGGCACCGTGTCTATTGGATGTTGTAAGATGTTCGGCAATACAGTCTGCTTCAAAATTGCCGGGTATACACCCTTGAGAATAGGCAAAAAAGAAGTTGTCGTTGGTAAGTGCATCAGCACTGGCATTGTAAAATTTCATCACATAATTATAGTTCGCATGGCCCAGATGATTGTAAATACCATAGGTGCCACTGCTCATACGGCTTAAGATTTCAGATGCAGGCCATTCATAACCTGAACGATCGTAAAGGGTGTCAACTGAAAAGAGCTGTGATGAAGCGAAGCCTGCAGTAGTGTACCCTGATGAACTGCTTCCAAGCCGGATCTCTTCCATTGTTGCTGTTGCATATTCTGATACGCCGCCAAACCCCAGATATTCACCGACCATAAGTGCTCTGCGAAGATAGGCTGAATTTTCGGGCGAATTCTCATATGCGAGTGTTTTGTAAACGAAATTTGACATTTCATTTTTATTTTCTGCTGATGCCCGGCCAATATACACTTCAGCCATGAGGTCTACATCCGTGCCCCCGGGACCATCGGTAGTCTCTCCCCAGTAGGAATCGTTATCTGAATTGTAGTTGCCATCAAGACACTGGTAGTAAAGATCACTGGGAATCTGATCAACTTCTCCTGCTGCATTGCAATACAATTTACGCATTGGAATGACGTTGATATCACCACCAAGGAGAATATATTCGGTCTCCCAGTTGGCGTACGCATCAATAATAAAATTTCTTAAACGTTCAGCATTGTCGACTCCGGTATAATTAGCAAGAACCGTTTCAATGGTGACAATGGTTGTGGTAAATCCACGGGATTGCTTTTGTGCTACAAGATCACGTATTGTGTAATCGGTTGTTGCTGTTGCAAAAGAATCCGGAGTAACCACTACGTAACGAAAGCTTTGTGCAGGATCACAAATTCCCAGCGGAGATACCGATTCATCCAGCGGTGCAACTGATTCCTGTTTGTATGTCTCAATTGCTTCAGGATTTTCTACCTGGAGAGTCGCGGCATTCAAATCTTTCGGTCGTGGTTTTAAATGTTTCCGGGTTGATTCTTTCTTGAGTTGTAATTCAAAAGAGATTGAAGTACAAACCGAGATTTTTCCCGATTTCGGCTGGTAAGAAACGGGATGCAACTGTAAAAAAGCAATAGGTACACCTTTTTTGTATTGTATCCCTACCAGTTCAATTACCGATGATGGGTATGCATTGTCTGAACCATAGATGCTTGCCTCTGGTTGTGCTATCCGTTGTCTGGCTCCTGGTATCAGAGGTACGTTTGCCTGTCCATGACGAATACGATGCGTTCCTTTAATCTGTTTCCTTTTGCTGTCTAACACGACTGCTTTGTCAAAAGAATATCCTGCCGGGATCACGACCTGCACAGGAATAACCGGCAATACAGGTTCACCTTCATTGCCTTTCTGGAAAGCATTTCCCACTGCGACTTCGTAAAGTTCAGTTGTCCCCAGGCGGCTGCCGGTAGGTTTGACCCCGGCTTCCGGAAGTGTGTAGGTAAGATTTATTGATGCTGCTCCTGCCGGACTGGTTACCTGGACCATCACCGGCTCGGTATCTTTTTTCAGGGGTAATGCTGCTGCACGATGGGAATTCCCATGCGGGTTCTGGGCATGCAGTGATACAGTACCGCATACCATTATAGCGATCCCGGCTGATAACAATTTTAAAATATATTTATTCATTAAAGTACTCCATGCGATTGATGTTTGGTCTGTCTTTACTGTTGGTCACGATTCAATATATACGGTGCTGCTGTAAGAGGTGTGCGCGGCTGCAATACATCCGGTTCCTCGTCAAGCACAGTAATTTCAGCCCAAAGGTTATTGTTTGTTGTAATGACAGTTACAAGTGTATCACTTGTGACACCTGTTCCAAGTCTTACTACAAATGTACCATTATTTACCTGAATGCTCTGATCATTCTGATTTAAAAAATCCTCTGTATATAAAGCGTTACCTTCAGCAGCCTGAGAAAACAGACTGACCCTCATCTCCATATTCACTGGTTCTGGTGATCCTATCGGAGTACCATTGACATCGTAGAGTGACCCGGTAATCGAGATCTGACGATTATTGGGAAGGGTAGGAAGATTTTCTGCGAAATTCGCTCTGATTGAACCATTACCATTCGAAAGTGTTACTGTCGTAGCTGCTGATGAAGTATTAGCAATCAGGGGAGAACCTGAAAGTATTGACCAGTTAACGAAATGATACCCTGTGTTGGCTGTTGCAGTTACAGGAAATGCAACGCCTCTCCCTATAGCAATAATTCCAGATGGCGCTGTGGTTCCGTTAGCATCACTGGAAACTGTTAAAGTGTCCATTTCCTGGGTAAAATTCGCACGAATCGTTGCGTCACCACTTGCGAGTGTAACCGTTGTGACAGAAGCTGCTGAATTATCGAATGTAGCAGTTCCGCTGGTGACTGTCCAGTTCATGAAATAATATCCGGTCGCTGGTGTAGCAGTAATTGATGTGGCAGCTCCATGGTTAACTGTTACAGTACCGGTTGGATTTGTAGATCCATGTCCATCATCGCTCATCGTAAGCGTATAGGTACGCAGTCTGAAATTTGCCCGAAGGGTTGCGTCACCGTTTAGTGTTACTGTTGTATTTGCTACCAGTGTATCGGTAATAGTTGCAGTACCACTGGCAACACTCCAGCTTCTGAAAACATACCCACTTGATGGCGTTGCTGAAATTGCTGTGGCAGTTCCATGATTAACTGTTACAGTACCGGTCGGATTTGTAGATCCATGTCCATCATTGCTCATGGTAAGTGTATAGGTATGCAGTGTAAAATTTGCCCGGAGGGTTGCGTTACCACTGTTGAGTGTTACTGTTGTACTTGCTGCCAGTGTATCGGTGATAGTTGCGATACCACTGGCAACACTCCAGCTCCTGAAAACATAACCACTTGATGGTGTTGCTGTAATTGTTGTGGCAGTTCCATGGTTAACTGTAACAGCACCGGCTGGGTTTGTAGTACCATTTCCATCATTGCTCATGGTCAATGTGTACGTTCGAAGAGCAAAGTTTGCCCGGACAGACGCATTTCCACTGTTGAGTGTGACGGTGGTATTTTCAGAGAGTGAATCTGCAATCGAAGCTGTGCCGCTGGTAACACTCCAGCTTCTGAATACATAATTAGTTGCAGCTGTTGCTGCGATTGAGGTTGCTGATCCCGCATTTACGGTGACATTCCCGGATGGTGTAGTTGTTCCATTTCCATCGTTACTTACAGTAAGGGTGTATGTCTGCGCCTCACCAGTCCAGGGAAGAAGACGACTCATCGGGATTGGCCGTTCTGCATCTCCAGTGATACCAGGCCCTTGCCATCCTACTGCAACATTATCCCCACCCGTACCTTCCTTCTGCAGAACTTCGATGTAATATTTTTGACCTGCAGTCAGTGTTCTGGCGGACGACTGCTGTGAAGAATATTTCGTCCACTCACGGGAACCCGTCCAGCCTGAAACACTGGCGATCAACGATTTCCCGGCTGGATCGGCACTGGTGCTCAACCATAATTCAGAGTTGTCATCAGATGCAATCCAGAAGGTGTAACTACCGGTTGTTGGTGGAACAACATACCCTCTGATTCTTGTTCCATAGTTTTCAGCATTATCTACAGGTCCTTCAAAACTATATATTATCTGGCTTAAATTTGGAGAGGAGGGGTAATTAGGGCTGGAGGTAAGGTCAGAAACTGCAGTACCTGAAATTCCAGTCCAGACTTCTCTGAGAAGTCCTGCTTCGTAAGGGGTAAGACGTGATGCCGGGATAGGGCGTTCGGTATCTCCTGTAATGCCAGGTCCCTGCCATCCTACTGCAATATTGTCAGAATTGATTCCTTCTTTATGTAATACTTCTACATAATAGCTCTGACCAGCTGTAAGAGATATTGGAGAAGATTGTTGTGAGGAATATTTTGTCCATTCCCGTGAATTGGTAAATCCGGATACACTTGCAATTAATCTTTTACCTGCAGGATCCGAACTGGTACTGAGCCAGAGCTCCGAACTATCATTTGATGAAATCCAGAATGTGTAACTTCCTGTTGTTGGGGGAATTACATAGCCACGAATTCGCGTTCCGTAATTGTCTTCAGTATTAACCGGACCTTCGAAAACAGTGATTATGTTTCGGGAGGTCGGAGAGTTAGGATAATTTTCATTACTGGTTAAATCCCTTACCGACATACCGGAGATACCACTCCAGTATTCCCGAAGTAATCCCTGAGCTTCAATTGAAAACGTTTGTGTCATGATAAAAAGAAATAGTGACACAATGCTAACTCCAGGCTTGTCAAAAAAACGCACCATCATCAAGACTCCTTTATAAAAAACTAATGTATATGGTATTCTTCATGGAAAAAAATGACATATCATATTAACTAAAAAAGAGATTTTCAACAATAATAAGAAAAATGAAAGCAAAAATGCTTTTATTGACTGCATTAAGCTGCAAAATTTTAATTTGAGGAACAGGTTAGTCTTAATAAATCGGGTCGATCAAAGAAAGCGTCCTAACCCCCCTTATTCCAACACTTTACGAATTAAAAAATATAATAACTGAATAGATCTTTGTCAAATATTTTTTTTGACCGGTACAAAATAATACCCTTTGCTGATCTCTTTAATTTGTCCGGATGATTGTGTTAAGGATAATAATTGGTTGTTAATGGTGGTATCTGGAGGGGTTAGTAATCGCGATATTTTTAAAATTTCGCACGTTGGGGAGGGACTTTAAGGACCAGTCCAGTATGGCTTCCGCAAGTACTTTGTGACTTAGTATTGCATGAAGTAAGTACCATTATTCTTGCGGATGAGTCTCACATTCAAGCCAAAACAATGGTTCATTCCCGAATATCATTTCGGGACTTGCAGCATCACAATCATAAAAATCACAGTTCAGACAATATGCGAAATATGTGAACAAACGTGATTTGATATCAGTAATTTAATAGTTACTACTCAGGAGTCAGAATACAGTATCCAGAATTCAGTAGAAAAGATCATGAATGAGCACATTTTTCTCATGATGTAATGATTTTCTACATGTTTTCTTTACTTTTTTCATTTATTCTGACTTCTGGATTCTGGATACCTGCTGAGCAGTAATTTATTTTCTTTCAATTCCTGGTCTTGATTAAGATCATCTTGAATTTTAAAATTGTGATATAATGGAAATTCACAATAACACTTTGAAGAAACAATATGCTGCTGCGATTAACCTCATGAAAGCGGGTCTGTATCAACAGGCAGAAGAACTGCTTTCACATGATCTGGCTACCGATAAATCATCTATTCCGTTCCGAATGGCTTCAGGAGAATGCGCACGTAAACAAAACAATAGCACTCTTGCAGGGCAGTGGTATCGATCTGTTCTGGATATTGATCCTGATAATTTTGCTGCACGATGTAATTATGGTTCTGTCATGCTTATCGAAAAAAGATACCCGGAAGCGGAAGTGCAGTTTCAGGAGGCAATCAGAATAAATCCGGAAAATAAGCGGGTATTTTCAGGGCTTGGGACAGCTCTGTTTGAACAGGGGCGGTATAATGATGCTGTTGAATGTTTCAGCAAAGCACGACATGGTTCTGTGCATGATATGCAACTTGACGTAAGCCTACTCAGAGCACTACTTAAGAGTAAAAAAACGGCTGATGCGGAGCTGTTGATTCAGTCCATGACAGATCAATTTACCCGGAACTCTGCAGTGTATAATGCGATAGGAAATGCATTTCGGGAGTCGGGTGATGATGAACGGGCTAAACAGTTCTATGTCAAAGCTCTTCAGATACAGCCCGATAACGCAGAGAGTCACTACAATCTTGGCTGTATAATGCGTAGCTGGAACAGGCTGGATGAAGCTCTGAGCTGTTTTAACAATGCACTTCGGTTCAAATTGTTAAATCCAGCTGTTCTTGTTGATACTGGAGAAGTATTACAGCTGATGGGAGAGTGTGATGAAGCTGAAAAACGGTTCAGGAAAGCACTTACACTGGATCCTGGATGTACCATTGCCTTTGATAACCTTCTGGTCGCTATGTTGTATAATCCGCGTTATTCAGTACATGAAGTGTATAATGCGCACAGAGAGTGGGGGCAGACAATTGATGTGCATGCATCTGCCCAACGAATGCATGTGTCGACAGTGAAAAATGAACAGCGTGTGCGGGTAGGGTATCTCTCTCCGGATTTTTGTAAACATCCGACTGCTTCATTTATGATACCGGTGATTAAACTGCACAACAGGGAACGATTTACCGTTTACTGTTATTCCCATCAGCGCTACGATGATGAAAAAACAACGATGTTTAAAAAAACAGCAGATCACTGGCGTGAGATTTCTCATCTGAATGATCTCGAAGCAAGTACTCTGATTAAAAATGATCAGATTGATATACTGGTTGATTGTGCCGGGCACATGGCCGGTAATCGTCTGGGAATTTTTGCTTTTCGTCCGGCACCGGTGCAGATATCAGGCTTTGGATATCCGTCAACAACCGGTTTATCGGCTATCGATTACAGAATCAGTGACATTGTCTGTGAATCCGTTGCATTGCAGACACTGTGTACTGAAACAGTTCTTTACATGAATAATGGCTTTTTCACGTATGCTCCGCCAGCTGATGCTCCCGCTGTCACTGTGCTTCCATCATTGGACAATGGTATTATTACGTTTGGATCTCTTCACACAACAGCACGACTTAATCGGGAAGTAATTCGATTGTGGGCGGCTCTGCTCAATGAAATAAGCAATTCCAGATTGATTCTCTTCAGAACAACATTGACAAACTCTATCTCAGGGCGAATCGCGGGCTGGTTTGAAGAGGATGGAATCGAGCTGAATCGGGTCACCTTTTCCAACACGGTACCATCCGGTCATTATCTTTCAATGTACAAAGATATTGATATATCTATTGATACTTTTCCCTGGAGCGGACATACAACGGCATGCGAATCTTTGTGGATGGGTGTACCTATGGTTACTTTCAGGGGTGATCATCATGCAGCGGCAATGGTGGCATCTTTGATGGAACGAATCGGTCTCAAAGAGTTTGTGGCTGACTCTATTAATCGGTACATTGATGTTGCACGTGCAGCAGTTTCGGATCTCCCCCGGCTTAATAATCTCCGAAATATGATGCGACAGCGTTTACTTCAATCCCCGGTCTGCGAAAACCTGCAATGGGTTCGTGAACTGGAGGAAAAATACCTTCAGGTGCTTGATCGGTAATGCAGCTTCAGTGTGCGAATACTATTTTTTGAACTCTTCTCCATTGGACTTACAGGAGCTGCAATTGAAAAAAATATTACTAATAAACTGGCGTGATATTAAAAATCCCGAAGCCGGCGGGGCTGAGATGTATTACCATGAAATTTTCAGGAGACTTGAAGGCAGGGGATACCAGACGACAGTTCTGTCGCACATGTTTTCAGGTGCACCAAAAGAAGAGATTATCGATGGTATGCGAACGGTGCGGATCGGGTCAAAATTTCTGTTCAACTTCAGTGCTATTGCTTATGTTAATAAGCATCAGAATGAGTATGACTGTATCATCGAGGATATCAATAAAGTTCCGTTCCTTACTCCTCTCTATACAAAAAAGAAACGGCTCCATATGGTGATGCATTTTTTTAAAGGGTCGATTTTCAGCGAAACTATGTTTCCACTTGCGCTCTATATTTACTGCATGGAACACTGCGTACCATTGTTTTACAAAAATGACCGTTTTATTGCAATATCGGGCAGTACTTCTGATGAAATTATTGACTTTGGCATCGATCGGAAAAGAATATCGATAGTGGAACCGGGAATCGATACAACATATTTCAAGCAGACTGTGCCCAAGGGTAATCCACCGGTGATCTCCTATGTCGGGAGATTGATGAAATATAAAAATATCCAGTTTATCATCTCTGCGCTACCCAAACTTCGGGAAATGGTTCCTGGGGTTGTTTTTGAAGTCGGTGGATGGGGTGATTACAGAAGTGAACTCGAACAACTTGCACAGAGGCTCGGTGTCGGGGATGCTGTTAAATTCCTCGGTCGTATCAGTGAAGAGGAAAAGCGTGATATGCTCAGTCGTTCAACACTGTTTGTTAATCCATCACTGAAAGAGGGGTGGGGGATTAACAATATTGAGGCAAATCTCTGCAGGACAATTTCATTGTCAAACAATGTACCCGGGCTCAAGGATTCTGTTATTGATAATGTCACGGGTCTGCTTTACGAAAATAGTAATATCGACGATTTCTGTAAAAAAGCGTATTCTGCATTGACAGATAAAAATCTTCTGCGCAGGCTTGAGGAAAAGGCTTACGAACGGGCCCTGTCTCTTGATTGGGATTCAATTGCGAAAAGGATGGAAGAGGTACTGAAATCGTCTGTATAGTGTAAACCATAGTCGAGAGGGCGATCATATACTCGTTCCCCTATCCCCAGCCCTTCCCCCGATTACGAGGGAAGGGAGACAAACGCGAATAACTCATTTCCCTCCACCGTTATCGGGGGAGGGATCAAGGGTAGGGGTTTTGTGTAACAGCACCACACCGTTTTGCATTAATTGAGGAATTTATTTTGTTTAACCCTACAGTGCAGGATTCAAAAATACTGAGGTTGATGCGATTGACGTGAGAGATATTTAATTGCCGGAATAATAACATCCGCCTGCAGCTGCATCATACCCTTATTAACCTGATAACCGCGTCAATCGAATGCGGTTTTTCAGATTTAATTATTGTTTACTATACGATACCCGGTTACTATTCCATTTCGTGTATAAACCATAAGCATAAATACCCCATTACCAAGAGGAGTAGTAATTTTACTGGATTTCGGAATAATATTTTTTATGATTCTGCCATCGAGAGAAAGTACCACTATTCTTGCAATATCATCATTGTGTTTAAATATCAGATTACCTTTGTTACATGAAATTTCCGGGGCTGAAAGAGATACCCGATTAGTGCGCCGGACTACATTTGTTTCTGAGTGACAGGTAAACTCAATCCAGTTAAGATTGACAAGGCTTGATGCTGTCCCGCTCCATTCAAGGCGCAGCACAGATTCCCCTTTAATGAGTTCAAACGTATCACAACTGTCGATAGTTTTCCACGTGGACCATCCACCCGTGCTTTCAATTTTCCAATCGTTTACTTTTTTCTCACCGATTTTCATTGTGATTGTTCCGCCAAACCCCTGATCTGCGGCAGCGCGAATTTTTGCGGTATATTTGCCGGATTTTAAAATGGTAACAGGATATTGAGCCCATGCTCCATCAGTTGTATAGCCCAGATTTTTCCCTCCGCCGGTATCAGAGCAATTTTCTATTGTTAATTCTTCGCTTTTGGACTTGAGAGATTCAGCCTCAATGCGGCCTGGTAATGATTTTCCAGCCGTTGAAACTGTGTCTGTTGGCACAGTGTCTGAAGGGATGGTATCTGTGGAATCTTTTACACTCAAAAAAATAAATTCCATGTAGTTAAGATTAACAAGGCTTGATGCTGTTCCGCTCCATTCAAGACGCAGTTTCCTTTCACCTGCAGGAAGAGAAAACGTTGCGCTGTTATCCGTTGTTTTCCAGCTGGACCATCCACCCGTTGAGCTGATATTCCATTGTGCAAGTGTGGAAGTGCCGGATTTTAATGTGATTGTGCCGCCCGGATCTGTTGCAACCCGTAAACGTGCATGGTATTGGCCCTCTTTGCGGACTATTACATTGTATTCTGTCCATGCTCCGTTTGATGTGTAGCCAAGACTCTGCCCGCCGGTGGCATCTGATGTATTCTCACTTTTTATTTCGTCGCTTTTTGTAACAAACGATTCTGCTTCAATGATTCCGGGAAGCGACTTCCCATCATCGGGGATAATATCGGTGTACTCGTATGCAGGACGACTTTTCAAACGTTCGAGGATGAGTTTTCCCGATGGAGAAATGTTATCACTGGTCCAGCCACCTGTTGCTGACGCTCCTGATTTGAGAGCCGCTGATGCTTCCCCTTTGTCGACAATTGACCAGTTAACCCAGCTTATGCTGTTTGAATCACACCAGTCAAGCCAGATACCGGTTTGCACAGAATCATAGGTGCCATCACTGCCACCATCGGATTTTGTCGTTCCAAATTCAGTTACGAAGATTGGAGCTCCAGCTGCAACTGCTGTCCTGGCTTTTGTTCTGAGTGTGTCCTGGTGAGAGGATTGACCTGCATAAAAATGAAGTGTATAAGCGATATTTGGGCCGCTGATTGGATCTTGCGCAGCAGTGTCGATATCCTGCGACCATATCGGAGTACCTACTATGATAATGTTGTCGCTGTTGGAACGGATCACTGGTATAATTTCAGCAGCATATTTTTTGATGTCACTCCAGCTGTCCCAGGTTTTTCGTGCCTCAGTTAATTCCGGATCTTCATAAACAATGCCACTACCGTTTTTAGTATCCGGTTCATTCCAGATCTCCCATATAATGTTGGGAACACCTGCATACTCCTTGGACATATCACCAAAGAATTTTTTTGCTTTATCAATACTGAGGTTCGCATCATGTGCATGATAATCAACAATGACATAAATTCCATTTGCAATTGCAGCATCCACAACAGTTTTAATTTTATCGTACTGGTTCTGTGATGCATTAGCATCGGTATCATAACTGCCCATCTGACCTATCCCCAGGCAGGCGCGGATTACCGATATATTCCAGTTCTGGACCAGCCAGTTAACAGCCTGACGGTTGTAAAATTTTTCTCCTTCCCAGAGTGACCAGAACAGGCTCATGCCCGCAAGCTGAACAGGTTTATCATCCTCATCGACCATTTTTGAACCAGTTATTTTAAGGTGTCCATGGGTACCTACTGGACTCAGCGAAAATGAGGTGCTGGCAGAAATGAGAACTGCAGCACAGAGGCAGACTTTTTTGAGTGTCATGGATACTCCTGTATAGCATTTAATCGGTTAAAATCATACTTCAGATATACACAATATAAATGTTGTTAACTACACTTCAAACCATAGATTCAACTCAAAATGAGTGTTTTTTGGTAATCGTGAGGTTCATTCAATATCGTAATGAAAAAAGGGTACATAAATTGCATCACAAATAGCATGTCTCATTTTTTAAGCGGTTTTGATTTGTGTTACCAGTCTGAAATAGAAATTCTTCTCAAGGAAGCATTATCTCACAACTGTAAAGTACATTGAATATTCATCAACACATTGTTTTTTCGTTTGATCCTTTCACCTTCTGCATCTCAGTTTCCAATAATGAAAGGGAATTCTGCCCGATGTCGCCGGCAGCAGTGAAGCTGTCAAGTATATAATCTGCAATGCTGATGAAGGTGACCCGGGAGCGTTCATGGATCGTGATATGCTTGAAAGTGATCCGTTTTCAGTCATTGAGGGAATGTTGATCGCTGCATATTCAATAGGTGCATTACAGGGAATTTTCTATATCAGATCAGAATACCCACTTGCGATTGTGCGTGTTGAAAATGCACTTGAACTCTGCAGGAAAAAAGGTTTACTTGGTAAAGATATTCTTGGTTCCGCTTTTTCTTGTGAAATTGAAGTTAGACAAGGAGCTGGTGCATTTGTATGTGGTGAGGAAACAGCTCTCATTGCTTCAATCGAAGGTAAACGTGGCTGGCCCCGGATTCGGCCTCCTTACCCTTCACAGCGTGGACTTTGGGGAAAACCAACCGTGATCAACAATGTTGAAACACTTGCAAATGTCCCTGCGATTATCGACCATGGGGCTGACTGGTTTGAAATCCATGCCTATCTCACGCCGGAAAAAGTACCGGAATTAATTGAAATCTATCGAAACAGAATAACATCAGACGCTGAGAAATAGAAAATGTTACCCGGAGAAAACGCTATGAGTTCGATGATTACCGTTGATGGCAACGAAGCTGCAGCGAGAGTGGCTTATAAAGTTAACGAAGTGATTGCCATATATCCTATCACACCAGCATCTCCCATGGGTGAAGATGCCGATCAATGGGCTTCACAGGGAAAGCGAAATATATGGGATAGTGTTCCTCATGTGATCGAGATGCAGAGTGAAGCTGGTGCATCAGGAGCGGTACACGGGGCGCTACAGAGAGGGGCACTCACAACTACCTTTACAGCAAGCCAGGGACTTCTGCTGATGATACCTGAGATGTACAAGATTGCCGGAGAACTGAATCCGACTGTTTTTCATGTAGCTGCAAGGACTGTTGCTACCCATGCATTGTCAATTTTTTGTGATCATGGCGATGTCATGGCGGCACGGGCTACCGGTTTTGCGCTGTTCTCATCATCTTCAGTTCAGGAAGCGCATGATTTTGCATTGATAGCGCAGGCGGCATCACTCAGATCGAGAATTCCATTTCTTCATTTCTTTGATGGTTTCAGAACATCACATGAACTTTCAAAAATCGAGTCGCTTTCTGATGAGACAATCCGATCTATGATCGACAATTTACTTGTAAAAAAGGTTCGTGAGCGTGCCCTTTCTCCAGACAGACCGTTCATTCGGGGTACATCACAGAACCCCGATATCTTTTTTCAGGCTCGCGAAGCATCAAATATCTTTTATGATGCGTGTCCTGGTATTGTCAGAGAAACGATGATTCAGTTTGAGAAATTAACCGGCAGAGCTTATGATCTGTTCAAATATTATGGGGCTGCCGATGCTGAGAGGATTATTGTCCTCATGGGGTCGGGTGTACTGGCCGCCGAGGAGACTGTCAATTATCTCATAGAATGTGGAGAGAAAGTCGGATGTATAAAAGTTAATGTATACCGACCCTTTTCCGTAGATGATTTTTTAAGAGTTTTGCCTCAGACTGTCCGCAGCATTGCAGTGCTGGACAGAACAAAAGAGCCGGGAAGTACCGGTGAACCACTATACTGCGATATCATTTCCGCTCTATATCAGGGTATGAAACAGAATAATGCAAAAGTCAGATCCATGCCTGAAGTGATTGGAGGAAGGTATGGACTCTCATCGAAAGAATGTACGCCATCGATGATCAAAGCGGTTTTTGATGAACTATCAAAAAAAACACCGGAACAAAAATTTACAATAGGTATTGCAGATGACATTACCATGAAAAGTTTATCATATGATCCGATTTTTACTATCGGACAACCTGATCAGCTTCAGGCTGTATTTTATGGCTCGGGGGCTGATGGTACTGTCAGCGCGAACAAAAACTCGATCAAAATTATCGGTAAGGAAACACCTCTGTTTGTTCAGGGGTATTTTGTTTACGATTCAATGAAATCCGGTTCCGTAACAGTATCACATCTGCGGTTTGGAAAAAGTACGATAAAATCAACGTACAAAATTACCAAAGCAGATTTTATCGCAGTTCATCAGTTCGGTTTTTTAGAGCGAATCAATATTCTGGAAATGGCAAAGGTTAATACAATACTACTTTTAAACAGCCCTTATTCCGCAGATCAGGTATGGAATTACTTTCCAAGAGATATTCAGGAAAATATTATTGGTAAGAAAATACGTGTATATGTTATCGATGCATATTCAATTGCCCGCGAATGTGGACTCGGAGGAAGAATCAATACTGTCATGCAAACATGTTTTTTTAAACTGACATCATTGATACCCGAAGAATATGCAATCGGGAAAGTAAAAGAGGCTGTGAAAAATACTTATGGAAGGCGTGGAGAAGAAATTGTCAGCATGAATCTTAAAGCTATCGATCAGGTTTCGGGGAAACTTTATGAAATAGTCGTTCCGGCTCAGGCAACAGCGAATTTTGAAAGGAGAGCACCTGTACCTGAGGATGCTCCTGAGTTTGTAAAAACACGTATCGCCCCGATGATTGCCGGTAAAGGGGATGAGCTTCCGGTAAGTGCTTTCGAACCTGATGGTACGTTTCCAAGTGGTACAATGAAATATATGAAACGTAACATTACAAATGCTATGCCGGTTTGGTATCCGGAGATTTGTATCCAGTGCGGCCGGTGTTCTCTGATGTGTCCGCATGCAGTTATAAGGGCGAAACTATTCGACCCGGTGGAATTGTCGCATGCACCAGCCTCATTCAAATATACTGATGCGCGTAATCCGTCACACAAAGGGATGATATATACAATTGCAGTATCACCGGAAGACTGTACCGGGTGCAGGATCTGTGAGGAAGTGTGTCCTGCTAAGGACAAAAGTGAACCAAAGAGAAAGGCGGTTACTATTATTGATAGCCCAGAGGAAAGAACTCAGGCAATCAGTGACTGGAACTTTTTCCTTTCAATACCTGACTACGATCGGGCAAAACTGAACATTTCCACTGTAAGAGATGTGCAGTTCCTGGCACCAGCATTCGAGTTCAGTGGTGCCTGTGCAGGCTGCGGGGAGACTCCGTATCTGATATTATTGAGCAGGCTTTTTGGAGACAGAGCAATTATTGCGAATGCCACAGGATGTTCATCCATATATGGAGGAAATGAACCGGCTACACCATGGACAAAAGATCAGCAGGGCAGAGGACCTACCTGGTCGAACTCACTTTTTGAAGACAATGCAGAATTTGGTCTGGGGTTCAGGCTTGCAATTGACAAACAGATCGAATATGCCAATGAACTACTCATTAAATGTTCAACTGAACTTGGAACATATATTGTTGATTCCATAATAAACGCTTCGCAGGAAAGTGAGAAGGATATACAGAATCAGCGAGTCCGTGTAGCTGCGCTTGTTAATAAACTGGAAGAAATGGATACACCTGAAGCCCGGCAGCTAAAAGCGATAGCTGATGTTCTTGTTAAGAAGAGTGTCTGGTGTGTGGGTGGAGACGGATGGGCATATGATATAGGGTACGGGGGACTTGACCACCTTCTGAGTCTCGGTAAAAAGGTGAATATACTGGTTCTGGACACGGAAATCTATTCAAACACTGGTGGACAAATGTCAAAGGCGACCCCTCCTGGAGCTGTAGCAAAGTTTGCTGCGCGTGGCAAAAAAACTTCCAAAAAAGATCTTGCCATGATTGCAATGACCTATGGTTCTGTATATGTCGCAAAGGTTGCTTTAGGTGCAGATAATTCACAAACGGTGAAGGCATTTCTCGAAGCAGAGCGCTATAAAGGAACATCGTTGATAATAGCTTATTCTCAGTGTATCGGCCATGGCTATGATCTTGCATATGGGATGGAACAACAGAAAAGGGCTGTACAGAGCGGGTATTGGCCACTGTTGAGATATAATCCAGACTTGCAGCTTCAGGGAAGGAATCCTCTGCAGATTGATTCAGCGGCACCTTCACTGCCTCTTAATAAATATATTTACAATGAAACTCGTTATACGATGCTTGTATATAATAGCCCGGAAGATGCGAAAAAGCTTTTCATGAAAGCCTCCGAAGATGTTGAAAACCGTTGGAAATGGTATAAACACTGGTCACAAATGAATATGGAGAGGAGTAAAGTGTAATGGACCTCTCGATAAAATTTATGGGTATGTCACTGTGCTCGCCACTGGTAGCATCTTCTTCGCCGCTGTGGGAAAATGTTGATAATGTAAAACAGCTTGAGGATGCAGGAGCCGGAGCGGTAATACTGCCATCACTTTTTGAAGAACAGATAATTGCTGAACAGAAAGCTTTGAACAGATATCTGCAACAGGGAACTGAACAGTTTGCAGAATCGCTTACCTACCTGCCGGATTTTGGTAACTATCGATTTACGACTAATGAATATCTCGAAAACATAAGGAAATGTAAAAAAGCTGTTTCCATACCGGTGATAGGGAGTTTAAATGGCATTTCCAGAAGCGGATGGATCAGATACGCACACAATATTCAGGAAGCTGGTGCTGATGCACTGGAGCTCAATATTTTTTATATGCCTGAAAATCCTGACGAAAAATCAGAAATGGTTGAAGCAAACTATGTTGGGCTTGTCCGAGATGTTGTTGATAGTGTAACAATACCTGTATCTGTAAAGTTGCATCCTTTTTTAAGCTCAGTTCCTTATATTTTAAAGAATATCAGAGACGCTGGAGCGTCTGGTGCGGTACTTTTTAACAGGTTTTATCAACCAGACATAGATTTAAAAAATATGAAACTTTCACCTTGTCTGAAATTAAGTACATCAGATGAGCTTGGATTAAGACTTAGATGGACCGGTATCGTATATAAAAAGGTTCAAATTGATATTGGGATTACCGGAGGAGTTCACACTGCACAGGATTGTATCAAATGTATTGCTGCCGGAGCGAATGTCGCAATGATGACTTCTGCGCTTCTTGAAAAAGGAATTAATCATCTAAAAATTCTGAATACTGAAATCGCTGACTGGCTGCAGGAAAACGGGTATTCCTCACTAAAATCATTACAAGGTGTTATGAGCATAGAATCTACCGGCCAACCTGAAGCATATACGCGTGCAAATTATTTACAAATTCTTGGTTCATACAGGTGATTTTAATATATCACACTGTCTAATAATGCACAGGTTTTCATACCGGAGTCGGGGTCGCAATCGGTATCGAATAATACCGTTACTGAGGATCGATAGCGATTCCGATACCGACAGCGGCCCCGATAACTACTATCGAAAAAGTGCTGAGATGGGATTAGAAAACTGGGTGAAAAATCAGGCAAACGCTTCTGGGATCGCTATTGCAATGATCTGCTCGATACGTGCATGTAATTTGAATGTAGCTCGAGACTGCTTGGCTATTGAAATATTATGCATAAGGGATTTCTATAATGGAAATTGTTATCGTTCTGATACTCATTGCAATTAACGGTTTTTTTGCACTCTCCGAAATTGCGTTTGTTTCATCCCGTCGTGAAATTATTGAGGGTGAAAGAGAAAGTGGTTCCAGAAACGCTGCGATGGTTATCAGGATGATGAATACTCCCGACCGGTTTTTATCTTCCATTCAGGTGGGTATAACTATGGTTGGTGTCATATCCGGAGTGTATGGAGGCGTTGCAATTGCCAATCACGTTTCCGGCTTTTTTGCCCGACTTGGTTTAAGCGAGAGATTTGCTTATGATGTTTCACTTGTTTTTGTAGTTGGCATGATAACCTATCTCTCCATTGTGCTTGGGGAGCTCGTCCCTAAAACACTGGCGTTAAAAGATCCCGAAAAAGTGATCCTTGCGGTAATTCCGGTGATACTGTTTTTTTCCAGAGTTACCTTTCCGATTGTCAGTTTTTTGAGCTGGTCCACAAAAGTCTTTGTGAAGTGTATCGGTCAGGATACCAATCGTTTGAATTCTTCAGAAGATCCTCTTCAGGAGATACTTGGCATTGCAAAAGCTGCGGCGCTGAGAAATAAAATCAGCAGGGAGCAGGAAGGTATTATTATTCGGGCTTCACGACTGAAAACGACTGAATTACGCCAGATTATGGTGAAACGGTCTGAGGTGCGCTGTCTTAAAGCTTCTACATCACTTTCTGATGCACTTGTTTTTGCTCATATTTATCAGCACACCCGTTTTCCGCTTGTTGATGATTCAAACGGTAAGATTGTCGGATATGTTAATTTTAAGGATATTGTCAATGCTCTGCGGATCAATCCCGTCAATCCATCATTGAAAGGCATTTACAGACCGATTATTTATTTTTACGATAACCAGTCGATAAATTTTGCATTGCGACGATTGATTACATCTCATCAGCATATCGCTATCATTCAGGACAATGACAACAATGTTGTCGGAATGGTGACTCTGGAGAATATTTTAGAGACTATAGTCGGGGATATAGAAGATGAATATGATATCATTCCCGATCACCTTTTTGAAATATTTCCTGGTCGGTATATGGCTGGCGGGGGAGTAGTACTGAAGGATCTTTATGCTGCGACCATGATCGATGCAGTTGAGGATACAAGAACTATTGACCAGTTGCTGAGAGAACATCTTGGTATGGAATTGAAAGCAGAGATGCAACTGGAGCATCTCGATCTGAAATTTACAATACGAAAAGTGAGCCGGTCGCACGTGTACGAAGTGATTATCGATAAGAGAAACGACTGAGTGAATGAGTGAATGAGTGAATGAGTGAATGAGTGAATGAGTGAATGCGAATAGCCAATCTGCCATCAAAGAGTGGGGATACACAATGAAGTAAGAAGTAAGAAGTGTGAAGCGTGAAATAAGAAAAAATTCCTCATTCTTAATTCTTAATTCTTAATTATTCTGCCCCCACTTTCCGCTTTTGCAGTCCATATATACATAAGCTACAAAATACATGGATAGAGACCAGCTTGTAAGAGGTATACTATGTTAAGCGTCATCAGTGAAAGTCGCTGTTTTTCCTGAATAAATAGATAAAGGAAATGCAAAAAACAATATAGAATATCGAATCATGAATCAGAATCAGATTATCCCTTCTCAGGTGTATAAGTCAGGGCTGAAATTATTATTCCATTGCTTATCACAGGTCATAGCAATAGTATTAATTGTTGTGTCTGAAACATTGCATGTACGGAGAATCTCATGAGTACCAAGGATCCGGTATCCACCCGGATAACAATTGGTTTTTTAATCGATCATTCTGATAGCCAATACCAGTTTGGGATTCTGCAAGGTATTACAGATTTTGCCGCTCATCGGGATATAAATCTGATCTGTCTGGAAGGGGGGCTTCTCAACAGCTGCGAACATTTTAAATACGAGAAGAATATTCTCTACGGGCTGGCCAGTGAGCGTCGTTTAAACGGTCTTATCATACTTTCTGATTCGGTTGGTATTCGTCTTAATGATGATGCGCTTTTTCAGTTCAGACAAAGTTTTCAGCCATTGCCGGTGCTTTTTGTTGGTCGGGGACATCCTGATGTGCCATCAATTGTTATCGATTCCTATACAGGTATGAGGGAGATGGTTACTCATCTGATTGAAAACCATGGGTACCGGAAATTTGCCTTCATAAAGGGAGTACAGGGCTCATTCCATGCAGAGATGCGCTACACTGCTTTCGTTGAAGTATTGAAAGAACATGAAATTCCGCTGGACGAAGACCTCGTTTACGACGGTGATTTTCTGGAGATATCGGGAACACAGGCGGTCAGACACTTTATCGACACAAGTAAAAAACAACCGGAAGTCATAGTTGCCTGCAACGATGAAATGGCTATAAGCGCTTTACACGAATTAAAACGCCATGGTATCCGGGTTCCTGATGATGTTGCGGTAGTGGGGGTGGATGATATTCCAAAGTGTGCCACCACATCACCACCGTTGACCAGCGTCCGGCAGCCCTTATTGCGTGAAGGATGGGCCGCAATGTCGCTCATGTTGGATATCCTGGAGGGAAATGGTCACTCAACTGGAAAAAATCCTGTTCAGATGTTAAAAACTCTCAATTCAAGAGTGATCATACGTGAATCATGTGGATGCACGCTTTCCGTGAACACTCCATCTTTTTTATCATACAGCTCTCAATCAAAAGATAAATCATCAGAACCGGTTAATCTGCTTGAACAGTGTCGCGAGCAGATAAAGTACATTCTACAAGGTATTTCCTATGATCGCAACTGGAAGGATGAAGCAAGTCTTTCTGCAAGTATGGTTGACTCATACCTGAAGTCCTGCCGGTTACGAGATGTAAACATATTTATTGATGAATGGCAGCAATTTCTGAAATTAAATTTTCATCTCGAAGTCGATGAAGTCATTATCGGTGGTATACTGCACCAGCTTCGCAGATGTATTTATGATCAGAAAAGGTCATCTATCGGTGATATTTTGTTCTGGTCTGCTTTAAGTATGCTTGAAAAACAGACACTTCAGAAACTTCGCAAAGCTAACAGTACAACTTTACGGGAAGAGTTAAACCTCAATCAATTGAGAGATCAGCTTGATATCAGATTCGACAGAGCAAAAATTCTCGATATTCTGTATAAAAATCTTATCGAGCTTGGCTTCCGCTCAGCCTATATGGCTCTTTATGATCAAAGTGCAGATACGTCTGTTGCACGCCTGGTACTGGCGTATACTGATAACCAGCGTCATCTTCTGCCTGAAAACGGATTGCCATTTCCTTCCACACTTCTGATTCCTGACCAGTTCTTTAACGGACACGAACAATTTTCATTTATGGTGGAAGCACTCTTTTATGGTGAGCAGCAGATCGGTTTCCTGATCCTTGATATGAGCAAGCACATAAACAGTATTCATGCAGGGATAAGGCGTATTGCGTGCAATATTTTCAGGAGTATTGATCTTGTCAATAAAATTGAACAGCAGAAAATCGAACTAGTCAACTCTATCGGAAAACTGAAAGAGACACTTGAAGGGATTATAAAAACACTCTCTCTTACTGTGGAAAACCGGGATCCATATACTGCCGGACACCAGAGAAGAGTTGCTGAATTGTCACTTGCTATTGGTCGGGAAATGAAGCTTCAGGATGATCGGCTTGAAGAGATCCGTGTTGCGGCATTGCTTCACGATATCGGGAAAATCTATATCCCGGCTGAAATCCTTAATAAACCAGGTAAACTTAAGCCGATTGAATTCGAACTGATCAAGCTGCATGCTGAAGATGGGTATAAAACTCTTAAAAATATCGCATTTCCCTGGCCCGTTGCAGAAATCGTTCATCAGCATCATGAGAGGTATGATGGTTCCGGGTATCCCAGGGGGCTTACAGGAAATGAGACATTACTTGCTGCCAGGATCCTCAGCGTTGCTGATGTTGTTGAAGCGATCACGTCGTTGCGTCCGTATCGGGCTGCGTTAGGTATTGATGTTGGAATAGATGAAATTACCCGGTACAAAGGGATTAAATATGATTCAGATGTAGTGGATGCTGCGATACGTTTGTTTCAAAGTCAAGAGTTTACCATGCCGGGATGGTGAATATCAGCCGACAATGCTATTAGTACCTCATTTTTTCCCGGGTCCCTGATAAGACGTAGTCAGGTGTGTCCTTTGGTCAATCGCTACGCGGGTCCCCCACTATAGTTTCCGCCTGTATCTGATGCAGCTTCCGCTCTCGCCCTCGGGATGGATGACACATTCGGCAAGCCGTGCACGCCCCAACTGAAGTCTTTAGCCCCATATTGGTTTTGAATTGAGACTTTTGAAATAACTGCCGGAGTACTATTTAAGCCGTGAAAGACAGCGTCATCAGCATTATATTATAATCGTTGATGACTGTACTCTAAAAAGGATACTTATGAAGTTTCTAAGTGATATTGCGTTTTATATGCTTCCGGTGCAGATTTTAATAGTGTGCACATCCGCAGCTTTATCTCAGCCATCGTATGATAATTATGAATTGGTCTGGGGTGATGAATTCGATGTGGATGGATTGCCAGATTCAAAAAACTGGGGTTATGAAGTAGGGTGCAGTGTACGAAACAAAGAACTTCAGTATTATGCGCAGGCGCGGGAGCAAAATTCAAGAGTTGAGGATGGCGTTCTTATAATTGAGGCCCGCAGGGAAACGATGAATGGATGTAGTTATACCTCAGCGAATCTGCTCTCAAAAAAGAGGGATTTTAAATACGGCCTTTTTGAGATCCGCGCAAAAATTGATATCAGACAAGGGAGCTGGCCTGCATGGTGGTGGTTGCCCAACAGCGGCGGATGGCCCAAAGGGGGCGAAATCGATATGATGGAATTTTATAAAGGAAACCTGCTGTTCAATGTAATGGATGGAAAACAGAAATGGACATCCAGAACAAAAGCGGTTTCATCACTGGGCAGTGGCTGGGCAGATGAATTTCATGTATGGACATGGGAGTGGGACTCTACAAAAATCGATCTTTGGCTTGATGGTACTCTCATGAACCATTATCTGGTAGCAAATGCAAATGGAACCGGTCCCAACGGCGAGAACCCGTTTCGGCGTCCCGGTTATATGCTGATCAACCAGGCAATTGGCGGCAACAATGGTGGAGATCCCTCAGGAACCGCATTCCCGGTTAAATACCTGGTTGATTATGTTCGCGTTTACAAGGCAGGGAAAGATACCACAGCTCCAAAAGTAATCAGTGTAACCGCGTCAACAGCAGGAATTATTACAATTGTCTTTTCTGAAAATGTTGAGAAGTCCAGTGCAGAGAAGCTTTCTGCATATACAATCGGGACTGCTGGAGTCAATCTTCTGACTGCAAAACTGCAGAGTGATGAACGCTCGGTTCTTATTACAACATCTGGTCTGTCAGATGGCGATACACACCAGATCACTATTAATAATATAAACGATCGAGCTGCAGAGCCAAACACTCTCTTCGGTGTAAATCGCGAATTTACCGTTGCACCCGAGAGTAAAAAACTTACCGGTAGTGTTATTGGAAACGGAAATCCCTACAATGGTTCAAGCAACGTGACGTATGATAAGGCTGTTGATGGAAGTAGTGCAAGCTTTGCTGATTGTACAGGTGATCTGTTGTGGGTGGGGTATGACTTCGGTGAAAAAACAACCAATATTATTACCGGATTCCGTTTCTATCCGCGTGATGGTTACAGCGATCGGATGAGTGGAAAAACATTTGAGATTTCAACTGACAGTAAAACGTGGGAAAAGGTGTACACGATAGGCTCTGCTCCACCTGAGGGCAGTTATACGAATGTGTCTATTGTAAATACAAAACCTGTTCGGTATGTACGATATAACGGAACAGGTGGTAATCTTAATGCTTGTGAAGTTGAGTTTTGGGGATTTTCTGCTGTAGAATCACCGGTAATCTCTTTCAATGGAAAACCGGTCTCCATAAAAAAGAATGGATCCATGCTGCTTATGCCCTTTAACGTTTCAGTGTATTCTCTTGACGGTAAAAGAGTTTTTGCCTGGAAATGCGGCAGTAATGATGGTCCGGTAGTGCTTCAGCAGGTTCTCGACCGTGCCGGAGGAATTCGCCCCTCGTCAGATAAAATGTACCTTGTTTCAATCGAGGATATACACCAGAGGAAAATGTGGTATAGAGTAATTAACAAAAGCAAGTTGTAATGCTGTTCAGAGTCCTGCTTTCTGAATGCAGCTTTTTATATATGGACCGCAAAAGCGGGATGTGGGGCAGATGAATTATGAATTATGAATTATGAATTATGAATTATGAATGATGAATGATGAATGATGAATGATTAATGATTAATGATTAATGATGAATGATTAATGATGAATGATTAATGATGAATGATTAATGATGAATGATTAATGATTTCACTTGTGACTTCATTGTGTGTCCCCGTACTCTGAAGCCAGAAGTTTCGTCGGATTGAGTTATACGTATAGTGTAACTATTTTGCTACAATACTAAATGCACAGGCATTTTTAATTACAATAGCATCATAGTTAAGTTACTTATTCCTCATAATGCAGGAGTTAAGTATGGAAAACCCCTGTTATTAACTGTCTCATAAAATGCACATGTTTTTATTCCAGAGTCGGTATCGAAAGAAACAGTAATTGAGGATCGATTGCCATTCTGATGTCGACAGCGTCCCCCCCCCCGATAACTACTATTGAAAAAAGTCCCGATGTAATTATTTAACACCCACTTTTCTGGTAAACCTTCTTTTCTGACCGGTTGTACTTGTAACCTGAATATCGGCAAGGTACATACCATTGCCAACATTCCTGCTCATTTTGTTTTTGCCATCCCACAATGAACCGAAATGGGTCGTATCAGCATCATTTGCCTTTTTGATATCAAGTACTTTTACAACATTTCCAACAGCATCATAAATGGTAATATTCCCAAAACTGCCGGGTGCTCCAATGATCGGCATAAGTCCTCGTACCGATTTTATGGCTATGAGCGCACCTCTGGGATTCTGATCATTAAAAACATTGCGGTAAAGGTTCTTTACGTTTTGAGTGTAAAAGGGATCGGTATAGAAACTGAAAGGGTTGGGAAGAATTGCCAATGTGAATGTGTCAGGAACTTCAGGAAAGAAGTCCTCGATCGTGGTTTCTGCTTTGTCAGGGCTCCCAGTCACATATCGTACATTCCTGTTTTCCTTTTCTGCAAGGATTCCAAACACCACAGTTTCCAGTTCTTCCTTTAATGAGTCAGTCATTGGCGTAACTTTTTTCTGTATTGCTGTCTGGTTCCCGGTAAAAACAAGTGAGTCCGCAAACGATTGATAGTCAAGACCCATAGCAGCTGTACCTGATACAGAAAAGTAAACTGTCAAATCACCATAATCCCCGTGACTTCTTCTGAATTCAACGATACTCTCTACAAGATCCTTTTCTGATGCATCCTCTTTAATAACGACTACTGAAACCTGTGGCACGGTGTAGTCATCATCAAGTGTCATTTGATCTTTGCCCTCATTTTCAACTCTGTATTCTATGGTTTTTCCCGGTTTTTCTGAAAGAAGTGTTATAATGATTGTTTCAGGGCCTTCCTGGAGATCATCTGCAATTGGAGTAATCTTTTTCTGTATTGAAGTCTGGTCCCCGGTAAAAACAACTGAATCTTCAACCATCTTATAGTCCGTACCATTTGTTGCAGTACCCTGAATTGAAAAGTAAACGGTCAGGTCTCCGTGATCACTGTTATTGCGTTTAAATTCGAAAATACCTTCCTCAAGGTTTTTTTCTGAAACATCTTTTTTGACTGCTGTTACAGATACATCATAGTAGATAGTGTCCCGGCATGTGAGTGCTACACCCGCACTCATCGGAAGAGTGTCGGTTCTCAGTATGGTAAAACGGATATTCTGAACGGAATCTACAACCTGAGATGTAGCTTCATTTTTAATCTGAAAATTGAGTGATAATGAGATCTCTGTTGTTGTCGGGTTAAGTATTATATGGTCGATCGGAAAGGTACTGTCAGCACTGTTGTACTGATTGTACGAAACGTTATTTATTACCAGTTTCGTTGGATTTGCGGTTACAGTCTGCAGAATTGACGCGGTTTGACTATTCAGGATATTGAGCAGTGCATCGAAACTCGTCTGAAGTCCCCAGTACTTGCTGAGTGCATTACTTTCAGAATAGTTGTTTGCGATAATATTCTCTGTCATGGTTGAAATACTTCTGGGTACAGTTCCGCTTCTATTTACAAAGTATACAGTAAATGTGGTAGGAACATCAGTGCCATTCTGAAATTCATCCGGGTCTTTACCTCCGTGATATAATGTATCTGTAGTGTTTGGAGATGGATCTCCGTCTGAGAGAAAGATGATAAACTGATTTTTCTTAGGGTTTTTAGCTTTCTGCATTGCGTATTTAGCTGCATCAAACGCTGTGTTTATGTTTGTACCAGACTGGGTTTCGAATGTTGGTTTATAATCCAGATCGGTTGTTTGTAAATCGGTACCTGTCCTTTCAATCAGTGTATCGTGAGTACTCAAGAGCCGTTTAAGAATGTCAGCACCTTTTTCCCCGTTCACGTATGACGAATCAAGCTGGAGTAATGGTATATAAGCCTGAGATGGAACACCGTAAGGATAGAGATAATCATTGGGTAATGCAACAGCATTCGGTTCGTTTATTGTGTCGAAGAAAAGTGTGTTGCGAAATACAACAAGTCCGATTTCTGCTTTGGGAACTTTTTGAAGGATCGTATCGATCAGGGCTTTCGATACAGTATATCTGGAACCCGTTGCATCAGTAGGTGAAGAACCGCCTAAGCCGGTCATGCTTGTAGAGTGGTCGATGATGAACATTATCGATGGCGGATCAGCTTCTTCCTCTATGACTATGTTGTCCGGCTTACAGACATAATATTTTCCAGATAATGAGACTACGTTTGTTGGTACAACAAGAGTGGTGTTGTTGTATGTTTCCGGGCATCTTGTGATCCTCATCTCACAAATTTCTCCAGCTTTCGAAACGGTGTTCCACAAAATGAGGGAACATAAAATTGCCTGCATACGCCGATTATTGCAAAAAAAACCCAACATGCTGAATCCTTTTGTAGATCTGATTACTAAATTTTATTAATACATATCATATAACTTACGAACTGTCAGATGGGCGAATCCCATTACTTTCCCTGGTATTCAAGGCTGTATTGATCAAAGCCCGATGAGAATCAGTATATGCGATTGGCAGAACATTTTGAATGTTAACCGATTAAAAAATATTCTGCTCTGTATTTCTAACTTATATGGAACTTACGCTTAAAAATATAATGAATTTGCTCTTGTATTGCTGAGAAAACAATAAAAAATGGGCAAATAAAAGAAGAAAGCAAAAAAAAAAGTGTCATTTGCCCGATACAGAAAGAGCAAACAGAGCGTCCTGGATTGAGCTGAAAATCGAAATTGCTTCAGGGAAGAAGTTTAACGGAAAAAAAATGAGTATTCTAAAGAGTGGAATCGTTGCCTCTTACTGTTTTGATATCATGATCTGCACTCCCAGCTCAAAAAATCTGTCCGTTTCAATACTGCAGCCATCGGGTCGGGAAACTGATCTGGTGTGTAGGCACGACAAGCAGAAGGAAACGGATGTTTATCGGATGAAGGCAGGGAGTCTTAATACGCAGACGTAGTACCGATGAACTGTGGGCGAAGTACACCCCGAGCGAGCCACAGGAGGGAAGGAGATTATCGGGCTGTAGAACTGTTGTTGGGAAACAGAATGGATGCGATGGAATCTGAAAATGTGTTAACGAAACAACAACGGATAGAGAACTTGCTTGTATGCATCGAGAAGTGAGTTTTACGTCCCTGGCCACTATGTGGACGAGGAGTGGCTTCAGGAAGCCTACCGAAGGACATGCAAGGACGGAGCAGTTGGAGTTGATGAAGTGACGGCAGCAGAATATGAAAGTAATCTGTCTGAAAATCTCAAATTATTACTAGTGCGGTTTAAAACGGGAAAATACTATGCATCACCTGTAAAGAGAGTGCATATTCCCAAAGACGTCAAGGGGAGTGCCATCCCTCTGCACTCGTCACTCTTACTTCTTGTAAATCTCAACATTCTTCTTGCTCAAAACCTCCTTGATATCATAGATTATGCCATCTGGTTTCAGGTATGTACTGAGGCTATTTTTACCAGAGGTGATGAACTGGCGGTGGTTAACAGCCAGGACGATTGCATCATAATACCCTGAAGCTGGAGTTTCGATAAGATCGATGTTGTATTCATGCCTGACTTCATCAGGGTACGCTGCTGGATCCCAGACATCGATATCGGGGCCAAACTCTCTGAGTTCATTTATGACATCAAGGACCCGCGAGTTGCGGATATCGGGGCAGTTTTCTTTGAAGGTAATACCACAGATAAGCACCTTTGCTCCCATGACCTGCTTTTTCTGCCGTATGAGTTTTTTTATCAATTCACGGCCGTAATATCGTCCCATTGCATCATTGATTCTTCTTCCTGCGAGGATTAATTGGGGATGATGCCCGATCTCTTCTGCTTTGTAGGCAAGGTAATAAGGGTCAACACCGATACAGTGGCCGCCGACCAGTCCGGGTTCGAATGGGAGGAAGTTCCACTTTGTTCGTGCTGCATCGAGTACGGCCCGTGTAGAAATTCCTATTTTGTCAAATATGATTTTGAGTTCATTCATGAATGCGATATTAATATCACGCTGAGTGTTTTCAATGACTTTAGCCGCTTCAGCGACTTTTATCGACTCGGCTTTATAAACGCCAGCTTGAACCGCTGTCCCATAGACATGTGCTACTTTCTCCAGTGTTTCTGCGGTATCGCCGGAAACAATTTTGGTGATTTTTGAGAAGGTATGTTCTTTATCACCGGGATTGATTCGTTCGGGAGAGTAGCCGACGAAAAAATCCTTTTTCCAGGTTAGCCCGGATTCCTTTTCAAGTACCGGAACACACTCGTCCTCAGTAACTCCGGGGTACACTGTCGATTCAAAGACAACGATGGTGCCTTTTCGAAGATTTTTCCCGACAGTTTGTGATGCCTTGACAACTGGAGTGAGATCGGGGCGGTTATGGTCATCAACGGGGGTAGGTACGGCGATAATGATAAAATCTGATTCGGAGAGAGCTGCAGGATTGGAATGATAGGTAAGAGACGCGCGTTTGAGATCATCACCGGAAACTTCACCATTGGGGTCAGTACCACTTTCCAGGGTTTGAATTCTTTTTTCATTGATATCAAATCCGATAGTTTTAAAATATTTTGACATCTCCACAGCCAGCGGAAGACCAACATACCCTAAGCCAACAACAGCAACGTTAAATTCGCTCATAAACCCTCAGTTGAATTGTGTGTGTTATTACAAAAAACGATAATTCATAAAAATAGTACATGCGTAGCGTTAAAGTTAGAAGTGTGAAGTGAGAAATGTGAAAGTTTGAAGTGAGAAGAGTGAACTGTGAAATGAAGAAAGACTCGGTGCTCTCAATTTTGCGCCTTCCTCCTTCCTCCTTCCGGAAACACCAGCCACTTTCTGCCGGTAAAATTGAGCATCAAGCCTATGCTGCTGGCAAAAATTTTAGCCAATGTGGGGGGATAATCGCTAAAAATGAAAAAATGTGTTGAGAAATAGTCAAAAGCTCCAACAATAAAGACCACAAAGAAAAAAACGATGACTTCAAAGCGTGAATTCCAGCGTGCTTTGTGCCTGAACATGATCCAGATGCATAACAGATAGTTAAAAATTGCTGCAAGAATGAATGCTGTACCGGTTTTAACCGGCAGTGGTATCTGAAGTGGTTCGAGAACAATAAAAATGCCAAGATTCAGAATGGCTGCAGAGCCTCCAATGAACAGGTAGAAAAACAGTTGAACTGGCCATGGGGCCTGGTGGAGGTTGTATTTGAGGATGCAATAGAGAGCGCGCCACCCATCTTTTGCATTGATTTTTTTCCCTTCAGCATACGATCTTCCATAGTAGGAGATACCGATTTCAAAAATACGAAGCTTTTTATGTGCAACCTTTGCAATGACTTCAGGTTCAAATCCAAAGCGTTTTTCTTTGAGATCCAATGATTGAATGACATCCCGTCTGAACACTTTATAACAGGTTTCCATATCGGAAAGGTTCAGGTCGGTGAGCATATTGGAGATGGTGGTAAGCAGTTTATTGCCTAACGAATGCCAGAAATTGAGTATTCGCCGGGTACCGGAAGAAAGGAATCGGGAACCGATCACAACATCGGCTTTGTTATGGATCAGAGGACCTAACAGCTTTTTCAGATCGCAGGGATCATATTCAAGGTCAGCATCCTGAATTGCGACAAAATCACCAGTAGCCTGTGCAATGCCAGTGTGTAAAGCTGCACCTTTTCCCTGATTTTTATTGTGAGAAAAAACTCTCATTTCGGGGTATGTACGGCTGAGCGATTCAGCAAGTTTTGCACTCTGGTCCGTTGAATGATCATCAACGACAATGATTTCGACGGAAAGGTGCTGATCCTGAATCTCCAATACACGCTGGACCAGTTTTTCAAGAGTATGCTCTTCATTATAGCAGGGTATAATTACGCTCAGGCATGTTTTTTTTCTTATTTCACTCATTACTAAAAAGTATATATATTCAATGAATAAGTACAAGGGTTAAATTATACTATGTCACCACAGATTTTTTCTATTATTTCCATCATCCTCAACAGTATCCTTTGCATCGCAATCCTGTTTCGTCAATATCGGCAGGAGTTTACCATTCCATTATTTATGATTGCAGTGGTCCTGCCACTTTCCCCTTTGGCAGGCGTTCATGCTCTGACTACTGGTGCAAGTATTCACTGGATGATGGTGCTGTTTTGTGCTGGAACAGTTTTGCTGGTCGATATTTCCAATAAATTCATGCGAAAAAATATTGGATCGATCAGTGTGGCCCGGATGCGGATCTCATCATCATGGCTCATGTACGCATTGGGAGTTTTTGCCGTAATAACAGGTTTCCTGGCGCCCTGGGAGTACGTAATTTTAGAATCTGATGTGCTTCTTTTGAATGCCGGTATATTTGAGCACTTCCATTTTATTTTCCTTATCGGTTTTTCGGTGTACGGATTGTATGTAATTGAATCGACATACCGTTTTGCCAGAGAATATCAGCGAAAAGTGGGGCGACTCTGTTTTTTCTCATTTATTGTACTTTTTGGTTTTAATATTTTGTTTGTAGGAAAAACTCTTCTGTATCGAACGGTCGATCTGCCCTGGGTTTTAACATCATTGTCAATTTATGGTATTATCTATCCGATTCTGCTTCTTGGTTTTTTCCGTTATCGGCTTGGTATCGAGAATGTTTCAGTAGACAGAAATGCGGTGTATACTTCCATCGTTTTTACCTTGTGCGGCGTGATTTTCATTGGAGTGGGGATTTTTGCGTATATTTTTCGTTTTTTTCATATTGACGTAAAGTATTTCGAAAAGTCGCTTATTATCGTTTCATTTATAGCGCTGGTGATTATCACTGTAAGTTCCGGAGGGATGCGACGGAGGATAACTGAATTTGTAAATACACGGTTTTATCGAAGTAAATACGACTACAGGGAACAGTTTTTTTATCTCTATAAGACATACGTTACCGGGACCAGTCTCGATGAGTCTTTGACAAGTATGGTTGAAAATATGAAATACGCCGTTGCAGCTGTAGATGCATTTGTATTTCTGAAAAGTGCTCACAACAATTCTTATGTAATGCACCGTAATCCGGAATACTCGACAGCTGAGCGTCTGGTGATATCGGGCAATGAAATTCCGGATTCAGTGTTCTTTGCTGATTGCGGTCCGCTTTATTTACAAGATGACAAAGATGATGAACGTGGAGAACTTTTCCGCTCACTCAATATACCGGTGGTGAAAAAGTTGTCTCCATCAGTAATATTTCCTATATCCAATGATGGAAAACTACTGGGTTTATTGATGATTAAGCTGGGTGATGGCAGGGGGCTGGATCAGGAAGATGTCGCACTTATCAATGTGTTTACCCATTCGATCGGTACTGTCTTTTACAGGAATATTCTTGCAAACGAAAAAATCGAACACCAGCAGTTTCAATCGTTTCATCAGGTCGTATCATTTGTGATCCACGATATAAAGAATCAGATTGCAACATTGTCACTTCTGGCAAGGAATGCCTCAGAGTATATTGGAGACCAGGATTTTCAGACGAGTCTTATCAGGTCGATAAAAAACAGTGCCGAAAACCTGACATCATTGGTGACAAAGCTTACCGAACAGCGCAATGCTGCTAAAATAAAAATTGACGAAACCACGCTTATTCCAATTGTTGAAGCCGCTCTGGAGCAATGTAATCTGAATTTACTTCAGGAAATAGATTTCCAATGGGTGCTCAAAGAGGAGTGTGCAATAACAGTCGATCCCGATGTCTTGAAGAGCGTTGTTTTCAATATTCTGAAAAATGCGGTCGAAGCGATGTCATCAAAGGGAAGACTGGTATTGTTTTCTGGAAAGGTTACCTCATTTCAATCGGAGCAGCTTGAACGATTTGGTCTTGCTAAAGGTGAACTCACCGGGGGAAAGTCGATTGTGATAATCGAGGACAGTGGTTCCGGGATGAGTCAGGAATTTATAGACAATAGTTTATTCAAACCATTTGTTTCGACAAAAGATAAAGGCATGGGAATCGGTCTGTACCAGTGCAAGGTTTTGGTTGAAAGAATGGGAGGAAAGATCTATTGTTATTCAAAACCGGGAGAAGGGACTGCGTTTTGTGTGATGGTGTGAGGGAAGGATGAAGAATGAAGAATGAAGGATGAAGGATGAAGAATGAAGAATGAAGGATGAAGGATGAAGGATGAAGGATGAAGGATGAAGGATGAATTGAGAACAGCCGAGGTTTTTCTTCATTTCGCTCTTCACTCTTCACTCTTCAAAAGACCCGCTTCTTTCTTTGCTGACAGTGCATGACGGAAGTACTGTGAAAAAAAAGAGGTCCGTTTGAAAGTTCATAATAGCTGGGCAAGGAATAGTAATATATTATAGAGGGTAATTGCTGAAAAGTTAGCATTAAAGGTTGCAGATCTATGGCAAAAATTCTTGTAGTGGAAGATAATATCGATCTTCGTGAAAATATGAAATGGGCACTTAAGGGAGAATATGAGGTGTCTGAAGCTGGTTCATCACACGAGTGCATGGAGGTCTTTTCAAGGACCAGACCCGATGTGGTTTGTCTTGACATGGGATTGGATAATGTGCCGGAGAAGGGGCTTGAGCTGATAAATGAGATCCTCCTTAAAGACAGAAGTGCTAAGATTATCGTGATTACCGCCAATTCCCGCCAGTCTCTTGGTACTGATGCCGTAAGGATGGGGGCATTTGATTATTTTACCAAGCCGATTGACATTGTAAATCTGAAAGTGATTATCGAGCGGGCTTTGAGAATTCATGGATTTGAAAAGGAACAGAATGATCAGAGCGTGGAGATTTCGGTAAAAAGTGATTCGAAGTTTCAGGTGATCGGGAACAGTCCGGCGATGAAGTCTATTTTTGAGTTGATTCAGAAGCTTGCAAATACCGATGTGAGTGTACTGATCACTGGAGAGAGTGGGACTGGTAAGGAACTCTGCGCGCGTGCAATTCATTACAATAGTAAACGAAATGTTCACAATTTTGTTCCAATCAACTGTGGTGCCATCCCCGAAAATCTGATTGAATCGGAGTTGTTCGGGTATGAAAAAGGTGCCTTTACCGGGGCGAATACCGATAAGGAAGGGTTGATAGAATCGGCTGATGGTGGCACACTTCTACTTGATGAAATAGGAGAGATGCCGAAGAATCTTCAGGTTAAATTGCTGAGGTTTCTTCAGGACCAACAGATCCAGCGTGTGGGTGGAACGAGTTTTAAAAAGGTAGACGTACGGATTATCGCTGCGACAAACCGTAAAAATCTTGATGGTGATGATTCAAGTTTACGAAGTGATCTCTATTACCGCCTGAGCGAATTTCAGATCGATCTTCCATCGTTGCGCGAGCGGGATCGAGACGTACTATTAATTGCCAATTCGATCATCGAACGTAACCGGATAAAATTTGGAGCTGCAAAATTACAATTGAGTGCCCGGGCCGAAAATGCATTATTGGGTTATTCCTGGCCGGGAAATGTACGTGAACTTGAAAATAAACTTAGCAGGGCTGCAATTACTTGCGCTAATCAGGTTATCGAACCGGAAGATTTAAAACTCCCGGATGGAAATCATTACTCCGAGCTCAGCTATAAAGAGGCCCGCCAGTCATTCGAAAAGGAATATTTACAGGCTCTTCTGGAAAAGAACCATTTTAATATTTCCGAAACTGCAACTGCAGCCGGGATCAGTCGTCCTACTTTATACGATATGATGAAAAAGGTGAATATTCAATTGCAGAAGGATATTAAGGTAAAGTAGTGGATGGGGCCGAATGTAATGGGGAATTGCCTGCATTGGGGACTTTTGAAATATCTGCGGGAGTAATTTTTTTTTCGTAAAACTCTACTGTTTAACGATTTATGATTTATGTTAAACCAGTTGGATAAAAAATTGCTCAATTTTTGGTGATGCCAGGCACAATGTTTAGCCTGGATATATCATGAAATGTTGCTATTTATTTCGGTGAGGATAAATTATGGATCTTCTCGGAAAAGTTGTAATCATTACAGGCGCGTCCACAGGAATCGGAGCTGCTGCAGCGGAGGCTTTTGCAGAAAAAGGAGCGAATGTAGTACTTTCATCAAGAAATGAAGATGTTCTAAACCAGACGGCTCAAAGAATTGTAAAGAAAACTACTCTGGCTGTTCCTGCAGATGTTAGCAGAAGGGAGGATGTTGCACGGTTGGTAACAGCAACAGTAAATCGCTTCGGGACAATCGATGTCTTAATAAACAATGCAGGTTTGGGGTTGGTAGCTGAAATAGAACAAATTTGTGACAAAGATGTTGAAACTGTTTTTGCTGTCAATGTGCTCGGGCCGCTGTACTGTTTACAGCAGGTTGTTCCGGTGATGAGATCTGGCGGCGGTGGTATTATCGTGAATGTATCATCCAAGATAACATCGATCGCTACAACCGGAAGCGGGGGATATCGTGCGTCAAAATGTGCGTTGAATGCACTCAGTGATGCTGCCAGGCTGGAATTGCGCGAGTCAAATATACGGGTGGTTACTGTTTTACCGGGATTGACATCGACAGATTTTTTCGCACACTGTTGTGGATTACGTGAAAAAAAAGGAACTGTTGTTGCAGAGCGAAAGAGGGGGCGATCTCCGCAGTTTGTCGCTTCACGGATAGTTCATGCTGTAGAACGTGAACCGCGTGTCGTTTATATGAATCCTTTATCTATGATAACAGCGTTGATTTCTCAGGTTTTTCCAGCAGTGGCGGAGAGGCTTGTTATGGCTAAATCACGTTAAAATATATACTCAGATCTCAATATTCCAGAACTTTCTGATTAAATAACCGATGATAAAAGTAATTGATGCCACGCCAAGGCTGATTCCAGCCATTTCAAAGAAACGCTTTGAAAATGAAATATCCGTAGCTACAGAGACATAAAATGTAAAAAAAGTGATGACCAGAAGTGCTATTGTTAAGGTTAGTGCCAGGGCTGTTAATGGTTGCGCAATAAAGATGAACGGCAGGATCAATACTATAACAGTTACTATATAGGCAATACCTGTGTAAACGGATGCTTTAAGGGGACTTTTACCGTTGTTTTCCGATTTGGTGGACAGGTATTCAGAAGCTGCCATGGAGAGTGAGGCTGAGATGCCGGTAATCATTCCCGTAAGTGCAACCATCTTTGCGTTTTGAAGTGCAAGCGATAAGCCTGCCAGTGCTCCGGTTAATTCAACAATGGCATCATTGAGCCCTAGTACAATTGAGCCCACATAGTCCAGCCGTTCTTCGCTGATCAGCCCTATGAGATTCTTTTCATGCTCGCATTCTTCTGCCTCAATAACTGCAGCTTCAGGAATTTCACGAGGAATTTTCTGATAAATTTTCACTGCTTTTTTCTCGTTACGTTTCATGAGTTTAATACCAAAGGTGACACCCAGTAAAACTGAGATCATGTAGTATATCCAGATCTTAAATGCTGATGGGTTTACTTTTGCACCAGTGTACTTTTCCCAGACCCTGAAATGCTTCAGTTCTTCAGATGCGATCTTTTCAAGTATCGTGCGATTTGATGCATTTTTTTCAAACCGTGAAAGTTTTGTATAAATGTGGTATTCTGTTATTTCTGTATGTTGGGTTTTTAAAAGGGTCTGCAGTGTTTTTTTTTTCATACATGTGTCCCTGTCGGAGAATGAACCGGTGATCGGGGAAACAACCTTGGAAATTGCGATAAGGGACTCAAGACATACCTGCAAAGTTAATGCCTCAGCGATCTCATTTTTCTCTATATAGTTCTTTAAGCCAGGTGAATGCCGGGCTGAAGAGCTCATCAGATCGGTCCCATTACGCCAGGTACTGCTGTGTTATAACCCCTGCGGGTGATACCAGCGATTTTCGGGTGGAACTTTGTAAACTGTAGAAATGATGATGCCCAGAAAAATGTATAGCGGCATGTAGAAAAAGTATATTTGTATACTATGAAAGCCTTATTTAGAATCGAACTACCACTATTTCTTTTTTTGATGACAAGCCAGCTTCTTGCAGAGCCGATTGTTCTCAAAGGCTCAATGATTTCGGATCTGCTCGGCAGACCGACACGTTCGCTTCGGGTTCTTGATGTTGCTCGCAATGTGATACCGTTTCAGATCGACGAAGTAACCGCTGAGCAGGAGTATGTCTGCCCCGAAGGGGTGGAGCCCAATATTGAGGATGGTAACGGTGTTCTTGATCCCTCGGATGAGATTGTCTTTTTGTTGGATGATTGCATTCCAGGGGATACAGCTGGTCGTTGCGGCGCCGGTACAATTTTAAAGCTGACTAAACAGGGGCAATGTCGCTTTATCTGGATCACTGATGATCCATCGATCCCGTTATCGTCGAAAAAATATATCGATTACGATGATCAGACCCGTCTGCTCAAGACACCATGGTTTTATGCCCGGTTTGCAAAGGATCGGTTTCATTTCGAACAGGCCGGGGTGATGGATCGCGAGAGCGGCACCTGGTGTGATTTAACAGATGAATTAAGTATCGATATCAGAATGGGTGCTCTGTTCGGTCTGATTCCGATCCGGTATTCAGAGGATAATCTTATCTGTTTTGTAAAAAGATGGAAAGCAGGTCCGGTCAGACTGATTCGAAGAGGTGATTTTCATCTCAATCTTGGTCTTGGTATAAAGGGAAGCCGGGCATATGTCAACCAGTTGTGTTATCCGCAGATTGTTAAGGTGCCGGTAACTCTTCATGTACCGATCAGATTCGGGGCCCTTTTCAGAGATGCATTTGTCGAAATGTCGCCGGTCTTAAAAAAGGGAATTTCCGGATTTGTTTATACCGATTATGAAAAATTCAGGGTCACTCTTGATGGCAGAGATACTGCCGTAGATACCATTTTTTCTGTGCACCCCTGGGCCGGTTCATTATCGGTCAATGATGGAAAAAAGGGGTATGGGTGGGTTTTGCAGACCACTATTCCGTCTTCTTCCCTTAAAGGTAGCGGTACGCTTCTCAGGGTTACTCCCGCAGATGGAAAAGCTGAATGCGGGTATCGTTTGAATGTTGATGAAGTTGAAAAAGGATACTATGAAATAACAAACTGGGTGCTGTTTGCGGGCTATAAAAAAGGGGAACAGCTCTATTTCGACAATACATTCATAACAAATCCCATAAGTATATCAACAAATAGTGGATTGTTCAAGAATATTATTTGTAATACCGCATCTCCTCAGAGAAAAAAGCGCAGACCATAAACATGTTTAACCTGATTCGATGAGATGCGAAGCAGGTAGCCTGAAAGGAATCGTCCGATTTCGGCATGATACTGCGGCGCGCGATAGTTCTCAAAAATTTGCATTGTAATTATCCTGAAGAGAATCAGTAAGTTACCGGTGGTCTGTTGCCGGACAACTCTGGATTCTGTCTCCTGAATTCTTGATACCTGAGTGGTTGCTGATTTAATTAACCACTTTTATATTGAAAATCATCAGTTCGTGAGACTATCATTTGTACTGAGGGCTGATTTGAATGTTCCTCAAAGAATAACATAAGAGTGAGTTTGTAATCTCAGGAACAGAATCGATACAATGAAAGTGGCAGATCACATGAGAAATAATGGCAGCGAGTTCCGAATAATGAACTCACACGAAAGTAAATTAATCGGGATCATGCCAAAGGGGCAGACACCACTGGAAAAACTCGCCCATTACAGTAAGCTTGTTTCAAATGGCATGGTTCCCTATGAGGATTGTGCAGAGGAGATTGAGGGACTGTCGTATTCTGTGTGTGAGGAGGCGGATTGTCTCCTGGTAATGGAGCACTTATCAAGTATAATCACCTTTTTTGAAAAAATGGAGAATAAAAGTGAAGAACAGAGCCGGGACCTGGCTGATGTTTATCTGCTTACAGGGCAGTTATATCAGTTTAAAAACCTGTATGAAGAGAGTATTAACTGGTTCAGAAAAGCAGTGGTAGTTGATGACCAGTATACGGTTTCCTATCACAATATCGCGCTGTCATATATAAAATTAGGTGAAATTGAAGGAGCGATTCGAAGTCTTGTTCAGGAAGTCATTTTTTCACCCGGAAATTATTACAGCTATCTGATTCTCGCAGATCTTTACGAAAGAACACAGCAGTTTGGTGAGGCTGAGCAGTGTCTCAAACAGTTGCTCGAACGGGATCCGGATAATATCCAGGGACTTCATCGTCTGATAAAATATTACCGAATGATAAACCCGCTGACAGATGTTCAGTTGCTTGTCCGCAGATTGTTGCAGATAAAAAAAACATATACAACAGTCGAATCTCTGATCAGGATTTATTATCTGTGTGATCTGGGGAGATTCACTGATGCACATTCGTTTCTGCGTTCCTGGGAACTCTCATCGTCACGGGACCCCTCTCTCCATCTTGCTACTGCTTACATTTTAGAGAAAACCAGCAATATTCCACAGATGAATCAGGAGATTGGACGATTTAAAAATCTGATTCAAAAAAGAGGTGTCGAAACGATGCGGCTGAAGGTTAAAGAATTTGAATCTATTGTTGGGAATACCTCAAAAATACCCGGAAATGTGTTCGAAAATCCAAGTCATTACATCGGTAATTAAATATTACCCGTTCAAAACTTAAGGGTGACCTGTTCTTAAGGACAGGATTCAAAATTATAAGCTTTAGCGAGCTTATAGTGAGTAATATTTAATTGCCGGAATAATAATTTCTGTTAAAAAACCTTTCCGGATTAGTGTTCGACAAGTCCCAGTACTCCTCCGTTCCGAAAAAACAGAAGGACCGAGGGTCTGCAGGATACGTTGGTAAAAACACCTTATCTTGCGGGAGGGACTATTCGATCAGAGTCTGGTGTACAGTTTTGGTAATATTTCTTCAGGAAAATCTAAATATCCCCAGAGTTCCTTTCAGAATTGTATTTTATATTAAAATTTGTTACTACTCAGGAGTCAGAAATTCAGAATTCAGTAAAAAAACGATGTATGAGCGTACACTATTTCTAAGTGATGGTATACTACACTTTTTTCTTACTTTTTTCTCTCATTCTTACTTCTTCCCGAGCTCGGGATGAATATCTGTTGAGTAGTTACAAAAATGTACTATTATTCAGGATTAGTATTTAATTTCGATACCTGTTCGCCCGCCTGACAGTTATCTGGAGATTCAGTGCATTTGAAGATTTTCTTTAGAATAATTACAATAAGCTCTATTGCGTTACTGTTCAATGGGTGCTATCTTATAAAACAGGGTGTTTACCTGTTCAGGTATACTTCCAGTGCAAAAAGTACCCGAAGGATGCTCAGGGACGAAAAATTACCGCCGAAAACCCGTGAGTTTATAGATTTGGTTAATCGGATCAGAAAATTTGCAGTTGACAGCATTGGACTTGTTGAGAACAGAAGTTACTCCAGATATGTTCGGGTCGATAAAGGCTATATCGTTGATGTACTTACTGCTGCAGAAGAGTTGTCCTTTGTACAGTATAAATGGTGTTTCCCATTGTTTGGCTGTTTTCCCAACAAAGGGTTCTTTGTGCGGAAAGATGCTGAAGCTGAAGCTGCAAAGCTTTCTGACAAAGGATATGATGTTATTATTGATGAGGTAGACGCATTCAGTACGCTTGGAATTCTGACGGACCCACTTTACAGTTTCATGGAGGAGTTTTCAAGTTATGAACTGGCAGCTCTGATTATTCATGAATTGACACATGCTACTGTGTTTGTGAAAAATCAGCTTCAGTTTAATGAGGAACTTGCGACGTATGTGGGTAATGCCGGGGCGTTACAATTTATAAGAGAATATGACACTACCGGATTGTACAATCGAGTCCTGTTATATCTCGATGACCGGGACACCTATTTAAATTTATTGAGAGAGCTTTACAGAAACCTTGGGGTTGTATATGCAACTGAAAAGGATACCTCAAAAGTCCGTCAATTGAAAAAAGAGATGATTGAGAGTTTTAAACAAAATATTGCGGTAAATTACGACACCCTTTTTAAAACCCGAAGCTATAAAGGCATACCAGATATTACAATCAATAACGCGCATCTTGCAATCAGGATGACGTATTCACTTGATTTAAATTTACTTGATGAACTCCGGGTTCAATCGGGGTATACTATCAAACAATTTGTGGGGTATGCTAAAACCCTGAAAAAAGCAAAAGATCCAAAGCGTGAAATGAAAAATCAACTCGACAGAATAATTAATTCAAAAAAAGATACGAAACTTTAATATAGTGGAGAATTACTGTGCAGATGAGGAACAATCTGATATTGGGAACCGGTAGAATAAATTTGACGATGTGCAGCTGCTTGCTTCTGGGTTTTCTGTTTGCAGCGGAGGCTTCCTCGCGTGATGGGTGGAAGTTGTTATTTGATAATAAGCCTGTTGAAGCGATTGATGCTTTTAACAAGAGTATTTCCAGCGGGTCAGATAGTGTTGTTGCTGAAGCGTATCGCGGGCTGGCGACAGCCGAAATGTTTCTGGGAAAATTTGACCACATTCCTGATTACATACTCTCAGCCAGTGATTTTGACAAGGATATTGCAATGGCTTCATCACGGCCGGATGCTCTTATTTTAAGCAGAGTTTTTTCTGACAGAAAAAAGGCGAAAAAAATTACGAAAAAGATCGCAGGGCTTGCGGAAAATTCGGGTTTGTTTAGTGGTATCTATCAGGAGCTGCAACTGCGGCATTCACAGAATTATGAAAATGTTAAAAAGACCGCATCGATTACCAGAAAAATGGGGGTGGTATCACAATGGAAAATTATCGGTCCCTTTGAAAATATATCCGGATGTGGCTTTTCTAATGTATATCCTCCCGAGCATGAAATCGCTTTTGGAAAAGAGTACAGGGGCAAAGACGGTAATACCGTTATCTGGCGTGATCTGTTGACTTCAGAGGCGACCGGCTGGATATTTCTTGATAATTATGTCAATGATTTCAATTCTATGTATTATCTGACTACAACGGTCAGTTCTGATGCAGACCGTGATGTGTACCTCTCTTTTGGCGCATCCGGAACATTCAGGGTTTTTCTCAATAATACATTGGTTGTTCAGGACTCGGTTTTTCGTAACACCGGAATCGACACCTATATGCGCAAAGTGAAACTGCTCAAAGGTAACAACAGGATACTGATTAAAGTCGGACATGAAGGAAAGAATGGTATTTCAGGACTTTCAGGAAAAGCTAACTTTTTGTTACGATTTCTCGACTGGACATATAAACCTGTGACTGATCTTAAAATTGACAAAACAAACAGTTCGGTTGTTCAGGGTGAGCCTTTAGACCTGAGTGGATCACCAACACCGGTTCTGGATTCGCTTTCAAGGTATCTTTCGAATCGACTCAGTAGGGACAGTACCGATTATGATGCATTGACAGCCTTGATCGCTACGTATAACATCTATGATATGACTAATGAGTCTCAGCGCATAATCCAGACATTTTTGAGACGCTATCCTGGAAGTTCCATCCTCTACTCAAGTCTTTCGGAATCTCTGTTAAGGGCAAAAAAATATACTGATGCATCAATTGCCATAAAGAGAGCTTTTGAACTGTGCAATCTGAATATGGCTGCATGGAATAGTCAGCTTGTCAATATTAAAAGTAATGGTAACAGACGTGCTCTTGAGGACTTTCTGGATAACACTCCCGAAATGTTTAAGAATAAGCCGGCGAGCCGTCTTGCACGGTTATCAATTGCTGCAGAGATGGATAACAGTTCTGAGTTGTACAGGTTAATTTCGGATCTTGAGAAGAATCATGAGGATGATACCGAGATACTGTCTACACTTTTGGCAATTTATATTTCTCAGGGAATGTTCGACAAGGCTGAAAAAGTGATAACCGGTCAGTTGAAAGCCAGTAAGAGAAGTTCATCTCTTTATAGTGAGCTTGCGGCACTGAAATTAAAAAGAGGTGATCGCGGAGGGGCACAAGCTTACTATCAGAAGGCTGTTTCAGCTGATCCTCTGAATCCTGATATCTATTTCTATCTTGCCAGTTTGTTCTATCAGGATCGGAATTATTCAAGTGCTCTTCAACAGGTAGAGAAGTGTCTTGCAATCATTCCCACAAGTTCAAATGCGTTGAATCTCAAGGGAAATATTCTTTCGTCAATGGGTAGGACTGATGATGCGGTTGCGACATTCAATGAAACCATAAAATTTACGGTAGATGATTTTTCAGCCTGGGAGAACATCTTCAAATTAACAAATAAAAAATCTTTCGAATCAATGACTCCGCTTGCGCCTATTGACAGTATTTTAAAAAAATCGGACGTCTGGGCAAAACAGCAGTCTGATCAGGCTTCAGTTGTACATTATTGTGAAGATATCTATATGTATCCAAGCGATGCATCCCGCTCGCGAATATTTATGGTCGTGTATCTGCCCAACCAGCAGGCGATTGATGACTGGAAGGAGTATCGGGTTGATTTTAATCCAAATTATCAGTTGTTATCAATTGATCGAGCTTTATCAAAGAAAGCCGATGGTAGCGAGGTCGAAGCTGACAGAGAGGATAATTACGTTGTTTTCAAATCCCTCGAGCCCGGTGATTATATCGTTATAGAATACAGTTTAAAAGACTACTATCAGGGTGTCATGTCCGGTAAAGTGTATGGAACACATCTTTTCAGTACTGGCATTCCTGAGTTTGAATCAATGATCAGAATGATCACGCCTGTTGACGATACCATTCCTTATATCGTTTCCGATACACTTATAAAAGTAACCGTACAGAAAGATGGTGATTTCAGAAAGACTATTATCAAAGCTCCTGTATCGGGGCATACCGCTTATGAACCATATTCACCTGTGTATCATCCGTCGTATCCGGCGCTGATTTATTCAAAGTTCAGGTCTTGGGGTGAAATTTCAGACTGGTACTATGAACTGAGCAGATTGAAACAGAAACCTACTCTTGAGTTAACAGAAACAGCGGATTCTTTAACCCGAAACAGTACGGATTCTTGGGAAAAGGTAAAAAAAATTCATGCGTTTATTACAAAAACAATAAATTACAGTTATGTTCCTTTTCGTCAATCTGCCTGGATACCGCAGTCTGCCGGTGATGTTCTTGCGACACGTATCGGTGACTGTAAAGATATGGCATCACTGGGTAAGGCGTTTCTGGATATAGCTGGAATTGAATCATGGCTGGTGCTGGTGAATACACGTATTCACAATTTTACGGATTACGCTTACAAAGGACCAAACTTCGATCATTGTATTTTAACTTTTAAATGTGATGATACATACTGGTATGTTGATTTTACAGACAGAAATTCCGCGCTGGGAAGGCTTCCTATGGGTGATCAGGGTGCAATGGCACTGGTCATAAAACCCGGAAACAGCGAACTGATAACACTTCCAGCCGATCAATCTTCAGAAAGAATGATTATTCGAAAAATTATTCTGAAGTTGGACAGTAACGGGGAAATGACCGAATCTGTGAATGTCAAACGAACCGGGGTATTTGCTTCATCAATGAGGAGTATATACCGTTTTTCTACCTACGAGGAGAGAAAGAAAAATTTTCTTCGAAGCATTACTCAGGAATATCCCGGAGGAGTAGTTGATACAGTCTATTTTAATGATATCGATTCACTGCATGACTCGCTTACCTATACTTATAACCTGCGTATAGATAATGCCGTTGATGTAAGCGGGAAGAATATTGTATTTGAAATAAAGATACCTGATGCTTTGACTACTGATTATTATCCTGTTGATCAGGAGAGGAAAAAACCTGTTGATATCACCGCTTCGGCATTTGCAAACACCGGGCTCAACACAACGGTTGAGTGTACATTTCCAATGAACTGGAAACTGTTAAGTGTTCCTGAAGATGTCACGGTTTCGACCGGAAGGGTACAGTATTCATTGAAATTCGTGAAAAAAGGTAATAATCTTGTCTGCAGAAGATCCTTTGAAAGTAATTTCAAAGATGTATTAAGTGTCAGTGAGTATCAGACTGAACTTGATGCACTTAAAAAGATTTCGCGCGCAGATGCTGTCAAGGTAATTTTTTCGAAATAGGAGTCATTTTTTGCGATTAGATGCTGTGGTGTTTGATTTTGATGGGGTGGTCATAGATACGGAGACTGCCCGTTATGAGGTCTGGAAGAAAATTTTTGAGGAGTATGGTCAGGTGCTTCCCAGAGAGATCTGGGTAAAGAGTATCGGGCGATCGGAGTACGTTGTAAATCCCTGTGATCTTCTCAGGGGTATTACAGGCAGAGATATTGACGTGGATCAACTCTGGCTATATCAAAAAAAAATGGAAGACAGGTACATTGCCGGAAAACCTCTTACTGCCGGATTGGTGGAACGGCTCAATGAAGTAAAGGCAGCTGGAGCGCGGATCGCAATTGCATCAAGTGCCTCAAGACGTTATGTCGAGAAGCATCTTAAGGACAGAGACATTTTCGGTTACTTTGATACTCTGGTATGTCGTGATGACGTTATTAAACATAAACCAGATCCGGAACCGTATCGCAATGCAGTAGAGTCTCTTGGTGCAGAATTGTCCTTCTCGTTAGCTGTGGAGGATTCTCCTGCGGGTATTGAATCTGCAGTTTCTGCCGGATTATTCTGTGTTGCTATAGCAGGAAACATGACCAGGGAGATGAATTTGAGCAGAGCACACTGTATAGTGGATTCTCTTGATGATATTACTTTTACATCTATTGCAGAAAGAAATTTTAAACTTTGAATACTCAGGAAAAAACAAAATTTACCTCAACGATTGTGGTAACAACACCAAAAGGTCTCAGTCCCATACTTAAAGATGAGATTGAAGCACTCGGTTATGCCGTTATACATACCGGTACTATGTCGGTGTCATTGACGGGTTCATTCAGTGATGCGATTAAACTGAATCTTTATTTGCGTACCGCCCACCATGTGCTCTACAAACTAGACGAATTCAGATGCACAAGTCCCGAGGATCTTTATAGAGGAATCAACAGATTACCATGGGAAACGATGATCGGGGTTAATGAGTATCTCAGCGTTGTATCTAATGTCGAACATGAAACAATTCGTGACTCTCGATTTGCAAATATGAAAAGCAAAGATGCGATCGTAGACAGAATTATGTCCCGGAAAGGAAAAAGGCCTGATTCCGGGCCCGAAAGAAAGGGTGCGGTTGTCACTATTTACTGGAAGAACGATAAATGTATTGTATACCTAGATACTTCAGGGGAGTCACTTTCAAGACGCGGATATCGGATAATTCCCATGAACGCTCCCATGCAGGAAACACTTGCTGCTGGAATCATATTGTCAACACGAAAGCTTAAGCCGGATAGTAACTTTGTTAATCCGATGTGCGGAAGCGGAACGATTGCGATTGAAGCTGCATTAATGCAGGCCAATATTGCTCCCGGGCTTATTAGAAATAATTTTGGATTTCTTCATACACTGCTCTGCGATAAAAATGAGTGGACGGAATTAAGGGCTCAGGCTCGTGCGGTGGTAAAAAGAGCGCAGGAAAACAGAATAGTTGCATCAGATATCGATCCGCAAGCCGTAAATGCTGCACAAAAAAACGCTCAGAATGCCGGGGTGTCGGACATGATAGAATTTGAAGTGAAAGATATTAGTGACTCATCTGTTCCATCAGGAAGCGGCCTGATTATGATCAATCCTGAATACGGTATAAGGCTCGGAGACGAGAAAAATCTTGAGGATACTTATCGGAAAATCGGGGGATATCTTAAAAACAGATGTACCGGTTATATGGGATACGTTTTTACCGGTAATACCAGACTTTCCGGAAAAATCGGACTTAAATCCAAAAGAAGAATACCTTTTAACAGCGGTAGCCTTGAGTGTCGCCTTTACGAGTATGAATTGTATGAAGGAAAAAGAGAAGCTAGATAATAGCGGAGACTGTTTGCCATTTAATGCACCGGATGACGATGATGATCTTCTTTCCCAGTGTCATGTGTATACATTCAGGGCTGGAGGAAAGGGAGGACAGCATGTCAATAAGACCGATTCTGCAGTAAGGCTGGTGCATAAACCGACAGGGTTGACAGTAAGCTGCAGCCGTGAACGCAGTCAGTATCTCAATAAGAAGTTATGCCTGGCTAATTTGCGAAAAAAGATTGTGTTACAAAATTTCGTACCTCCGGAGCGCCTGCCAACAAAAATCCCTGCAAGCAAGGTAAAGAAGCGGTTAAAAGAGAAGTGTGAGCGGGCTATAAAAAAAAGTATCCGGCGTGATAAGAATTTTTTTGAGTGATCGCCTCACCCCCCGTCCCCCTCTCCATAGGAAATGGAGAGGGGGAGATAAGACAAAAGGAGAACGTGATTAACGCGTCAAGTTCGTTTTTTCACCCTTCTCCACAAGTGGAGAGGGGCAGGGGTGAGGCGAAACGCAACAATCGCGATATTCTGGTTGTCAAAGGTGTAACTTTCCCAGAACCAGTCCTGCAAGCTCAACGTCCTGGTTTGGTACTTCAATGATGGCTTTCTCCTTTTTAAGTCTGATGATTGTATGGAGAACCTTTTTATTTAAAGATTGTGAAATCAGTTCTTCTTCAAGCTGGTTTAAGGGGCCGGATTTAATCAAGTTGATAAGTCTTGAAAGTCTGAATGCTGTGACAAGTGTAGCTGTGTCAACACTTTTATTCCATGGGAAAGCGGATGACCCGCAGCACCTTATAGATTTACCAGTTTTAAACATTTTGTAGTCGGTGAATCCCGGAAGGCCTGGTACGGGATAAAACATTGATATACCAATCAGCGTAGTCCTTTTCCAGAAAAAAAGAAGGTTTTCAGCAATACTCTTTCGGTTGTCGCCTTGAAATCCGGCGATAAAATAGGATATAACCGGAATTGAATGGTATTTGAAAAGGGAAAGAAGTCTTTCATAATGATCGGGCGATGAATCGCGGGAGAGCAGAGCTGATGCATCTTTATTAATAGTACCAAGCGCTATATTGAACTGCGCCATTCCCATCCTGATTAGATAGTGTGCGGATTCTTCTGTTAAAAGCCGGTAGTCAAGTCCGTTTTCAGCATAAAACGTCGCTGCGGGGAAGCGCTCTTTAAATATTTTAAGTACATCAAACCAGAACGATGAGTCGATAAGCAGGTTATCATCTTCAAAATTTACTTTGACAGTGGCTGGTTCACAGGGTAGTGTTCCGGATATTCCTCTGATAAGACTATCAATTTTGTGTAAGCTGGCACGTCTGAATTCGGTGCCATGGCATAGACGGTTGGAGCAGAATGCACACTGAAGGGGACACCCGCGGGATATGGTGAGGTCAATCCGAAGCTCTTTCTTGTACATTGAGGATCTGTATCCTGGCTCCATTGAGGTGTCATTTGTGTATAGCTGCTGTGAATCAGACGGTATTATTTTTTCTTTTGTAACCAAATTAGGAATATCGGATAAAAGAACGGTGCTGTTGTCGCGAAGGTACTGTACAAGTGGAATAACGGAGAGCTCGGCTTCACCGGTGATAACAAAGTCGATGCAGCCTGATGAAACAAAATATGCCGGGTGAACAGATGCACCTCCTCCTCCTGCAATTATGGAAACATCGGGAAGGGATTGTTTCAGTTCCCTTGCGAAGGCTAGTGCTGAATCGGCATAACAAAATGCAAAGCAGGACAGGAATATGATATCAGGAGATATTGAAACAACTTTATTTACACATTCCTGCAATGAAGGTCCGAATAAATAATAATGCGTGAAAAATGAGCCACGTCCGGTTTCATTAGGTAATATATGGGGAGTGAGATAGTTGAGTGTATCGGGGATTGGCACTGTTTTGCTCTGGGAGTGTTCGAGAGGAAAGTTGAAAAGGTAAACTGTTGTGTTGTTATCTTCAAGCAAACGGGCGAGAATTCCTGCACCAAGAGCAGATAAACGGTGTGGCGTGGTATAAAAATCGGTTAGTGGAGGAATGATAACCGCAGCATTAGAGATCTTTTTTGTTTTTATCATCTCTAAGCCGATTCGGACGATTCTGATTTAAACATTATCAGAACTCATCTGCCGGCAATGAGGTTTTAATGCGTTGAGAAGGATATCTGCACCGGCAGGGCGTTCCCCGGGGGTTTCGAACACTACTGTCGTGTTGACATTACCTCTTGGAAAAAAATCACCGGTTACCAGGAGCCAATGTGGCTGTAAAATGTTTTTTACTGTTTCAAAAAGATGAAATGTTACCGTCTCATGAAATGTACCAATCATTCGAAATGAGTTGAGGTATAATTTCCAGGACTTAAGTTCAATACAACGGGATGATGGAAGGTAGTAGAGGCCAATTGTTGCAAAATCCGGGTATCCTGTTTTGGGGCACACACAGGTGAATTCAGGAAAAATAATCCGGATAATGCCGCTTCTGGCGGCACTGGAATCATAGGGACACGGGAATGTCTCGAGTTCCGGAAGCTTTTTTTGCGCAATAGCGTCATCAAGCTGTGTCACATTATTGAAAAACATAGAAAATCCTTTATAAAAAAGTTCCTGTCTGCCATAAAATAATAGATATACTGGCATAAAACTATATTCGCCTCTTAGGTGTTACAATTGCCATCTCCTCTCTGTTCTCTTGAATCCAATGGTGGATATCGGTATAATCTATACCTGTTCAGCAAAAAAAATGTTCATAATCTCATAATTTTTTTATGTCAGGAGTTACTATGAGGAAAAGAAGCTTGCTGCGGGCTGTATTTGTACTATTGAGTACGGTTGCGCTTTGCATTGCAGAAGAGAGTGTTTTTATCATACTTGATTCACTTTCAGGACAGGCTGAAATACAGCGTGCCGGTCAGAATGAGTGGAAATTCTGTAAAGAAAATCAGAAGATTTATAATAACGATATATTTCGTGTACTGGACAAAAGTGTAGCTCGTCTGCGCTGGTCTAATGGCAGTGTTGCATATGTGCACCAGAAAACACAGATTTCTGTTAGTTTACTACAAAGAGAATCTGGATCTTCGCTTTCTCACACAACGATACTATTCGGAGCAGTGTTTTTCATTATAAAAAAAATTCTTCCCAATGAACTGGTGAATGATACGAAGGTTTATACACCGACTACGGTGATTGCCATAAGGGGAACATCATTTTTAATCGATGTTCAAGAGGGTATGTCCAGCATTAAAATGGTTCGTGGAACAGTTCTGGTTGGTAACATAAAGAAAAATGTATCAAGGTATCTTGGAGCGGCGTTTAAAACTGTCATTGCTGCCGGTACCGACCCAATACTACCATCAGCGGTTTTAAGTGACGATATCGATTCTATCAGGCAATGGGTACCCTCGGTGGTTGTTGATAATGAAATCGAAAAACAGCGTCTTGAAGCAAAACGTGACTATACTATTCTTAGCGGAAAACTTGATGAAAAGTGTATTGTCGTTTCATTTATCGATAGTTCCGGGTATCAGGGGCCGTGGAAGTTATCGCAACTGATCCCGAAAGCATTTGTAAGTGTAATTAAAGAGCATCATCCCCGGATGAATATATCATTTAGTGATACTGCGGGTACGGATTTGCTGCTTGATGCTTATAAACGAAAAACCCGTTACATTATTTCCGGGACTATAGAAAATTTCAGTCTTGTTCCAAAGGCACAAATAAGTGTCAAAGCGGATGAGTACAGGGAGTCTCTTACTGGTACAGTCAAAATAAAGCTTGAGGTAACAGATGCAAAAGAAAAAAGTGTGATTTCAGAGGTAAATCTTATCGGGGAAGTCACGCGAAAGCGTGATGATGCAGATGAGTGGCAACAGCTTGAAACAGTTACGTTTGGTTTGGATGATGAAAAATTCAAGAATTCTCTCATTGGAACGACGTTGAAACAGGCGTTGGAACAGGCGCTGGAAAAATGTGATCTTATTCTTGGATTTTAATTTCAAAAGTCATATAATCTCGAAAAACTCAAGCTTCGCCCCCGCCCAGTCATTTTTTTTAAAAATTTGAACAGATACTAATCAATTCCCCGGATGCAAATTGCTACTTTTTTTGAAATCAATTATTTTAGTCATTCATTTAAAGAATAGAAAGGTTGTAGATGAACAAGAACGAAATACTTAAAAGGTCAGCTGATAATGTCAGAATTTTGGTCGCATCAATGGTAGAAAAAGCTAAATCCGGACATCCTGGTGGTGCAATGGGGGGAGCTGATTTCATTACAATATTGTTCTCCGAATATCTTCGGTACGATCCGTCCGATATGACCTGGGCAAATCGTGATCGTTTTTTCCTTGATCCTGGCCACATGTCTCCGATGCTTTATTCGATACTTACATTAACTGGCAACTATTCTGTTGATGATATTAGAAATTTCAGGCAGTGGGGAAGTATTACCCCGGGTCATCCGGAAGTGGATGTGAAACGTGGTATCGAAAATACATCCGGACCACTCGGGCAGGGACATGCGATGGGATTAGGGGCCGCAATAACGGAGCGTTTTCTTGCAGCACGATTTGGTGAGTGGCTTGAACATAAAACATACGCTTTTATTTCAGACGGTGGTATTCAGGAGGAGATTTCCCAGGGAGTCGGACGTCTGGCCGGACATCTGGGTTTAAATAATCTGATCATGTTCTATGATTCAAACGGGATTCAGTTATCTTCAACCACCAGTGATGTTACCAGTGAAGATACTGCTAAGAAGTATCTTGCCTGGGGATGGAACGTTATCACCATCGATGGTCATGATTTTGATCAGATCCGTTCTGCGTTAGACAATGCTAACGCAGAGAAGAATCGTCCGACACTGATCATAGGCACAACAATTATGGGTAAAGGTGCACGTACGGTAAATGGTGAAAGTTACGAATCAAAAACGGCAACTCATGGAATGCCATTATCTGAAGCCGGGGCATCTTTTGCAGAAACGGTCAAGTATCTGGGTGGCAACCCTGACGATCCCTTTGTGGTATTTCCTGATGTAGAGGAATATTTCGCTGGTGTAAAAGAGAAAAGGATTCAGGAGGCAGCACAGCGCAAGAGTGTTCAGGGTGCCTGGGAAAAAGAGAATCCGGCGCTTGCTGCAAAGTGGGAGCAGTTCTGGTCTGGAAAAGTTCCTGAGATAGACTGGGAGGGAATTCAGCATAAGCCCGGAATCGCAACACGTGCGGCATCTGCAAACGTGCTTGCCGTATTTGCATCCAAAGTAGATAATATGATTGTCTCTTCTGCAGATCTTTCAAACAGTGACAAAACAGATGGGTTCCTCAAGAACACCAGAATCCTTAAAAAGGGTGACTTCTCGGGTGCATTTCTCCAGTCCGGTGTTGCAGAATTGACAATGGCTGCTGTAATGAACGGAATGGCGCTTCACGGCGGTGTGATCCCTGTATGCGCAACGTTTTTTACATTCTCAGATTACATGAAACCGGCATTTCGACTTGCTGCATTAATGGAATTACCAGTTAAGTATGTTTTTTCTCATGATGCATTCAGGGTAGGAGAAGATGGACCGACGCATCAGCCGGTAGAGCAGGAAACGCAGATTCGTCTTCTCGAAAAGATGGCTAATCTTGAGGGTAGAAGAAGCATGCTGGTGTTGCGTCCCGCTGATAGTGCCGAGACAACCACCTCCTGGAAAATTGCACTCGAAACAAAACACGAGCCTGTAGCGCTCTTGTTATCACGACAGAATATTGCAGATCTTGAGTCTTCAGTCAGTGATCTATCGAGATACCAGGATTCTCAACGAGCTTATAAAGGTGCCTATGTCGTACGTGACTGTAGCGCGGAGCCGGATCTTATTTTATTAGGAAATGGCTCAGAAGTTGCGACGCTGATTGAAGGTGCTAAAATTTTGCAAAAGGAAAACGGTCTTAATATCCGGATTCTGTCTGTACCATCAGAAGGGTTGTTCAGGGACCAGGATGAAGCCTATCAGGAGGAAGTATTACCTTTTGGTATCCCGGTAATGGGATTAACCGCCGGACTTCCCTTAAATTTTAAGTGTCTGGTAGGTCCATTTGGAAAATCAATTGGATTGGAACGGTTTGGCGCTTCTGCTCCATATAAAGTACTTGATGAAAAATTCGGTTATACCGCGCAGAATGTCGCCAAACAGGCACTTCAATACTTAAAAGAGTATTCAGAACTGATTACACGTATTTCAAAGCTGCAGATTAAAGAAAGACAATTGCAGGCAAGTTGATAGATGGGTGTAAAAACCCATCATCTCTTTTTCTGGCTTAAGCTACTTACAGAATCTGCTTTTTGCTGTCATTCAAAAGGTGGAGGGGTATGAAAATTGGTATAGTAAGTGATACTCATCGTAACAGAGAGTATCTAATCAATGCTATTGATTGGATGATTTCAAGGCAGAAAATCTCTTCTCTTTATCATCTTGGAGATGATTTTGATGATCTTGGGGATTTGAGTGATACATTTCTTGAGGTGGTTCAGGTGCCGGGAATTTACGATGAACGTTATAAAAACGGTTCGTTGCCGGCAAAAATTTTTGAAACCGTCCTTGGATTAAATATTTTACTGGTTCACTTCCTTGAAAAAGACGCTAGTCCTGATGATATTCAGCGCTCAGATATCATCTTGTATGGTCATACACATAAAGAAGAGTTACGGCTGGGTGATGGAAAGCTGTTTTGTAATCCAGGGCACATGAAAGGACCGATGGAAAAAAATGCGCCTCCCACCTTTGCCGTTCTGGGAATTGAAGATCGCACTGTGATAGTGAATATTTACAATATGCAATTCAGGTCGATTCAATCGATGGAACTGATCCGCTCGGAGAGTGGCTTGTATAAAACGGCCTGATACTAATCTTCCTGGCTGGGTGTTTTCCCGTTCGTTTTTTCATATTCCTTGATGATTCTGGAAAATCGGTATAAAGAACTGATTGTCCTTGCTGAAATGGGAAGCCAGTTCGGGTTATTGATTTTATTCCCAAGAAATGATGTTTTTCGTATCTTGTCAGCAAGATCGGTAATAACAGCAATTTTTTTCGGACACAATTCAAGGCGGATTCTACCATTCAGAGTGTCTGAGAATCCATTGTATATTTCGACCAGATCGGCGATCTCACTTGTTATCGGGAAATTACCTATCAGTTCAATTGCAAATTTACTGTTCTTTTTTACGCAACAGAAAATGTTGCAGAATTCGTTAATTCTATCAAGATCGTCCTGATCATCGATCTGTATTGGAATTGACTTGTTTGACTTAAATCGAGAAACTACTGAAGGACGGGCTTCGTAAGCATCGATAAGAAACTGTCGTAATCCGATTGACATTTTTTCAATCACTTAATATAATCTGAAAAGAATTTCTAACTGACAACCACAACGTTCTATCGCTTTACTTATTATTAACTTTGAGGTCATGAACAGTTGAGTTGCTCTAAAACATCAAAAAGGTGATTTCCTGAAACCGCTCTTCAAGGTGCAAAGACTGAGGTTGAAAATTGAACTCTTTTTTACCTGATTCTTAATCTCAACCTCAATTTTCCGCATCTATAAGCGATTCGTGTCAAAAACCACTAAAGATAAAATTACAATACTGGAAGTAATCAATCCAGATAAATCGTTACGCAAATGGCTGCGTTTTGAACCATTTGTACTTTCTTTGTGTACAAATGCCTGCAATGAATAATTAAATCTATTTGAGAGAAGGAAATGAGTTAAGTATATTAGGTATGAAGGCGTTATTATGCAGAGGCCATCTTTTTTGCTGGTATCTGGTTTCTGTATAAAGAGGAGAATGTTCTGGTAGCGGGTGTTCTGAGCAGAAGCCAGGAAAGCTATCCTTCATGGTTTCCCTGCCTTCAACACAGGTTAATCTCATATGGTTCAAATTTGCGCAGAAATTTGTATGATGTTGTCTTTAAATCACAAAACTTTTGATTTTGGGTGCTGAATCGGTTAAATTATAGGTAAAAAGTTATTACTCTTTTAGAAATATAGCAGGTACATGGAAGAACTTTTTTCTGAAACAGTTACACTCTCTAGTTTAGAGCCCTTTTCAGAGTTACCAAATCCGGAGGAACCAAAAACCATCGGGTCTGGTATTGTCACATCTATGCTTGGGAAGGGTGGCGCGGCGGTCATTTATGAGATTTGGAATCCGAAACTGGAGATTCATCGTGCGGTAAAATTGTGGCGACCGACTCAGGCTGAAAAAGCTATTCAACGTTTTGAAACAGAAATCAAGATTACAGCAAAACTTCATCATCCAAATATTGTAGAAATTCATGCCGTAGGGGAATGGAACAACCTTCCTTTTATCGAAATTGAGAAAATTGAAGGGTGCAGTATTAAAGAACTGTTAAAGAAACACGACGAAGTATTACCAGTTCCTGTTGCTGCTGCTATTGGAATTTTTATATGCAGAGCCTTAACTTATGCGCACAATCATGAATACTCACTGGGTGATAAAAAATATAAAGGGGTTGTTCATTGTGATATAAAGCCGGCTAATATTATGATTTCAAACACTGGTATTGTTAAACTTACCGATTTCGGTATTGCACTTCCATCACACACCCCCGGTACCAATGACAAAAATAAAGTTACAGGATCGCTTCAATACATGGCTCCGGAGCAGTTGTCTTCAGGCGAAATTGATGTTCGGACCGATATATTCTCGCTGGGAGTTGTTTTATATGAGTTATTTTCCGGGGCAAAGGCATTTCCAGCATATTCGTTTGAGGAGTTGATAGAAAAAAGAAGAAATCACGAATTAGCTTCTATCAGACAATGTACTCCCCGATTACCTTCAAAGGTTGCTGCACTGATTGAAAAATGTATCAAGATCGATCCGGATGATCGGATACAGTCGGTTCAGGAAATTATGGCGGAACTGGAAAGCATTTATGCAAATTATTCTTCAGAAGCTCCCAATGTTTTACTAGCCCGGTTTCTTGAAGGTGATACCATTTCCTCGAAACCACTGGGGAACAGAAAAATAACTTTTTTAATCAGTGCTTTGATTGCAGTTATAATTACCGGATCGATTCTTCTGTTTTTGATAAGGCAGGGGGGTGGTACATCTGAAGCAATTGCCACTGGTTTAAGATCGATTATTTCACCTCCTGTTGCCTCCCCCGATACTCAAAAGTTTAAACCCGTGGACTCTATTCAAACGAAAAGTTTCTATAATACTTCAATGAAACAGAGTTCGAATGGGCAAATGAATGATTCTAACAAAAGTGTCATTCGTACAAATAGAATTAAAAGCGGTCCTAAAAAAAATGGTGCTCAGACAAATGCCATACCGGTCGCAAGAAGAAAAACCGGTAAATCCACAGAACTGGTCCCTAAAAATCTCTCAATGAAAACCGTTGGGAAAAAGAGTGCAGAACCAGTGTCAGATAATGATATTCTTGATGAACTCTGGAAACTTGTCCGAAGCAGCGAGTATAAAAATGCTGAACGGATGTTCGTAGAGTTTCCAGTTAATGATGCGGAGTTTTTTCTGGCTTACTCAGAATTTCAATTGAAAAAAGGGAACTTTGAGCAAGCTTGGGCTAATGCGGAAAAAGCAATGCAGAGGCAGGCGAAAAGAATCGACCCGGGAGAAGTTCGGGCCCGTGGATTCTATCTGAAAGCAAAAGCGCTCAGCGAAAATTTCAATAAAAATACCGACAGCACTATTGGAAAACAAGCCATGGAAGCATGGTTTGATGTTAAATATCAATACAGGTCGAATACAGGCAGTACCTACTACCTTGATGCTGACAGGGAAATCCGAAGAATCAGTACAGAACTTCAAAAATGAAGTTGAGTGCATACCATTGATGGAGATTGAATGATTAAATACCCGTTAACACTGGCTATATTGGCAGTTTTTGTCGTTTCCTCATCCAACGCTCAGATGCTTGATTCCATTAATGATGCAAGGCCCCTGGGCGGTGTATTACCTGAGACCATCGAAAAATCTGTTTATATTATCACAGGGGATATTTTTATTTCTCCCGGATCCACAGTAAATGTTCAGGCCGGCACAGTATTTCTTTTCAGAGAGTTTACAGGAATCCATGTACAGGGTGCTCTTTATGTAAATGGTACGGTTGAGGATCCGGTAGTGTTTACATCTGTAAACGATACCGCTCGTGTCAGGAAGTCTGCGGTACAAGCGGCACCATTTGACTGGAACGGCATTGATATATATGATGGCGCGCTGGGAACAACGTTTAACCATAGTACAATCCAATATTCGGTCTACGGTATAAGGTCTCAAACAGAATACCTGAAACTTGAAAATGTTACATTCGCAAATAACGGAAGAGCTGACTTCACTGTAAAAAATGAGCGGAAAGAGGTTACTGTTCCATTTTCGTATATCTTTGAGAATAAACCTGTAAAACCCGATACACCTCAAATTGTTAATGATTCTGTAAGTTACGCGGTGGATTCGGTCTTATCGGCAAAACCATCAATGGGAGTTGGGCCTGTGAGTGGAAAAAAAGTTAACAGGAGGATGAAAGTATTTTTAAGAGTCACTGGTCTGGCTTTGACACTCGGCGGTGGTGCACTTGGTGCTTATTTTGGAGAAGAGTACCTTGATGCGCAGGAGCGTTTTAAAGAATTATCAATTCTTGATGATACAGAAAAGCGAACATACACATCAAATGACTGGAATAATGCCAGGGACAAACGGGATCAGTACCTGATTAAGACAGCGGTTTCCGGTGGTATCGGTGTTATCGGTCTTACGTCATTTTTTATATCATTTGCATTCTGATACAGATACAGGTGTTGCTATGAAAGTGTCCAAAAAGTTTTTTTTTGTTCTGGCTATAATACTTTGTCAATGTTATGATCCTGTCAATCCTTTTCTTGATATCAATGAGAGTGACGTATCAATTATTTATTCCAGCGTAAAAGATGGCGATACTCTGAGCATATTCTCAAGAGAGTCAATTTTCGTTGCACCAATTCTCAGGGAACATCTCAATAAATATTCAGTATCGATAGATAGCAATCGGTTATGGAGACCCGGGGTTGATTCTACAATCATCAGCGACTCACTCAGTGCAGAAGCCAGAAAATTCTGTTTCTCATTTAATTATACCGGGAAGAAGCTGATCACGGTCAGTGCACTGCGAAATGATGGCAAGAGGGCTAGCCATCAGATTTCTCTTTTCGTGAAATCACCTCTTGAACAGATGGACATTTCTGCGCGGGTCGGAGATACAATCTACTTATCAACACCACCAGTTAAAGATTCTGTTACCTATGTCTGGGATCTGAAAAATGGAGAGGTGATCAAAAGTCAAGTTCCCTCTGTCGCTTACAAACTAGAAAAGCCTTTTACTGTATCTCAGGGAGAGCTTTATGTAACCGATAGTGCTGACAGTACCTGCCGCTCGTCACCGTTTTTATTCTCTCTTGCTGATCCTCAAAATCCTTTTTTGAAATATAATGTTACATCATCGAACGTCATCAGTGATACAATAAAGACTGTCGATAATTATTACAATTTAACGGTTACATTATCAGGCACAAAATCTCTTAAAAGTGCTACTGTCAATGGTCTGGACTTTAAATTGGACAAATCGGATTCTTCGGGAATGGAGTTCAGCAGGCATATTTCATTGCCGGATACAGGAACGGGTTGTGCTGTTGCTTTGCATATAAAATTTGTTGATGGGCTGGGGAGGGAACTCTCAGATACTATATATCTTCAACTCGTTGATAAAATTCTCTCAGTTCTTGAACCTGCCGATTTTGCAATAGTACATGATTCTGTCCTGCACATTTACGGAATTGTCGGGTCTTCAGTTACAGGATTTGTTTTTGCGACGATAAACGGAGTCGGCGAGCCCGTTGCGGGAAAACTGGAAAACAGTGTCTGGACTTTCAAACTGAAACTTGCTCCGGGAACAAATTCGATTAAAATTGAGCTTCATCCGGATTCATTAAGATCTGGTTTACCACTGGCCCATGTGGTGCACACCGTTCAGTATCTTCCTGCGATCATGTTTACCAGCATAAACGATTCAGTTTCCGGGGATACGGTTTTTACCGGTAATACCTTTTTTGACTTTCGTATACTTGTTACTGCTCCGTTTCAGATCCGGGATGTTACGATTAACAGTCAATCATTCGATAATGTCAGCTCACAGGGTGTGAATACGTTTAAGTTGATAAAGTATCTCAGTGGTATCGATCCGCTCAAAGGGGTGCAGCCTGCGGAAATAGAGATTACTTCCGAAAGTGGTCAAAAGTTCAGACACACATTTTACCTTGTATATGATAAAAACGTCCTTTCAAATTTACCATCATTGGAAATTCTTTCCCCGGTTGATGATACGATATTCACCGGCGAAAGTACTCTCAGGATTTTCGGTACAATTGGAAATCACCGTCAATACGGGAATCTGTATCTTTTTTTAAATGTCAATGGAGTGTATGCGCCGTTATATTCAATACCTAGAGCTGATTCATCGTGGAATCTCAGAGCTGGTTTGACTGAGGGGTGGAACAGGGTTATTGTGTCGGTTTTTGAAGATTCATTGCGCAGTGGTATAAGTTTGCAGCACGACTCGATACATGTCAGAATGCAGCCATCTTATTCAGATACGGTGAAACCTGTTTTTGTCGTGGTACAGCGAACGGGGCAGAATACGCCTTTGAAAAACTTTACGTGCGATACAAATGTTCTCGATTTAAAAATCATTGTAAGTGATAACACAGGGGTTAGCAGTGTAAATGTTAATAACACGATTACAGCTATATCTTCTGATAGTATAAACTTTTTCTGTTCTGTTCCACTTATTCATTCGGGTTCCGGTAATGTAATTGTAATCCGCGCCAGTGACAGAATTGGCAACGCAGACAGTGTGACTTATAATATCAAATACAACCGTGACCCGTCTTTTGTGCTTTTACCCGAACCGCAGGTACTCTCTGTTGATACGGTGTATCAATTCAAGGTGGCAGCTGTTGATCCTGATGGAGATATGCCGGCAATGACAGTAAAAATTGATAAATCTGTTAAAGATACAATCATCTCTATCGCACCGAATGGTATTTTTTCCTGGACACCCGCAGTATCCGATACTGGAAGACGGATCTTTACCTATGTAGTAACAGATGGGGAGGGAGAAAAGATAAGTACAGTGTCGATGGTCGTTGTATTGTCAGAAGCTCAGAATATTCCGGTTGCCTGGAAGACAAAGCCGGAGGAGATAAAAACTTCATTCATAGCCGGTATTGATACAGTGAATCTTTTGCTTGATTTAGATTCGATCACTGGAAAGAAACCATTCAATTTCAGTGCCGTTATTGGTGATAGTAATGTTGCAATTACTCCGGAAGGGGCATTTTCAGCTCGTATTATCTGGGTTCCCGATTCTGGGGATATAGGATTAAAAGCGTTAAGTGTATCAGTTACTGATAGTGCAGGATACAGTGATGTTCTGGCGGTAACTTTAAAGGTTGCTTCACCATCTCCATTAACACTAAGCTGGAAACCGACAACCGGTTCATTTCTTGAAAAGGACGAAGTCAGGATGATTGCGGCAGTACTTTCCGAACCTGCTCCATCACAGATTACCGTTTCCTGTATCATCGACTGGTCTCAAACTTTTACCGGCCGTACAGATATAACAATTCCAGATACTTCGTATTTGACATTTGTGCCAGGGGCTCTAAGCTGCTCATTGAAGATCAGGATTAATGATGATGATGAAGTTGAGAGTGATGAGCAGTTTGCCATACAGTTCGATTTCATGCCATCGTATGTACGTCCGTCAACAGGTGGGAAATTTACAGGGACGATTATTGATGATGATAAGATAAGTTTCAGTTTTTTAACAAGCGGTGTGACAGGAAGCGAATCTTTAGGAAGACAGCTTATACCCATTTCATTATCAGGACCATCTCTGGAGGATGTGGTGATTGACTGTGCTGTTAATATTGCCAGCTCAGCAAAGGAAGCTGATTTTAAAGTGGATACCAGGCGAATCGTTATCCCCGCAGGTATGGTAGCCGCTAATGTGGAAATAACACTTTTAAACGATAACATCATTGAAAATGATGAGACGATAGTTCTTGATCTGTCTTCAAAACAGGCGAAGCTGGTCCCTGGTGCCATTACCAGGTTTACCTATTCTATAATCGATGACGATTCGACCAGAAGTGAGGTATACTTTTCGGCTCCCGGAAAGGTGACGGTCAATGAGGGAAATGCTGGTGGCACATTGCTTATTGTAAATTTGTCAGAGCAGCTTGGTGTGCCTTTGACAGTTTACTATACTGTGCAACCTGGTGCTGATGCAACGGAAGGCAGCGATTTTACATTAACTCCATCAGACAGTATACAGTTTAATCCTGGAGAGGTTACTAAAACAATTTCGGTACTGCCGATAGACAATACGAGGTTTGAAAGGGATGAGTTGTTTTCACTGGAATTGACTGGTGTGTCAAACCCGCTTGCTGCGACAATTGGGAACAGTAACATAATAGAGATAGTAATCATCGATAATGATTCGTTTTTTATCTATCCGGGAATTAATGCCGGAAACAATTAATTTCTGAGAACTATATGAAATCATTAAAAATTGCGCTTTGTCAGTTGATACCTGATTATGATGTAAGCAGGTCTGTTGAGGTTGCAACTGGCATGATAGAGAAAGCCGCAGAGAATCAGGTTGCACTGGTGGTACTTCCTGAGATGTTCTATCATCCATTTGAATTGTTATCGTTGCGTAAAATAAATGGAAAAGAGGATGCTATACTGGAGAAATTGTGCGAGTGTGCACGAAATTGTTCTGTGAGTATTTGCACCGGGTCAATGGCTGTGCAGCAGGACGGAAAATTCTTTAACCGTTCATACCTCATTGATGAGTCTGGAATGGTCAGAATTCACTACGATAAGTGTCATCTCTTCGATGTTAATTTACCGCATCTCAGAACGCGGGAATCATTGATTTTTACACCCGGTTCCTCTGCGCCGGTAGTCCAGATGGCATTTGGCAAAGTTGGAATAGCAATATGTTATGATATTCGTTTTCCGGAATTTATTCGTAATTTCGCACTGAAAGGGGTTGAGCTCCTTCTTGTACCGGCGGTATTCAATGATAGTACCGGGCCGGCGCACTGGAGTGTCATGATGCAGGCGCGAGCGATCGAAAATCAGATTTTCATTGCCGCCGTTTCACAGGGACGTAACAATAAATCATCATACAGGGCATATGGACATTCTATGGCAGTTTCTCCATGGGGTGAGATTCTTTGCGAAGCTTCACAGAATGAGGAGATTGTCTATGCCATGCTGAACCATGAAACCCTTGAACAAACACGGAAACGATTACCACTGATGGAGCATCGACGGCCAGACCTTTATGATAAGCTGAATTCAGATCTTGCTTTAGTATATTAACAGAAGAGATCATTTGTTTTTAGGGAGGATTCTGATTTATGAAAAAAATCTACAGATTGAAAGAGGGAAAGAAGATTGCAGGGATATGTGCAGGTATTGCTGATATGTATAATTTCGATGTAACCATAGTAAGAATAGTTGTGATATTTCTTACCGTTTTAACTCAAATTTTTCCGGGGGTCATTGCATATCTTGCCGGCTGGTATCTCATTCCGGAACGTGAACATCCGGAAAATAAAGAGGTTTAATCAGGGAATTATATGGACTTGCTTTTCTGGTTGGTTGCATTTATACTTTGTCTTATCGGGTCGTTTTTTTTTTCCGGAGCAGAGACCGGGTTTGTTTCCTGGAACCCATTTAAAGTAAGTCATCGTGCCGGTCAGGGAGATCCTCTTGCGAGGATCGCTTTATATCTCCTGAACAATCAGGATAGAGTAATATCTGCAACTCTGATAGGGAATAATATTACATTAATCGGTGCCACCTTAACTTTTTGTGAGCTGTTAGAAATTTTTGCTTCTGCGATCTCTTTCGATTTAAAGCTTATTCCATCACCAGAATCATGGTTGCTGACACCGGTGATGGTTCTTTTTTGTGAAATGCTGCCCAAATCGCTTTTCAGAACCTATTCTTTTCGTTTAACCATGCGTTCGATTCCGTTTTTATTAATTACTTATATATTTACTTATCCCTTCACATGGGTGATCACTCTGATAACAGGTCTTTTTTATAATAATCGCAGAGCGGTGTCAACAGATGCTTTCACTGCAAAAGTGAGGGAGGAGATGGTGTTGATTGCCGGTGAAGGGAGCAGGCGGGGAACATTGTTTGAATCTGCGGATAAGTATATCCGTAGTGTACTGAATTTAAAGGAGCTCTCGGTAGCTGATCTGATGATCGGACTGGATGACATTTCAACCAGGTGTACGACATTAAGACATAATTCTATAGTCAAGGATTTGAATGCAGGAAGCTTGAAAAATGATGAGGTTATTATTGTTGATGCATCCGGAGTGCCTGTGGGTACTGTAGAACTTACTGAGGTGATGAACACTTCTGATACAACTCCTGTTTTCCGTTTCATGAAACCACTCTTAAAAATTAGTAGTTCGGCAAATGTACTTGGAGTTCTCCAGGGTGGGGCTCAATCTGTATCGAATTATATCTCAATTATCAATGATGAGGGGCTTGTGGCTGGAATTATCGAAAAAACAGCCTTATTCAGGTCTGTATTTGGCGGGCTTGAAGTAAATTTACAGGACATTTGAAAAAAAATTTGTATGGTTTGTTTAACATATATTAGATTATCTGGATAATATATGTTATAAAAACAATTTAAGCGCATAATTTGAAATTGATTTGTTCCGTTATCTATGTTACAATAACTATAGGTATGTTTTGAATGACAGAGAATCGGGCAAAATTTTAAGGAGACTGGTATATGAAAAAAATGGGATGGAGTTGTGTTTTTATCACATCCAAATCCTGTTCTAAGGTACGCCAGGTAGCTTTTTCTGGTTGGACGTTACTACTTTTTACAGTGATTTCTATTCTCGGATTGGTTGGTATGGCACGGCTTGTCAGTACTGGTACTACAATTGCTGTGGCTAAATTCGGAGTCTATGAGGCAAGAAGAGAAAACGATGGTCTTTTATCAAAAATGAAATTTTTAAGCCGTTTTATAGCAAAAGAGGCCGAAAAAATTGAAAAACTTGTCGAATTTGAAGATGGAAAACGTCTTCAGTATGGCCTCAATAAGATAAGTTCAGATGTCAGACTAGCGGGCGTTGGCGGTCTGCCGGAAAATGGAGAGGAGATGTTGACCACGCTTCTCGATCCGGTTCTTATGCGTGCTGAGGCAGTCAAAGAAAGTATTGTCGTATTATTGCGACGCGCTGAGCTTCAGGATTCTACACTTTCACAGATGACCAGTTGTGTTAAGCAACTTCATCGTCAGTGGTCTCAACGTCCTTCAATATGGCCTGCAAATGGAAGGATTACATCACCGTTTGGTTATCGGTTTCACCCGATTACAAAAGCAAATGTGTTTCACGAAGGTATCGATCTGGCAAACAAAACAGGGACACCGGTGTATGCAACTGCCGATGGTATCGTGGCGTCTGTGGGGAACCGTGATAATTATGGAAGAGTCATTATTTTAAAGCATTTACAATATAAGTGTGAAACTGTTTATGCTCACCTGCATCAGTTTAATGTTAAAAAAAATCAGGAAGTTAAACGTGGTGATCTGATCGGTTATATGGGTAGTAGTGGTCGAAGTACCGGCCCTCATCTTCATTACGAAGTTAGAACCCAGGGCCGCACTGTTAATCCACTCTCCTATATTCTTCCAACAGATGCTATCGTCGATTAATGATAGCTGTATTTTGAGGGCAAATCAGTGTTTTATTATTCTGAAGTTTTATTCAAATCACTGAAACGTACTCATTGGGTTGATATTACCTCTGATGTTCAGCAATCTATTCAACAATCCGCTATAGAAAATGGATTGTGTACCATTTCCAGTCTGCATACAACCGGTTCCGTGACATTAAATGAAAATGCTGATCCTGATGTTGAAGCTGATTTTTTTAAAAAACTGAATGAACTTATCCCGCAGGAGAAATATTTCAGGCACAGTGAAGGGAATTCTGATAGCCATCTAAAAACTTCACTAGTTGGTTTAAGTGTGCAGCTTCCTGTTCGAAATGGCCATCTTGTGCTTGGAACATGGCAGTCGGTCTATTTTTGTGAGTTTGATGGACCTAGAAATCGTAAAGTATCAGTTACGATTATCGGATAACATTCCAGTATTCTGACTTGCTTCTTTTTCAATACCCTAATTGTTTTCGAAGTAGTACACTTTATAGTAATCATGAGATTATTATGCATAAAGTGTCTCTTTTTTTTACTTCTTATTTTCTCGATAGCCTGGGATGATGAGATCCGCTATACTGCAGACATGATGCATTTCCCTGTCGGAGCTGATATTGCAGCTATGGGAGATGCAGGTGTTGTTCTCCCCAAAAGGGCAATCTCTGCTTATTGGAATCCGGCAGCATCGGCTTTTTTCAGAGAATTTGAAGTTTCTCTGGAAGGTGCAGAGATGTATAGCGGGCTTTCACGGCAGGCTTGTGGGACCATTCATGCGCCGGTACAGGGAAATATTGGTGTCACCCTGATGTATCTTCCGTTTTACAGTGGGAAAATTGCCCGGTACGATACACTTCCCGGCACCTTTGAGGAGCGATTGAAGGTGCAGGATAAAACTGTTTTTGGAAATCCAGCGGGATATTTCAGAAATAACCAGCATCTTGTTGTCTGTTCTGTAGGAAAGCTTTTTGAAGTTCAGCTGCCCCGGCTTCCGGGGGTTGGTTTACCTCTGGCCCTGGAATTTGGTGTCGGTGCTGCTGTCAAGGGCTTCTGGCATATGATGGATCCAGATGGTCGATTGATTCTGGCATCGGGTTTCAATGCGGATGTGGGTATTTTATCCAGAATTGCGGTAGATTATGATTTGGAACGTAAAGAACCATCGAGGCATGTGCTGATTGCAATGCAATTGAGAAATGTTCTTCCTTCACCGGTTTCATGGCAGGAATCATACAATGATTACGATGAACCATTTGTGTTATCGCAACAATATGGTGTTTCTTATGCTGACAAAAGCGGGTTTCTTAGTGGAAACTGGACTATTGCAATGGCATTGAGAAAAATTACCACTCTTTCGTATCATGCCGGAATTGAAGTTGAGTACTGGGATCGGGTTTTTTTCAGGATTGGAGTAACGGATCGAGTTCCTGTCATAGGGGCTGGTATTCACCTTAAACATTTTTTTACTGATTATGCATTGCGGTTCGATCGGGTGAGTGTATCATGGGTTAGGATTGCAACTGGTGTAACGTTCTGAAATGTTCATAGGAACAGGGAAAAGAGTGGATTAATTTATAGAAAGAGTGTGTAGTCTCAAGATCGCAACGGAACGAAGCTGATCGTGTAATGAAATTGTTCATTCAGGTTATAGATGTTTAAATTTCTCGTGAGCATCGTAGAGCTGACCGATTCGTACAGAAAGCTGGTCATCGACTACGGTGATCTCACCTTTTGCAAGGAGCTTTTTGCTGATAAATACATCAACAGGTTCACCAGCCATTCGATTTAAACGTACTATACTGCCTCTTTTGAGATTCAATAGTTGACGAATGCTCATCCTGGTCTGACCCAGTTGAACTGCAATGGGAACATTTACATCTAAAAGCATGTTTATACTGTTGGCCATGAGCATTCCTGCTATAAAAACTACTTTACTACATATGATCTTAGTATACCATATAGTTATTAAAAATGCAATAAGACAGCTCTCTGAGGTGAGAACCTGTTGAGCATGTGTCTGAGAATGATAGTTCATTATTGCAGGATACAGGTTTAAAAACAGATAACAGAACTGTTGTTTTTCACCATCTTGAGAACAGCATTTATAAAATTTTCATATTAAGTAGGTGCCAGAGCAAATAATGATATATAATTATATTTAACCTTAACTGAGTTCAGTTTTAAATACATATACAGCGGGTTTGGTCATTTCCGACTAAAGTAATCTGCTTCGGGCGAATAAAAAATCGAACCAAATTGAAGTTTAATGTAACTTAAAATTAAACTCATTAAATCTGGAGGATGCTATTAATGAAGAAAAGAATTTATGCGCTTAAAAAATTTCTAATACTCTTAATTTTATATATGTTAGGCTTTCAGGTTGATAAGAGTGTGGCATTAGAAATTTGTGAAGCACAGCTTGATTGCCCCGGAAATTATGATGGAGACACACTGGTGTTTCCTGACAATATTGTTATGTTGTCACCCAATTTTTATCACTGTTCACCAACATATTTCAAAGAAGATATAACTCCGGGATCGATAGACACGATTTCACTCTTTTTCATTATCGATCACTCTGCCAGTATGTCATCAACAGATTCATTGAGCGCACGTTATCATGTGACTGCAAAAATGATAGATTCTTTATCAGCTTATTCGCCGGCATCAGAGGTGGGAATAGCGATTTTTTCCAATCAGTTGCTGCATAATTACCAGGATGATAATAATGCTGTTCAGTTGAACCCAAATAGCAATTGGACCGATTCATATATACCTTTGACCCGTCTTGATAAAACGGTTGGAGGCCGGAGTGCTGTTGATTATCTTAAAAGTGTGATTAAACTGGATTCCACCAGAGATCTTGGTAGAAACCTTAAACTTGTAAACGGCTATTATGGTCAATCCGGTCGGCATGACGGGCATGAGGGGCAACAGAATGTAATGGCTTCATATAATGGAGCAACAGATATCTCTCTTGCATTTGATGCTGCTCGTGAGGCATTTAAAAAAGCAATATATCCAAAGAGTAAGCAGTACATAATATTCCTTTCTGATGGTGAACCTCAATTTGTTGATTATGAAAGACGTGACAAGATAAACGAATATAGAAGTGGAGACGGGTTGCCGGCAACATTTACAGCTTTCTGGATAAATGCTCTTCAGCCAATTCCACAACAGATAGCACAGATGACAGAGAATATAAAAAACAATGGCTACTCGGCAACAAATATGTTGAGTACAGTGTGGAAGACCAGTGGAAAGGATGATGATCTGCTGATAAAACTTCTGAACATCACCACTGGCAGCGGGTTTGAGTCTATACCAAGTACTCCGGTTGAATTAACAATAAACGGGATCACGACAAGACAATTTACCGATTCATTTGCGAATCTCCCGGAACCGGTTATGCTTGGGAATCCTTATACCACGTTAGATATTTCGTTTACCTATCATTATGCTGCTCCCTGGAACAGGGATTCAACAAATACTTACAAAGTGGTTATCAACTCAAAGCCGGGTGTACCAGTTCCTGCGGATATAAAAATTTCATGCCGCCCGCAGGGAAGGATAGCATTTCTCGTAAATGGGGCAGAGGTCACTGGTACAATTTCGGATGATGATAAAAATATTGAAATCCGGTATTATCCATTTGACAATGTTACATCAGGTGATGTCGTGCTCAGAATAAAAAATAAAAGCGGTTCTGATTCACTGTTATTAAATACTGCAAGTAATGATAAGTACTATTTTGCGCAATTTACGAGGGCGACAGGCTCACCGTTAATTGATAATATTTTACAAAATGGTGATAACGACAGTGTGATCGCGGTATACCAGAACCCAAAGATTGCAATCGATGTCGTTCGCGAAATCCGCAGAATAGGGCCAGCCAGGGTACTTGCCCCGGTAAAGGCGTGGTATCTGGACCAGAATGCGGATGGATTTCCTGATGTCATCCGTGTAATACAGGAGAAAGACAGGTTCCAGGTTGATGAGACTGAAATTCTGAAAAATCAGATCTGGATATCTGCAACTAATGGAAACAGGACAAGCACAGTAAGCAGCGTAGTTATCAGCAGTCAGGGATTTGATGTTCTTCTTGCAACTCCTTCACCAAATTCGAAACGATTTACGGGTGTTTATCAGAATGAACAGCTTCGTATCAATGCTGTAACCAACCTGCCCGGAGGTGGGTCTATCGGTGCTCTGGCTGTTGCAATTGAAGACAGCATGGCGCCGGTGATTGTAAAAGGTGCGTTCACTCCGGGTGATCAGCCACTTGCGGGAGATGATACACTGGTAGTTGTTTTTTCTGAAAACGTAGCCCCGATACAGAACCAGTCACCATTCCGTTTTTTTGATCCGTTGTCGAATCAGAACTACCTGATGACGCTGTCTTCAATTAAAAACAGTAATGAAACGCATACATTTCTTGTATCCTCTATCACCGGAAGAGAGTCCCCGGGGAGCGCTGATTCGATCTGGATAAACGAAACAGCCCAGGTTGGTGATGTTAATGGAAAGTTGCAGACCAACCCCGCAAATCACCGCGCATTATTGGGGAGAGGAAACAACACATACTCCTTTTCAGTAATTACATGCCCATCTCCTGCTGATCCAACTACTGCATCCGTACCTGCAACGATACTGAATCAACTGACAAATGCTTCACCAAAGGGTATTGTCGTGATGATATCTTCAAATAAGCCAATTGCGGGGATCGATACCATAAGTGGAAAAATTTCCATATATGATCCGCTTGGTCTGCCAGTTGTAAAAGATGAACAGTGTTCTGTAAGTAAATCGAGAGACAAAATATTTTTCATCTGGAATGGATGTAATAAAAAAGGCAGAATCGTTGGTAATGGGATCTATTCTGCTATTGTCAAAGTTTCTGTCAGTACAGGTGCAAAATCAACTTTGAAAACGAAAATAGGTGTTCTTCATGGCAAAAACTAAGAATTATGCAAAGTCTGTTATAAAGAGGGGATTCCGATTTAGGGTTTTAATTTCTCTGGCAGTTTGTTTGATGAACGGAATACCGATATCGGGAAATGGTCTTCCAGGTGAATATCTTATCAATCAGATATGGCGGGATGCTTATTCGTCGCATTCCCTGATGACTAATACTGCTTTTCAATCTTACATTCAGTATATGTCGGTGTATTTGACTCATGCAATGACCGTTTCTGCAGAATATCAGACCAGTGAAGCGACGGTATTGCTGCCGCTTGGAAAGATGCACACCTTTGGAGTTTCATATACCGGTAGCGGTGCTTCGATCGATGAGGGAACCGCATTTGATGGGAACGGAGATATCGTTTTTACCGGAAAAGCATCAGACAGGAACAACGTCGCCATTCTTGCATATGCAATAAATCCTGTAAAAGGGCTCAGTATCGGGGTTAACGCTCAATATATTTTTAATAAAACTTTCAGTACTGAATTTAAGGGTTATGGAGGTGACTTTTCACTTGCTTACAGATTCTCGGAGCATGAGAAGCTTGGCTATCATACACTCGGTGTATCAACACATAATCTGATTCTTCAGGGTGAAGTAGATTATGCAAGTTCCATGACCCTGTCATGGTATGCAACCTTTCTAAAAAGTATGATTGAAAGTCAATTTGATTTCAGTGCAAGAGATATTCTGGCGAAAAAGTCGGAATTTGATGCTTCATCAGATAAATCGTTTGATATGGATTTTTCCTATAAACTGGGTATTCGGTTATTCAACTCAGTTAAAGTAACCGGACATGTCGGTATGAAATATTTTGGTTTTTCGGGAGGGGTTCAGATCCCTACATCAGATGATGTGCGTAATATATCGCTTCTTTACCAGATGGCAGTACCATACGGCGGAGCATACCCGGCACATTCGTTCATGGCCGGAGCTGAATTCGGGCAACCGAGAAAAGAAACTGTCGCAAAGGGTCTAAAACGTAAGGCAAGTCTTATCCCTTCAGATTTGTACAACAAGGGGATGATGTTGTATTCAGAAGGAAAATACTGGGATGCATACTGGGTGTTCAGTAAAATTCTTGTTGAATATCCTGATTTTGTCAAAAATGACTGGGTGAGTGTGTATAGCGGACGATGTCTAGAAATGCTTGATATACGGGTTGCATCCAGCACTCAATATCAGAAATCTGCGATAAAATATTCAAAAAGTAAATCTGTTCATTACGCAAATTCAGGAATGATGAATATTTTTTATCGTAATGACGATTCTAAAAATGTCGAAAAAATACATGGTGAGCTTGTAAAGGCTGGCGTTCCAGATAGTTTGCGAAATCACGCACATTACCTTCTTGGTGAAACGTATATTAAAACAAAAGAGTATGATAAGGCAATCGAAATGCTCTCTAAAGTACAGGATGATCACGTTGATTATCTTTTTGCACGGCATTCGATGGCTGTGGCGGAAATTTTAAAGGAAAATTATGAAAAAGCGCTCTTGTACCTGAAGGATTGTTTAAGTAAAAATTCAAAAACTCCACAGGAAGAGGAAATGGTTTACAGAACGTTCCTTTTTACCGGGTATATTTTTTATGAAGAGAAGGAGTATGCCAATGCTCTGGCCTCACTTTCCATGATACCCAAAAAGAGTTTGATTTATGAGGATGCGTTACTTGGAATGGGATGGATTTCACTGAGAGCTCAACAATACGAAGACTGTCTTGGATATTCCAGAGACCTTCAAGGCCTGACAAAATGGGTTGTAAATTTTGGAGAGGGAGCACTACTTGAGGGGTATGTTAATCTCATGCGGAAAAATTACGATGTTGCACTTGAGATTCTGGGAGGTGCATCGGCGCGGCTTGCCAGTGCAAAAAAACCATCACAGGAGGAACTGTCGCAGAATTTGGAGCACTATCAGCAGATCCGTTCCAATTACGAAGCGCTTGGAAAGAGTGTTGAAACATTCGGTATGGAAAAACAGACTGTGGAAACGCTTGAAAAAATAGATAGTTTGTTTCTGGATCAAAAAGAGATGAAATTGAAGATTGATGAGCATTACAGGTATGTTGATGAATTCAACAGAGAACATTTTTTCTCACGAAATCTTGAAATTGTTCGGGAAGATATCGATTATGCTTATGCCCGGGTATCAAAGATGGCAGCTTTGAAAAAAAGTATAATTGAACAGGAAAAGTCTCAAAAGAAAGCTCAGGATATTGATAAAGAGATAGAAAAACTGAAAGGGCAGATCAATAAAAACTAAAAAGGTTGACGTCAGAAAGAAGAACTGTTCATTTCTTCACCATATGTGCTATAAGCCATTTTACCTGTTTTCGCAGGACTGGTTTTTCGATTATTGTAGATCCCTGACGTTCGAAGAGTTCTTTTTCCTGAGAGGTCATTCTTTTTGTACAAACAAAAAATTGGATTGATGGATTAAGAATTTTGAGCGCGTTGAAAACGTCAAGGGCATGGAAGGGGTTCGATGGAGGGTCAATATCCAGAATTATTGTAAGAATGGAGTTGTCGATGGTAAAGTTGATCGCTTTTTCAGGATCGCTGAACGCTGATATTACTGTTTCATCTGAAAGCATCTTTGCTAGTGACTGGCCAAACGGTGTATCTGATGCGAAAACGACAGCCTGAACATCAGCCGCTGAAATATCACCCTCTTCAGTGGTGTTTTTCTCCCCGGTTTCAGTATCATTCAGTGTGAGTCTCCTGATTTTTTCCCACCTGTTTCTATCAATTATTTCAAGAAGACAGGCTATTTTATGACTTTCAAGTTGAAGTGGCATGACAATATTCTCCAATGTGGGTACATATCTGATTATAGCAGTGAAAAAAAAATTAGACAAGTTCCACGTTTCCGGACATGCGTAAAAACAGTCACCTGCTACTCTCTGAAACGACCTATTCCACCAGTGTAATAATCTGTTTAACCCGGTTACTATACGTGTGGAAAGTGTTCACTGTCTGCAAATTTTTAAGACGGTCACTTTCATATGCAGCAAAAGAAAGTAATATGGAATTTATTACCGTTTCTATCTGGCCGGGGGAGGAAAATGTTTCGAATCGTAATTCACGCATAATTTCATGGCTTAATGGCGTTTCTTCAGTAAGAAGTAGTGCGCCTGATCGCAAAATGTCAAATACGCGGGGGCTCAGGTGTACGTCATTTACCCCTTCAGGATCATTGATAGAGAGATTCAATCCGATTTTAGCTCTGCTTAAAACGTGCGCTGACTGATGTTCGTTCACCCATTTAGCGCTGATAATACCCGGCTGTAGTGGTCCGGAGTATTGTTCCCATCCCGATCCTGCGATTATACATCGTAAACCGCTCCTGGCAAGCTGTTCAAGAACCTTGATTCGATAGGAGCTGGGAATACCGATGAACGCAACATCGAAGAGACGTCTCTCATCGTTCAAACCATCAGGCTGCGGTATCGATGCCGCTGTTGGTAAAAGATGCCATTGTACCTGATGTTTATTGCAGATCTCCGGAAATGGTCCTTCTTGTATACTAAGGAAAACTGTGTAGCCCTGGAGAATCGATTTCCAGTAAGTTGCTCTGTTAAAATCCTCATAAAACCAGTGGATCGTTTTGATATGTTGTTTTTTAAGTATTTCGAGTGAAAAGAGGGAAACAGGACTCAGTGCACCGGAAAAAAAATGAGTAGTTCCAAAATCAAGACAGCTGACAATAAGTGACTGATTGATAAGGTCAACGACCAGTGTTTCATCAGGATTTTTTAATAGAGTTTGGAACGAATTCTGATAAATGAGCGTGTCAAATATTTTGACGTTACGCGCGCCTGTTTTTTCAATGAAATTATTTGCAGTATGCTGTGCGACAACTCTTGCTGCACCCGATGGAGGAATGACAACGAACCATTTCGACTCGCTCATTCGTTAAGATCCTCATGTGTGGGAAGAGAGTTTATGCCGCCACCCTTGAGTGCTTTGAAAAGGGCGACTGAATTCGCAAATCGTGCAGCTGTAAATGGATCAAACCCGCGGGCAATGCAGTGAAGAAATCCACCGGCAAACGAGCTTCCGATCAGAGTGACATCTTTGATCGGTTCTGAAACGTTCTCCTGAGGAAATTCCTCAACTTTTCCATCATAACCGATAACACATCCGTTGGGACCATTCTTTACCGCGACAATCGAAACGCCACGGTCCCATAGAAAGCCTATCACATCAAGGGGACGCTCATACCCGAACAACGCTTTACTTTCATCTGGTGATGATGGAAAAATCACATCCAGCAGGGGCAACACACTCCAGAGGCTCTCTTTTGCATCATCAAGTGTCCATCGCTGAAGGCGAAGGTTAGGATCGTAGGCAACCATAATGTCATTACTGTGTGCAAAGTGAAATGCTTTAAAAACTGTATGGCGCGCGGCACGGGATACCGACTGAAGTTCACTGGATGCGTAGACAATTTTACAGTTCTCAATCAGATCATCATAAATCATTGACGGAACAATGAATTCCGATGCAGACCCTGGATGGTGGACGAGGTACTCACGCTGATCGGGGAATTTGGAACATGTAAAGTAAATTCCATTATATCCGGTATTGGTAACCACATGGTCGATGTTGATCCCCTGGCCCTGAAGCCGCTCACGGATCATACTGTGGAATGGATCTCGAGCAACCGATGAAACCATCGATACTCCTGAACCCAGCCTTGCGGCCGTTGCCGCTACCGTCACATCTGCTCCGCCGATATCCTTTTCGTAGCTGCTATTTCTGTTTACGTCATTTTCGGCACGTAATTCTATAAAACATTCACCTATGACAAGCAGGTCATAGTCTCGTATATGAACAGGTTTCAAACAGCACCTCCCACACGTTTCGTCTCAATGACAGTATGAACTCGCGTGGTTATACTGTCAGGCTTGAGGGATTGCGTGTGCAAATTTATTAATAAGCATCTCTACCTCTTTTTTCCGTGCAAGAGAGTCAAGCCATTCTGTAGGGATGTCACTCAGGCCATACTGAAGTCCTGCTATGCCTCCAGCTGCAGTACCACTGGTATCGGTATCTCTGCCAAGGTTAATTGATGACGCAAGAACATTCAGAGTGGTATCGAATTTCATGAAACTCCAGATGGCAGCTTCAAGGGTATCGACAATGTATCCTGAAGAGTGAATGTCTGCCGCTTCGCAGGATAGAAGTTCAAAAGAGAGAATTCGCATATAGTGAGGAAGTTCATTTTTAAACAGACTTCCGGACCCGTAGTATTCAAGGGCTTTGTCGATTGCACTACGGAGTGCCTCACTTTTATTCTCGTTAAGTAGAAGCTCTTTTATCAGAAGACTGTATATTCCACAACCAATCAGAGAACGGGAATGGGCGTGGGTGATTGCAGAGATCTGATGAATTTTATCGAGAAATGCCGGTACCGGATCTGTGTAAAAATATAGAGCAGCCGGAATAATTCTCATTAATGAGCCGTTTCCGTTGTCATCTTCACCAATGCAGCCACTGGACCGTGCACTGTAATTTTCGGTTCTGATTCGATCCAGAGCTACGAACGTTGTGAGCCCGGAGTCAAACACCAGACCATTTGCAGTCCAGTAGGATTCAAACAGCCACCTGCAGAAGGTTTTACCCAGGTGTTCCAGGTCATATCCCTGAATAAGGCTGTCCATTGTGCACAGAATCATGGAGCTGTCATCAGACCAGGTTCCTTCCGGCTGATCAAATCTGCCATAACCAAGCATATTTTTGACTGAACAAAGTGATCCATCACTGGTAGTTTCTGATTCAACAGGAACCCCCATTGCATCACCAAGAATTGCACATTGTACCGATGCGGAAATTTTATCGTAAAAGTTCATAATAGAAAATTATACCATCTCAGGAGAATATTTCACTAAAAAATACATGATGCCCAGTAGTATTCAATCTTTTTGAAAAAACGTATTTTAATTAATCCTTAGAAACCTCAAAAACGCATCAATCCGCTACGTATTTCAGGTTACAATGAATAAAAGCCTGTGAAATGAATTATTTTAAAACCCGTCCTTATGTACCAAATTCGTGGCGGATTGCATACATCCCTTCTTTGGTGCTTAAATCAGAATATAGTGTTTGTTTTGGGATCAATCATTTAACATTTTTTTATCGATATCTTTTGTATTTAAAAATCTGATATTATATACTGAATTTAACGTTGAGGCGTTTTTTACATTTACGTTCATGGAGTCTGGCAAGAATGAAAGTTGTTGCTGATGAAAATATTCCGTTTGTGAGAGAAATGTTTTCTGATTATGGAGATGTATTTACATGTCCCGGACGATCAATAACCAGAGCGATTATTGAGGATGCGACTGTTCTGCTGGTAAGATCAGTAACTCCTGTAAATGAATCATTATTGAAAGATACAGCAGTACGATTTGTTGCTACCGCTACAATTGGAGTAGATCATGTCGATACAGAATATCTTAAAGCGAATAATATCGGATTCGCCTACGCGCCTGGCTCCAATTCTGAATCGGTAGCTCAATATGTATTGTCTGCGATTATGACTCTCAGTTCAACACTAAAAAAACCTCTATCCTCAATGAAATTAGGGATTATAGGTGTTGGAAATGTTGGAAGCAAAGTTTTTCATCATGCTGAAATACTCGGGATCGAGTGTCTTTTAAACGATCCACCCAAAAAAAGAATTATCGGCAGTGATATCTATATCTCTCGTGATGAAGTTCTCGGGAATTCAGATATAGTATCTATTCACGTTCCTCTTACCGCTGATGGGGAGGATGCAACATCGGGGATGGTAAGTAGCGAATTCCTGTCAAAAATGAAAAATGGTGCCGTACTTATCAACACCAGTCGAGGTGATATTATTGACGAAAATGCGCTCAAATCCAGCAGATCGTCTTTAGGCGGGCTGATCCTCGATGTATGGAAAAATGAGCCTTCGATAGATGCTGATCTGTTTAAATTAACAACGATCGGAACACCTCATATTGCAGGATACTCCTATGATGGCAAGATTCGGGGTGCACTACAGATCTATCACTCTGCATGTGCCTATTTTTTTAAGCAGCCTGTCTGGTCATTGCCAGAGGAGATACCTGGTGAATCTGCAGGCAATATTGACTTAAGGGGATCTCTGAACCCATATTTTGATGCAGTCAGCGGGGCCTTTCCAATATTGAATGAAGATATGCGTAAATGTAGTTTTCTAACAAAAAGTATCGAGGAACGACCGGAATTTTTCGATTCTCTCAGGAAAAACTACAAAAAAAGATATGAGTTTTCACATTACACCGTTATCTGCGGAAAAAATCAAAGCAGAGAAGCCCTTATTTTGTCAGAATTAAATTTCAAAGTCGAGATACTATAAACATGTTTTGATGCAACTCATGGATCTGAGCTCATTGACCGCAAATTCTAACCAGTCTTAATCTGGTTTATTCTTTTTCCGACGAGGAAATGGGAGTACAAGACAACCGAAGAGTTCAACAAATACTCTTCCGGTAAATAAAAACAGTGTTACAATGACGATCACGATAAGAAGAATAATTCCAGATAGTTTAAATCCGGATGAAAATAGTTGACGTGCATTAACTCTGGTTAATAAACCCGAAAGTGAACTGAAAAATTTCATAGAAGCAATTCGTTAATAAATCTGGCTTTTGTTATATTTGAAAATATACATTTTGTAAAAGGTATCTTTAATAAAAACTTGAACAGAACTGTGGATGTAAATAAATAACTATGAGTACTATTATCGAGCAGGCTGGTGCGGTTACATTCAGGCCAAAGAGTGGTTCTTTCGAGATACTGCTGATCAAATCGAAAAAAACACCCCGGAAGTGGGTTTTCCCTAAGGGCCATATCGAACCGGGCGAAAGTGCTGCCGTGGCAGCGAAACGCGAGCTGATGGAAGAGGCCGGTGTTACCGGAACAATTCTCGAAGAGATTTCGAAAGTACGATTTTCATACAATGATAAAGATCACAGAGTTGCTTATTTTCTAACACGCTACGAAGCATCAAATGCGGACGGAGAACCCGGGAGAGAGCCAACCTGGGTTAACTATTCCGACGCATTGAAAATGATAACAATTCCTCAGATGCGAGAGGTTCTCGAATCTGCTGTTTGTTTGTTAAAGAGTGCACAGTCTGAATTTTTTAGCGCCGGCAGGGATTGCATATAGTAGTTTTGTAAGTACTTATGGAAGCAAGATTCAGAACACGGTTTAAAGATTGAAGTTACTACAGGGACATCAGGATATAATGCGCTTGCGATCTATACTAATAACGCATTCTGAGTATTTCAGTAGAATGGTTTCTGCTGCTACATTTGCTCCTCCGGGAAATGAGATTCAGACATTTTTGAAATGTCGAAAACGTCCCGATCGCAAGCCTTGCCCCGGAGAGATAATCGTTCGCCTTGAAGAAGACCCCCCTCAACTTCACTGGTGGTGTTCCTCCTGTGGTCATAGTGGAGTCATTAAAAACTGGAAAGGGGTCATGGGTGCTATTATTCATACAGAGGAAGATGCATCCTGTGAACATTGCGATTGCTCGATTAAACTTAACACCGAAGAATATTCATCGCTCAAAGAAATAAACATAATCGAACCTCAGGCAAAATCGGCTGTTTCGAGTGCTCATTTTTTAGATGATGATCTCGTTGAGATATCCGGAAGTGTTACCCTGTTTAATACCATTATGGGGTACATTGCATTTGAAGCAAATCAATTCGAAAAGAGAAATCGGTACATCGTTTTTGATAACTTGATTAATAAGATAAAAAGCCAGCTTTCGCCTGTATATAATGCATCAACCCATCATACATAGTTCAACTTTAAAATGTAACGTTTCAGATTACCGGGAAACATAATGCGAATCGAATGCAGTTCAATGTTTTTTACTGTTGATAATGTGAAAAACAAAATCGGCGAAATCCGGAGTTTCATTGAAAATCAGGGTTTTGAATTTGGTATACAGCTTCACAACTCCATCGGACGTGACCTTTACAACGCATTGCTGCCCTGGCGCAATGAGATCAAGTTCAGTGTACACTCACCGGTTTTCGCGAAGTATTTTGCCAATCTGGCATCACCGCACTATGATCTAGCACATTCTATAATCCTTGATTGTGATCAGTTGACCGCATACTGGGGAAGTGATCTGATCTTCTTTCACGGATTTTTCATGGCTGATATACCAATTGTCCACGATATGAAAAATTACCGGAAAGTGATGAAAAAATGTATTGGATCTGCGTATGCACTCAATGACTCATTCATCATGAACCCTGCAGTATTTACAACAGATCAATTCAACCTGTTTAAAAGTCGATTCAGTGAAAATTGCTCCCGGCTCAAGGCAGCGTTTCCCCATAAGGTCATCTCACTTGAAAATGATTTTCCCGGAATGGGAAGCGGACTGCAGCGTCCTGAAGAGATCCATGGACTGATTGAAAATCTGTGGTTTGATCTTGGGCATTTCTGGTGTTCATCACTGCTTCACTCGTTTGACTTTCAAGAGGAAACATTCAGGATAATTGATGAAAAGAACATAGTTGGAGTGCATTTAAATCATAATTTATGTACAGGTGAAACCCCTCTTGAACGTCTTGGTGATTCGCACACACACTTTTATAATCACAGTGACATGAATCTTAAACCGGTAATTAGAAAACTAATCGATAAAGGTGTGAACTCGCTTACACTTGAAATTGTTGATGGTGATATTGATGATGTGAGAATACTGGTTGATTGGATAGGGTAGAGAACATACAGAGTGGCTTCCTGAAGCTTTGTTTCATTTTAGATACTGAAGCGTGGTAATTCTTCCAGCATTTTTGTATAAACTATTGTATTTTAAACCTGTATTTTACACATATTTTCAGTTGCAGATTACGGGTTGCTGCGGATGTCTTTAAGACGAGTCATATTCCATGTTGATATGGATGCGTTTTATGCTGCTATCGAGCAGCGTGAAAATCCATCATATCGTGGAAAACCCGTGATTGTAGGTGCAAAACCGGGAAAACGCGGAGTCGTTTCGACTGCAAGTTATGAGGCTCGTACATTCGGGATACACTCTGCAATGCCGATAAATGAAGCATATTCGCGATGTCCCGGTGGAATTTTTGTACAGCCTCAGATGGCACTATACGATCAGGTATCCCGTCAGATTTTCGATCTGTTCGAAAAATTTACACCGCTGGTAGAACCAGTTTCTGTTGATGAAGCGTTTCTTGATATGAGCGGAACTGAAAAACTTTTCGGTCCGATGGATCTGGCTGCAAAACGGATATCTGACGCTTTGAAAAGGGAGCAGAATCTAACAGGGTCCATAGGTGTTGCTCCTAATAAATTTCTGGCTAAGATTGCATCAGATTGTAATAAGCCCGATGGGATAACGATCGTACCATTTGAACGTCAGGCAGTTCTGGAGTGGTTGGCACCAATGCATGTGAATCGAATCTGGGGGGTTGGTAAAAAAAGCGCAGTAGTTCTCCAGACCCTTGGTATTTATACTATCGGGGACCTTCAGCAAGTACCTCATGATATACTGATCCGTCACTTTGGAAAGGTTGGTAACTCTCTGTTCTCTTTATGCAGAGGCATTGATGATCGTCTGGTAGAGACAGGTGATGCTGCTAAATCAATATCAAGGGAGACTACTTTTAACCGGGATTCATCAGATCGTCTGCAGTGGCGGCAGGTGGTGTATGAACTTGCTCAGGATGTTGCGCTTCGTGCACGTCAGAGCAATGTTAAGGGAGCCACTATTGTGCTTACCTGGAGGTTATCGGATTTTTCGCGTCATTCAAAAAGAATTACGATAACGCAACCGACCAATCTTGCCAGAATTATCTTTGAACATGCGCTGGTATTAATGGGGAGTGTTCATGAACGGGCATTACGGTTGATTGGTGTTGGTTTAACGGGGTTAACCAATGAAGTGCAGGAAGACCTTTTTTCCGGCAGCGACGGGCAGCAACGGCTTGAAGTTTCAGAGGTCACCGCTGATACGATCAGATCCCGGTTTGGTTTTGAGAGTCTTAAAAAAGGGCGTGAAATCAAGCCGGGTGAAAAATTGCCGTTGAGAATGAAAAAAGAAAACAGTAATATTGAGTAAAGGGGTAGCACAGGATGATAAGTGTTATAACGTGTACAACTAAATATTCGGCCGGATCAATACAGGAGCGTAATCTTGCTAAGACTGCCGGAACTGAATACGAATATATTGTCATTGACGGGAGCAATGGAATCAGTCTGGCCGGCGCTTATAACTATGGAGTATCTCAGGCAAAGGGTGATCTCTGTGTGTTTATTCCGGATGATGTCTATTTCATGAAGATGAACTGGGGTAATATTCTCAGAAGTAAGTTCCAGGACCAGTCTGTTGGAATGATTGGTGTCGCAGGAACCCAGTTTCTTTATAAAGACAAGTGTTCCATGACTGCAGCTGGTCGTCCCTTCATCAAAGGACGTGTTGTTCATCACCTTGAAAACGGTGATTTTTTTGCAGTTGTCTACTCACAGGAGAATGGGGATTTTGATGTTGTCGCATGCGATGGTACATTCATGGCGATTCCAACCGAACTGTTTCAATACGTGGCATTTGACGATGCATCTTTTGATGGACCATACTTTTTTGATCTTGACATGTCGATGCAGATGCGAAAGGGAAGAAGAGTTATCGTTACAACTGAAATTGTCGTAAAACGCCGCTCACAGATGCGGTTTGATAAAACATGGCAGCATTACGGTGAGATTTTTCTTCAGAAATATGCACAGGAGCTGCCTGCATCCTGTACAAATCAGATTCCTGATCCGCAAAATTATTTATCGAGCAACTGCGTCGATCTTAAGGGTAAAGCACCGATAGAGACGATCTGCTGAAGTCAGTTCTCAGTACCCAGGCCAGCTGGAAAAATCGTATGTTGCGAAGCCATCACAGCGCGAACAGAGTGTAATCTCTTCACGTTTACCCTTTGACAGCAGCTCACGGAAAGAGCGGTTTTTTTCACCGTTCCATATTTCAGTGACTGATTCACTGCTGACATTTCCAATAACAGCCCGCTCATTAAAATCCCAGCAGCACAGCACTGCATTCCCATCAACGCAAAAAAACATCTCATCGCGGATCTTCGGACAGGGGCGGGGGATACAGCCGGTTTGTCCCATCCATGGCCAATTGTAAAGAGGCACTATCTGCGCATGGGTATACTTACTCCAGAAATCGATATACTCTTTCTGCTCGTGTTTGTTAATATCCATGTCCACCATGCGAACATATGTTTCCATCGAAGGAGCTTTTTTCTTTGCAATCTCAAGGAATATGATCACATTTTCCTTTACTTTATCGTATTCGGTGCCTTTGCCTGATGCATTGAATGTCTCCTGACTGAAGCCATCGATGGAAAACCGGATACAATCCAATCCTGCATCGATGATCGCTTCGGAGAGCTCCCTGTTGAGAAGACCTGCATTGGTATTGATCTCAACTGATGCTGTTGGATCCTTTTTGATATAGCGGATGATTTCCGGCATTCGCTTATCTGTAAATGGCTCGTTCTGAAGAAACGGCCGAAAAATAATACCCTGTCCCCGGGAATCATCGATGATTTTATGGATCATCTCATCAGGCATATAGTAGGGTCGACGTTTAATCTGTTTTTGTGGACAGTAGGTACAGTTTCCATTGCAAAGAATGGTGGTCTCGATCTGGATTTTTTTAGGAAATGGTACTTTCAAGGGTCTTCTCTAACTCGTTAAATATTCGTTGTGCAGCCCCGATATTTTCAAGGACATATTTTTTGACCGAAATTCCGGTCTCTCTCATATATGATTCTGAATTGAGCAATTTTCGTACTATCTGATCATACTCCTGCGAAGAGGCTATTTCAAAGGCACTGCCTCGCTGTTTCATTTGAAGGGCTTCGAATGAGTTGTGGTGACGTGGACCAAAAATGACAGGAATCCCCATTATTGCAGGTTCCATTACGTTGTGAACCCCCGTACTGAAACTGCCTCCGATATAGGCGAGGGTACTTATACTGTAAATCTGCGCAAGAAGGCCTATCGTATCGATAATGATTACTCTCGACTCACAACGGCTGCCATCTTTAATTTGTGTAAACCTCACTGATGATATCCCCGCGTCTTGAAACGGCTTTTCGATGCTTCTGCAGAACTCATCATGCGGTTCGTGCGGGGTAATTATACTGTAAAGATCACTGTAATCTCTCAGGATCGAAACTGTCGGCGGTATCACTACTTCAGCATCATTTTCCCAGATGCTTCCAAGCATGAGAAACTTTTTCCCATCCTTTGCGAAGGGCAGCATACGCGCCTTTTCAGTAGCTCCTTCGCTTCTGTACACCACTTGGTCAAACCGTGTATCACCTGTAACGATCAGAGCATCCTTTTTCGGGTAAAAAGCCGCGAACCGGTTGCAGTCATCAATGGAAATCGGAAAAATTCCGGAAAAACATGAGTAGAGATTTCTATTAAGCCCATTGAGTATCGGATTGAGACGCTTTGATGATGAGGAAAGTGTTGCGGAGATGATAAATGATGGTATCTTCATCATATAAGATCTGAACGTGAAATTCGGCCATACATCAAATTTCGAAATAATCCAGCATTTCGGCTTGATTATTGAAAAAAAAGTTTTCGCGTTAAACCATGAATCCAATGGGAGATAGCAGACAAAATCCACGTTGGGATCACCTTTGAAAAAATGGTACCCCGAGGGAGAAAAAAAAGAGATTCCGACAGAAATTGCAGGGTTTTTTAATTTCAGGATCCGTATCACCGGGAGTGCCTGCTGAAGTTCACCAACCGAAGTTGCATGAAAAAGGTAGATCGAATCTTTGTACCTGAGATTTTCAACAGAGGCTCTGAGGGCGTTTTTCCATCCGCGGCGTTCCCGAAAACCTGTACGTATCTTTCTATTGCTCAATGAACCGACAATGAAAGAAAGGTACAGCAAGGGAAAGAAAAAACTGTTATATATCAGTAGCCATAGAACTTTTCCAGCCGTAACAAAAACCCCTGGTTTTGTGGTAGTTGTATATGCCCCTTTAAGGCAGAGAAATATACATTATGTATCATACTGTTGTTTTAATAACTTCTCTGCAGCATTGATAACCATCTCTGTAGTTATCTCATTCATGCATCTGAAATGCTTTTTCGGACATCTTTTTCGTCCATTATGTGAGCATGGGCGGCAGTTGCAATTATTATTCTCTACAATGATTGCATCCTTGTAGTCGGGATAGTAGCCAAGCTCACGAACGGTAGATCCGAAAATACAGACCATTCTTCTCTGAAATGCCCAGCCTATGTGCATACATCCGGTATCTACAGATAGTATCAGATCACAATTTTTAATGATTGCAGCGGTTTCCATAAGAGATGTTTTGCCGGTCAGATCAAGGCTTTCGCCACCAGCTCTTTCGCTGATAATCTTACCTGCCTCGACTTCAGGTTTTCCTCCCAGTATGATAATTTGAGCCTTGTACCTGCTTGAAAGTATTGATGCCGTTTCTGCGAAACGATCTATTGGCCACTCCTTTGTGGGGTGTGCAGAACCGGGAATCAATACTATGCGCAAACTACCGGTTTCGCTTTGCGCGCAGGCAGCACGCTGCTCATAGGCTTCCGGAATGAATAGCTCAGGGACGTGTCTGATCGGTAAATCTGCGAAATCTGCGGCAGTCTGAGCATATCGGTCGATAATTGACTCTTGCTTATTTCTGTAGAGATTATACTTTAACTTTACAAGGAGAAATCGCCTGAAATACCCTTTGGAAAGGGTCCTGATCAGTGGTACTCCGCAGTTAAATTTAAGATAAAAACTGCGAAATGTGTTATGGAGATCCAGAATTGCTGTGTATTGAGAGGTCTTCAGTACTTTTTTAAGATTTTTCAGTGCACCTGGCTCTTTACCGAGTTTGTGCAGCCGGGAAATTGCCGGGTGGTGTTCAAGTAGTGGCGCGAACTGTTCTTTAACGACAAAATCGATCTGTGCTTGTGGGTGTTTATTTTTTATAGCCGATAAAAGTGATGTCGTGAGAACAACATCACCCATCGAACTTAATCGCAAAATCAGAATTTTCATTATTGAATTATATACCGGACACCAAAACTCAGTCTCCAGTTCGAACCTGAAACACGTAATGGTGGCCGTTGATTTGGGGTGTCTTTTTCGAAATTGTAGCTTCCAATAGAATTACCGGTGATATCGGTCTCTTTGATCTTTTGTTTTGTCCATCTGAAACTGGTCATGTCGAAACCGACTTCACCAAATAATGATAAAAGATCGTTTAACGGGTAATCTACACCGATTAATCCATTTAATCCAAGTGATGGCGCAGATTTGATAGAACCTTTCTCTGTCTGGGTTGAATCCGCAATGGTTCTGGTCGTTTCATAGCTGAGTGCATTCCAGTAAAATCCTATACCGACCCCAGTGTGCATGTTAAGGAGTTCCAAAATTTCGAAGCGGGGTACTACCATTGCTTTAAGGCCGAACATATGACGGTGATACTCAACAGTACTGTCTAAAATGCTGGAGGTGATTCCTGCAACGGAGACACCCCTGCTGTATTCTGTTTTAATACCGGGAGCACCGGGAGTGTAGTTGAATCCAACTTGTAAAGCAACGTTTTCCATCATAAAATACTGCAGGCCAAAATCAAATTTAATACCCTGACCGTAATTGAGGTAATGATCCTTTCGTTCTGTTGTTTCTATATTCTCGATGGTGGTTGATGAGAATAACTGCCCGCCGCTGCCAAATCCGTACCCGATGGAGCCGTAGCAGTTGAACTTTTCATTAGTTTGTGCAAAGATGGTGAGTGCTGATGTCAGGGTTGAGGTAATGATCAGTCGCAGGTTCATGAGAAACTCCAGGTTATAGGTCGTTGTGCGATTGAAATATTAAGCGTAAACTCTGTAATCAATTTCGGGAAAAATATTGTTGTGCGATTCAAGTAAGTTGACAAAGTTTTGATCGATGCGGTTGTGATGAATATCTTCATAAAGTCGCAGGAAGTTTGCGATGTGTTCTTTGGTACGTCGTACAGCATATTGAACCATCGTTCCAGTCTTCATAATAAAAGCCCAATCGCTCGATTCTGCAAGCATCAACTCCCGTGCCATCTGATTAAGCGTTCTTTTGAGCAACCCGTCACTTTGCGGATATGCCTGAGCAAGTTCAATCATCCGTTCTTCCATTTTGTGAAGGTGTCTGTAGATCCACTCATTGTTCTTATTCAGCCACACTTCAGAGTATCCGCCTTCACCCCAGCTTGAAAATGATGGAGATGCAATCTGGTTTTCCGGAAATAATTCAAGATAATCTGATGGTGTTATCATTTGTATGTTGTTCTGTTCAAATGCGATTTTCCTAATAAGGAAATTCAGCCATTCCGGTCCTTCAAACCACCAGTGACCAAAAAGCTCCGCATCATAAGGGGCTGTAATGATCGGGGGGCGATCCATCATGGAATGTAAATACTGGGCCTGCATTTCCCGATTGAACATGAAATTCCCCGCATGCTCCATGGCAGTCTTGAGTGCTTCACATCGTATATACAGCTCTTTTTCGACATCTTTACCGGTGATTCGATGGTATTTGATACCAGTATTGATACGTATACCAATCGGATCGATATAGGGGCTGATATAGTCCATATCCAGATCGAACCCGATGTCACGGTAAAAATCGCGGTATGATGGATGCCCCGGATACCCCTCTTCAGCACTCCACACAGAGCGGGAGGATTCAATATCTCTTCCAAAAGCCGCAACAGGTGCTTCGTTACAGTAAACAGGCGCGAAAACACCATTTTCAGGATGGGGTTCTGCGAATAGAATCCCGTGCGTTTCTGTAAAGAAATAACGGATATTCGCTTCATGGAGAAATTTTTCAAGTCCCGGATAATACCCGCATTCCGGCAGCCAGATTCCTTTAGGGTCACGATCCATGAATTTGCGGTAGGAATTTACCGCTGTGAGAATCTGAGCCCGTACCGCATTAGGGTTCATCTGCATATTGGGCAGGTAACCATGCGTGGCACCACAAGTGATAATTTCAAGCAAACCCTTATCCTGCAGTCTCCTGAATGCTCCTACAACATTGCCCCCATACATATCCCTGAAAAGCATCATGCAGCGATTGAAACGTTCAAGGTACATCTCTGCTGTTGTATTCAACACCTCATTACCATTTGTCCGTTCAATCTCCTTTTCAGCCAGATGTATCAGTCGGGTGAGATATTTGATATATCGTTCCTGAAGCAGATCATCATTGAGCATGGAACAGAGTGTCGGAGTTAAGGACATTGTAAGACGAAATGGAATACGGTCCTGTTCAAGGTTGTTGAAAAAAGCAAGCAACGGTAGATACGTTTCCGTAAGCGCTTCATACAACCAGTTTTCCTCCATCATATAGTCACTCTCGGGATGACGAACAAATGGAAGATGCGCATGGAGCACTATCGCCAGAAAACCTTTAGGTTGAGAGATGTTTTTATAAGCAGTGTTCATTAAAAAACCGATGTAAAGATATTGTCGCTGAATTGTTTGTTGCACTATTGGTGATTAAAAAACAGGAGCGGGTTGCAGTAACTGTTTTAAATCACACGCTGTTTTAAAGGCATTTCTGCACTCTTGCAAAATACAGACTAAAATATACTTCCTGCAGAACTGGAAATGGGTTTTGAGTATGATGAGTAGGTTTGTGAGTTGAAAAGGTCGGTTAGTTTTTTATCTGATGGTTCAGCTGGTGATGCATTTACAGTATCGAACAAGGTAGTTCTCTTCTCCTCTTCTGAGGCAAAAATATCAAATGTCTGGCCTCCTGTTTCTGCCTGAGGAATGGTAACTGGATCAGATATGGCTATCGGAAAAAAACCATCTCTTTCAGAAAAAAAACCGCACTCGATCTGAAACTCTTTGCTGCACTCAGGCATCGGAACATATTGTCCGGTGCTTAAATCATTGACATCCACCTGAAATGACAAAACATCTTCAAATGTTTCGGCAACTTCAGTTTCTTTAAGCCGAAGCACCAGTTTTGAACCGGTTTGCTCAAGGTTGGAGTTCATCAAATGCGCAGTTTCATCAGAAAATTCCCAATAAACATAGAGCCAGTTGGGATCCCTGGGAATTGCCACTATGTAGGTTTCATTGTAACGGTCTGGTATATCTGTATTGAAACCGTAGCGGGGGGCAGAGTTTTGCGGGTCTGTAACCGTAGAAGGTTGAATCTCAGTATCCTCTTTGCTTGCAGCTGCAGCGGGATCTGAAAGTTTTTGATCCATATTTTTTTCAAGGGGGTTCAGATTTTGTAATGCAGAAGGAGTTTTCGATACAACTTCCTGCAAAGAGTTTGTACTTATTTTTTTAGATGTATGTCTTTCCCGTCTAACGTTCAAAATCAACTCCGTAAAGAGTGTTCGATTTTAAGTCCGGGTACACGAACCTGTCAATAACCTTCTTCAGTGGACTGAAACCATTTTTGACCACCGTTGAGGCCGATACTAAACCCAAAGAAATTTTCTGATAAGCCTGAAAAACGTTTATCCCATCTGCGACCGGCTTCGATGTACAAATCGAAAATACCACCACCCTGTTTTAATGGAAGTCCAGTACCAAGTGTCAGTGCTGTTTCGTAGGCCTCTGAACCAGGGAGGCGAGTAAATCGAAATCCTCCACGATACTGGATAATTTCGTAGTACTTTGGAGTAAGAAGATTTGGTGCAGGAATATATTGTGTACCGATACTGACATTTACTGCATTCGAGAGCTCAGCTGGTTTACCATATTGCAGCGTTTTATCGGTATGGAATTGTTCCCAGAAGGTGATATCGACATCTGCAGCAACAAGCCACGCAGGTGAGAGTTTGTATGATGCACCAAGTGACAGAACCGGCGCAAGTGTCGCTTCGCCTGATGTTTTGGTACTGTCTATTTGTTCTTTTGGAACTGCTGCAGTATCAACATATCTGTTTACTCCCCACGAAGAGTTTTTTATACTCAGGCTGCCTTTGGTATAATATTTACCGGACAATCCAAGTGTCAACTTGTCGATTGTATACATTACTCCACCGGAGAACCCGTTTGATGACACTGTTACATTGGTTGAATCTACAAGTGAATCGGAAAGTGTTATATCATTTTTGATATAACGAAGCCAGCTGTTTTTAAAGTACGTTCGCTGGTAAGCTATACCGACCCGAAGATTCTTTAATGGTGTAAGGCCGTAACCTAATTGCCATTCCGTCGTTCCACCATCACTGACTATACCGCGGGTGGTACTGATCTGATTACCTCTGATCGAAAAGGATGTGTCCGTTTTAAATATCAGATCCGTTGCACTGAGTTGATTAAACGCAACTCCTATGGCGCCATATTTAGCTAATGGAAAAGAGAAGAGGAATGAATTAGGTTCAAATGATGTATGCTGTGAATTTGTGATGTCATCATTCAGTGACATGAATTTCAATGAAAGCAGACCGGAAAAAATCGCTCTGTTCATTACTCCCAGATTGGCCGGATTTTTTGTGAAACCAAAAAAGTCGTTACTGATTCCAGTCGCACAACCGCCAAGAGACAGTGATGAACCGGTTCCGGAAAGCTTGGGCACACCAAGAGGGTATTGAAGACCCAGGTTGGAAAACTGTGATGAAACGGGAACTGCAAAAAACAGTGCTAAAACTACAGGAATATAAGTAAGATATTTCATTCGTAATTGTTCTTTCATTTTACTACTTTGATGTTGTTAAAACTGAAATCAGTGATGGTTTACTCCAGATAACCTGTTTTTCGAAGTGTTTCGATGTCAGTACTTCAAGATACAAGTAAACTTTTGCTTGCGGATTCACCGAGCGTGACAGAATCTCCTGAAGGTTTTTCTCGATAGGAAGAACGGTTTCTTTTTCAGGGATTATGGTCTTGATTCCCCAGAATTTATCCCCTTTGAAAAGCTCCCTGCCATTGGTGTATCTGAACTCTGATACACACCAGGACACAGTAATTGTTGTGTCTGTCAAATCGGTCTTGTTTTTGATGAACGTTGAATCGTATTTACCAGTAATAGCAACACCTGCTGAAAGAATCTTGTTAAAGGCAGGGTGTGTGGCTGTAGCCGGTCCTTTAAGTTTTTTCCAGAGCGAGTCCAAATTGAGTTCAAATACCGCAGTACGTCTGGGTCCATATGAAGAGATCGGGTCTTCTTTCCTGCTGGCGAGAAGATCACTTATTTCATACGCTATATTGTTTCCATAGACAATTGGAATGGAAAAAGAATCTGCTTTCATCACCGTTGTGTCGATGGTAATTACAATGTGTTCATCTGTGATGGAGTATTTTGTAATCTTTGGAGTTTCAAGAATCGTATCGATCGAAAAATGTGATGTTTTGCACACATAACGCACCGTATCTGAAAGTACAATACTGTCAAGGATAGAATCGACCTGGGTTACGGATGTTGTTTTTAGTTTTACTACTGTGTCAAGATATGCTTCAATACGCGTTGTTTTCGTAACCGAAACGATTGAATCGATTATAAGTGTAGAATCTTTACTTTTCTGTCTTTTGCGAAATGGCGGTTGAAGATCTGCCACTGGAGTTGAAGGTGTTACAAGAGTGTCATAACGGTGTAGTATTGTATCAGGTCTGGCAATTGATTTCGATTTTATGTTTATTAAAGTGTCAACTTTTTTTAACGTATCCTGACTCAGTTTAACTGTCAGTTTTGACAGGGCAATAGATGAGTCAAAGTCGGGCAGGGTTTTTATAGTATCTGAAACCGTTGTATCTTTGACAGGGATAGACCCGCTTTTTCTTGGTTCACCTCTCTGCAAGTGTACCTTAAGCGTTGCCTTGTTTTTTAGAAATGCATAATTACTATTTGTATCTTCTGATGCAACGACAAATTGAAACGTGTGTGGTTTGTAAGGTGAATCCGTGACGGCTCTGAAAATATCATTATTGAAAGTTGTATCAAACATCTCCTGACTGAGGTTTGAAATATTCAATAACGTATCGGAGAGTTGTTTATTCTGGAACAGCTTTTTAACATTCGATTCGTTTCTGTTGTATTTCCAGGTCGAGTCCTTAACTCTGAATATGTGGACTTTTTGATTGTAATTACAGTCTGCTCTGCCGCTGTTTGCGGTATCAAACTGGAGCACGGTGGAGTAGACTTTAAAATACTGTTTAAGGCTATCAACGCCATTAACCTTATTCCAGATATCAAAAGACGTTTCAAATTCGTAATAAGCGGTAGTCACTTCACCATTTTTACCACCTATCGGGAAATATGCCTCTCTGGGTTTTTGATTAGTAACCGAAGGAACGTGTATTCCAAAATTGGTGTCATTTTCAACTGGAATACTGAAATCCGAAGCGACGATGTCCCTTGAGTCAAGGTCAAATGGTGTATAATTTTTTGCATTATCCAGAAATGATGGATCGATGTCGTTAAGGACATCACTACCGACACTGGTAGTATCTTCAAATTTGGAACATCCGGCTATACTCAGTACCGAGATAACCGCAGAAACATAAAGAACGTGTTTTTTCATTGCACCTGCCGAGGAGAATTGTATGTTGTTGTTTCGTACAGCGGGTGAGAACCTGCCGGCAACGATGGAAAAATATAGGTTAGAGAGTTCATTGAAGTCAAACATTTAGATATTTGAATCATAAGATTTAATTATTCTATAGAATTAAACGCTTTTTTAAAAAAATTACAGCTTCCATTTCAGGACCTTTAAGTGCTCTGCAATTATCTGACCATTTAAAATATCAATTACCCGTTTGAAATAACCGAAAAATCTCAAAACAGAGTAACAATACGTCAGGGTTTTTAAAATCGTGTAAAAAAAAAGACACAACAGATTTTTTTGGGGATACCGTCGTGTCTGTACTACCTCAATTTTTCAAAACAATATTCAATAACGGAGGACACCGGAGATACTGATTTCATCAATGCTTCCATTAAAATAGAAGGGTTGATCAACCAGTCTGCTTGCAATACCGATATTGGTATCACATTGCTGAATTGATCCTGTGCATCGGGCCTGAGCCCATAATTCACCATCAACTTGCGGTAATTACCAATGAATCGTTGGTAATCAAGATAGTCAAAAACAACCGTAAGTGACTTTTTCATTTTAAATTGCTTGAAAATGTTTCCTTATAAACAACAAAATAAATAGCTGTCTCGAAAGAGTCAAATTAAAAGGCTGCAATTTCCGGGCACTAAACGGGTTTCTTAAGGTCTGGAACTGGTATAAAAAAGAAGCGCCGGGAATAAATCCCGGCGTTTCCGCTTCACCCATATAGTTGCAAGGAGGGCCCTTGCGTAGTAGGAAAATAAGAGGTACTGTTAATATAA
>JAFGIN010000090.1 GCA_016929595.1 Chitinispirillaceae bacterium
CCCCCCCCCCCCCCTTGATACATTGGTACTCAAGAATTATACCCATAGAGAACTTATGAATTTCCATGTGTTCACACATTCCCCGGATAAAGGCCAGTGAATCCTGATGGCGGTAAATGCTTTTGATATTCCTGCTTTCCCATCTTATATTTGGATTTTATATGGTAAATGTTTTTTACACCTGAAAGGCTACTGATAATTCCTGCTTTATTTTTTCAAATATGTTTCTCTGATTTTATACACTGCAAGTTTTAAACTATCTCTTACAAATGGAACTTCAAAAAAAAATTTTCTGACAATCGCTCTATTTCCTTTCATAAACAGACCTGTCCTTGAAAGTAGTGCTGCGTAAAAAGATGGAGGTGCGGGAAGATAAAACTCATCAAGTTGTTTTCTTTTTTTCCACTTCTCCAGTACCAGCCAGATAAAACTGATAATACCAGTCTTGCGGGCTCTCTCCCAGAAAGTCTTCCAATCAAATCCATTTTGTGATGAATATAAGCTTATCTCTTCATAAAACAGATCTTCAAAGCCATCAATGACATGTGCAAGTTTATGGCAGATGTGAATAAGAAGTGAATCCACCGGATCTGGAAGTATGCAGGATTGGCTTATACGTTTCCCTCGTTCAAACAGATCCTCATTCGGGAGAAGAAATCTTTCTGGGAAATTAATTAACCTGTGGAACTCCAGATGTACCGGAATACCAGAATACAAATAGATAAATGACCTCTCAAAACACCAGTAATTGTATTTTTCTTTAACATTCTCACACTGACTGAACCATTGACATACTGTATTAAACTGATTCTCTTTGATTAAAATGTCAATATCTACCATTTTTCTATCTGAAATTTGTTCAGCTATTCCTGTTTTAATCAGATATGCCCCCTTGACAGGCATAAAATCATGACCATGCAATGCAAACATTTTTTCTAATATATCAAGTATATCTCCATATACTATCTGTAATGCTATCCATCGTGATAAACCGGCCATACAATCTCACATCCCTATTTCAACTTGCAACCTGACATCTCAGCCAACGGCTTTATGATATTTACTCAGCTGGTGCCGGAAGTGGTCATTGAGCGGTGTCTAAATGCTCCCGAAGGTACCATTAGCAACACTAATCTACTCAAAAAGTGTGTGCATCTCATCCTTAGACAATCATCCGAATCAGGTATAAACAAGGATAAATATACATAAGTGTGATCTTTTAGTATCTTTTTCTGATTACACGTCGACAAGTGTCTCATAAATTGCCTGATAGATGGTATCATATATTATGCACGAAAACGCTGCACATACCCGATGCCAGGCCCCATAACAAAGTACGAAGCATTTTTTTCCCTGGTATTATGAAAATATATTACATGCATTAATGCTTACGGGATCACTCGTGCTGATTCCGTTTGCGGGAAAAACAATAGTGTTTTATGGAAGCGTCGTTTTTGTTTTTGGTACCTGAAAGTAGTGGCAGGGATTTCATAGAAGATCTTGTGAAATCGAAAAAAAACGGTGAACTACTAAACTTTCTGAACTAATTATAAACGCAGGAAGCTTGTTTGAGCTGAAAATCTGGTGAATTTAAAAAAAGTGCCATGAGAAATTCTCATGGCACTTTAAAAAACTATCTTTTTGATTTAGCTTTTTTTACTACCTTTTTTACTACTTTTTTTGCAGGTTTTTTAGCAGCAGTTTTTGCTACTTTCTTCACTGCTTTTTTAGTACCTTTTGCTTTTTTTCCGCCAGACTTGAACTCATTGATAATTCTATACGTCTGAGAAATTGACAAATCGTGCTTCTTCGCCAGTTTTGTTCCGGCAATTCCACTCTCATAATCCTTCAGGATAGCTTTATCCCGCTCTTCATGCTTGTTCATCACAGGAGGAATCCCATACTTATTCCTCAACTGATGAACCGCTTGCCTTGTAATCCCGAACAACTTACCGATTGCATCATCGGTCTTGTACTTTTTTTGCAGCTTTTCCAGCTGACTTTTGCTGATGGTCGCCATCATGTTCTCCTTTCAAACCTGAGAAGCCAAAAGAACCATTGTTTACCTTATGTCTCATTATAGCACCCAATATATACACTTTCAAGAGAAAATATTATCGCAGTGTGAATTTACCCGGAGATAGGCAGGATAATTTATTGATTTTTATCTCTTTACTACACCAAACATTTTCCATAAAATAACATTTACAAAACTTTTTTCCAAATTTTTGTTAAAAATCATTCATTCACATCTAAAAAGCTCTCCCGTATTTAAATTTACATACAAACAAACAAAACAGTCTCCCGGTCGGCCTCACTATGTTACTTGCAATACACCTGTCCAGAGGATTAACTTCACACAGCTGGAGGTCATTAATTAAAAGCATTATTAATGCAGCATTGTAAAATATATTTTATTACAGATCATCAGGTTACATAATCTTACAGTCTATCTCTTTTTCTTTTCATGAAAATTGATATGAACAGACTCTACCGGGTCCCAATTTCACAAAAACACGACACTATAAATACATAGTATAAGCGAAAACAGTGAAAAATACCTATATTGGTAAAATCATCGTATAAATCGTATAATTAGTATCGATTTGAGAGTGCCCATGCGGATTAATCAGGGTAAAAAGAGCGATTCTTTAAAAAGCTATAACAAATTGAGGAAACATGAAAGTCTGTTATCTTTTCGTAATGACAATTTGTATTACAGCGTTTAATGGTTTTGGCCGAATTCCCAGTCACAAAGGGTACTATTCAACAAAGAAAGTTGAATACCGGGTATCCAAAGCACACCTGATAAGAGCAGCAAAAGATGTGCAATCAGAGAAAGAACCAACCCAGAAGGCTATCCTTTACACCCGTAGGCAGTTATTTCCTGAAGCATACAGCGAATATGGTATAAAAATTATCAACCAGAGTGGTTGTAAGGCCATTATTGAATATCGCAGCTCATTAAAACCTTTTCTGTATGCTCTTGACGATGTTATACATGTACAGTACCCGCGACAACTTTATTCAGTCCTTGATACAACACGTATACTCTGCAGGATCAATGATGCACACAGCGCATCTTTGCCAAGATATACTTCCGGCCCCTACAAAGGAAAAAACGTTTTAATAGGTATAATCGACACAGAATTTGATACTCGACATCCGGCATTCCTTGATAGCAATTCGATCACCCGTTTTATAGCCATCTGGGACCAGACAGACAGTTTAAAAGCAAACAATAACAAGTATAACTATGGAACGATAAAAAATACCAGCGAGCTTTCTTCTGATACTTTATTCGGGACAAAAGGTCATTTCCATGGAACCTTAATGGCGGCCGCAGCAACGGGTTCGGATATTCAGTCTGGCTTCTATGGTGTTGCCCCTGAAGCATATCTTGCCGGTGTTTGCTATGATTATTCCAATGACTTTTCTCTTATGGATGCTATAAAATGGATCTTTTCCTTAGCTGATTCTCTCGATGTTCCATGTGTCATTTCGATGAGCATCGGTGTCGCATCCGGGCCACACGATGGCACCTCTGAACTGGATGCACAGATTGACAATGTTAGTGGACCAGGAAGAATCATTGTAGGAGCAGCAGGAAATGACGGAGACTCAAGAACGCATGTATTATTCGATCTAAAAGCTGATAGTCACCCCCAGGGTACCTGGATTACACCCCAATCCAATACATCAGAAAAGGATACCCTCTATTCGTTTCGAGTAGATGTATGGGGTGAATTCCAAAAATCATTTCAACTGTCGACTCAAGTATACAACTCTTCTACAGATTCTCTTCATGAGGATACAAACTTCTTAACAATCAGCAGTAGACGATCAATGCTGGAACCTGATACACTTTTTCTCAATGGTGATACGATTCGATTATATGTACATTCAGACCCCTTGGATTCAAAACCTCACGCTGAAATACTGGCTATTACAAATAAACCAGAATATCATATCGGTATCAGGGTAAAATCAACAAAAGATACAAGATTGCACTGCTGGAATGTATACAAGAAAAGCCTGGAGTCATTAGATATGAAAGATTTTATTGGTGGAGACAATAATTACAGTATTAATGAAGTCGGGGGAACCGCAAAACGTATTATTGCAGTAGGATCTTATCTGGGAAGATCTGCTATTAAGCTGTGGAATGGAGAATTAGTCGCCGGAGCGCAAACAGATACTGTCTTAAAACTTGCCGGATTTTCCGGAAGAGGACCTACTGTTGATGGTAGAATCAAACCAGACATTACAGCTCCCGGCAACAGAGTCTTCTCTGCAATGAGCTCTCATACAGATGATTATGGTAAAACCGTTTACTGGCCTTTCCACCCTCAACCTTACGGCTGGTATGGTGCAGCAACCGGTACTTCGATCTCTGCTCCAATAGTAGCCGGTACCATCGCTCTTTTACTCCAGGTGAACCCTCAGCTTTCACCTGAACAAGTCAGAACAGCATTACAAGCCTCTGCCATCAAAGATCAGTTTACAGGGTCACTTGAATCACCCGACAATTCGTGGGGAGGTGGAAAACTCAATACAATCGGAGCAATTGATCATGTGCTTGGTCTCCCCTCCACAACCCTGCCCCGACAGTTTAAAACTCATGATAAACTGTTGATTACTTATAAATCTGAACAACTATACATTAAAAATCTTCCCGCAAAAGCTACTCTTGAACTCATCGATCTCCGTGGCAGAGTACTCCAAAGTACCTACGGAGTGGAAAATTCTATTAAAAAACCGCAGGCAGGTGGCCCCTGCATATTGCTTTGCAAAGTAGATGGACAGACCGTTTTCAGTAAGAAAATTATTCTGACCCACTAACAGTGTCTGCACCAGTCGAAATTTTTCATTGAACCAGCACTGAATCTGAATGCTTTAGACATGCTTGAAATTACTTACAATCTCAGTTTGTAATTTCTCATCAAACAAATCCCTGAGCTCTGAAGCCGAGTAACGGTAACCTTCCTTAAAAAGTGTTGTGCAAAAAGACTGATGATCACGCCTGCCACGATATTGAGGTTCTCTGGGTGGGTGCGCTAAGTATCGATCCATTAACTGCAGATCAGAATTGACCAGCAGACTTGATTGGTAATAAAAAAAAGGCGGTTTTTTTCCCATGTACAGGGAACTCCCCAATACCTTTCTGTTACCAATGGTCAGATCACTAATCCCCTTTTCGCAAATGTTTTTTATCCCATAACGGTGCAATACTGATAATAGAGCCGCATGAATATTGCTGAATATTCGAAGTGGATTTTCAATTCCGTTTTTTGGTCCGGTTACCACGATAATAATCATCCCCGAAGAGAGTACTACAGTTCCCCCACCGCTTCTCCGTTCATATACAGGAACCCCATCCGCTTCACACCTGTCTATATTGATCTCTTTCTCCTTATTACAGGATGGCCCGTGAACGATCTCTGTGTCCTGCTGTTCATATGTAAAAATTGATGTACTCTGTAATGCTGAGCCATACATGAAAAGTGCATCATTTTTTCGTAATGTCCCGGGAAAAAGAGGTATGGAATACTTGCCAGACATCATCGTTTTTTCTTTGAATAATAATTAGATAATAGTAAAGCAAAAAATGATGCGAACGGAAAAAGTTTCTTTAACACTCCATCTTCAACGGTGATTGCTTTTGCAGGACAAACCTCCTGACAACAAAAACAGCGGATACAGCGACCGTAATCATATCGCGGCTTCTGAGCTTTTTTACCAAGTACGACAGCCTTTGGATTCACAGGACACGCCTCAACGCACCTTCCACACCTGATACAGAGTGATTTGTCAGCAACAGGCCGTGATGTAAAATGTTTTCTTATCTCAATAAACAACCTGTTCCGTGGTACTCTGACCGGTGGTTTACGTACAACATTAAAATCAGGACAGACAAATTGATCGAGCGGATCACCAACAAGTTTTATTTTATCAAATGTCGAATTACCCGCTCCCGCAGATACACCAGCTGCAACCGTAGGAACGAATTCAGGATTGAGGTCAATTACCCGACAGGCAATGGTATCCAGTGCTACAGGATCACTCGAAAAAAGCAGCAGACTGCATTTTTTGGGAGTTCCACTCTGCGGGCCGTTTCCCTCCATAGCATAAACAGCATCCATGATGTACAATTCAGGGGAGATGTATCGCGTGATATCAACCAGGAAATTTGAGAAATCATACACATCAGGATAACGGGCATGATACTCCCCTTTGGTCATTCCAGGAACGCAGCCGAACTGATTTTTCACAGCACCCGTCATTCGCGTAAGACCATGTGTTTTAAGCTTTGGTATACTTATAACCGTATCACATTCAAAAACAGCGTTTGCTATAAAAAAGTTTTTACCAGACGTACCACCTTCGAAGGTGACAGGTCTCCCACCTTCAAAATCAGCCAGTTTAATGTTCATATCACTTGCTATTTCGCTGAGCCCCGCCTTTTTTAACGAGGAACCCACCGCAGTGACTCCTGCAGGTGAATCACCGTAGAGCAACTCAGCTCCCCCAGCCTGAAATACTTTTGCAACTGCCCGAAAAACTGAAGGATGAGTAGTGACGCAATTCTTTGGATCTACTCCCCACAAAACATTCGGCTTTAAAAGAAGACGCTTTTTACTATTCCCAACAAACTGTGAAACTCCCCCCAGAAGATTAATTCCCCTCTCAACTGCAGCTGCAGTCTCATCAGGATCATAAGAATTACATCGCACCAATGCAACAACAGAACACCCCATTATACATCTCTCCTCATGTTTTTCATGTACATAAAACTACATTCAGGTTTAGATCCCAGGATGAAAAAATGATGAAATATACAGATCATGATCACGCATTTCTGTGATCGGTAGAGACAGACTGCCGCGCGTCTCTACTGCGCGGTTACGGTGGTGAGATTACTGCCATGTGTCTCTACCATGAATTCTTGTGATTGAATATTCACCAGGTGTATATATATCAATAGGCAATTGCAGTGTACCGCTGAATTTTACAATATATTTTACAAGGATCTTACTCGCTTGAAAATACAAAATTTTATCAAATTTCGCATTCTCTACTCAACAACAATACTAATTGCTGCACCACTGTCTCCGAATATTGATTTTTCGTTACTACTCAGGTACATTGACATTAATGTTTGCGGGACCGCTTGTACTGATCGTGTTTTTGGGAAAAACATAAGCGTATTGCGCACTCCGAGACCCTTCGACCCGAGGCTTTGGATCAGGATGAACGCAAACACAGTTTTTAATACCTGAGCAGTAAAAAAGTTACTCACTTTTCCCAGCATATATCAGCAACCGCTATATCCGCTGCACCGGTTGAAAAAAGCTGAAACGGCGATGTTATTTTCATAAAATTCGCTGCCATATACTTCTTCAGAGGAATACGTATTCTTTCCCACTTGCCAACAGGAAGACTGCGAAGGATGCTGGTAATGTCAACTTCATCCTGACACGGATGATTACAGGTAATCGCAATTGTTATGTTTCCTTCCGGCATAGTATTTACACATACATCAAAGGCAACATAATAATCATTAATAAAATAACCCGACAAGTCATTTTCTGTACCTCCGATAGCCCAGTATGCAGATCCGGTAAACGTGAAATGAAGCGCTTTACTGCAGTCGCCATTTTTATCCACCGTTTTAGCCACCTTCAATGTTGGTATTTCAGCATCAGGTCCCCCCGCCTTCCCGCTCCAGTTATCAGGACCGCCCATCCAGGAACCTTCCGGACTGTTGAAAGCACCGTTATATATGATCTTCATACTTTCAACAATACGGGGGGAGGCAGGAGCTGCACTCTCAGCACAACCATAGCCATCATTTGTGTACTCCGGAATACTGTCGGTAATTGAAGCGGTTTCTGAATAGGTAAGGCCGTAACCGATAGGAAACAATGGATCGTCAGATTCTGCAGCACTGACACGCATTGACGGGCACGGATGCTGGGGCCATGAAAAGGAGAGTTTTCCTGTAAAATCGTATGCTGCGGTTCCATCGGCAGTTTTGAATAAAAGATCTGAAACCCCCGATCCTTCACTTCCTGGCAACCAGGCTGCAACAAAAGCATCTGAGCAGTTAAGTTCTTTGTTAACACAGAGCGGTCGACCTGAAAGAAAAATGGTTACTATTGGAATTTGTATCTTACTTATCTTTCTGAGCAGTTCGAGATCTTCAGGGTAGTTATTCGCATGTTCAAGTGTCAAACCACCTTCGATATCGCCTTTATATTCTGCATATGGTTTTTCGCCGATAACAACAATAGCGACATCATACATCTCCTTTTTAATGGTATCACAAATCGGGTCATAAGTTACCTTCCTTGCTGTTGCCCTGACCCCGTTGAGTATACTGGTAGCAATTCCGAAATCCTGATTGGTAGTACTGTTTCCCTGCCACGTTATTGACCAGCCACCCGCCTGAATCGCAATACTGTCGGCACCGCGCCCGGTAACCAGAATACGCGCATTTCTGTCAATTGGGAGTACCGCTTTATTATTTTTCAGTAATACCAGTGATTTGCGTACAGCTTCACGGGCTAGAGCCCTGTGTTCCGCATTTCCTAACAGAGGGATGTTACCTCTGACAATACGTTCACCCGGTTTCTTCTGGCCCATCAACCCCATACGCAATTTTACCCGGAGTATTCTTGACACGGCATCATCGATACGTGACATCGGTACTTCACCATTCTCCACCTGTTTTTTCAAGTTTTCAAAAAAGAGTTTCCAATCCGTTTTTGCAGGGATCATGAACATGTCAATTCCAGCATTCACAGCTCCAGGACAGCTGTTTTTTGAACACCCTTCCACGGTCTCGATCCCATCCCAATCCGAAACAACAAACCCATCAAAACCAAGCTTGTTTTTTAGAACATCTGTTAATAGATACCTGTTTGCATGAAGCATTTTTCCCTGCCAGCTGCTGTAAGATGCCATAACAGCCTGAACTCCGGCATGAAGAGCTGCAATATACCCGGTAGCATGAATCGAAATTAACTCATCCTCCGGACAAACATTATCACCCCGGTCCTTACCATGAACAGTTCCGCCATCACCAATGTAATGCTTTGCAGTTGCAAGAACAGAACCATCAGCAAAAGTGCCTTGTAACCCTTTGATGTAATTTCGGGTATTAGCCGCTACCAGCTCAGGAAGCTCTGAATAGCTTTCATAGGTACGTCCCCAGCGCTTATCCTGTACAACTGCAACTGTTGGGGCAAAATTCCAGTTGATACCGGTTGCGAAAACTTCCCTTGCAGTAACCTGACCGATCCTGTAAACAAGTGTTGTATCGTGAGCCGCTCCAAGCCCGATGTTATGCGGAAAAATGGTTGCTCCGGAAAAGTTATTATGTCCATGCACCGCATCAGTTCCCCACAGTGGAGGAACAGGATTCTCAAGCCCCTCGGTACATGCATGCCATATCGAATCTGACAGCGCAACCCACTCTGCGGCTTTTGCATGTTTATTTCCATGCGGCCAACTTCCTCCGCCATTGAGCACTGCACCAAACCGGTATTTTCGCATATCATCCTGAGTGAACCCACGGATCTCGATCTGTATCATCTGTGCGATTTTCCTGTCAAGCGACATCCCTGAAAGCAGCTCTTTAATACGTTTTTCGATTGCCGGATCAGATTTGCGGGTCTCTATCCGAGGCCAACTGACAGCAATAGTATCTTGAGCTGTAATTGCATTCGATACACTGGCAGTACGACAACTACTGCAACCGCTTAAGTGAATTACAGCGTATAGCACGAAAAGAGATGCAGACAAAACAACTATTTTTCTCATTTTTTCTCCCTATGAAAACTGAATAAGAAAATATAATGAGGGAGAAATCCGGGCAATTTAAAATAGATGATGAGAAATAAATCTTTCTTGATGTACAATAAATTTTCTCGTTTCTACGAGACGAGGATTCCGTTTCTATTATTACTATTTTCTATAAATATTTGATCCCTTGATAGCTGAAGTATAACTCATATAAGAAGTGAATCATGCATTTACCTTGGCCTCTGGCAGATTTCAGCGAAGAAGGCAATGCATAATGCGCGAAAATGAAACGGTACTGTACTGGACACTCATACTATTTCAGTGTACATTGAACCTCAATTTTTCACCATCAGCAGTGATATGCACAGACTTTCCTTCCGCGACTTCACCTCCAATGAGCATACGGGAGACTGGTGTCTCGAGCTCCCGCTGAATTACCCGTTTTAATGGTCGTGCTCCATATACCGGATCATACCCTTTCTCAGCAATAAGATCCATAGCGCTTTCATCCGCCTGGAAAGCGACACCAATAGTTTCGAGCCGTTCTCTGAAACGCTGTAACTGGATGTTAACGATTCCCCGTATATGCAGCTTTCCAAGTGTATGGAATATTACCAGTTCATCTACACGATTGAGAAATTCCGGACGAAAATACTTCCTCAATTCATTATGAATCGTATCCTTAATCTGGTCATACCCATCGTTAGCGCTGTAATCAGCGATCAGTTGCGACCCGATGTTGGAGGTCATGATGATAATGGTATTTTTAAAATTGACAACTCTCCCCTGTGAATCGGTAATACGCCCATCATCAAGTATCTGCAACAACACATTAAAAACATCGGGGTGAGCCTTCTCAATTTCATCAAAGAGCACAACGGAATAAGGGCGTCTCCGCACAGCTTCTGTCAACTGACCACCCTCTTCATAGCCAACATATCCCGGCGGAGCGCCGACAAGACGAGATACCGCGAACTTTTCCATATATTCGGACATGTCAATTCGTACCATTGCCCGCTCATCATCAAAGAGATTATACGCAAGTGCCCGTGCCAATTCAGTCTTCCCTACTCCGGTTGGCCCAAGAAAAATGAAACTGCCGATCGGTCTTTCAGGATCTTTAAGCCCGGCCCTTGCTCTGAGCACTGCATCAGCAACCGCATCAACAGCTTCATCCTGACCAACAACCCTGGTATGCAGGTGTTGCGAAAGAGCAAGGAGTTTTTCCTTTTCCCCCTGAACAAGTTTACTCACGGGAATATGTGTCCAGCGGCTGATAATTTCGGCAATATCCTCTTCATCAACCTCTTCCTTAAGTAAGCGGTTTTCATTATCATTGTTCTTTATCGCCTCCTCTGCATCTTTGAGCATTCGTTCAAGCTGAGGAATTCTTCCATGCCGAAGTTCGGCTGCTTTACTCAGATTATAATCACGTTCAGCACGTTCAAGTTCCTGACGGGAAGTCTCGATCTGTTCACGCAATTGCTGCAGTTTTCCTACCTTTTCCTTCTCCGCCTCCCAGCGGGCTTTCAACGCAGCCGTTGTTGAGCGCACATCACCGAGTTCATCCTGAAGCCTTGCAAGGCGCTCTTTTGACGTCTGATCTTTCTCTTTTCTGAGTCCCTCTATCTCTATCTCAAGCTGCATCTGCCGTCTCATCGACTCATCCAGTTCCAGCGGACTTGAGTCCATCTCTGTTCGCAGTTTTGCAGCAGCTTCATCGATCAAGTCAATAGCTTTATCAGGAAGAAAGCGGTCTGATATATACCGATCGCTCAAAAGGGCGGCGGCAACAAGAGCACCATCCCGAATTTTGACCCCATGGTGAATTTCATACCGTTCGCGAAGCCCACGCAGTATCGAAATTGTATCCTCAACTGCAGGCTGGCTAACCAGAACAGTTTGAAAACGACGTTCGAGAGCTTTGTCTTTTTCAATATATTTACGATACTCATCAAGCGTTGTCGCCCCTATCGTATGTAATTCTCCACGGGCAAGCATAGGCTTGAGCATATTACCGGCATCCATCGACCCTTCAGCAGCTCCGGCCCCCACAACAGTATGCAGCTCATCGATAAACAGTATTGTGTTAGCGCTTTCAACAACCTCTTTAAGCACAGCTTTAAGCCGTTCTTCGAATTCACCCCTGAACTTTGCACCCGCGACCAGGGACCCAAGATCAAGCGAAACGACCTGACGATTTTTCAAACCCTCGGGCACATCACCACGTACTATCCGCAACGCGAGCCCTTCAACTATTGCAGTCTTTCCAACACCCGGATCACCTATCAACACAGGATTATTCTTTGTCCTTCTCGAGAGAATCTGCATAATCCGCCGGATTTCATCATCACGCCCTATCACAGGATCAAGTTTTCCCAAAGTTGCCATTTGTGTAAGATTTCTTGCATATTTTTCCAGAGCCCCAAATGTCGCCTCTGGATCCTGTGATGTAACCCGCTGATTCCCGCGTATCTCCTTTAGTGCATTGAGAATCGTTGGCATAGACAACCCGATATTCTGTATAAACTGTCTGCATTCGCTGTCTTTGTCAATAGCTGCAAGAAACAGATGTTCCACACTTACAAACTCATCCTTCATCTGTGATGCTTTGCGCTCTGCATCCTGAAATACCGCTGTAAGTGAGCGGGACATATGTGTCTGCAAACCAGCACCAGTCACCACCGGTATTTTTTTCATCAGTGCACCCACTGAAGCTTCGGCATCCATGAGAGAAACATCCAGCTTTTTCAGCAACGACGGAATAAGTCCATCCTGCTGCCTGATAAGCGCGGCAACGAGATGAAGCGGCTGCAGCTCCTGATGATTAAGTTCAACGGCAACAGCATGCGCGCTGTTCAAGGCTTCCTGAGATTTTTTCGTTAATTTTTCACCATTCATGATCCACTCCTTTTATCAAAAGAGCCTCTTAAGCAAATAGTGTGCCGGCCGTCTCGGCTCCGCTCGACGACCGTTCTTTGGTAATAAAACCTGCTGCCCCGTTTCGAATCGTTCGTCGAGCGAAGCCGAGACGACCGGTTTATATATGTCGCATAACACGACATTTAATGGTCATTTTAAAACACATGAAACACTTTATGAATCCAAAAGTTTTTCAAAGATTCCGTTCTATTCCAGGAGAAAGATAACTAGTGAGATTACAAGCTTTAAATTTTCCTTAAGCTGAATTATATTTAGAACCAAAATGAGTGGAACGATTATTATTTAAACAACTTAAATGAACAGTAAAAGCTGATTAAAATCTATTAGAGTTCAACCCGTATTCGGCTCTCAATATAAATGGGTTTAAATTTATATTAAATTCGAAATCGAAACCAACCCTCACTACGGAATTTCAAAAAAATCACTTTGAATTAGAAACTGCTCTGCGGAGGTATAGAACTATTTAAAATTCCACTGAGATATACGATTTGGTTAAATAAGATACACCCGTAAATGTTCATTTTTTTTCAAACATCATAAGCGTTTCCATAATCAATGTGGTTATGGTACAATCACTTAAAAACGAGATTCCATGCAAAATACCTCACCTGCAACTACCGCTAAACATGAGCTAAGTATATTTAAACTCACCTGGCCAATCTGGATCGAAAACATGCTCAGAGTCGCACTGTCCAGTGCTGATGTGTTCATGCTGAGTTTCTATTCAGAAAAGGCTGTTGCAGCAGTCGGTTTGATAAACCAGTTTGTGTTCTTTATTCAAATTCTATTTTTAATGATTGTATTCGGCTCCAGCATTCTGATCTCTCAGCATCTGGGTGCCCGGAAAAAAGAAGAAGCTGCAGTTTTCGCGTTAGGTAGTATTTCACTTTGTGTAATTTTTGCAATTGTATTGACCGCAGTTGTCTGTTCGCAGGCTGGAAACATTCTTCACTTTTACACACTTGAAGCGGATGTACACCGTTATGCTTTTCAGTTTCTGACTATCTACAGCGCAGGATCTGTCTTTACTGCATTGTCGATGATACTTGGAACTATTCTTCGGGCCCATGGATACAGTAAAGTACCAATGATCATCAGTGTCATTGCCAATATTCTTAACGTAACAGGCAACTATTGCGCACTGTTCAGCCCGTTTGGCCTGCCGGTTACCGGTGTTGTCGGGGTGGCAGTATCGACTGTCTTCAGCCAGTTTGCATCATTTGTAATACTTGCGGTAATCGTATGGAAACACCATGATATCCATATTCCCTTCAGAAAAGTATTCTCAATCCCATGGACTGTTTACAAAAAAATATTATCAATTGGAGTGCCGACAGCAGGTGAAAATCTCTCCTATAATATCGGACAGATTGTCATTATGAAAATCATCGCATCACTGGGTACTGATGCAATGACTGCAAGTGTATATACCCTCACCATTCTGCGGTTTGTCTTTATCTCTTCGATTTCGATCGGCAACGGTACACAAATCAAAGTCGGTCATCTTGTAGGCGCAAAGAAATATAATGAAGCCCACAGAAAAGTGTTCAGATACTTTTATGTTGGTGCTTTAATCTCATTAGTACTTGTCGTCGCGGTATTTTTTGCCCGCGAACCGATTATACATATATTTACAAAAAACGATTCTGTTTTTCAGCTTATATCGACACTCCTTTTAATCGCCATGATCCACGAACCGGGTCGTAATTTTAATATTATTATCATCCCCGCACTTAAAGGAGCCGGTGACATAAAATTTCCTGTTCTGGCAGGAATGATTTTCATGTGGGGAATTGGCGTTCTATTCTCATGGATTCTTGGAATTAAATTTGGACTCGGACTTGCCGGGATCTGGATTGCGTTGACTTCAGATGAATGGATCAGGGGGCTTGTAATGTACGGACGCTGGAAGAACGGAAAGTGGAGAAGCAAATCACTGGTGACTGAGGTTTCTGTTTAACCTTTAGACAGCGTTTCGTGTAACTCAATGAGTCTCCTCACCTATACGTCCCAACCTAAAAACCAACTAAAAGTATCACTTCTGATTTTTTCTGGGTTTTTCATAGTTCCCGGTACGAAAGTATTACTATAAAAACGAAATAACGTCAACCGGGACTATTGGTAGATCTGCGGAAGTAATAATTTCTGTTCTTATAAGCTCTGTAGTATCTGTTTAATACAGAAACTTTTACATCACTGTAAGAGATAACTGCCCCCACGCGACCTGATGAGACCACGAAGAATCTACTTAACAGTCACTTTTTTATTGTTTTTCTTAACCATGTCGTTCAATGTGTTGCTCACAAGCATCCCGGAAGCAAATCGGTACATAACCAGCTTTCCACAGATTCTCACTCCGTTAAGAGTAAAAAAAGATATTCCTGGATTATTTCTTTTCCCTGAAAAACTACTAAATCGATCGGAACATGCTCTTACAGAGGTGGAACTGCACGATAACTCTTTACCGGTTGTAAGCGTAACAGCTTCGGGGAAGTGGATTTCAGTTCCTGCAGCATCAGTAAATATGAACCTGTAGCAATGTTCCTTTTTATCATCAGTTATAGAAAAGGAATAGGTTCCTTTTGAGGGATTCCCCAGTAATAGTTCCATCTGATTAACTTTACTATCAATAACAACGACCGCTGATTTTGGAGCCATACCATCAGGATCATAATAGTTTGCTGCAAATGACAGACTTGAGCTGTTCTGCTTAAAATGACATCCGGCAGGGATTTTATACAGTGAAGCTTTCCCGGCACCAAAATCCTGAGTCCAGAAATGGTTCCATCGTTTCGATGCACTGTACGCATAACCAACACCAAGCTCCTTGTAGGACGCATTCATGATATTCCTGCGATGACCATCATAGGCTGACTTATCTGCAGCCGGCTTTCCCTCAACATCATCACGCAACCATTGTATCACGGTCTGAAGACCGGTAGATTTTCCTGTGGCAACATTTTCTGCAATACCGGAACTACCTTTATAAAATGATGCCACCCGTTTCGAAAAAGAGGTCCCGTCACACGATTCATGCTGCATTCCGCAATTTAATGCCATATCAACAGAATGAGATCGCGCAGCCGCGCTTAAACTCTGGTTGTATACCAATGGGGCAACAGATGGATAAGCCGTCTCTGAGAGAATGGTGGTCCCGCTGATATAAGCATCTCTGAATCCACGCGGATCCATACGGACTGCATTTGTCATAACGTGTACTTCGCGTTCGAATGCTGATGGAAGTGTATCCTGAGGGTCTCCGTATCCTGCATATGCACTGGAAAAGCAACCAGAAACGACTGCCATACAGTTTAAAATCCTGATTGTCGTATTTTTAAGCATAGCAGCTCCTTCACACCAAAAAAAAATAGATATATCCAAACGCAATCTCAACAATGACAATAATTTTCAAGTACCGCCAGAGCCTGATTTTCTCTACGTGCACAGGAAATAAAAGCATCACCATCGGCCCAAAGCCTGAAAAAAGGTACCGTCCTTCCGCATTGAACCACTTAGTCAAGAGCATCACATACGAACAAACCGCCAGACCGACTATAAGCAATGCAATTCTGTAAACCAGATCAGTTCGCAGTAATTTAACAATATGAACAGAAATCATACTTATATGAGCAACTACAAGTGCAACTCCTGCATAATTTACCAGTTTAAAAACAAACGTCACGGGGACATGCTGCATGGGAAAGAAAAAAAAACGGACTGTGGCATTCAGTGCGGTATGAATGTTTCCCAAATGCAAAGACGATATACCCGGTGGTCCGAATCCGATTTCAAATGCAAAGATTGAATTATACAGTAAATAATTTCTCATGTACCAGGGAGCCACCACGAATATTGCCCCTGTTATAATACCTATCTGTTTTAAAGGAATTTTCCTGTATGTTTTATATTCATACAATAGAAGCATTATATATACTGGGAAGAAAATCGCGGTAGAACTCTTGACCAGCATCCCGAGTGCAAGCAGAACACCAATCCATATATCAAAACACAAACCCCTACTAATCCGCATGGTTTTACGCACCATAAGATTCACAATAAGCATACTGATAAGCCAGCTTAATGAATCATTCGAGAGCATGGAGCAGAAGTAAACATGAGATAACTGAAAAGATGCAAATGTAACAGCCAATATAAGCAGCCTGCCCTGTATTCCAATCATTTTTAAAATATTGACCATAATGAGCAGTGTGGCTATGCCGAACAGGAAAGAAAATGCTCTTCCCCAGTATAGAATCCCATTCTCACCAGCCAGTGGATATACCGATGCACACATCAGATAATAGAGCGGCGGTTGATAGTATTCGAATACATTATGGACAAACGCCTCTGGTGATCGCGTACTTTCAGTCTGCACAGGAAAGGAGCGCTGGGTTGCCAGATATCTTACGTAATTGAGATGAGCTGGTTCATCATTAAGCCCCTCGATCCCATATAAAACGGTAGCGCCACAAGGAGCCACTACCAGAATAAATAGTCGAAAAAGAATCGACACTCCTATAATCACTATTATTAATTTATTTATCGATAAATGTGGCTTCATAGTACGTTACTAAATTCTAAAATCTATTAATGGTGAGATTAAAGTCTGTTCCCTTGTTTTTTGTTTTATCTCCAAAAAAAGGTTTCTGAACTGATATTATTTAATTTGAAAAATACTGTATCGCCCTTCAGTAAGCATACACCCTTGACGAGAAAACTGCAGGGTATTTGATTCTTTCAGGTGAAATCTATTGCAATTTGCAGATAAACATAAGTGTAACATTAAAAGATCAGACAATGGCAGGTTTTTCTTATTTCTTATGGAGCAGTTTTGAAATTTTGAGGAGCGGGTTAATGGTTAATGGTTAATGGTTAATGATTAATGGTTAATGATTAATGGTTAATGGTTAATGGTTAATGGTTAATGGTTAATGGTTAATGGTTAATGATTAATGATTAATGGTTAATGATTAATGATTAATCACCAATCACCAATCACCAGTCACTCAGTCACTCAGTCACTCAGTCACTCAGTCACTCAGTCACTCAGTCACTCAGTCACCAGTCACCATTTCACCGGCCAAGAACAGAAACCGGTAATGAAAGTGTATGCTTACCATCTGAAACAAGCCGTAAAATATATAATCCATCAGCGAAAGTATTAAGACCGACACTTACTGATTGTTTGCTTCCAATACATTTTGTATCAACAGGGATACATTGCACTCTCGCACCATGCATATTCAGAATCTCCACTTTTGCGGAAGCCCCTTTAAACATATCAGCCGGAATGCTGATCAAATTTTTGCAGTGCATGATTCTGCTCTTTCCGGAAAGATGAAAATCCCGCACTGATGCCGGATCGTGTATTTTAAGATCCTCGATATGAACACTGTCCAGAATAATATTGACACTTTCAAACTCGTAGTTAACAAAGCGAATCGCTTTAACTTTGGCAAGAGATAGCGGCTTTGACGCAGTTTTCCATGAGCGCACGGAGAGTGCAGTTTCGGTCAGCGGAATACGTATACGATTCCATAGATCATTTCCAATGGTTACTTTCGCTCCATAATAAGCACTGTCGGTTATATCTTCCTGCTCGACCTCAACATAAAACGCTGAGCCGATACTAGCGGTTGTTCCCTTGACATCAAATACAATACTTTTAGCGTTTCCGAGAGAGACCAGAGTGCCTTTAGTGTTAAATGTGGTCCGTGTACCAGAAAAGGGATGATCAATTCCAGTGCCGGTATACAGAATTACCTTGTGTCCAAGCCTGGTTTCTCCGGTATTCTCATTTTTTGCAGGGAGAGAGGTTGGATACGTCGACGAATTACCTCCAACACTTTTATCATCAAAAACAGTCCATTGTCCACCCTGTTTATTTTTATAGTCCCCATCATCAAAATCATCAACCAGGACATCGGTAGTTTTAAATGGAACAGACTTGACATCTTTTACTTCAAGAGATGTCTTTGAACGGGAAATGTGATATGCAGCCAGATTTTCAATTTCCAGTTGTGCAGTAACAATGTCAGAAGCCACAAAACTTCCCTCATCCGCATCACCTGTCCAGGATACCTTAACAGAAGAACTGTTTCCTGTAAAAACCTTTTTCGCTCCACTTGCCTGACCGATTAAAACCATTGACCATTTTACAGCCTTATCGAGAGTTGCGGAAAATGATACTGAAGAAGTTGTAGAAAATTTAACGGAAATGGTATTAGCTGTCAATTCTTTCGATATTTTAACCGTAAGATCACTTGTCAAATCTCTCATGAAAGCTATCGCACCTGGAATTCCGGCATTGTAATCCAGTGCAACTTCAGTAAATTCATAAGCGCCAGCATTATTCTGATAATTTCCTTTATCATCGGGTCCAGATACCAGCCCCCCCTCGGGCAGTTTCCCCTTCCAAAGTGCATTGCGATGATGAACCGCAGTCGGCCCATTATTGTAACCGACAATCCATGATCTCGTTCCGCTTTTATGTCCCGAAACCCATAACAGTTGTGATTCAGCAAAATTTTTATAAACATCTACTGGACTGGCAACATATAGTAAAGCCATGGCAAATGCCGCACAGGCAGTACCACCTGCCATTCCCCAGTGCTGATTGTAATATGCCCCGTTCATACTTGGAACTGAAGGCGTGTTGAGCACTTTTTCCTGAAGAAACGTGTAGTGTGATTTCAAGCCATCAATTGTACCAACACCTTGTCGCCACATCTCAAATGAAACAATCGGAGCAACATTGGTATATCCAATATTATTGTACATAACAGCATCATTTTTACTGAGAGTCTTTAAATCATCAAGATATTTTTGTTCTTTTGTCACACGATACAATTCGATTGCACCGGCCATCAATTTATCGTGCCAGATAAAGCCTGAAGGTGTTTTACTTGTGTTGTAAAACTCCCCATATTGAGAGCTGACCCCCTTACTTCTCTTAGACCAGCCGGCCTGATATGCCTCCTTAGCTTTCATCAGACAGCTATCCGCATATTTTTCATCAAATTTTCTGTAAAGTTGAGACATGAGCGCCAATGAAGCAGCGTATAGCCCGGGGACATCTGCACCATCAGCCATTCTGACAGGGCGATTACCAACACTTGATGAATTAGTTGGACCACCACAACCATTCAGTGAACATGCGTGATCAGAATTTCCATCACCAATATCATATACTACGGTGGTATTATTAATTACAGCTTTTATAATGTAATCTGTAGCGAATTTTACCTCATTCAATATGTCAGGAATATTATCTTTTACATCAAACTTGTCCCAACTATCATTATCACTGTATCCGGCTGGGAATACATCATACCCTTTCAGGAGTATATACACAGTTGAGCTGAAAGGAAGGCCGAATTTTACAAAATCTCCTGCATCATACCAACCGCCGGAAAGATCTTTACCATTGTGATTATCGTTTTGATGTGGCCAATTTGAGTTTATGTCCTCATAGTATGGGTTATGACAATGAACACCTTTCTGCCCGGCACGCTGATACCGGTAAAAACGGATTGTCTTTTTTTGCATATCCGCCCAGTTCTGAGCGTTTAACGAAGATGTACATGATATTAAAATAACCCAAATAAAAATTAACCGCATTATTATAACATTCCTGACTTTTAAAATAAAGGTTTCAGTATCAACAATAAGATCTCTATTTCTCGTCCTGAGATACGTTGATGATTTATTTTTAATAGTAAGACGATGCATCTGAGAGATACTTCCAGATAGTATCAGACTTTTTAGTATTATTAATATGAAAAATGGTTCACTACTCAGCGAATGTCATTTCATTCGATAATGCTTTTTATTAAAATACTAAAGAAAAGGCCTCTCCCCTATTAAGGAAAGGCCTTTTATTTAAGCTTATATTTGCATCAATTAACGAAATATTTGAATCGGAGTAGTTTCGACAGCCCCATTTACAGTTGAAATTCTGAGAAGGTAGAGTCCACTTGCATTATTAGTAATAGGTAATGTACAGCTCATGGTTTCTTTATTAATGCTTTTAGCAGCCACAACTTTTCCAAGTGTATTAATGAGGCTGACATTGGCGCCATCACTATTTTTCACATTATTAAACATGACATTAAGCATGTTACCTGTCTGATTCACTTTAATACTATTATTCAAAGATCTCTGACTGCGTTTAATAGAAGCTGTAAATTTTGCCCCCATAAAATAGAGGTTATCAAAAGCAAAAGTACCTTCCTTAATAGCTCCATCCGATAACTTGAATTGAATCTTTTTGATACAATTTGTAGCAAGGCCATCTTCTATGGTATTTACCCATTGAGGTAATTTTAACGAATCGAATGGTATTTTGACTCCGACCCACTTATCTTCTGTTGGAGGCAACATGACATGATGAACTTTACCGGAACCTCTGTTAATTGAATCTTCGAGCTCGACCTGAACATAAATGTTGCTTTTATACTCAACATAAAGACCTGTCGCTCCATCACCTTCTGCATTGTACCCTTTTCGTCCACCTTTAAGAATATTGCATCCTACTCCCACATATGGGAGAATTGAATCCTCATTTGCATTTACCAGTTTCGGCCCAAGCTCGAAAGCCATGGAAACACCAGGTGTGCCGTCAGCTCCACCAGTTTCGTCAACAAGAAATTTTTCCTCGTTTCCTTCTTCAAAGCCCTTTGTAAACTTAGAAGTTCCATCGTTATCCACATCGTTGTAAATAAACCATTCACCTGCAAGTCTGTTTATTGTCGGTTCTTCCTCTGAAAAATCTGAAAGTAACCCTTCGTCGCTTTTATAAGTACCCAACGCGACAGTTTCAAGCTCAGCATATTTTTTGATCTTTACTGGTCCGACGATAGTAAAATTATCAACATACAGTGTTCCGGATGTACCTTTGCCAAAGGTCGGATTTTCATCCGGATGTCCACGCAACTGGAATGCTACTTTAAGATTTGACGTTGGATCATACGTTTTAATTTTGGGTGTACCCCATCCTTCCTGTTTGAGAGCATTTGTAAGCGTTTTGTCAACTTCAAGAAGGATCGATACATTCTTTTTTGTTGTTCCTACTTCAATAATTGAATGCAATTTATCATCAGATTTTGCAAGATCTTCTGTTTCCAGCAGGAACTTGACATTCGTTTTTTTATCAGCCCAGATATCAAAAGAGATCGCAGTTGCACCGGTCAGATCATAAGGTTCATCGCCTTCGCCAATAAAATTAAAACCCATACCAACAAACGGGTAGAGCATATAATCCTCTTTATCAACTGAATCACCGAGGGTATATTCCATTATGGCAACCCCATCCTCATTTACTCCGGCATCTTCAAAAGGATCATTTTCAACTACAGATGAGCCTCCCGGATCTTTGTCATTATAAAAATACCAGTAGGTACCGATTTCATTTGTATTATCTCCGTCATTAAAATCATCGATTAAAAAGTCCGCAAATCCCAATGATACTGCCAGCAGGAGAGACACCCCTGCTGCTACAACTATTTTAGAGCGCTTAAGTAGCATAAAAACTCCTTCAGAAGGTTTATGATAAAACATGCTTTTTTTCCAAAAATTCATTTCAGTTAAATAGTGCGAATAGATCTGATGCTGGTTCAGGAATCAGTAACTGAGAAAACTTTTTATAGAACAATAATATAGCTGTTTTTTTTAAAACCATTGCACATTTTTTCAGGAAATTTCAGTAAAGTTATCAGATATAGCTCAAAATTAAAAGGTGTAACGGAATCAGAACCCACCAGATAAAGAACAAATCTAATTAAAACAAAATTAAATATGCAAGACTCAAAATCATTTTCAAGATGCTCCCAGTAACTATATTTGAACCTGTTTAAACATTTGATTCACTAATTTTTTTAATTTAATTTTCGATCAGTTGTAGTTAAAACATCCAGTAAAATCATTGGGGAGAGTAATGTATTTTAAAACAATAATTTTTTTTATTTCCTTAATCAGTTTTTCGCTCAATTCCTACGGCCAGTGGTTACTTCCCTATCCCCAGCTTAAAAAATATGATTACTCAGAGTACTATGACTCTGTTTTGGTATCCAGATTATCAATGAAATATATCGATCCAAAAGCGGAACTGGCTGCAGCATGGGAATTCTATGTGGATAATTTTATCATGTCTAACGGGCTCGTAAAGCATCTGCGAATGGCAGATGATAAAAAGACCGTAATCGGTCAGAATGAAGCAGTATCTGAAGGTATTGGGTATGGGATGCTTCTTGCGGTCATTTGTAATGACCAGACCAATTTTAACAAAATTTTTGAAGCTGGTAACCAGTATATGTGGAAAGGGCAATCATATGCGTGCTGGAGCTGGGCAAACGGAAATTGTGTGCAGGGAGGAGCTGCAACAGATGCAGATCTCGATATTGCACTTGCTCTGGTATTTGCGGATAAACTTCAGGAATATGGCTATTGGAATTCCTACAACAAAAATGGTGTCACCTATAAAAGCCGCGCAGAACAGACAATCGCCGGAATAAAGACCAAAATGTGCAACGGAGATGTTCTTCTTCCGGGGGATACCTGGGGGGGAGATGGTTTCAATAATATTAATCCAAGTTACTTCTCTGTTGCAGCAATGAGAGTGTTCAACGATTATCAAAGCACCCATGACTTTACAGCAGTAATAAACAAATGCTACTCAATTCTCCAGGCAACACGCAACTACAACAAAGGGCAGGCGCCTGACTGGTGTAACACCAGTGGTGGACAGGTTGGAAAAAGTTATGGTATGAGTATTGAAGCTATCCGGGTACCCTGGAGAATTGGACTAGATGCACTCTGGTTTGATGATTCAAAAGCTATCGCATATTGTAAAAACACGAAAAATACATTAACCAAACTTGGCAGTGAAGATGTTTTCAGTCAAATGATTGAATATAAAGCTGATGGAACCCCGGATATGACAGATCCAAACCGCCAGGCAGACAACTTCGAGCGCATCGCCTGCTGGAGTACCGCAGTACTTGGATCAAAAGATAAAGCTTTTGCTAAAGGGGTTTTTATCAAAGAGATCAGCTATGATATTACTGGTGGTACAGCACAACCCTACTTTGGAACTCTTAACAGTGATGCTAATTTCTATTACAAACAATCTCTCGGTATGCTCGGTTATGCAACCATTTTTGGCCTTTTCGGCAACGTACTTGACGATCTCAAGAACCTCCCCAAACCCGACACTGTGAAAGTCACAACCAGCCTTAAAACATCTTCGACTTCAGTGAATCTGCCTGCAACAGTTACGATTACAGCAAAACTTGAAAAGGCAACAAACTGGCAGGTGGTCATCAGCGGTCAAACCAGTAATAAATCCGATACGATACGTGATTCAAGTGCTCAGATTTCTATACCATTTGATGGGATAGGGTGGTTTACAAGAGAAACTGTTAAAATTTCCCTCTCAGGGGAAAAGATAGCAAAGTCCACTGCATCATCGATGCTCTCCGCGCAGTTCTCAATCGCCAGTGTCCCTGAAAAGGCAGTTATTGCTGCTGGCAGTACCATCAAAATCAGCGACCTTGAAAATGGAAAATCAACAACTCCATGGAATGGTGCCTGGTATGTTTTTGCTGATTCACAATCGACAACAACTCCAAAAACAGCTGCAACACTGGCAACAAGTAACGCAGGCAACCCCGGGTATGGTGTAAAACTTGCATTTACATCAAAAAAATATGCCGGTTGCGGTGTAACATTCAGAAACAGCGGTGTGGTAGATCTTACCAATTTCGAAAGTGTCATCTTCGATTATAAAACCGAAGGCAGTGTAGACAGTATCTCTTTTGCACTTGCAACCACAAATAACGATTCCAACGGTGCCTATATGCAGAAATCGTTTGCAGGCTCCACCTCATGGACAACGCAGACGATTTTATTTACCGACCTGAAAGCGCCAAAAAACAGTTCATCAAAACTTGATCTGAAAGTTTCAGAAAAACTTCAGTGGCAGGTAAACGGTGCAAAAACCGGAACAATATATCTTGATAATATTAAGATCAAACTAAAATCGGGAAAACAACCCAGTGATGATATTTACTTTCTTGTCAGTCCGGTAATTCAGAAATTCCCGCTCAGCCGCACCGATAGAGCTTTGTTTGCAATTTACCAGTCCAATAACGGGCTTATTATCAATGCCGGAAACCACCTTCTTCCAAGGCTGGAAATATATCGTCTTAACGGCGAAAGGGTCTTTACTCATCGGTTCAATATGAACACACGCTATACTGATAATCAGATCGTCCCTATCCCCTCCGGCCGCCTGAGTGCCGGACAGTATGTTGCGCTGCTCAGTGATGAGAGTGGAAAAAGTGCGATGATAGCGAGACGGTTTATATGGGAATGATCTGAGCGGTAAGGGCATGGTAGAATTCGGGAGTGGGTTTCCTTTTAGCAAAGTAACTCCTCCCCATTTCGCTCAACTCGCTCACTCCGGGCAATTCTGCAAACATCGCCCCAAACCAGGCACTCGCCTGCCCTCCGAAGTTTAAACGGAAGAGGGTGAAAAAAAAAGAAAAAAAAGTAAATGCACTCCATAAAGCAAAAATTACTTCGTTTAATGGACCCTGATACCGCATATTTTGATACTTGTTAAGATGAAAAAACGGGGTTTATGTTCAGGAGCCAGAAATTATAGGGTTTAACAAAAGTGCGTGCCGTTATTTCTACAAATGTCGAACTCGCTCCCCGTTGGGGGACTTTCAATAAAATCAACATCTTACAAGTCCCCCTTCGGGGGATTTAGGGGGCGAGCAAGTAAGGAGACTTTGAAATTACCTTATTAAATAACGGAATTTATTTATGTTAAACACTATAGCATTGAGAAGAATGCAAAAAAGCGTGTATCTGTTTTATCGCTTTGATATCTTTTCGATACTTGCTATTCTTGACTTCAAAAAAAATTTATATCCCGAATATTGAATGACAATTTCTGATTATCAAAGTTACGAAAGGAAATTACAGTACGCGGATTTGTAGTAGCTTAAGAAGAACATGGGGTGGCTGAGGGGACTCGAACCCCCGACAACTGGAACCACAATCCAGTACTCTAACCAACTGAGCTACAGCCACCGTAAAAGTTTCAGTAAAATACGATTTTGTTATAAAAAAAGCAAATTAATTTTACTTGTTATTCATGATACTACTTACAAAATTTTGTACGTTAGTATCATGAATCTACTTATATCCAAACCTTATTTTGCAAGCAGCAGATTGGTCCAGGTTCCCGGTATCAAAACGTTTGCACCCGTTGGAATCGCCTGAGCAACCTTGCCATTGGACTGAGCAAACATTGCAAATCCGACAGTACGTTCTTCAAATGGTATCACACCAACATCACTCCAGGGGATTGTTATCACAATAAGATCGCCCTGCGTTTCTTTCGTGACAGTATTGATCCATTTATTCTCGTTATACTTAAGTGAATCAGCTTTAATTTCCCGGGTGTAATGAATCGGATTTACAGCATCATTTCCAATATCATACGCAAGGATTCTGTCCGGGTATGATGCAAAAGCACTTTTTCCATTTTTTCCATCAAAGGCACACTTTATTGTAGATTTCGAATCTGCGCCTTTTTTGACAGCAATAAAGCAGGCATCCATATTCCAGGCAGTTGCAACTTTAATATTCCCAAGGCTCTGGAATTGATCGTCCTTAAACTGTGAACAATCCTGAGCTGTTTTGACTTTAACAGCGGTAACCGGAGCAAGTCTTTTGAATACTGATTCTGAAACAATACCGAAAGGTTCCAGTATTCCTTTTTCTGTTTTTGATCCCGGAACAGACCACTCAACCTGGAGATACTCGTTCCCACCAAGAAGTTGTTTCTTTATTGCACCAAACGATACATCAACAGAGAGGTCTGTGACAGAAACCTTCTTTGATGCAATTGTCTTTTTCTTTCCGTTACTAACCTGTAAAAGTTTGAACGTCAAAGCTTTCTGTTTTAACTGAGCAGTGTCGACCTGCGCCTTCACCGAAACTGAATCGTTTCGTTGAGTAACCCAGGGAACTGGCGAACTGAATGAGACCATCTGTGCCTGCGCTGAAAATGCAAGGGTGATAGCTGTTACACCAAGACCGATATATCGATCCAGCATTTAAACCCACCTTTCTAAAATGTAACGAGTAAAATGTATGACCAATGTCTGTTTGATCACTATATTAAGATATTAAATATACCCAAAAAAAAGTTTATGAACAAACACTTCTATCTTTAACAGTGATTAAACGTTTTATTACGGAACATTTTCATTTTTAGTGAAAAAAATTCTTTCTTTTTTCCACATAACGAACTTCTTTCAATTTCCAGAGGGTATCCACATCCCCTATCAGTGATGCGGTCATACCAGCATCCTGATCCAGGTACCATCTGTATCTAAAATGTGCATGCAGATAACTAGCCGGCACCGGATATGAATCAAGCCATTTTATAAATATTGATGAAACATGCGTGCTGCCGAATTTAAAAACCCGGTGATTTTTTTCCTTACGCATCATCACCAACTCTCTAATTTCAAAATTGCGTTCGTTTTTCTTGTGAGTTTGAACCGATACCGGAAAATACCAGGAGTGCACGGTTTCTGAAGAGCTTCTCATCCACTCACCATATTTCGCAACAAAAATCACCAGCCCGGCAATGACAATCACATATCTGAACAATTTTACTTTCATTGCAAGCGCAGACCACGAAATTTTCATAATTATTGTCATCAGCAAAAAACCAAAAATTAAGCTTGCAACTATAGACTTGAATGATACATTATGAAGATCCATCAAAAATGCTGTAAAAAAAAGCAGTACATCAATGGTGATTCGTGTTTTCTTCAAAAATGGGATCTTTAAGAGCAAAAAGCCGACAACCGGAATTAAAAACGGAGTGATCCAGAAATAAAAAAAATTGTGATGCATAGATATTACTTTCTAAAGAGTCCCGGGAATCTCCGCTCCAATATCCTGAAACTAAAGCATTGAAAAGAATGGGACGCATGGTACGATTTCGAGAAATGAAATGGAATATAATTCGCGCATCTTTTTACTAATGATATTTTTATTTATTTCTTTGAAACTGCTCCATTATTATTTTTAGGGCTTAAATTTATTGTGAACTGGATTTTCGTAGATGAGATCTTTTGTTGATGGTTTAAATGAGAGTCAGAAAAAGGCAGTCCTTCATAATGGAGGTCCCCTGCTGGTTCTGGCTGGTGCAGGAAGTGGTAAAACAAAAGTTTTGACCATGAGAATCGCGCGTCTTGTACATGAGCGTCACTGCAGTCCGGAGGAGATCCTTGCTGTAACGTTCACGAATAAAGCAGCCCGGGAGATGAGAGAACGTGTTGCACAACTGACTTCGCAAAAAATGGCTGAAGCAATGACTCTGAGTACATTTCATAGTCTTGGTGTAAAAATCCTGCGAGAGTGTGGGGAATCAATCGGGCTTAAGAAAAATTTTACTATAATCGATGAGCATGAAAAAATAGCCACACTTAAAAGTATCATGCGAGCCAACGGAGTCAGAGGGCTCAAGAATGAAGATCCGGAGGATTTCGCAGTGAAAATCAGTCTGGCGAAAAGCGCCTCCATCTCGCCAGATGTTTACAAAGACGAAAAACCTGATGAGACAAAGATTGCAAGGGTGTACGCATCATACAGTTCGGTACTTCTCAGAAGACAAACGGTCGATTTTGATGATCTGCTTCTGTTGCCATTGCAAATTTTTACGAAGCACCCCGATCTCCTTAAAAAATATCAGTCACGGTATCACTTTGTATCCATTGACGAATTTCAGGACACCAATGCGGCGCAGATGCGGCTTGCATCATTGCTCTCACATCCACAGAACAACCTCATGGTTGTCGGTGACGATGATCAGGGTATTTACTCGTGGAGAGGCGCCGAGATTGGTAATATTCTTTCATTTTCTGCAAAATATAAGAATTGCGTAACGATCATTCTTGATGTCAATTACCGCTCATCGCATCAGATAGTAGCCGGAGCACACGGGGTTGTCGCGAACAACCGTGTTCGTAAGCACAAGGTAATTACCGCGCACAATGGTGATGGTGATCCGATCATGCATTACAAAGGAGACGATGAGGAGGATGAAGCGCTCTGGATTGCATCAAAAATCCAGGAACATAACGAACACACCTCCTGGAGCTATGCAGACCATGCGATTCTGTTGCGGACCAACGCGATGATGCGTCGGTACGAAGAACAGTTGCGTAAGAAAAAAATCCCATATACGGTCAGCGGTGCAACGAGTTTTTACGAACGTAAAGAGATCAAGGATGTTATCTCCTACCTTCGTTTCTTTGCCAATCCCGAAGATGAGATCAGCATGATGCGTGTTTTGAAGGTACCCAATAAAGGAATAACCCCTTCGAGCCTTGAGCTTCTGGATGATTTTGCCGGGTTACGAAAGATGAGTCTCTGGGATGCAATGGTGCGTCACCGGGACGTAGTAAAAATCAGTGATGATCAGCATGACAAAATCGATACATTTGTTACTTTTTTCAACAAATACGACAAGATGTTCAGATCGGGAGCTTTGACAGCCACAATTCGGACACTGCTCACGGAAACAAAGTACCTTGAACATCTCGCACGTGCATACAAAGATGAAGACGATCGCACACACAGAGTAGAAAATGTGGAAGAGATGCTTCATGGAATTGAAATTTACGAACGGAAATTCAGAAAAAAAACACCCACGCTATCAGGATTTCTGCAGGAAATTGCCCTGATGGCATCAGAAACTGATGATTCTGAGAAAGATTCCAAACCTAAGGGTGTTACCATGATGACACTGCACAAATCAAAAGGACTGGAGTTCCCGGTAGTTTTTCTTGCAGGACTGGACAAGGATTACGTTCCATCACCGCGAGCGATTCAGGAAGGAAATATCGATGAAGAGAGAAGGCTTTTTTATGTTGGTATGACAAGAGCCCGTCAGAGGTTATATTGTACCTACCCCGGAACAAAAGTTTCTCGTGGAAAAATTCGCACAGTCACACCTTGCCCGTTTCTAAGAGAAATTCCGGAAGAATACCTGGACGGAAAAATCGGAGAGCGTGAAGATCAGGAAAAGATGGAATACCTGGATGATTTTTTCAAAAAAATGAAAGAACGATTTAATGGAGACGACACCTCAGAACCTGTCGATGCTGAAATCGTTTGAAATTCAAACAGACGGATCCCATTTCAAAATATTTCATTTATTGTAAACTACACCTGTTCACCCTACCCTCTTTACTATCCACACAATTTCGTTCTGAACCTGCGATACAGATAATTATTTTACAAAAAAACAGACACCATTTTTCATGAATTTCAGTATTGTGTTCGATCATGTATTGATATATATTGGCTTAAAATGGGACTCTAATAGAAGAGGTCCAGAAACAGTCTGCCAGTAATCTCAATTAAATAATGTTTAAGTGATGCAGTTTAATTAAACGCATAAATAATTTCTGTAGTCTGTTATTTTGTACTGTCACAAAAACCTTAATTTATACGGAACTCTTTAGTTTCCACAATTATTTGATCTTTAATCTTTCAGATAAAATAACTATACATAAAGTATTTGTTTTTCACGAGGAGGTCTAATGAAGTTCGCCGGATCAACTATACTGACGGTTACACTTGTTGCCGCAGCAATGGCACAGCAACCAGTAAAATCAGCAGCTCCAGCTGTAAAACCAGCACCTGCTGTCGCGCAGAAACAAGCTAACGTTGTGCAAAAGCATATGACAGGTCTTCTTGTTTCTCTTAATGCTCAGAAGCAGACGTTTGTTGTTAAACTTAGATCTGTCGATTATGAGTTCCAGGCAAATGCCTCCACAAAAATCAGTAATGGCTCATCGAATATAGCATTCAACGCACTTAAAGCTGGCAGTGCCATTTCTGTTGACTATCTCAGAGACATGAAAGGTAGAATTGCCATATCAATTTTACAAAATGTTCCAGTACCAGCTCCTGCAAAAGCTGCAGCACCTGCACCAGTTAAAGCCGCAGCACCTGCGCCAGTTAAAGCCGCAGCACCTGCGCCAGTTAAAGCCGCAGCGCCTGCACCAGTTAAA
>JAFGIN010000091.1 GCA_016929595.1 Chitinispirillaceae bacterium
AGTACCACCACAGGTACATCGAAAGCTTGCAATTGAGGCTGCAGAATCAGGCGTTAGTCTTAATCGTCTTGCGAGTTCCAAACTTTGTCACTGAGATATGTTGAGTTACAATACCTGAAAGTTTTGATAAATGTAGCTTAACAACGTAAACGATATAAATTTAATCTCACAAAGAGATTTATTCCAGCCCAATGCTTAGGAGGAATGTGAAGATGTTGGAGTATGATGCAGTCGGAAGAAGAACTGCATCTATTGATGCAAACGAAAACCGAACCGAATATGAATACGATGCCGTAATGAATAATACCCTCGTAAGGGATGCATCAGGTAACGTTACACGCTACGAATACGACGCCGCCAATAGACGGTGGATCTGGCGTAGCTGGATTAGTTGACCATGGTTCAGGAACCGTATCATTAATAAAGAATAAATTTGATAAATGAGTTTAAAAAGACAATTATTGTAATAATAATGATAATTTGTACTTTAATTAGCGGTTGGTTTTATGTTAGGTCAATCATCCCTGAGATTCTCAGTGCGGGTTTAAAACCATTAGGAAATGTACTAATAATTCCCGTTGTTAGCTATTCGCTGCTTGCGCAATTGTTTGAATTTCAGATTGAGAAGAATGATCAAAACGCAATTATAAGCAGATTATCACAAGCAAGGTATAGTGCCGATGAAGCAATAATGTTAGGGAATGCATTGTTAATTAAAAATGCGCTTGTACAATATGCTCAGTTTTACCATAAATTACCAGAAGATTTAAATACATTCTTATAATCGAAACGCTGCCTTCAAACCAAAATGGAAAAATAGCCGATCTGATATAATTTGTATTTTTTTGTTATTTTTATCCCAGTAATAGTTTCTGATCGATGGAAGATCTAAAAAATTCTGGACAGTGAGATATGTATCGTACCTGGTAAGAAACCGTTCTTTATGCACCTTGTTGCGCAATTGAAGGCTGATACTGTAGTCATCAAAGGGCATAAGACGTTTGTACCTGTTACTGTCAAAATCCCAATACCGTGTTCCGCTTCGTTTCTGCCAATTAAGATAGGTATGTAATCTCTCTTTCAAAAAAGAGAGGTGAGCATTACAACTTACCGTATAGGGAGATTCCCATTCATAGACATATTCTTTGTCATGTTTGATTCTATCTGCATTACTGAGAATAAAATTTGTGGTGAGGGTAATCCAGGATGCAGCCTGAAGTTCGCAGACTGCTTCAGCACCCTCTGCCAACAGAGCTGTTGTTTTGGTTGTATCCCAGATAAATTTTTGAGGATCCATCTGCGGGCATTTATCCTGGTACCGGGCAAATGGTTGAAAACCGAGTTTCAGTTTTTCATGTACTTTAAAGTGAAACGGAATAGATCCAACGATTGTTGTAAGTTTTGTTTGTCTGAATACCTCGTTGGGAACACCACGGAAATCGGGGTAACTGGTTACTTTACCAACGCTTATTCCCACATCCCATTCGTCAGGTTGATAGTAGAGTAGAAATCCCGGGTCAATAGTAAAAACCGGCTTTGTTTTAAATATGGTTGATGAAGCAAGCAGATTTGTCTTGAAAATAAAATCCCCGAATTTTTTAGTTAACCCACCGTGGAGCGCCAGAAGAGCTTCTTCACTGGTTGTATTTAGATAAAATTGATCACCATCGGGATCCCGCTGCTTGACAGAACCTTTCCACTGTCTTCCTTCACCCCGAAATTCAATATCTATAATCGCGTTTGCAAGGCGGATCTCATCGAAAGTAAAAGTTATAATTCCATTTGAGATTGTGGCAAGGGTCCCAAATGCGTTGTAGCCGATCCGTTTTCCTTCGACAAAGTACTGGTGTGAACCACCGAAGGAGAGATTCCAGTTGTGGTTTGTTGTTGAATTTAGAGTATAGGAGGCCATTCCCCAAGGCATGAAATGTTCTTTCAAAGAAAAATCATCATCATAGGGTTTAAAGGAATCAAATGCGAACCAGCTGAAAAAAGATTTTTTAAGGTTTTTGCCTGATGACTGTGCTGTAAAGGTCAGATTACTGAAAGAAGAGGGGAACCCCAGACCAAGTTGTGCATCACTACTGAGAAGGTTATCATATTTTGCTACGTAAAGAGAGTAACTATTAGGTGCGGTAACCCCGATCTGATATTTTCTGTCCCTGATTTTAATCGATCCAAGAAGATCAATACCTGTAGTTCCCAGCTCAACAGCGAGTTCGGGACGAGACTTCTTTTTTGTAGCAGCACGATCGATCCCTGGATCAGCGGTAACCATGACACCACTTACCAATGGGTATCTGCCTGCAAAGTCATCAGTGTGAACCGATATCTTATCGAGTGTATTGATCATGAGGCCATCAATTTCACCAAAACTGTATCCGCCAAAGTGATATGGCGAGTAAATGGGTACACCAGCGATGAGGTATTGATTGTCGTAGGGACTTGCTGAGCGCACAACCATTTTCGCTTTTGATTGAGAGCTTGTGCGGATAGATGGCTGACTTTTGAGGATATCACCGACACTGTGCGTCATTCCACTGAGCTTTTGTTGCTCCTGTAAATTAATGACGGTGGTGAAGCTGTTTTTACCGACCACTTCAATTTCATACTGTTTTGTATTCTCTCCGAAATCTTCAGCATAGATCAATAATCTAATTGACTGCGTATCTATATATGATGAATCAATCTGAATCTGCTCATTAGTACTGTCAACAGCTCTAAGGGTAAAATGACCCTGCGGCAATAATCTGAAAAAGAAGTTACCTCTTGAATCTGTTGTTGTCGAGAATATCCCATTCTTAAAGTGTTGTCCGGGGATCTTTCCGACTGCTGAGCAGTATTTTGTAAATGGTATCTGGAGAGAGTGGTCTTCAGTCGAATCTGAAAATTGAACGGTTACAGCTACTCCAGGCTGCGGATGTTCGTTTTTACGGGAAATAATCCGTCCGCTGACAGCTGGTGTGGCGTTTCGGAATAATAATGCAAGAGAATCAGGATGATATAATAGTTCTATCTTAAAAACTGAAGGTACCGGACTTCCATTATTGCTGGCTGGGATGAATTTGCATTTCTGTAATGCTTCAATGGTCATAGAATCTCCATAAGGTGACAGAGAAACAAGAACACTGCATTGTTCGACTTTACCTGAAGAACTGAGAGCAACCTCTGCTCTGACAACACCTTCAACATCTCTTCGTAAAACTTCAGCGGGAATAAATTGGTAGGGATTGGTGATCAGTGATGGCTCAGTTTCCTGAATAATGTCGGTAAATGCTAAACAGACAGAAAAAGTAAGAGAAACTGAAAGAGTCGAAAACCTGAGGTGTGTACTAAACCGCATAAATTATTCCGCGTAGAGGATTAAATGAAAAACGGATTATGAAAGAGTAGTACTTCGCTTGTGAAATATTTTTTATTGTTTGAAATCCTGAATAATTGATGTGTGCCATTCCCTGCCGCCGTCTGGTTTCTGCTACGACGCATCTAAAGAACATAACGGCGCGCGTAAAGACGTAACCCCTTTGGGGTGCCCAAAACTGCTACTTCCAACACGTTTCCCACATAGAAAAAGCAGCTTTACGTTTATTAAAATTACAGTTGTTGCGCATGTTTTCTGCAAAACAATTAAAAGTAAATAAATTTATTACAAAGCAGTACCCAGAATACAGTAGTCATTCAAAAATCAGCAATATCAAACAGTTCCTTCTTAAAAAAGTAGTTTCGATCCTCTATAGTGATCTCACGAATGATTTTTGCCGGATTGCCGGCTGCCAGCATATTGGGAGGAATGTCTTTCGTAACAACACTTCCGGAGCCAACTACAACATTGTCACCAATTACAATCCCGGGATTTACTATGACATTACCTCCAAGCCAGACAGAATTACCAATTGCAATTTTTTTTCCATATTCATACCCGGAATTCCTGGAAATTGGATGTAAAGGATGACCTGCAGTATAGATTGCTACGCCTGGTCCGAATTGCACATTGCTGCCGATACTAACGTTCGCTACATCAAGTATTGTGCAGTTAAAATTTGCAAAAAAATTATCTCCAACTTCAATGTTTTTACCATAATCGCAGTAAAAAGGTGGTTCAATGTTGACAGACGTTCCAGATTTCCCCAGAATAGATTTGATTAATGTTGTCAGGGTGTCTTTGTCATCGGGTCTGCAATGGTTGAAATTGTACAATTTAATTTTGCATTCCAGCCGTTCCTCAGCTAACCCGTCCAGCCAGGCTTTGTAAGGCAAGCCAGCGATCATACGCTCTTTCTGATTCATGTATCGATTATTCCTTTTAAAAGTATGTATGGTTTCAAAGAAGGATTCCTATCCGATTCAACCGGAATGTAACCAGTAAAATAGTTTGAAGATGACGAGGAGACAATGGGATGGGGAGACAATGGGACGAGGTGATCAGCTACACAGTCATGGGCGACGGAGCGATCCACTCCTTCTTCAGAATGACCGATGACAGACGGACCACGTACCATGATCAGATGGCGGAATTCCTGCTGCTGTTTTTCGGGGGAATAATCTGAAAAGTCAACAATGCTTTTTTTTAAGCTTCTGATGTGGGAATTTTATCTTCTGCCGGCCGCAAATATATTTTTGCCGGATTCCGGTGTTACGATCTTCGGGCACATTCATACTTCAAGGATGCTCCTGCGGTTGCGCCCAGGACTCCGCCAAAAATCCTGCGCGCGCATTAATCAAATTATTTCGTCACAAGCCCTTAAAAATTCGAAGTTATTTCAGTTCATACTGCAACAAAAAACTGTTACTGGTTTATTTCTACACAATTACAAGACTTTTTACTTATATTGTATATGATTTAAAAATTTGCCAATTACCAGCGGAATTAGTCTTCCGCATTATTAATGCTTACGTTTTCCAAAGGAATTCAAATGACAGAAAAAATCGATACCCAGGGAACATGGCTTACCTGTCGGCCGGATATTAAGATTCAAGACTGTACCATAAGGGATGGTGGCCTTATCAATGCTCACAAGTTTGATGATACCTTTTTCAAGGCCGTGTACGATGCCGACATAGCTTCGGGAGTGAGCTACATGGAGATCGGCTACAAATGTTCAAAAAAGATTTTCGCTCCTGATAAATTTGGAAAATGGAAATATTGTGATGAAAACAGTATCCGTGAAATAGTTGGTGAAAACAATACTCCACTGAAATTGTGTGCTATGGCAGACACCGGCAGGACTGACTATCATGAGGATATCCAACCCAAAAAAGACAGCGTTTTAGATCTAATCAGGGTTGCCTGTTATATAAATCAGATACCTGCAGCACTTGATATTGTAAAAGATTGCTACGATAAAGGATACGAAGTCACTCTTCAGCTTATGGCGATTTCAGTTGTGAAAGAAAAGGAATTGCGTGAAGCATTGGATATTATCGCCAAATCGCCAGTAACAGCAGTGTTTATTGTAGACAGTTTCGGTGCACTCTATTCGGAGCAAGTTCGTTATCTTATCAATATCTACAAGGATGCACTTTCCAGTTCTGGCAAAGAAATAGGCATTCATGCACACAATAATCAGCAACTAGCGTATGCAAATACTATTGAAGCACTAATTTTGGGTGCCAGCCGGCTTGATGCAACAATAAATGGTATGGGCCGAGGTGCTGGTAACTGTCCACTTGAAAACCTTGTCAGTTTCCTTAAAAACCCTAATTTCAAACTTCGTCCGATTCTCAAATGCATTCAGGAACATGTTATTCCATTACAAAATGATATGGAATGGGGAGCGATGATTCCCTATATGCTTACAGCAATGCTTAATATGCATCCTAAAGATGCGATTGCTATGCGTAGCAGTACGACCAGGGATGATCTTGTCGGTTTCTATGATCAATTGGTACAACAAGAACTATAAGAACTATAGAATTCTTAAACTGCTCAGAAATCAAAAGGCGTCGGATCATCATCTGACGCCTTTTTTATCTGGAATTCATCCAAAGGCGGGTACACCAGCAGTGGAAATTGCATTTACAATCTTACATGCAGGTGGTAAGTCCGACAGTGCAGGATATAAAGTAGTCAGTTTTCACCTGGCCCGGATGTATTTGTTCCCTGAATTGCATGCGGTGGAGATGCGATATATACATTAATTGACTGCTCGACATTGAAAACGATTTCATCATAGCTGTAAGGTACTTTTTGAGCGGTCATCGAATATGTTCCCGGTGTCATGTTGTTAAACAGCACGCCTCCATCAACCGATGTTGACTGAACGGTCGGATTGGGGGTGACTGTTTCATCAAAATAGACAGGCCCCTGAACAGGTGTCATCGGAGCTGGATCAAGAACCACTGTGCAACCTGGATCACCATGGGGTAATCTTTCATCGTAAATCGATGCCCAGGCTTTTCCCACTGTGGCTACAGCAAGATTATTTATTGTATAGGGTATTCCGATCAGGCGGCTTATTCCACTTTCCAAACCGGATTTAGCATAGAACAGAAAAATCTCATCAGGCATTTGCAGTGCACAGTCAGTAATACTCTCAGAACCTATCGTGTGCACGTTCGATTTTATCGTAACTTTTGACCAGGTTTCCGGAAGACCCTGTGGGAATACAAGGCGTTCTGTTTCAGATGTATAGTGATCTTTTTCATATAGGAAAGAGAGTTGTATATTCTGACCTTTTTTCTTTATCACAAATACTTTCCACATGCCGTCTTTATCTGTAGTGATATTCAAAAGTTTTGTAAACGGGTACTCTGCAAACCACACTTTCACTCCCTGTATACCGGTTAACGGTTTTGGTGCGGGAGGGGTAGTCAGCATGTTCCAGCCGAAATTTCTTACTTTCCCTCCAATACAGACTATTTCAATACCGGTACAGGTAGATTTCCTGAGAGTGGCAACCACTTCTTTTTCCAGATCAATAACTGGAATTTCGTCTTCTGTTTCCATTGAGATCGGATTTTCATTGTTGCATGAATACATTATAATTGAGCACATGAATATTGAAAGTAATACACGGATCTTCATTGATTCTTTCTCCTTCAAAAATTAGTCAACTTTAGATATGCACATTTCGCAGCCTGTCAGAGCTGATACACTTGCCTAATTCAGAAAACAGTTTGCCTGTTCAACACGTTTTAATTGTACTCACCTCCTTACTGATTGCAAAATTGCTATAATAAAACATTTTTATTCAAAATTCTCCAGACACATTCGACAACCGGCATTAATTTGAAAAATACATGAACTAACAGAAAAAAATGCAACATTTTCATCTTTTTATTTGCTTAAAAAAGTAGGGAGTTCTGATGCTGTTATCTATTTACCCTTTAACGGGGAGGGACAAAACTACAGCATACTCCAAATTCGCCGTCTGCTCTTCGCAATTTGTATTTCAAAACCTGACAACATGCTTCGGCTGTGCATTATTTTTGCGTTACATTTTGCGGCATTACCGGAAAGTGTAACTCGCCATTCCTGATTTCATCACTCAAAACGGACGCGTACATGAATATCTCCAGTGATGACCAGACCATATTTCTTGAAAATGTAATCGATACAATTAGGGAATCATTGATTGTTCTTGATGAGCATATGCGTGTTCTTTGGGTAAACAGGCCATTTCTGAAACTTTTTCAGGTTTCAGCTCAAGAAACTGAAGGTCGCTTGATTTACGAGCTGGGAAATGGTCAGTGGGATATAACAGAATTGCACAATCTCCTTGAGAACATCGTTTCCAATCAGACAACGATTGAAAATTTCGAAATCAGGCATTTGTTTAAATCGATTGGCGAAAAAGTGATGCACTTCAACGCAAGAAGAATGCCGAGTGCAAATGGTAAATCGGCCATGATTCTTCTGGTTATCAATGACGCTACAGAAAATTGTCAAATTCGAAAAAAACTTGAGGAATCGGAAGCGAAATACCGGAAATTTACCGAGGAGGCTAACAGTATCATTATAGCGCTCGATTCCCAGGGGATAATAACCTTTTTCAATAAATTCAGTGAAAAGGTGTTTGGATATCACCGCGATGAAGTATTTGGTAAACCACTTCTTGGTACGATTATTCCTGCTGTTGATTCGAGTGGCAGGGACACTTCTTCAATTATTAATGAACTAGTGAGCACCCCTGAAAAGAACACTGTACTGGAGTTGGAAGGTAATCATAAGAACGGCAGTGTTGTCTGGTTCTCTTTCAGTGCAAAAGGAATCAGGGACTTCAATGGCACCATTAATGAAATCATTATCGATGGAAATGATCATACTGCACTGATTACTACCCGCCGACTCCTGTCTGAAAAGTCTTCGACTTTTGAATCACTGCTTAAATTCATCCCTTATGGAATCGTTATATATGATACTAAGGATGTTATCTGTTACGCTAGCCGCACAATGGAAACAATCTTTCAACACACTCTCGAATCTCTTATCAATATCGATGGTAATGAATACCTCCGGAAAATAGACCTGTATCATGCAGACGGCAGGAAGGTCAGGCATACTGATGAACTTCCAGAGTGTAAAGTGATAAGAAGCGGGGAACCATACGGTGAGTCTGATCTTACTCTTAAACAGAATGGTACGACGAGAATCCTGTCCATTGATGCTGCACCCACCTTTGATTCCAATAACAATGTAACAGGCGCTATAGGTATATGGCATGACATAACTGATGAAAAAATGTCGGAAAAGACTCTTCTTAAAAGTGAAAGGCTGTTTCGGGCAGCTGTTGATAATTACACCTCACTCTTTGTTATTTACGATAAGAACCGCAAGATGCAGTTCATGAACAAATACGGCCTTCAGATTACAAGATTAACTCAAGAGCAGATCATTGGAAAAACCGATGAGGAGGTAATTCCGGTAGAAATTTACCAGCACTATCTGCCTCATCTCATCCGTGCTTTAGAAACAAAAGAAAAACAGCATTCAGAAGTCGATTTTTCATTTGGTGGAAAAACCTTTTCGTATGTTAATGATTATGTTCCTCTTCTTGACGAAACCAATGAGGTATATCAGGTACTGAGTATCGCAATGGATATCACCGACAGAAAGAAATCGGAAAAAGCGATGGAAGAGAGTGAGGAGCGGTTCCGGACACTTGCTGACAATATTTCACAACTCGCCTGGATGGCAGATAAGCAGGGGACGATATTGTGGTTTAATAAACGATGGTACGAATTCACGGGGACCACCTATGATGAGGTTGTACAGAAAGATCTTGGAATCGTTGTACACCCGGACTATTTCGAAAAGGTTATGTCGGGATATCTGGATGCAGTAAGAAAAGGTGAACCATGGACTGAAACGTTTCCGATGCGTAAAAGTGATGGATCATATCGATGGTTCCTGGCTCATGCGATGCCAATCTTTGATGGTGACCACACCATTATCCGATGGTTCGGGACAAATACTGATGTAACTAATTTACATGATATACAGGAGGAGCTTAGAATTGCAGCAGAACGATTCGAGAGAATTATGTCTTCCAATATAGTCGGAATGGTCATTTCGGATATTTACGGAGGCATTATATCTGCAAATCAATACTACTGCAATCTTACCGGATATTCAGAAGAGGAGTTACGGCAGAACAATCTTCTATGGACAACACTGACAGCTCCGGAGTATGAGGCTGCAGATGCAAGTGCTGTTGAGGAATTGCGTCGTTTTGGAACATGTACGCCCTACGAAAAAGAGTATATCAGAAAAGATGGAACACGCGTATGGATACTGCTTGGTGTAACTTTGCTTCCTCATTCTCAAGACCAGGGTATTGCATTCATACTTGATATCAGCACGAGCAAACGCGCATTGAAAGAAGCTCAACAGCGGCGTGCAGAGGTCGAGGCTATTCTGAATTCAATCCCGGATGGCTTTGTACTTATGGATCATGAGGGAACTATTAAACAAATGAATGACAGAGCCCGTACGCTCATAGGATTGACAGAGCAAGTTGCAGCTCGTCCCTTTCCAGAAAGATTTGCAAATAGTAACTTTCTGGATGAAAAAGGTAAAAAATATCAGATGGAACAGCTCCCATCCTGGCGCGCTTTGCATGGTGAGACTGTACGTGAGATGATCCTGCAGGTAAAAAATGATGAAATAACCAACTGGGTAGCCGCAAGCGCTTCTCCAATAACCTTGAATGAACAGAAGCTTGGCGCTATCATTGAATATGCCGATATTACTCAACTTCACAAACTTCAGGAGAAGATTGCTGAAGAATGGAAAAATTTCACTGCGATTTTTCAAACCTCAGGTGCATTGATCACTGTGCTTGATAATAATTTCAAAATCATACGCTTCAACAAAGCATGTGAAGAACTTACAGGGTACACTGCAGATGAAGTAAAAGGTCAATCGGTACTCAGTTTGTTTATCCTGAACGAAGAATATGCTACAGTGATGAAAATAGTTGAAAGGTTGACATCAGGAGAAACTATCGTGGAAAGTGAAAATCACTGGAAAACTAAATCGGGTGAGAAACGGTTTATCAGGTGGCGAAATTCGATCATAGTAAATCAATCCGGGAATGTACAGTTTATAGTAAATGCAGGTATTGATATTACCGACAGAAAACTGCTTGAAGAGCAGCTGCGAAAGTATAAAGATCGTCTTGAATATGATTTTGATGTCATAAACCGCCTCCATGAAATAGCATCAGTATTTGTTGGAGAATCCGATATTCAAAAAGTTTTTGATCAGATTGTCGATACCGCTATGGCAATTGCCCATGATTCTATGGGAAGTCTCCAGCTTCTGGACCATAAAAGTAACCGATTGATAATGCGTGCATCAAGAGGACTGTCGGACCGCTGGGTTGAATTCTGGAAAGTTGTCGAAAAATGTGAAGGAGTATGTGAGGAAACAGTCAACCTTAAAAAACGGGTAATCGTTGAAAATGTAGAGGTGAGCCCGATATTTAAAGGAAAACCTTCACTTAAGATTCAATTACTAGAAGGTATCTCTGCAGTACAATCCACTCCGATCATTAGTCGCTCAGGAGCAATACTGGGAGTGTGTTCCACATATAATTACAAACCAGGACGCCCTGATGATCACTCCCTGTGGGTACTTGACCTGCTTGCCCGTCAGACGGCCGATATCATTGATCGGATCAATACACAGCAATCACTTACCGAGAGTAAAAAGCAACTCGAATTGCACACTGAAGAGCTTTACGAAGCAAACCGTGATCTCGAGTCGTTCTCCTATTCTGTATCACACGATCTGCGGGGCCCTTTAAGTGCAATCAAGGGACTCGCCACCATTTTCGAAGAAGACTATGGGGACATGTTTGATGATGATGGTTGCATGTATCTTCAGAAAATTAAAATGAGTATCGATAAAATGATACATCTGATCAATGATATTTTAAACCTTTCCCGAATTGGACGTCAAGATGTAAAGCGTGAGAATATTGATCTCAGCAGCATGGTTCGTATCTACCTGGAAGAGATCTCATCACTGGAGCCTTCCAGAAAAAAGGAATTTATAATTGAGGACAATGTAACAGTAAATGCTGATCCCAGGCTTGTCCATGTCGAACTGGAAAATCTTCTGAGGAATTCATGGAAATTTAGTTCACAAAAGGATGTTACCCGTATTGAATTTGGCAGGATACACCTTGACGGAAAAGCGGCTTTTTTTGTAAAAGATAACGGTGCTGGATTCGATCAGAAATTCGCAGCTACCATTTTCGAACCCTTCAAACGGGTTCATTCAGAAAAAGATTACAGTGGTACTGGTATTGGACTGTCAATTGTACAGAGGGTAATTAAAAAACACAATGGAATGATCTGGGCTGAAGGAACTCCGGGTGAGGGAGCGGTGTTTTATTTCACGCTGGGAGGGTAATTATTGCATTGTAAGATAGTACCTGAATCACTTCAACGAGAAGTACTTCTGAATAATAGTTCAGCTTGGAACTAAAAAATGCAGGTGTAATTTTGCTACATTTACCCCCCTTTTAACGATCCTTCTTCAGGAGTCTTTCTTGTGGTTGAGAGCCTTCCAAACCAAACTCCGGTACACCTCCTGCCACTACACTTCTAATAGCTCAAGAAACCAAGAGACCATATCCTATAGCTTCAATTGCAGCACCCACCGCAACCATTGTTTTATGAAAAATGAGATACGTACACAAGAAAAAATAAATTTAAAATCGCGAGTCTCAGCTCTTGTTCTCATAAGAGAACTGAAAAATAATAGTTGAACTATTATTAAATGAATAAAACACTAACAGTTACTTTGAAGTGAGCTATATTAATTTTATTGAGTTAGAATGCCGAAATAGCATTGGTCGGTTATTGATTCCGAGCCCGGGACAAAATGACAAACGGTATTTGCGAAAAATGCGATCGTCTCGAATCCGCCCGGCGGCCGGGCCTTAGTAATTCTAACACAGTAGAACAACCTTTTATTACCAGAAATGCAGTTTGAAGAGCGTAACTGTTACAATGATTAGTGTCTTTAATTACCAGAATTATCGTGAGTACCTCCGGGAGTACTATGATGAGCAGAAATGCTTCAGTAAAAGTTTTTCATATCGGGCTTTTTCAAAAATGGCTGGTATTGCGACTTCATCATTTCTGTTTCATGTAATTGAAGGGAAACGCAATCTCACCAAAGCCTCTGTGATGAAAATCTCAACTGCTATCGGTCATGACCGCGATGAAGCTGATTTTTTTGAAAATCTGGTTTTTTTCAATCAGGCGAAAACAATCTCTGAGAAGACAATATACTACAGCAGGTTAATAGAGAACAGAAAAATTCTTGATATTGAAGAGGTACCAAACGATCGTTTCGAATATTACAGAACCTGGTATCACAGTGTGATCAGGGAATTAATTACACTGATCGATTTCAGGGATGATTATGAAAAGTTAGGTTCATTTCTTGTGCCTCCGATACGGGCCGTAGAAGCTAGGAAATCGGTCATGTTGCTCGAGAAACTGGGATTTATCGAGAAAAACAATGATGGCTCATACAAACAGTCCAGAGATTTAATCAATGTTAAAGTGGGTACACGGGAAGCTTTTATCATCGAGAAATTTCAGATGGAAATGCTTGAAATTGCTTTGAGGGCGTACAATTGTATACCAGTACACGAGAGGATGTCCTTGTCAACGACTATCACTGTCTCCAGGGAAACATTCGAACTGTTCAAGCTCCGTTTACGGGAGATGCAACGTCAACTGATGGAGATATCAAATCTGGACAGCAAGCCGGATACGGTGTATCAATTGACGGTAAATCTTTTTCCAATCAGCAAAAATACAAAAAATGACGGGAGTGAACAGTAATATGATTTTTCGTTACCTTCTGATATTTTGTTTACTCATACTGTCTGAATGTTCTGAAACATCTTTTACCGGCGGATCCGGTACGGAAGTCAGTGCGATTGCAGGTACGGTAATAGACAAAAACGGCAAGCCTGTTTCCAACGCACTCGTACGTCTTCGGCCTGCAACTTTTTTAAGTGATTCAATTAAATCATCCTCATACAGATTGCACCATTCGATCATCGATACAATGACCGGTACTAATGGTCAGTTTTGTTTTTCAGACATACTGTTTGATGATTATGTGGTTGAGGTAGTATATGGCGATACACTTGGTTCTGTGCGGAGGGCTCATATTGCTGAGTACGATCCCCAGGATACTCTTACAGATATCCCTGTATTGCCTATGGCAAACATATCCGGTAATGTGAATCTTTATTCGCTTGATACAAGTTTCTCGGTTGTGATTCAGGCCTATGGAGTTGACAGAAGTGTATGTACTGATTATATAGGTACTTTTTCGCTTGTTATTCCTGCCGGATTGCAGAAGGTTCATATTGCTGCGTATCCAATGGAAGATACGGTCCGGCGTATGGAGGTTGATGGAGTGGATATGTCTTTTAATGTCATGCCCGGTGAGAATCGTCAGGCAGGCTCATTTAATCTTCGTATATCATCATCCTGCCCGGATGGAAGGTGCGATTCGATGGTCACCAGATTTATACTTGATGATTCAGGAAACAGAAACGTCCGACTGGACTCTGTAATCAAAACTGATGAAGAGGGGAGAATCTCTGAATTACATTTACGCGGTCTGAATCTATCAAAAGGTATTCACTTTGACATAGTCAAGTTAAGCAAGTTGAAAGTTCTGGATATCGGTAATACACATCTTCAGGTGATGTTTATCAATATCGGTAAAATGAAAAATCTTGAAGTAGTAAAAGTTGACAGCAATAATCTGACATTCTTCTCATCAACCATAGGAAGCTGTTCTCGATTGCGGGAACTGTATCTTAACGATAACTGGCTGCGTGAGCTACCCCGATCACTCATTTACTGTGGAGAATTATCGATCCTTGATGTTTCGAACAATAAAATTTGCGTTGCAGACTCTGTAATGTCATCATTTCTCAATGAACATGCTCCATATTGGGGTCAGAATCAACAGTGTCAATAAATTGTTATGATAGAGAAAGGAATTGAAAGTTTATGAAAAACCTCCATGGAATACTGCTTATGGGTGCAATGGCTGTATCTGTGATTTGCGCACAGTCTAAAACCTATGATGGGTATACATTTGTATTCGGGGGAAGAAACCTCAATCTCTACGATATGGATAAAAAGGTCGTTAACAAGTGGACCGTTCAGAATACAATACAGGCCTGCGCCGATTTGCTACGTGATTCCAGTGTAATTGTACCTTTTCTGGCATCAGGTTCAGGCTTTACCAAACTTGCTGTTCCACATGGACATTTTCAGATACTTAACTGGAAAGGTGAGATTACCTGGGATTACACTTATGCAAGTTCAAGCTATACACCACATCATGATATCGAACCGGTATATCGGACCGATGACCCCAGAGAAAAACCAACATTTCTGGTCCCCTGCTATACAAGCTGGGGTGATAAGATTGTCGAAATACGACCTACAGGTAAAACTACTGCGGAAGTGATCTGGGAGTGGAGCGCCAGTGACCATCTCTGCGAATCGGGCTGTACCGATAAATCGGATCTGCTTGATAAAAATAAAGGAGGATCAGCGAGTTTCAACAAGACCTCTGATGCTATGCATGTCAATAATGTAAGTTACAATCGCAAACTGGATCAGATTGTAATCAGTTGCAAAGGGTATAATGAATTACTGATCATCGATCATAGCACAACGACCGCTGAAGCAAAAACTTCATCAGGGGGAACGTCTGGAAAAGGGGGGAGTATCCTTTACAGGTGGGGTAACCCTGCCAATTACGGTATCAGTGGAGCGAAAAAGGTGCTCAGTGGTCAGCATCATTGCTGCTGGGTTCCAGATACAATGCCGGGAACGAAACATTCGATTCCAGGCGGCGGCAATTTCATGGTAATTGATAACGGTAACAGGCGGGCCCTGGAAATTGAGAACCCGTTTAAAAATGGTATTTATACCCGTAGCTCAGGGAAGGCTTATGATCCTGCAACATTCTTATGGAGCTATAAACCTTCAGGTCTGGCGGGTAATGAGGGCAGTATTCAAAAACTTCCCAATGGTAACTATCTTATTTGCACTGGTGGTATTGATATGGGTTTCGGCTGGGGTGGGCGAGATGGCGATCAGGCATCAGTGGGTACTGTTGAAGCTGCATTCCCTGGCAGTGGTTCAGGCAAGGTTTATGAAGTCACGCCCAGTGGTTCATCCTCAGGGACGATCGTTTGGGAACTAAGCGGTTTTGGTACTTCAACGGAGGGATATCGCTATGCATACGAGTATCTTAATGGTGGAAAAACTCCTGTAAAGAAAAGTGCACCTGCTCATCCCGATTTAAATCCCTTGAGGTTCGGGACAATAGTGTCAAACGGTATGGTGCAGATAACAACTGATATCGGGTTGAACAATGCATCGATGACTCTGTATGCTCTTTCTGGTAAAGAAATTATCAAAATGTCAGGCGGCAATAATGTCCGTCAATGGTATATTGGCTCAATTCCTGATGGTACATATCTTGTGAAATTTACATGTGGGGGAAAGATGACTGCCGGGAAGATTATGATTCAGAACGGGTGATCACAAGAGGTTGAAATACTAAAATGCAGCAGCAAATGAGGCTGCCATACAAACAGCCCGGTACCTGGCCTCTATGACCGAAAATCTGAATATGAGGTGGAGGGAAGCATTTAGCAGAATATTCGGGGTCGCTGTCGGTATCGGAATCGGGATCGATTCTCAAATGTGGAGTTTTTCGATGCCGATACCGATTGCGGCCCCGACTTCAAAATGAAAGTCTCTGCATTATTCGGTCGTTGAAGTTGAGCTGATTTGGCATGTAGTACCTGCTGTAATTAATCCACTCCTCCGTATGGAATTGTATCAACCGGTGGTATTTTAACAACTGTCAAATTTGGTGTATAATACCTGAATGGATCCTGGGGAGTTCCTGTGAGAGGTGGTAATTTCTCTGTCACGTTCACCGTCTCCTTATCTTTACTTGGTGAGGCATGACAGTAGCTCATTTGAACGCTACCATACCCGGATTGACCAAAAGCGGATTTCTTTAAAGATATTCTGTAAATCGGGTAAAACTGCCAGTTCGGGTATAATGGATCCGGGGTATACATTGTATCGGTTTTTGGTGAATTTTTAAAAAGGTGATAGCCATAGTAATTGATATTATCATCAAGAGAGCTACCATATGAAATAATATCAGCAGGATTACCTGTGCTGATAGCACCATCACCACCAAAAGGACCCAGGCATGCATACCCGGATGGTGATTTTGCAGATGCAGTTATGAGATCAAGCTTTCCGGAAAAAACGATTTCCTTATTACCATTCTGGATATCAATAGCCACATGATCACTTTTTACCAGTTGCTCATAGGTGTGTTTCCAGCCCAGTGCATTTGTCCCATATGTCAAATCAAAAAACCATGGATTGAAAACGACCTGTATATCGACAGCATCAGCGCTGACAGCATGAGTAATCATAACAATTGGTTTATCTTTTCCTTCAAGGTCTCCCCAGAAATACTGATTTACTCCATATTTGGCAATCCGGTCAGCAGATCCATCATCTATCGGGTTTGAGCCGATCTCGCTCTTCAATGAGTCCAGGATAAAATTGATTATCCCGCTTGCAGTATTAACCGGTAGTCGAACCGCTTTGTATCCAGCCTTCGTTGCCCGAAGAGTGTCAATTGACATAGCTGCATTTCGCCCGATAGAAGAGGAATATGAAACTGGAGTCATATAAACAAGATTATACTGACCACAGCTTTGCTTCCAAATCGAGATGAATTTATTAGATTTTATTCGCAATATAGTCATTGAACCGGGATTACTTTTCGGGAGAGGTATTCCAGATAAACCCTCTTTTGATGTGAGTGTATTGGTATGAATACGAACCCCATTAATATTGAACGCCTCGATAGAAATAGTTCCAGTTAAACCTGCTTCGGGGATAATTTTTCCATTTTTTATTGAAAAATCAGAGATTGCCTTTGCTGCTGGTGCTTTTTTGTTAACCGACAGTGCGTAAAGGGAATAATTACCAGTTGCATCTGTTAATGTTGTGGTAGTATACCGTTCCAGTGTCAAAATGACATCTTTAAGGGCATTACCGCTTTTATCCTTAACATTGCCTGAAATCGTAATCTGACTTTGAATATTCCAGATCAGAATACAGCATAGAAACATTATTTTAATCATATGCTCCTCCCTTTCATTCCTTAACATTATTAATTTGATCGATTTCATTTTTAAGCTTTTCAATCTCGTGATCAAGTTCGTTTTGTTTCTCAAGAATTTTTTCTCTGTTTCTGGTGGCATCGAGCCCTGTACGGATACGCTCAATCTTTGCATGCATATACTGCATATCTTCTTTAAGATTATTCAGATTTCTTTCAAGAAATGATATTTTGTCTGCTTCATCGAAAGCTTTCAGATATGTATCAATATATTGCTTTCTGTATATCTGTTCTTTATGCAAACTATCAATATCATCCTGGCGTGCAGTTTTACCTCTCTTTGCAACACGTATCATCTGTTCTCCGAAAAAGTCATACTGTAATCGCAGACTTTGATAAGCAAGCTTTTCAGTTTCAATGGAATCTTCAGGTATTCCATTATAATTTTCAAGCAGCTTCAACCCATTTCCAAGTAAAATTTGAGCATCATTGTACTTTTTCATCATTACCAGTCCATACGCCTGGAGCAATATCCCTTCACATTTGGTAACTTTTCCCGCTGCACTGGAGGTTAATTTTTGTCCTGCTTCAATGCAGTCATTCCACTGACGAGCCTTGCGTGCAGCCCAGCCCTGTGCAAGTAATGCATCCTGATAATAATAACTGGTATCAGGTATCATGCGAAAGGCTACAATCGCTTTTGACAAAGAGTTATCTTCATAGAATGAATATCCCAGGTGAAGCAATGCGCGGTTATAAACCTCCTGCTGCCCACTGTTGATCACTTTGGTATTAATACAATCTTCAAGATTAGAAATCATCGCGGCGTCATCATCCAGTGAAGCATAAAGAGCTGATGTAGATATTTTTGAATAGATATAATCAGGATGGTTTTCAGCTACCACACTGAAGTAACTGATTGCATTGAGTCTGTTTTTATTTTGTATCTCAATCTCACCCATAAGATAATATGCATGTTGTTTTACTGAATCAGCCACACTTTCCCTATCGATATTGTTAAATTCCATCGATGCATCATTGATATCCCCCTGCCGGTACAATATTCTCATCAAACCAAGATGCGCCCATGGAGCAGCACTGCTTTTTATATAGTTTGTATAGCATTGCTTGTAAGTGTTTTTTGCTGCTTCCCTCAGATCCAATTCTTCCAGGCAGGATCCGGAAAAATAGGTTGCCATATCATTTTTAAAGAAATCAGGAAATTCGATAAGGAGTCTGCTGTAAAGGAAATAGGCCTCCCAGTAATTTTTAAGAAAATACAGTTTCATTGCCCGATTATAGAGATCACTTGCGTTAAGGTCTGCCCAGCGTGCCATTTTACGCGCAAATAATTCTTCGCGATGCAATCCTAAATCAATGTGATAGTAAATTGAATGTGTCCCTTCGATTCGGGAATCAGTATTAAATGTATATTGATAGGTAAAAGAAATGTCCCTGCCTTTGTTTATTGATGGCAGGTTGAGTTCACATCCGTAACCAGCATTTTTCACTTTCTCAGTCTCGTCCGATTCAAAAAAGCCTCTCAATGCCAGAAACCTGGTAACCCATAGTCCCCCCTGCATGGAAACATTCCACTCTTTCTTTTTCGTTTTTTCAAATAATGATTGATCTGCAAGAAAATCGACAATGTCACATTGTGTTCCTATTTCGATACGATTTGAAAAGAGCCGGATTAAATAAGAACCTCTTATTTTTGATGAATAGGACATTTTATCACCATGACTGATTTGTGGTGCCAGAATGTTATTAAAGGCTGCACCCAGGAAGTGGTATCCAAACACCGGATGAAAGAGTAGGCGCCAGGATACTCCAATATCAGTACCGACACCCTGCAGTGGTTTCCCGAAATTACTTTGACAGGAATAATTAACATTTATTCCAATATGGAGTTTTTTCAAGGGATTGGCAGCATAGGTTGCCATTATAAAAAAATTGTTATTATTCAGAGATTTTCCGCTACCTGTTGCTGATGGATCAAACAGAAATGCTTCTCCTGCATCATGAACTGATTTCCCGTTCTCTCCAAAAACAGTACATCCGATAGTCTGATAAAGTCCAACGGGAAGGACCATCCCAAGCTCCCACAATCTCGCAGCACCGTCAAACGATAATGCTCCAGCTCCACGAAACTGAGTGTATTGCTGCTCCATGATTATTGATGGATTATTTTCAGGTGAAAATTTCTGGTCAAATATTCTCCAGTAATCAGTTAAAAGGTACTCACCTGCAAGTCCGTTACAATAGGCATCAAATCGTGTAATCAAAATCCCAAATAGCAGTATCCATTTTACTTTATCGTTTAACTTATACAATGGATAAATTTTGGGTATTTTGAGCATAATTACATGTTCCCGAAAAGTCTGGTGCTTTTGAAATTAACAAGTCAGATTATCGTTGAACACCAAGATAAAGTTTTCTGACTGATTCAGTTCGTCCTTCAATCTTTACTTCAACAACAGCAAGGTACGTTCCTGATGCAACGGTTCTTCCGGTACTATTTCTTCCGTCCCATGCATATAAAAGCCTTTTTTCGCTATCTATTGCCATTTTTTTCTTACGAATAACCGGATTTTTGACAACATCATAGATCGAGATTGTGCCTTCGATTAATGCACCTTTGTTTACTTCTCCAGCAGGTATAACAGCGATTACACTTCCGTATTCCGGGCAATATCCCTGTTGTGCTGTAACTGTCGTTCGTACCATGCCTGGGATCCGTGAAGTGCTGTTCATCGGATTGTTTACAACATCGGTAATTAGTTGGAAAGAAGTGGTACGAGATGGAGTGGTATCAGAGGTAACTTCAGACATGTAAGGTACAGCGTAACGAACCGTGTCAAGTGGTATCAGAGGATTACGATAAATAATTACAATGCTGTCATTTGTACCATGCTGAAATGTACCATCATTCACCTTGATTTTTCCCGTATTCCGTTGAAAGGTACCGGACCAGAAGGCGTTACGATCTGTCAAAACAATTCTCTCAACATCACTCTGTGCAGTATTTGAGGAGCGAACTTCTACCTCCACTGAGGAATAGCTGAAATTCTTCGGATCAAATCTTACTTCGAGTTTTCTCATCGGATCAGTGACCTGATAAATTTGACGGGCGTCATAATAAAGGGACAATCCCGGCTGCTCATGACATATCTGCGTCAAACCATCAGGCAAAACAGCATCTTTTTCTCTTACTATTTTAAATCCAAATGTAAAAGTTGAATCACTTTGCGCTGCAGTATTTGTACTTTCTACTTTGAAACCCATATTCATATTGACTATAGTAGTGTCCTTACCAAGAGGAAAACTGGTGTTAAAAACAAAATGCTCTCCATCCAGGGTAGTAGAAATACTATTATTCAGAGTCAGTTTAGTCGCAATACCCTGAGTTACATTAAAAATAGGAGTCATTATATTCTTCATAAAAAGCGACATCAGTGCATTGTAATCTGTTTTTAATGTCCAGACATCACTGTATGCATTTGATGAAGAATAGTTATTGCCCCGAACGTTATTAGTAAAGGTTTTGATACTTGATGGAGCTTGAGTTTCAGTATTATGCAGATATACGGTAAACGTTGTCGGCGTAGTGATTCCCTGCATAAAGTAGAATGGATTTTTATTACCGTGCTGGGTTGAATCATTTAACGGAAACGGTTCGCCGTCAGACAGGAAAATGACAAATTGACGTTCGGGTGGATTTTTTGCATTTTTCATTGCCTGCAATGCAGCTTCAAACGCGTTATTAATATTTGTATTTCCGATGGTGGAGAATCCCGGAGAATAGACCAGATCGGTACAGGTAACAGATTGTTTATTAATTTCATTTATTCGTGTAATCGTTTCGGTTCTCAGAACGGACTTGACAACATCTACCCCGGACTGATTTCCTTTGTACTTTGAGTTTAACTGAATCAACGGGAGATACGACTGATCACCCTGTCCGTTGAGCGGAACAAATATCTGATTGTTGCGATGGTCAAGGAAAAGTACTTCCCGAAAGACTGTCAGGCCGACTTCTGCATCAGGATGTCTATTGAAAATCGTATCGATCAAATCACGTGTAACTTTGAATCGTGATCCGTCAACATCATTGCCGGGATATGTATTCCCAAGACCCATCATGCTGTAGGAGTGGTCGATAATAAACATTATTGATGGAGGCTTTATGGCATTGGAAACACCCTCGACAAAATCTACCCATCTGCACATGCTTATCGTTCTTGAAATTGAAACGACATCAAGCGGTACTTTGATTACTTTGTCATTAAAATCCTTTGGACACGAGTTTATCTGAAGTTCACAAACGTTACCGGTAAATCCAACCGTTGCACCTGAAAGTACAATTATACATGCAATACACCAGATTTTTTCAACGTAACGCATGGTATTTATTCCTCATTATCCTGTGTATCAGAATGATTCACCAGCAATTTACCGGATTTTCTCAGGTTATCGGCGATTTTACCTGCAAGAACAGATGGTTGATCATTCGAAACGGAACTTCTCAGATACAACGTACTGTCTTGACCCAATGTCAACTCTCCATTATCCAGCTTTGGTCCGATTGCTATTCCACGGAACCATTTCGATGCATTCAGAATAATTCTTAACGTGGTTTTTTGTTTTTTATTAATATTGAATGGATTTGTATCTTTTTTAAACACATCATAGCCGTTAAACAAATCCGATACTATCAAGTGATGAGTTCTGCCATTCCACAGAAACGAACAGTTCAGAATCATTGCAGGATTAATTGAATCATATTCGAGTCGTATACCATTGTATTTTCCCTCAGGTAAACTAAATTGGGGTACAGGTGGTAGAGATACACCACTGAGAATATTTAATTCGAATGGTCCCTCGAGAATTATTCCAAAATCGCTTGCAAATAATGGTGATTGTACAGAATTTATATCAGGTTTCTTTTTTTCAAGAGAATCAAACAGAAACACTATCCGCCTGATTTTCAGTTCAGCATGAGTCAGTACAAATTTTCCAGAGGAGTCATCAATAATTTTGACTGTATCGGGATACATTCTGATTCCACTGTGTGAATCCAGTATAGTATCTGGTATTTCGGAACTGTCGGTAGAAACAGCAATAATAGCCACTGTCGTTGCACCGGGATTGCCGGCGCCGGATCCTCCAGCAATTTTATCACTGCAGTTAAAGACTGCAAAAAATAGCACTATAAGATATAACCATTTATTTTTCATGTGAATCATCAGTTGTTGAGTTTGACAATGGAAATAGTTGCATGTTAATCTGGAAAACCTGATCAATTTCTTCTTGTGATTCAGCGAAATGGAGTAACTCAATCCAGAATTGCTCAAGTTTCTTTTTGATTTCGACATACCCGCTTGCAGAAATACCTATTGTAACAGATCGAATGTCCCTCGATGGCGCATCAAATCGTTCAATCGCTTCACCAGCAAGGCTTATCATGTTTTTATGATACTGTGATACCGCAAGAGAAACAACTTCTGATTCTGTTTTAACCGTGGTGTGTTGTTGAAGCCACGGTTTTCCTTCCCCCTGAGGAATGATCAACCCAAGTTTTTCAAGCAGAGCTATACCTTTTTGAACCTGTGCAACTGAAATTGATGGTACGATTTTCTTTGCAATCCATTCCGGATCACCAGAGTATGCATCAGAAACGATAAGTTCTCGTATGACTGGAATGTACCAGTGTGAAAAAAAATCATATTGCTCTTTTAAGAGTGTCTGAATCTTACCAGTCATTTGTCTGATTTGAAGAATTCGTTTAAAAAATTTGTCCTTTTCAACATTGGTTCTGGCATGATCAAAATTAACAATAGCTTCGAAATACTCCTCTTCAACTCTACTCAGTTTCAAAGCTACAGATAAGGCATATATAGCAGAATTTGAGATGTTGAGTTTTCGATTTTTTATTAATTGAAGATAATTGGGTGATGATGACCCGGCCAGTCGTGCAAAAGATCTGAATGAAAATGAGGGATTCCCGGACTTGAATTGATCGAAAACGGCAGTAAGAAAATGACGATAATCTATGAATTCAAAAATTGAAACCACCCTGACCTCACTTTTAATTATGTATATAATATACAACTTAAAAATGCAATATTCATAAAAAATTATACACTATATGCTTAAAAAATAAATAAATAAGCAAAAAATAAGCATTTAACTACAGTTAAACGTAAAAAAAATATACACTTAATGCGTATTTGAAAAATTAAATTACATGTTTGAGTATCCTCTTGATCCCTCTCCGATAACTGTAGCGGAATATGGGCTAATGCGTATTTCTACCTTCCCTCGTAAACGGGGAAGAGCCGCGGGTAGGGGGAACGTGTTTGAGTTTAATTGCGACTTCTACCCAAATCGCCTACTCCCACAACAGATCCCCCTGTAAAATATCACTGCGCAAAACGCGGGTTTCATATAATGATTTTCCATATAGGGAATAAGAGGATTTTGGAGCGTTTTTTTCTACAATAATTAAAGGGCCTACAGTACGTTTTCGTAATGACCTGCAAATCACACAACTTTGGATATTACAGGATACCTTCAGAAGAGTGAAGAGTGAAGAGTGAAGAGTGAAGAGTGAAGAGTGAAGAGTGAAGAGTGAAGAGTGAAGAGTGAAGAGTGAAGAGTGAA
>JAFGIN010000092.1 GCA_016929595.1 Chitinispirillaceae bacterium
CCGATACCGATTGCGACCCCGACTTCAAAATGAAAGCCTCTGCATTATTCGGTCGTTGAAGTTGAGCTGATTTGGCATGTAGTATCTGCTGTTGTACAAAAACGGTACACAGTAAAGAGAAATATTAAAAAAATATACCATGATTAATGTTATGAAATTTAAGCGCAGAAGGTGCAATAGAATAGCGCCATTGTCACAATGTTAGTTGTCTTATAGTAGTTTGTCAAAACAAAGGATTTATAACTATGAAGTACAGAAAAGCAACTCAATACCTTTTTAGTGTCCTGTTATTCATAACCACTGTTTACTTTGCAAACTGTGGGAAAATCTCCTACGATGTCACCATTCCTCAGCAGTCAGTGCAGGAGAGTCTGGATAAAAAATTCCCGATTAAAAAAAAATTTGCAGAAATTACCGAGGTTACTCTTAGTAATCCAGTCCTTACTCTGAGAGAAAATAGTGACCGGCTAAGCATTGGTCTCGATGCAAAACTGACACAACCCCAGATAGGTACTGAACTCACCAGTGGGAGAATTGTGTTCAGCAATGGGCTTGCGTTCAATAATTCTACCGGCGAGTTTCTTATGAATAATGTTATTGTTGATACGGTTGCTATTGACATGAAGAATCTTAACGAAAAGATAAAAAGTGGAATTAAGGATTTTATTAGCACTCAGCTGCAGGAGAATCTTGATGGTGCCACGTTTTATCGCCTTGATCCCGGCAATAAAAGTACACCGATAGCCAAAAGACTTATCAGTAAAGTGTATATTCACGATAACAATATTGTGGTTACTCTTACTTTAAATAAGTGATTGTTATTCCACAACCAGCGTACCACATTTTGAAAGCCCATCGCAATCTATTTTATAGTAATAAATCCCTGATGAACATTGCGAAAACGGCAGAATTACCTGGTGATATCCTGCATCTATTGTAACATTCAATGTGTTCCCGATTCTTCTGCCGCTCATATCAAACAGAGAAATCTTCAAAGACTGCGACCTGTTGAATGCAGTGTTTAACGAAATGCTGACATCCCCATGTAACTTGAGCGCATAACCCCGGATCATATTTTCTTTCGGTACTTCCTGCTGAAATGGCGTGCTGATTGATGAACCTTTTTTAAATTTACAAGTGTATGTAGCCGCACCAGTGATGGTGGTTTCAAGGGAATCACTGTCTTTATCTGACCATCCTGAACACTTCCACCCATTTTTACCAACTGCCTTAAGTGTAAATGGTAATCCCTTAAACATACTGATAGCGTTCAAACCCTGACTCATTCGTACACCATTGATAAAAATATTTGCCTGGGCATCAGCAGGTGACAATTTTATAGTAACATCACCTCTTCCATCTTTAGCATTAAAGGGACTTGCAGCAAGGTGTTTATAGATATTTTCAGCACGTTCATCCATGAATTTTTTAACATTGCTTACCTCAGATTTCCATGAACTGACCGATTTAATACCGCCCTGAGAGCCCCATTTTGCGGCATGATCTGCCATTTCCGGTTCAACTATTTTTGCAATGCTGTCTACAATCCCGGTCAATCGGGCTGGTTTGAATGTGCTACTGAGATGTGCAGCATACCGTTGAATGAAATAGCTTTTAAAATCGGAATTATTAATCAATTTGGAAAAAAGTGTGTCTCCCGGTATGATACTGGGGCTTGTTCCGGCAGCATTTGTAAAAGGATTATGGGTTACACCGCCATAACTTCCCATGCCACCACCATAGGTCCAGGCACGGTCAAAATCGGTAACGAGCCATTTCCACTTGTCTCCTGGCATTTTGAAAAGATCCTGGTTGTGCCCCCAACTGATCGCATCGCCGAATGAGATAAGACAAAAAAAGTCGGTAATTCCCGATATGTCAGCTTGTTCTTTAACCTTTGCATACTTTGAAGCATCCATGGTACCGGACTTTACCAGTGAAATCAGTGACCGGTAACTGTCCCATGTACCAGACATCAGTTCCCAGCCCTCCTTGTAATTTGTTCCCATACCACTACTGGTTGGAATAAAAATGCTGCGAACTTCATCACGTGCAGCGGGATCATTATAGCCATAGTTTTCTGAGAAAAACATATCTTTGAACTGTTCGCGCAGGTTTATAAGTCCATAATATTCACCGTTGACAAAAAGTACCGTTGACCTGAATGCCTGATAACCCACATTCGTCTGATTCTCATTGATCGGATCCAGAATCGCATCGCCGATAAAATTAGTGGCCCAGACATCACCACCCTGACGCAACCTGAAGCGGTCGAAACGGGTAACTGATTTTGTAAAAAATTTGTACTCGACATATTCATCACCGTAGCGTTTTCGAAGCGCAATCTGCAGTGGATGCTGTTTCTCTCCAAAACTTGTCAATGTACCATTTCTGGCGCCTGCATTGCATCGTGCTACCCGCTTCCCATCACTGGTAAAGAACTCAAGAGCAACGGGTATTTCTCTTCCTTTCATATTGTTTTTCCAGATACCGAATACATTATCATTTAAAAATGCAGGATCTGTCGAAAGTGATATTGTCATGACGGAACGTGCTTTTTCGTTTATAAAGTAGGTGTTGCTGATTACCTTTCCAGCAAATTTATTATCAGCTATACAGCGTGCACGTATGATAGCTGTTTTATTTACAGAAATCGAACCGGAATATTTCTTGTCACTTTCGTACGGAATAGATCCATCAGTAGTGTAATAAATATCCCCTCCGGTAGAAGACAGCGTTACTGTTTGTCCTGATGCATACATTCCCCCTTCAACGGAGAATGTGACTGGACTATTTGTTTCAGAGGTGGTTAATGGTTTGGCGGTGGTGGTATTTGCAGCACCAGGAGTAGGCTCATCATAGAATGCCCACGATCCGTCAGCCTTTCGTCCCATGGAAACATCCGGGTACTGTTTGGGATAGGTGACAGAATCTACAACAGATCCATCAGCCGTAAAGAGTCCCACCTGTTCTCCGTCCTTGTCAAGACGGAAAACGGCATGATATCCTTTGAGCGTATATTTTTCATTCCAGGGAAACCATTCGCGGGTTTCCTGCTGTCCCGGTTTTCCGTCATGGTCATCAGCCCAGATAAGCAGATAACCGCCCGCAGGGATACTCGTTCCTGCGGGTATCTTCCACTTTTTATTCTGTTTGAGATCTCCGGTAAGATAATAACCACCGATGTCTGCTTCACTGGTACCTTCATTATGAAGCTCGATCCAGTCAGAAAAATCATCAAAATCCCAGTTATCCGGATTTACTGCAACATTGTTCGCAAGAAACTCACTGATTTTTACCTGGGCCAGGCTGATTTCAGGGAGAATGGTAAGCAGTATCGCTGTTGAAAGGTTCAGAATCTTGTTGACTGTCATAGACGTGACTCCTTCTCTACTCTATCCAGTATCCCGGTTAAATCGGCCATAAAGTGAAGGTTACCTGCAACAATACATCTGAGTGCATGGTGCAGTTTCCATAAAATATGATTGTTAAAATTGGATTAATTTTGCAGCGTTTTGGTTCAAATTAAAAAAATCAGGCAGTCATTTTGTGTGAGATATGTGGGCATTTGTTTATCACTCTTATGCCAGATAAATGAAAAATTCAAAGAATCAGAGGGGTTTATTCTACAGAGGTGTGGGCATTTTCAGCCACACTTTTTATTTGTGCTGAATAAGTATTTCCTACAGGATAGCCAAATTTTTCCTATATTAGCTTTTATGCGGTCCGTCAAAGATTACCTGGAATATCGAACATACCTCAAAGATTACTACCTTGAGCAAAAGGAGGCGCATCCATTCTATTCGCTCCGGTATCTGGGCAGTAAGGTATCGGTCGATCCCTCACATCTGTTAAAAATATTTCAGCTTCAGCGTCACATCGGTAACACACTCATCGATAATTTCATCGAACATTGCCAGCTCAGTGGCAGTGATGCTGAGTATTTTTCAAATCTTGTCAAATTTAATAAAGCAAAAACAGATCGTGATTGTAAGATGTATTACGAGCGTTTGCTCAGTCTCAGAGGTGTGGGAGCACATAAAATTGAAAAAGCACAATATGAATTCTATACAAAGTGGTATTACACTGCTGTTTTGACCTTGCTTGACTATTACCGGTTCGATGGTGATTACGAAGCTCTCGCTTCAAAACTCTCTCCGCCAATTACTCCGGCACAGGCGCGTAAGTCAATACAGTTGCTGAAAAATCTCAATCTGATCGGGCACAATGAGAATGGTGCATGGGAGTTAACCAATAAAATAATTACCACGGGGGAGCACTTCCGTTCGATAGCAGTGAAAACATTTCAGGAAGAGACGATGCAGCTGGCGATAAAATCTCTTCATGATCAGCAACCTGAACGGCGAAATATCTCAACGGTGACGGTTACGATTTCAGAAAAAAAACGTGCGCAGATGAATGAACTGATTGCGCAATTTCGTGAAAGTTTACTGAAAATTGCACGGGATGAAACTGAGGCAGACTCGGTGTATCAGTTGAACGTTCAGTTTTTTCCTTTGACTAAGTGATAATATGAATACAGAATTGAATACAATGTCCGGAAACCGTATAAAACTCTTTTTGAAGGACGTTCAAACCTTTCTTCAGCTGGTTATTAATAGTAAACCAGGGTGCTGTTCGATGCGCTTTTTTGAGCGAATCTCGTTTGCAATATTGAAAACAGCTGAGATAATACAAATGGTTTTAATCGCTATAGTTTGCAAATTTTACGACCCCTATCCCATCCTTCCCCCGTTAACGGGGGAAGGTGCCGACTTGTACCGAGCGATGTCGAGGCAAGGCGGATGGGGGAACGCGAAAAAAGCCAAAAATGCAATGCAACTGAGATCTTCATTTTTGGCCCGCTTGCAGTGTACGCTCATTCCGCAAAATTCAGGATGCTTGTCAAAGAATTTTATCGTGAGATGGTATAAACAATTACTGATAACACTTGTATTTACTTTCCTGTCAGGGATGCTGGCCGGTTGTACAGAAAAAGTTGCCGGGGCCGGTTCCGAAACAACGAACGGTGTCGTCGGTTGTGCTGTCAGTGAAGACGGTTCCCCGCTTGCCAATGCGGCGGTGAAACTTATAGTGTCGGGATACAATCCCGTAAAGGATACCGCTGAAGAAAATGTTCTGACATCGGTTACCGGGCCTGATGGGCGATTCAGGTTTAAAAAGATTCAACCGGGGAACTATGGAATCATTATACGCTACAACAGTAATTCACTCTGTGGAAGAGTTGCTTCAGTGGTGATCCCTGCCGGAGATACTACAGTCAATGTGACGGAATGTATGTTGACACCTCCTGGTACGGTGGTCATCGATTTCTCAAAAACAGGAATTTCTTCCGGGTATTGTTTTTTACCGGGAACCGACATCGTTTCAGGTCTCGATTCCAGTCGCAAAGTGCAGTTATGCGATGTCCCGCCGGGAACGTTTGATACTCTGGTATATGCATCGGCTGACACTCCTGAAACCAATATCATACAGCATATATTGACAGTAGCATCACAGAAAACTATAATAATAGAAAATCCTGGCTGGAGAAATACCCTCACATTTGTATTCAATACAACGTCAACCGGTGTTGCTCTTACAAACGATCTTCTGAATATTCCTGTAGTACTGCGATTAACGGGAGATAATTTCGGTTTCACAGGAGCCGGTATGGTCCTGGATGATCTCTGGTTCGGAACAGCGGAGGGACGAGCGGTACCGTTCGAAATTGAGTCCTGGGATCCTGTAAATAAGAACGCAGCGATCTGGTTACGTATCGATACGCTTAAAGCAAACAGTATGACACAGATGATCACAATGAACTGGGGAAACAATTTTCCTGTTGACACGGGGAAATTATTCCATACGGTATTCGATACAGCACATGGGTATCAGGGTGTGTGGCATTTGAGTGACAGCACCGGCAGTTTCGTAAAAGATGCAACACAGAATTCCTATTCCGGTATGTCACCGGACTCTGCCTGTCCGCAACAGGTTCAGGGAATAATCGGCAAGGCATGTCAATTTGATGGCAAGAAAAATTATATAACGATGCCAAATACAGCATCAGGCAGGCTGAACTTTTCTCGCGCCGATTCCTATACGATTTCTGCATGGGTGTATGTTGAAGGCGCTGATGACAAGTCGCATGTAATTGTGTCAAAAGGAAATACGCAGTACTTTTTCTGGCATACATCAATCCATCTTTCAAAGCCGCTCTTTGAATTTGCGGATTTCCGTGACCAGAGCGGCTGGGATCTTGCGGTAGCAGACAGGGTAACTGGTGAGTGGATCCTGATAACCGGTGTTCATGATGGAACATCGCACACACTCTATATCAATGGTCAAAGTATCGACACCCTCATAGATTATCCATTCGCATCACTGACACGTAATAATCAGTCCGATCTGATGCTCGGGCGCTTTGCGCAGCTGATGCCTTTGGCTGGCGGTGAAGCTGAGTACTGTTTTTTCAAAGGCAGAATCGACGAGGTTGAGATAAGCAGTGTTGCGCGCAGCGCGGAGTGGGTACGGTTTGCGTATGAGAGCCAGAAGATTGATAGTAAATTTATAACATTAAAATAAAATTTTTGAAGGAGTGTTTATGGATTTTAACATTTTCTCACAAAAAAAAATGCGTAAAGTTATCTGGACGGCAGGCTGTATAGCTCCAGTACTTTTTTCTCAGGGTTTCAGTGCTAAAACAGATGTGCCGTTGTTTTTGTTTTCGGGTCAGTCGAATATGGTGGGATTAGGTACAAACTCCTCACAACTGAGCGAAGAACAGAAAAAAGAGATGCCAAGTATTAAAATCTGGGGTGATAACGAAGTCAATAATTCTGTGAAAAAAAAGTGGTTACCTCTTCGACCGAGTTATGGAAGCACGACAAGTCAGTTTGGCGTTGAATTTTTATTTGGAAAAACAATAGCTGATTCAATGCCTGGAAAAAAAATAGCATTTATTAAATTTGCTCAGTCTGGGACATGGCTTGCTAAAGCTAGCGAATGGTTACCACCAAGCTCCAACAACGGAACCGGAGGAACTCTCTATCAAAATATGATGAAATCTATTGATGAAGCGTTAAAAAAATTCAATGATGCTTTCGATACAACACAGTACACTCCAAAATGGTCTGGATTCATATGGTTACAGGGAGAATTCGATGCAATGGGAACTGCATTTGGAAATACTGATGCTACATATGCAAATAAATACGAAGAAAATCTTACAAACCTTATCAATGACATAAGGACAAAAACAGGTGTGGATGATCTTCCAATTATACTTCCGATGATTACAACCATATCTACATGGGGACATTCTGCAAAGGTCCGTGCTGCAGATGTTGCAATGACTAAAAAATTAAAAAACTGTGACACTATGGATACTAAAGGGTATGCATTAGCAGATGACAAAGTCCATTACAATACTGCAAGTATGATAAAAATAGGAACAATCAGTGCCCAGCGCTGGCTGGCAATGAAATATCTGGACGCGGCGGTCCCGGTAATCAACAGGCAAAACACCACCTCATCACATATTCCATTCTCTGAGAAAAACACCACCTCTTTCGACCTTACAGGAAGAAAAATGGTGCATTTACCAGCGGGTGTTCTGGGTAATAATACGGAAATGCCTACACATATAATAATTAATGTTGATGGTAAAAAAGCTGAGAAGGTCTTGCCGATTAATAATCGGTGATAAGGATATCGCCCTTTCAGGGCAACGTGTTATTCATTATTATTAAAAACCAGTGGCGTTGCCACTGGCTTTTATGAGTTATGCACCTTTGGAGCGTGAAAAAACCTTGTTATTATATTGCACAGTGTGAATAATTTGAGGTGTAGACTGTTTGAATCAGATCATCCATATGTATATCGCAAAACTTCCTGATAACAGCAAACAATTTGAAAACACCTAAGGTACGTAATTTCGCAGCCTGGAGAAACGCCCCTCCCCCTGGCTGAGATAAACGGTACAATTAAAATCAGTACTGAAAGGATGTAATTTAATCCCAGACATATTGTTCGTTAAATTCTATATTGTGCAGGTTTAAAAAATTACTGTTTCATCCTGAATAATTGATCCATTATGATGCTCATGCTGCAATTATATAAATTGTGTACCCCTGTTTCGGTATTTGATTAACCGTTTGAAAATGCCCCGTACACTTAGGGGCAGCGTAAAAAATTAATCCGTTATAAGCTGCACTTTCCGGGACTTTTTTGATTAATTGTCTTTAATGCATCGAATGCTCAATCCACAGCCCGGTTTACTATAAAATGTTGGGATTCCGATTGTTGGACTCCAGAACCATTCTGGTGGTGAAAAGGCAGTTGTTAGCCACCATGTATCATCTTCTTGCCGAGCGACAAATGTTCCATATGAATCCCGAGAACCTCCTTTACTGGCTTGAAATATGACTCCGTCAAGAGTCTGGTCGTTCGTCTGCAAATAATCGCAAAGGGTTTGCCATTCTTCAAATGATGGTACATGCCAACCCGATGGAGCAATATTTGAAGCTCGTGCTACATAATGGTTATACCTTGCACCATGTATAGGACCATACGTAGGATTGTTCTGAGGCCAGCAAAAAGCAGCAGATGTTAGGTCAGTCCATTCATCCGCATCTTCAACTTTTGGAATCGGGGTTCCGTCATTATATTTCGTCGTCCTCAGATTCTGCACCATCCACGTCTGAGTACCAATCCTTACTGTATCGTAAGTATTTCCATCCCTGTCTCTCACTTCCCATTTTGCATGCAATGTCATTGAACTGGTAACGGCTGTGGAGAAATCCCATCTGTTTGTATATCCGGCATCAGTATACCACCCAACTAATGTCAAACCTGACAATGTGGAAACCGGCTCCGCAATTTGGCTGCCGCTGGGGACATCGTGGGAGTTTACAGGGGTTCCGCCATGTGTATTATATGTTATTTGACATTGCCTGATGGTCCACTTCGCATACAAATGGACATCCCCCGAAGTAACCGTAATATAGTCACCAGCATTATAAACAGTTCCAGTTCCATGCTCATTCCTGGTCCAGCCTGCGAAATCATTGTTCGCATTAGTAAGTCCGCCCGTATTACCAAAAACAGTTACTTGATCCCCGCTCTTATACATTTTACTATCTGTAGGAACAGATCCAATCCCTCCGTTCTCATGATAGAGAACACTGTAAACCGGTGCGAATCGGGCATATAGCGTTCTGTCTGCAGTTATTGGTGACGAAAAATCGAATGCCACGCCACCTGCATCATTGGTTGTAAACCATCCCTCGAATACATTTCCCGCAAGAGCCGGTTGTGTGGCCGGAAGAGTAGCCTGACCATTATACGTGATCCTCTGTGTCTGGAAAACCGTCGTTGCTGTACTTATGAATGTCACGGTGAAGGTGTCAATTACCCATTTTGCATAGAGCATTACAGGAGCTAACGGCATTTTCAGCGTATCGGTTCCATCACTGCGATAGGTTTTGCCGCTTCCGGTCGAATTAGTACTCCAGCCGCTGAATGTATACCCGGTTTTTGAAACCGGTGTCCCGCTGCTGATATCCAAACCCGATTTGATTATTACCCTGCTGCCCAACGCATACCCATTAGTGTCAACCGGCACATTTCCTGTAGCTGTATTTGCATCATAGGTAATCGAATGTAAAACTGTCAGTGATGCATCATTTGAGAAAACAGTGTCAAGTGCATTGTACACCATACATCGGTATGTTGCTCCGTTATCGGCGGCGGTGACCTGTGATGTACTGCAGATTGGACTGGTTGCCCCGGGAATTGCCGCGCCATTTGTCTGCCATTGATAGATCAGATCTGTACCGATGGCTGCAACACTGAAAAATGCTTTCTGCCCGACTCTTATCTGCTGATTCTGCGGGTGTTCTAAAAATGCCGGACCGGTTCCTGTTGTAGTGAAACTTACGACATTCGATCGAACGGTGTCGTTATAGATTCTGGTCCAGGCAATCAGCCGCCAGTAATACACTGTTTTGGGTTCAAGTATTGTTCCTGATGGCAAAGTTACCGGCAGTGTGCTGAATACAGCTGTCTGTGATGTCAAAGAGTCAACTGCTGTTCCATAAACTACTTTGTAAAAAACCGAATCTTCATCGGGATCGATACCGCCGCTCCAGGTAAAGGATGGTGAACGTGTAACTCCTGCAGCTCCTGTTGCAGGAGATGAAATGACCAATTCCGACGGGGGACGGTTATAATTGACAATTACGGGAAAACTTCTGCTGTTGTGTTCTGTAGAATTGTCGGTTATTGTAAAGTAAATGGTATCACTTTTTCCGGCAGATAATTCGGTAATTTGGACAGAATAGAGTGAATCTTGTCTTTCCGATATGGCAAGTTTCGTTCCTTTTGTTTCACATCGCACCGAGTCGATCCCGTTTTCATCACGGCAGGCAATTTGAATGGTAAGCGGGAGGGACAGCACCCGTGCTCCATTGAGTGATGGATTTTTGAGTGTTACTGATGGTGGGACAGTGTCAGTGGTGCCGGTGTCCCTCTCAGTTATTGTTATCTCCGCTGTTTTTGTGGCTGACAGGGGTGGGGTTCCATTATCAGTGACAGTGAAAATAACAGAATCTTTACCGATAAATCCATCTGCTGGTTTCCAGGTAAATGAAGAGGAGGTAAGTATGGAATCAACTCCTTTGTACCGGGCAATAATCGAGTGGGTCTGATTATTGTCCGGGTCGGCTATTTCAATAAAGAGAGAACACGTTTCGCCGGTTTTCAGGGTCAGGGCACCATTAATAGTAAAATCCGGCCTGGTATTCGATCCGCTTCTGTTAATAATATTTAACAATGCAGTATCTGAGCTGACTGTACCATTCTCGATGTATGCGGTTGCGATAACTTTTTTGTCTCCTGCGGTAATCACTTTTTTTATCACATTGATTGTATCTTCAGTTTTCGTAGTAAAGATAAGCAGGGTTGAGTCCCATTCAGTTACCCCATCTAAGGTTACAATCCTGAGTGTTGTGGTTTTGATATATGCCGGAAAGAAACGCAGAATTGAAATGGTGACATTTTCCCCAACAGTATCTATGATAAGTTGTTTATTGCAAAAGCCATTTGAAGCCCCAAGTTCCAGATCGATCGCGCTATTTGAGGGGTTATCAGGATCTGGAAGATTGATGCATTGTAGCGCAACTGAAATTAATAAAAACAATGGTAGCAAAATTCTGCTGATTAAAAAAACTGGTGCGGATATTTTCATGATTGTCCTTTGGTTAAAGCTCACAATAAATTGCCAGATTTAAATTGATATTTTTCACTACCACCCGATAATTCCGGTGATGCTGCGTTGTGAGAAATATAATAATTGAATGGCGATAATTCTGTGATGCTGATCACATTTCAGATAAAAATTTGATTGAACAGTATTCCGCAATAGTATATTGATTAAGCTTTGACAAATTGAACACTGACCGTCAAAGGTCTTTTCACAGTTCGCAAAAAGGAGAGTGCCCATCATGATCTTAGGACGCAATGAAGTACCGTTTCCCGATAATCCACACTGTAAGCGATGTTTGTCGAAAAACTGCCGGGAACTGCTGGTGCAGCCGCTTTTTCCCGGCAAGGTGATCTTTGTTCATCGCAAAAGGTTTTGTTCGATCCCGGATTATATCCCATCCTGGCGCGACCAGGAGAATGCGGCACCGGCTCAGGAGACTGCTCTAACTGATGATCTGGAAATAGTTGAAGGACCTGTTGAGATCTCAACTCCAGCCTGGAAACATAAAGATGAGGAGCTCGCTGAATCCAGTTCTGAGAACGCGGCTGAAGGTGATACGATAGTTTTAAGTGTTCAGGTGAAAAATTATCCGGAAAGCGCTTCAGTGACATTTGATATCTATGATGTTTCAGGGAGTCCACGGTTTCTCATAAAGAGTATCAAAGGCCCAAACGAAGTTATGTGCGTAAAAACGGGATAAAAGTTAAAGGACATCCACGCAGGAACACCGATGCAACCGTTAAGAAAAAGATCGATGAATGGTGTAAATCTGACAAAATGGATGCATCTTTGAAAACTATTCTGCTGAGAACACCTGAAATCAGCGCAAACTGGCCTGATATCTGGAAGTTTAAAGGAAAACAGAGCGCAAAGACTGAAGCAGAGGGAGACTTCTGGCATGCAGAAGCAAACGCAAGCTGGTTGCGGTTTACTGCCGGTGCTAATATCAATACTAATCTGAACATGAAAGAATTTACCTTTTCATTGCAGGGGCAGGGTTTTGTCAAATACGATCTTGTCAGCGGTACTGCGAAAGGATCGTTGTTACTTCCCGATAAGGATGGTTTTGATATTTTTGAACACCTTGGACTCAATGAAAAAGGTCATGGTGTTGTAAAGGAAAAACGACAATGCCGGTTTATGGTGCAGATAGATCTTCACAGCTTTGCCATGATATCCGCATCGGCATCAGCGGCGCTCGGTATTCCAAATATCGATTTATCGGTACTGTCGGGTAAAAAATCAAAAGGTGTTGATGCGAACGTATCGGCGCAGGCGGATGCTTTTGCCGGAGCAACAGCTGGTATAGGACTGAAGCCATCGCTGCAATGGTCACGTGATATAAAGAATTTCAATTCCCTTGCGGAAATAGACCCCAAAGTGGAGGGTAGTGCCGGAGCCGGTGTGGGAATCAAGATAACCTTCGGGGTTAAAGAGGGAAAGTGGCGCATTGCGTTCGGGGCGAGACTGGTCGTCGGCCTTGGTGGAAAAGTAACCCTTGAAGTAGAAATTGGTCTTGACGAAGGTTACAAACTCGTTGCGCATATTCTTGACAGCGTTGACTATCATTATGTGGAGCATATCAGCAGTGAGGCGTTCAAGGTGTTTAAGGATTATTCTTTTGCGCAGTTTAGACGGGTTGGAGAAGTGGCGGGCGAAGCTGCAGATTCAATTATGAAAGAGGTATCTGATTTTGGAAAATGGCTTAAAACAACAACACAGAGTTCTGATATAATCAGAAGTATTAAATCAAATATGTACAACACAATTTCAGATCCTGTTAAACTGCAGCAATCACCACCGGAAACTCTTGGTGGCATGGTATTACGAACAATAATGTCGTCTGTAGAAGAGCATGATTTTGACGCTATAATAAAAGTTCTCGAATCAGCAAAAAGTGAACATGAGTTAAAATGGATTCTACGTAGGCTTATGAATGATACGATCAAGGATGATCCGGATGGGAAATGGTTGCAGGAGGGGATTAAGAAGGTGTTGGAGTTTGGAGAAAAGGTGCAAAGTTTGCAAAATTCAAGAAAATCATATATTGCCCAAGTTGAAAACATTCTTTCGTTAAAGGGCATCATTTATTATGAATAAAACATTCCTTTCATTACTAATTATAATACAAGTTTCAATCGCCGGTAAAGGTGTTGTACTTGATACGATATCTTTGAAACCGGAACTTGTTGTTGCGTGTACAGTGTGGACAGGTGAAGGTAATATTTATAAAGCTTATACTTTAAAGAATGGCAAATTTCATGGAGCATATCTATCGTATTATAAAACGGGAAAACTCAAAGAAACAACTAAGTATAAAGATGTAATATCATTGATTCAACATTTAGTTATTTCCCGAATGGAAAATTGCAATTTCGTGGAGTTTATAATGGTAACGATGTTGTATTATCTGCAAATGGGGATACTTTAATAAATTTGGGGTCGGACCTGTGCAATGCATTGATTTTGTTCATGGTAACTCCTAAAAACCCTTGTTTTTGGGAGTTAAATCATTGTTTTTCATCTCAAAATCAGCAACATAACCTATCAAGTCGCCCACAGAGCAGTTCAAGGGTATTTAGAAAAACTGGAAAAGGATTAAAAATTCTCATTGTCTGAACAACTGTATCTTTATTTATAAAATACTAATAGCAGTGATTTCAAGAGTATCATTGTCTGCCGATACCAATCAAAGAATCGCCGATCACTTTGAGATTATCAATATTATAAATCCAACCGTAACAGGGCTGAAGAAGTGTTTCCAAATGTAAATACAATTTACTGCACTTTTTTAAATAAGCTAACTACAAGGGGGCTTTCCATGCCTCCCGATAATCAACACTCTCAGACAAACTTAAATGTGGCACCAACTACTGAATGTAATGTTGTCTTTATCTCGCCCTTTCAGGGCTTGAAAAATATATTGATTTTATATACCCAGGCTTTCGCGTTCGCTTCAGCCCGGGCTTTTAAATAGTGCTCTTTCAGAGCCAAGATCGTGCTTTCCTTTTAACAATTATGCGCCGAAAAAAAGCAGGGTTTTACACCCTGCTATATTTTTAATGTAGGAAACCATGAGGTTTTTTTTTCTATTATTCTGTAATTACCAGTGTTTTTCTTAGGATCCTCTCTTTTGTCTTTAAGACTACCTGGTACATACCACAGCTTAATTTTACCGGGGTTTGCAATGCGATGCTCTGTTAATGTGCTTGCTGCCGCCCTCGGGACGACACATTCGGAAACCTTTAGCCCCAAAATATATAGAGCTAAAAAATATTCATTCAGCCTGCCATATCGGTTTTGTAGCTGAAACATCACTCTCTCTTCCGATCTGGAAAGTAAATCAGTAAACCAATCTGATACAACAAAGGCTCGATAGTAAACTTACTGATTTCATAGCTTTCTAAATGAGTGCTATATACAGGAATGGGGGAGATGAGGGTTCGTTTATTTATAACCTTACGATAAGTAATACCCGTGTTTAACTGCAAAAAGTTTTTTTTAAAAGGTCGCATTATACATCCCAGTGAAATATTTGTAGTAGTATAGGCAAAATATCCCTTTGGTGGACCATCTGGGTGGGTTCTCAGCGAATAGTGTGAGCCGTAGGTCATACAGACCAGTTCCAGATCCAGGTTGCGATTATCAAAAGTATGGTGAGTACCTGTAATAAGGCCACCCCATGCATTTTTACCTTCATCCCATTCCGTCGGGATCCAGTCTCCACCACCAAAAGCGGCAAGGGCAATATTCTTAAACAGTTTATCAGTGCCTGTTTCATAAATGGCAACTTTAAGGTTGCCTTTAATTGATAGGAGGAAAAAGTGGGAAGGCTGTATTGAACTCATCAGTTCAACCCTGTTTTTGATACCGAATCTCAGATACGTCCTGAGGTTCATATAGCTGTCGTCGTCCAATCTTCCTTGTGTATGGTGAAATCCTGTGGAATCACAATACAACCCGAGAGGTGAACATTTGTAAACTGATGTTTCCTCTATCGTATGAGACTCAGGAGTATAATGTACGCCAATACCAGCGCGTCCCGTAACGCGTGAAGACTGAATCATGGGAATTGGAGCACAGGAAAAAAGAACGGCAACTGGCAAAAGAACAGAGGCAGGTAATGTGTGTAATTTCATAAAGTACCTTCCTGGTAAAGAGTGGCAGAATGATAAAACAGGGATGCACAACATTTTGTTATGGGACCTGTTCTAAATATAGGAAGATCAGGAATACTACTCTCACAAATATAAACTGTTATTTTGGATAATAACAATGATGTGGTTAATAAAAAAAATAAGAGCCTGGTTGGCAGGTATGGTCGAGCATCAGGTTATCGTGACTTGAATTTCTGCAATCGTAAGCAGAGGTAACTCTTTTTAAATAATGAGTTGAGAATCAGAGATTAAAAAAAGCCCCTGTATGTAGGGGTTTTTTTTTAAAAAATGAATATTAATATGTCAATCCATATCCAAACTCAAAGAGTGGAGTTCCGCTGTTTCCTTTCTTTTCATCATTATACGCAGTTCCGGAGTTGATCGGGATCTGGTCAAATGTTTTGGGCCAGGTATGTTTCAGTTTTCCGCTGAAGGGCTTGTCACCAAAAAGTACATCGGCAACTCCAGCGCCTTCAGAACCGGGCAGCCATGCTGCGACGAACGCTTTCGATTTCTCAATCTCGTCCGTAATAATCATGGGACGTCCGGATAGAAGTACTACTATAACCGGTTTGTTGCTGCTGAAACATTTTGAAAGAAGGTCTGCATTCGGGCATTCACTAAGAAGTATTGACATTTCCTTGTTTTTGTATAGATCGCATTGTGGACAGTCAATATATGCTCCGGGACCGGTAGGATTCTTATGGCCATGATCACCCTGACCTTCAGCATAGGGTGCCTCTCCGATGACAAGTACTATTTTGTCAGCAGAAGAGATGTTTGTCCCTGTTGCATCGAAGGTAACATTGGAGCCGCCTATATCCTGAAGTCCTTTAAGAATCGTTGTACCCTTGATTGTCTTTTCATCTGCATTACCCTGCCATGAAATGGTCCACCCGCCGCACTGTGCGCCAATCTTGTCTGCATACGGTCCGACGACTACAATTTTTTCAGTTTTCCTGAGCGGGAGAGTGCCGCTCTCATTTTTCAGAAGAACCATTGACTTCTGTACGCATTCACGCGCAACTGAACGATGAGATTCGCTGCCAAACTCTGCCAGCAGTGACGCGTTCGATTTACAGCTTTTAAAGAGTCCCATGCGGAATTTGGTCCGGAGAATTCTTTTCACTGCATCATCAAGACGGCTTGTCGGAATGGTACTCCCGGCGACCTCTTTCATTGATGCGATATAATCTGTAACCTTTCCCTGCTGTTCCTCCTGAGTTTTGCCTTCATAGACTTTGGCGATCATTGCCATATCGATGCCGGCATTGATACAGGAACTTACATTCTCTTTTGTGTAAACGATTGCTGCTCCTGCGGATATCTGCGGAATTGCATCCCAGTCAGACAGGCAGAAACCATCCCATTTGAGTTCGGTTTTCAGCAGATCGGTAAGAGAGTATTTGTCGTTTGTGCATCGGATCTCTGTACCGTTGCGTTTCCAGGCATTGTATGATGGCATCACTGATGCAACACCTTCACTGATTGCAGCCTTGTATGGTGGAAGGTGAACTGCACGCATGGTTTCTTCGGACAGTTCCGTTACTCCACCATTGACACCGTCAGTAGTGCCGCCATCACCGATAAAATGCTTAGCGCATGCAGCAACCGCATCAGGACGGGAAAGATCACCGTTACCTTGTAAACCGCGAACGTACGCTGCAGCCATTTTCGCATTGATCTCGGGAGTTTCTCCATACCCTTCGTATGAACGTCCCCAACGTTCGTTGCGCACTACCGAAATCGCCGGGCCATAGTTCAGGTTGATACCTACTGCACGGCACTCTTTTGCAGTGATACTAGCCATTTTAGCCACCAGTGCTGTATCATCCGTACATCCCATACCAATATTATGTGGAAACACTGTGGCACCTTCGATGGTTGCATTACCGTGTACTGCATCAATTCCGTAAAGAATCGGTATGCCAAGCCTGCTATTCATTGCGGCATCATGCATGGCGTCCAGATTGCTCGCCCAGCTTTCCTTCGCATTACTTGGAAACGGGCAGCCACCGCCATTAAATACCGAACCGTACATATTTGTTTTAAGGTTGTCTGTTGAGATAACGTCGACCAGTACCTCTGCAGTCTGGGCGATTTTTTCATTAGTAGTCATAAGAGCAAGCAGTGAATCAACGCTTTTTTCAACAGCGGCATCAGGATCCTTAACCAGTTCCATCATGATCTCACCGAGGTCCTGGTCTTCATCGCTGTTTACCGCTTTTTTAACAGTGACATAATCTGTCTTACTAATAATAAGCGTGTCCGTTACAGCCGTTTGCTTTACAAGCTTTCCTGAAGATGCTCTGGCTGCAGTAGCGGTAGATTTACTTGCGGAAGAGAACGGATTCATCGTAAGGGTATGTATATCATCTCCCTTTACAATCCTTACAATATAGAGTCCGTCTGCACACTGATGTCTAACCAGCGAAGAGAGCGGAAGAGAAAATGAACCTGCACCAAATTTCTGACTGAAAACCGCTCCGGCCCTTTTTCCACTTACATCATAAAGTTCAACGCGAAGGTTCTGCGGAAAATCGTTGTTGAAGAACAGTGTCTGCCCATTGAGCTGTAACGACTGATGCTGACTGAGAGCAGAACCAGGAAACCGGATTGCACTTGCCTGGATTGAGAACGTTCCATCGGTGCCCGTTGTCGCTGTGGTGCCTTTGGTTTTGAGGGTTAGTGATGCTCCGGCAATCGGTTTTGATTTTTTATCGACAACCTTACCGGTGATTGTCTGGGCTGACACGGTAGTGCTGAAAAATGTAGTAAATAAGATACAGATCAGAGCGGTAAATCTCATCAAAAACTCCTTTTAGATGATGTATATGTACTTTTTGAAAAAATTCTGTATTGTTTCTTAGACAACTTTGAAGGTTTTAAATTAAACGTTTAATGAACTGCAGTATGGAAAAGTCCTGCCTTAACGTTTTAAAGGCAGTCACTTTTCCAGGTTTACTGCCTCCCGATTGTACGAGAGGTGCATGTGCATTACTTAGTAATCACAAATATAATGGATGTTCACTATGATCGGTTTAGATAAGATGTTATTCAGTAGATTGTTTCAACTATATTAAAAAAAACTTTTAACTGTTATCATGTGTTTATGCACGGGTTCAAATGCATAATGAAAGCGAATAAAAAATGTATCCGGGATTTTCATAGTAGCCGGTCTGACAGGGTATACAGAAAATGAAAGTTGGATCAACCGGCACTATTGAAAGATTTGCGGGAGTAATTTTTGTAAATGATCGTGTAAGAAGAGAATTTAAGAGCTGCTTGAATGATGTACTTGTTAAAAAATAGATTAATCTGTAAGCTTACAGGGCTGACAGTAGAGAATCCTGATCCGAAAATCGGTAAAATGCTTTGTGCCGACTATATCGCATTTGGAAAAATACAGTTTATCGGTGCTGTCAGGGTTTGCTACATGCGTCTGTCGATTGCCAGACCGGAAGTGTGGTCAGTGCTGCCAGGATTAAATTGTAATGTTTACCTTGCCCCATATTTTTCCAGCAGCGACTCAAGTTCAGAATCAATCGATTGCGCCATCTTCAGAGGTGTTTTTCCTGTTCTGGTTTTGAGGTTAGGATCCGCTCCGTTTTCAAGAAGAATTTTTACCATGTATTGCGCATTCTCCTTTATAGCATAATGCAGCGGACTGTTTCCGCTGCGATCGGAAACATTCACCGGAGCTCCGTTTTTTACCAGAAGCTTGGTTTCAACTGTCAAACCTCTTCGTACTGCTTCATGAAGAGGTGTTGTTGATGTACCTTGTTCACATTTTGGACTGACCCCTTTCTGAAGCATCGATCGCAGGGTTTCGGTATCTCCCATCTTAACAACCTTAATTAGTGGGTTTTCGGTGACTGGAGGTATTTGAACTGTTGTATGTGCCACTGTCTGCGGTTTTGGTATAGCAACCTTTTTCTTCTTTGTTAATTTTTGGGGTGTCGGGAGTGGAGCCGCCACAGTGGTGTCCGGTACAATACGGCTGGTATCTTGTGAGGTGGTAACTGCTGATGAGTCCTCTTGTGGCAATAACACTTCAGCACGAAAATTATCTTTATGTGAAGTAAAAAGTGCTGTTAAAGAGAGAAGTGAGAGCAGAATGATTATAATGACAACAGCTGCAATGGGAAAGTGATGCTTACCTCCGGATGGTGTTTCTGTATTGCACGAAAGTTGATATACGGGATCAGGTGACAGGGTTCTGATAATAATTAAAGGATCCTGGAACCTTTTCTCCGGATCCTTCTGCATCATTGTATAGACGGCATCTGATATGTTTTGTGGAATCTCTTTGTTTACTTCATTTAATATAGGAATAGGGTTTCTGGTGTGATTAATAACAATTTCAATCAGGGAACCGCCTGGAAAGGGTTCTTTACCTGAAAGCATATGAAACAGGGTGCACCCCAGAGAATATATGTCGCTGCGGTAATCAACATTCGAGGAGTTGTCTATCTGTTCAGGTGCAATGTAGTGAGGACTGCCAAGCATCGTGTTTGTGTGGGTAAGGTGTTCGGTGTTTATTACGCGGGCCAATCCAAGATCAGCCAGTTTTGCCTTACCGTTTGCGTCGATAAGAATGTTTTCGGGTTTGATATCCCGATGAACAATCGAGTTATCTTTGGCAAGTTTGAGCGCCTGAAGAATATCTGTGGCGATTGAAACCGCCTCAGGAACAGGAATCACGTTCTTTTTATAGATCAAAGAGAGAAGGTTACCACCTTCAATGTATTCCATAATAATAAAATGTATATCATCTTCAATACCTGCATTCATCACCGAAACAATGTTAGGATGTCGTAACTTTGCCATCAATTGAGCTTCACGCAGGAATCGTTCCTTTGAGCCGGGGATATCAGATTGAAAATTAAAAATCTTTATGGCGACCGTGGTATTCAGGGTGTCGTGATGGGCTTTATAGACACTGCCCATGCCCCCCTGACCAATTTTTGATTCAATAGTGCACCCGCAAAGTTTTTTTCCGATCATCCTGTCCATGGCTACTAATCCTTCTCATTAATGATGTTTATTAATGACGCTTAACAGCAAAAAAAGTGCTCACCAGATAATTTAACTATGAAGCTGGCTCCTAAAGTATAACTGGTAAACCATTTTTTTCATATCTTCCTCAAATTGTCAATTCTTTCAAAGACGAATTTCCGATGATACTTTGATGGATCAATTCCGAATGATGACTAAATTACATATTTTTGTAATTTTTTACAAAACTTTTCTATTGTATGCTGTTACAAATATAAATAGAATGGGATAACTGTAATTGCTGGGTTTAGTGTCTTTGACATCAAGAAGACTTTTTCAGTATCCATTCTGACAAGACAGGTCAATTGTGTCAGATATGTTATAATGTCAATTTAGCATATCATACTGTCGTATTGCTCAGAGTGCGTTTCTACCGCACCCATAAAGGTACTCAGTCGGACAAGGTAAGAGGTGTCCCGGCTGAGTACTGTTTTTTTATATTTGCCTGGTATACACTAAACGCTCATTTCCAGCATTTTAACAAGCGAAAATCTCGCCTTCTCAGCAACATCAGGCGGAACCACAATTTCTTGACCACCGTTACCTTCAAGAGATGCAACAACCGAATCTAAAGATCCAAGTTTCATATCCGGGCAGGTGAGGCTGTCGCTGAGGTGATGGAAAATCTTTTCGGGATTACTCTTTTTGAGAGTGTGCAAAATACCTTTTTCAGTTGCTATGATAAACTCTCTGTGCTCACTTGCTTTGACAAGATCACACATCCCGCCAGTCGAAAGAACATGATCTGCAAGTATCCTGCATTCATGAGGTGCTTCAGGGTGAATAAGAATCTGTGCGTCCGGATTTTTTTCCCGTGCATCAAGAAGCATCTCCGGTGTGATCCTGACATGAACCGGACAACAGCCATTCCACATGACCATGTTATCCCTTCCGGTTTGCTCCTGTACCCAGCTTCCCAGATGACGATCAGGAATGAACAGAATACCTTTGTCTAAAGCAATTTTTTTTGCAATTTTAAGTGCGTTTGAACTGGTGCAGCAGATATCGGAGAGTGCCTTGGTTTCGGCAGTTGAATTTACATAGCACATCACAATATGGTCAGGGTATTTACTTTTAAAATCCCTGAGTTCGGCAGCGTTAATCATGTCTGCCATGGGACAGCCCGCATCAGGCTCCGGAAGGATCACTCTTCTGGAAGGGCTGAGAATCTTGGCAGTTTCAGCCATGAAACGTACACCGCAGAATATAATCAGCTCCGAAGTGACCTTTGATGCTTCAACACTTAACCCATAGGAATCACCGACGAAATCAGCGCAATCCTGAATTTCCCCTGGCTGATAGGTGTGTGCGAGTACAACTGCATGTTTTTCTTTTTTTAATCTGTTAATTTTGTCATATATAGCGCTGTTCATCAGGACTTTTGCTCCACAAATGGTGAAATGCTTCTTAATGTTTTTACGATTCCGGGCATCACATTGATAACCGCGTCAATCTCCTCTTCGGTAGTGTATACACTTAAAGAGAAACGTGTCGATGAGTGAGCAAATGTGTAAGGCATGCCCATTGCCATCATGACATGTGATGGTTCGAGAGATCCCGTCGTACACGCGGAACCCGAAGACGCCGCAATACCGCTTTCGTCAAGATGCAGCAGGATCGCTTCACCCTCGATATTTTCAAAGCTGATATTGGTAGTGTTGGGAAGTCTGCTTGTTTTATGCCCGTTAAGCTTTGAGCCGCTGCAGCGTCTCAATAATTCCTCTTCAAGCTTGTCCCTCAGGGCACGCACTCTTCCGTTTTCCTCAGGCATCTTCTGTATTGCAAGCTCGCAGGCTTTTCCAAGACCTGTAATGTAGGGAACATTCTCTGTCCCGGCACGAAGCCCCTCTTCCTGATGTCCGCCGTGAAGAATCGGTTCGATTGGAGTACCTTTGCGAATGTACATTACACCAATGCCCTTGGGCGCATGAAGTTTATGCCCCGAAATCGCGAGATAGTCCACGGGAATTTGTTTGAGGTCTATAGGTATCTTTCCTGCAGCCTGGACAGCATCAGTATGAAATGTACCACCGTGTTCTTTGACAAAGGCGGCGATCTTTTCAACAGGGAAGATGACCCCTGTTTCATTGTTGGCCCACATGCAGCTTACAATGGTGTGCTGATCGATACTACAGGATTCCAGTGCATCCACACTCAGCATTCCATCTGTGTCAACAGGGAGTTCGATGAGAGCTGCACCGCGGTCCTTGAGTATACGGGCAGTATTACGTACTGCCGGATGTTCCACTGCGGTAGTTATGATTTTCGTTTTGGGACCATGGTTATAGAAAAAACTTTTTAAAGCCATGTTGTCGCTTTCGGAACCGGAACTCGTAAAGAGGATCTCCTCCGGATGGGCACCGATAAGTGCTGAAACTTTTTCGCGTGCGATGTCGATTTCTTTGCGCACTGTACCACCAAAACGGTGTATGCTTGATGGATTGCCGTAACGATCTGTAAAGTAAGGCATCATCGTATCAAGTACTTCAGGAGCTACGCGTGTCGTAGCGTTATTGTCAAGATATATGTTCTTGATTGTCATTTCGGATCCTTGGAAATCATTTGCTGTCAGGTACTTTTTTTCTGTGCATTGAATAGTAGCGCAATGTTAGCAACTGCAATAACAAAAAGAAGTGTCTGACGTCCATGTTTCATTAAAAGATATAAAATTTTAAGCGGAATTTTTGCACGCTTCATCTGCCATGCCCCAAAAAACGCACCAATTACTTCAAACAATACGATTAATACCCAACCGGTTATTGTTCCGATATAAAGATTTTGAAACTTCATAGGGGTGCCTTTCGATGATAAAACTGGTATACTGGCCAGAAAATAAAACAGCCATAAATCAGTAAAATATAACCCGACAGCACATAAAAGAGTAAAAATCATTGGTAATACTATGGAGGAAGGAGGAAGGAGGAAGGAGGAAGGAGGAAGGAGGAAGGAGGAAGGAGGAAGGAGGAAGGTGGAAGGTGGAAGGAGGAAGGTGGAAGGTGGAAGGTGGAAGGTGGAAGGTGGAAGGTGGAAGGTGGAAGGTGAAAGGTGAAAGGTGAAAGGTGAAAGGTGAAAGGTGAAAGGTGAAAGGTGAAAGGTGAAAGGTGAAAGGTGAAAGGTGAAA
>JAFGIN010000093.1 GCA_016929595.1 Chitinispirillaceae bacterium
GATACCCTTCGAATTCTTGAGGATTCTGCGCGGATCGCGCGGGTAGGGTTGTGGGGTGATCTGAATCCAGTGGAACCTTGGAATTTCAGGAGGAATAGGTAGGGGGGAGGTTTGTGTTGCCTTTCATTCGCTGTGCACTCTTGTCTCATTTACCCTTGTAGGTAATTATTGACCTCTTACCTTTTTTAACCTATCTTATTAACGACACGCAGTTCATAAAGGCGCGAATACTACCAAAAATGAATTTCAAAAATTTATTCTACATATTGTACTTTATAATTATTAACAGTAATTTTGTTCCTGGACAAACACTGATTTTAGAAGTTCATAATAAAGACTCGATAAATAATTCTAACAACAATATTTACACAGATTTAGCCACCTGTCTAAAGAGTATAGAAAATGTCCATGTTTTGGAACGAAATAATATTTCTTCAATTTTTAAGGAACAAACACTTCAATTAACTGGGGTAACAGAAGAAAGTATAATAAAAGCAGGGAAATTATTGAATGCAGATCATTTGGTATTTCTTGAATTGGGAAAAAAAGATTTCGATCCTTTTTACAAGCTTAAAATAGCAAATACATTAAGCGCGGAGGTCCTTTTTTGTTATTCTGATATATTACGAAAACAACGTGATCATTATGACTTTTCATCGCTTCTATCTACCATAAATAAATCGTGCATTTTTTGCGACAAAGAAATTAGTAAGGCAAATGAATTTTTCAATCTTTTTGATGAAAACAAATTACGACAGGCATACGGCTTTCTCACGAATTATGAAAGATCAATTATGTCTTTTGACTACTTCTCTCTTGCATTTAAACCTAAACATGATTTTCCTGCTGCGTATTTGAAATATAAAAATTATTCAAAAAGAAAATTTAATGAAAAAGAATTAAGAATATTATTCGAAAAACAAATAGTTGTAGATTCAGCGTTCATAGTGTTTCAAAAAGTTGAAATGCCGGATATTAGTTACATGGTAAGTCAAATAGACTATAAAGATTCTATTGAAAACAAAGGGCTTCTGGATAAAAGTATCCCTTATGAAGAAGTGAATAGAATACTTCTGAATACAAGTGATTTTCCAAAAATGATTGATTCATCCCGAAGAGTAATAGTAATTTATCCAAAAGCAGAAGAAAATCCATCAATTTATTTCGGATATAAACAGTATGTAGAATTCGATTCTATAACAAATGTATACCTAAAAATTTTAAATAATAAGTTTAATCACACTTCAGCAATGGATATTATTACAGGTGGTTTACACAGTGGTTGCTCTGAGACATATTTTGAGAACGACAGCATAAATTATTTAGAATGTAAAATGAATTTTAGCAATACTGGACCAGACATGGTCGTTATAGTGCCGAAGTTAATTAGCATAGGAGAGAAGACCCCTCATTTTCAATGCACATTTTCGCCGAATATCATCTCTATAGAAGGAAATTCTAAGAAGAACATAACTATGAAATTATACACAAAAGATATAAATTACAGATCAGAAGGCAATCGAAGTACGACTTGTTTCAAACTGGATTTTAACGTGACAAATGGAATCGGAAAAGAAAAAAATAAAATGCTTCAACCGTGGTGTATTAAGTATGGCAAAATCTGCACAGTGCCTCTTAGGCAAAACTATAACGAAAATCTGTACATGTCTTTTATTAATAGATAGAAATCCGGTTTCTTCTCTCATTTCAGAGAAACTATTTGACTGTAACCATAGAACAACCCCTCTCTTTTAATTATTTTGTTGTTAAATGAAGTATAAATAGTGAGTCCACTTTAAAAAGTCCAAATTCCTAAGAATTGACAAAACGGATTTTTGACCAGAAATTAGCATGTGTCAATAAGCGGGTAACCCTAAAATGGTAAAACACTCCAGCTGTGACTCCAAAGGCCGCTACCTGGTTACCAAAACAGGCTTTTAGAGCACCAATTGAGGGATTCCCACACCTGACCAGGCGGAATATCCTCCCAAAGTTTATAGCTATCGCACGTGTGAATGCAAAAACTATCGTTTAAAACAATCCTGGTACACGTAACTTTCCTCTGTGATAAATGCTGCAAAGAACATATTGGCCGCGGGACTCGCGGTTTCCGCCTGTGGAGAAGCTCCGTTAGGGGCTCCTGTGAAGCAGGAACCTGAAGTTCGAAAAGCTGCACAAGCGGCATAAATCTCAGGAATTCTCGTCCTTCAGGTCGGGGAGGATGTCAACCTTCTACATACCAACCGTTAGCATAATCTTTATATTTCTCCGGGCATTCGATTACTTTGTCAATCTGAACACGGAAGAATATTTTTCCAGGCATTTTTTCGATATCGTTTACTTTACCTATCCACGCTTTTTCAACAGTATCCGTGCCGGGAACTTTTTTAATGAAAAGCGTTTCAATACCTGAAACAAGCTGTGCATTTCGTGCTTGCTGTTTAACCATCTTTGGTGAATATGAGGTAAAATTGCCGGGAATCCTGTCCCAGTGTTTATCAAAATCGGTAATCATAACATAGTTCATAGCGCTATTATTTACTCCACTCATTTGAAAGTGTTTCAGCCTGTTTTAAAACAAGTTCAATTGCCTCGTCTGAACGATCTGGCGGGTATTTCCATTTTTGCAGTGTTCTTCTTACAAGGATCTTCAGCTTTGCACGAACACTATCGCGCACCTGCCAGTCAACCGTCGTGGAATTACGAAGTTTTTCGGTGATCTCGACAGCAATCTTTTTCAGAATTTCATCGCCGAGCATCCGCACTGCACTTTCGTTGTTGGCAAGTGCATCATAGAAGGCAATCTCATCTGAATTCAGGCCCAGCTTCGCTTCACGTGCCATTTCAGACTGAAAATCCTTTGCCATCTGTATAAGTTCTTCAATCACCTGTGCTGTTTCAATGGCCCTGTTATTATACTTCCGTAATGTCTCCTGAAGACGATCAGAGAACTTTTTCTCCTGTACAACATTGTTGCGTGTTTTTGATCGGATTGTATCTTTCAACAGTTTTTCAAGCAGTTCCACCGCAAGATTTTTCTGAGGCATCCGCCGGACATCTTCAAGGAACTCATCGGTGAGCAACCCGATATCCGGTTTTTCCAGACCACATAGAGCAAAGACATCTGCAACACCTTCAGCGATTACAGAGTTATCAAGTATCTGTTTCAGTACCGAATCTTTCTCATCCTGTGTCAATTTTCTGTTCACAGATGTGTGTTTCATGATTGCGGCTTTAATTGCTGAGTAGAATGCGATCTCTTTTTTGAGATCATTAGCTTCATCAAGTGTACTGCAGAGAGAAAATGCCTTTGATGCTGCAAGTACCAGATCAAGAAACCGCTTTTTTCCATCCTTAAGCCCTAACACATAGTTTGCAGCCGGTACCAGAAGTTTATGTGCCTGTGTTTCAAAGCTGCTGATATCTAAACCATCACCCTGCGTTGTTTTAGCAAATATACCCCGGATCGCATCGAGCTTTTCTGCCAGCACTGCAAATGCTTCTTCTGCACGATGAGTCGGCTCACCTTTTCCTTTAGAATCGGTATACGTTTTCAGGGCCATCTTAAGTTCATTGGCAATTCCGATATAATCAACAATGAGTCCACCGGGCTTATTTTTAAAAACACGGTTTACCCGTGCGATTGCCTGCATCAGATTATGCCCTTTCATAGGCTTATCAACATACATCGTATTGCAGCAAGGCACATCAAAGCCAGTGAGCCACATATCACGCACAATAACCAGTTTCAGCGGATCAGTTGCATCCTTAAACCGCTTTTCCAATCGCTTTTTAGTCTGTTTATTGTAAATATGTGGCTGCAGGAGCGCTTTATCTGATGCAGAACCGGTCATCACAATTTTTAGTGCACCTTTTTCAGGATCTGCATCGTGCCAATCCGGTCGAAGCGCTACAATTGCATTGTACAATTGGGCACATATATCGCGGCTCATCGCCACAACCATTGCTTTACTATCCATAGTCTGACTTCTGGTTTCAAAGTGTGCAACCAGATCTGCTGCAACCTGATTAATACGGGGTGCTGCACCAACCAGTTTTTCCAGGCGGCTCCACTCGCTCTTGGTTTTTTCACGGCTGCTTACATCTTCATCATCTTCAACTACCTCTTCAACCTGATCAGACAGCTTTTCAATCTCTTTCTGATTGAGATCAAGCTTTGCAAGCCGCGATTCAAAGTAAATGGGCACCGTTGCCCCATCTTCAACTGCATCCCTGATGTCGTAAATGGAAACATATTCACCAAAGACAGAACGGGTGTCTTTGTCCTCCATCGAAACAGGAGTACCGGTAAACCCGATAAACGATGCATACCTTAAAGCATCACGCATATGTTTTGCGTAGCCGAATTTGTAAACACCATCTTTTGCAAGAACTGCCTTGAGTCCATACTGACTCCGATGTGCTTCGTCGGAAATCACCACAATATTGTGACGGCTATTGAGCAGAGGATGCTCAGTTTCGTTTTCCAATAATGCGAATTTTTGCACTGTTGTAAAGATGATTCCGCCGGATTCACGTTCTGCCAAAAGCTGGCGCAACGAATCCCGGTCTGTTGCCTGGACCGGTGTCTGTTTCAACAGTTCCTGAGCATTGCAGAAGGTAGCGTAGAGCTGACCATCCAGATCGTTACGATCGGTAACTATAACCAGTGTCGGATTTTTCATTTCTGGCTGCTGAAGAAGCTTTCCAGCGTAGCAACACATGGAGATGCTTTTCCCCGACCCTTGCGTATGCCATACAACACCGGCTTTTTTACTCCCAGGAATAACATAATCACCATACGTGCCACGTTTTTCCCCTAAGCTACCATCCGTTTCCTGTGAAGCAATTACCGTTGCACGGACTGCTTCGCGTACTGCATGAAACTGATGATACCCAGCGATCTTTTTGGTAATTGTTTCTCCATCGGTCTCGAATAGAATAAAGTATCTGATATAGTCAAGAAAGAGTTCCGGACTGAAAAAGCCACGAACCATGGTTTCCAACTGCCACTCCAAAAGTGGCCGGTCGTCTTCGTTTTTAATAGTTCGCCACGGCATAAACCGTTCCCGGTTTGCGGTAAGGGAACCGACGCGAGCCGTATAGCCATCACTGAGAATGAGAGCTTCGTTATAGATAAAGAGGTCGGAAATTTCATCTTTGTAGGTCTGCAGCTGGTTGAATGCATCCCAGATATCAACATTTTCATCCTTTGGACTTTTCAGCTCCAGCACGGCAAATGGAATGCCGTTAATAAAACATACTACATCCGGTCGGCGCGGCTGCTTTGTACCGGTTATTGTAAACTGGTTTATTGCCTGAAAGCGGTTCTGATCCACACGGCCAAAATCAATCAGAAATGCATGATCTTTAATCTGCCGATCATCCTTTTTGTAATCCACCGGAACGCCATTAAGCAGCAACCTATGAAAGGACCGGTTATTAGTAATACTATCAAGACTTTCCGGTTTGGTAAGTGCTATCCAAACCTGTTCGAAGCAGGTATGTGGCAGATGAGGATTGATCCGGTTAAATGCGGTTTCAAGTTCACCTTTGAGTAGAACTTCGATGTAGCTGCTGCGTAGTGGAGTTGAGCCATCAAAGGCAATGTCGGGACCGTACAGTGTTTCCCATCCGGTCTCCCGGAACCAATCAAGGCACAACTGTTCGAGTTGGTCTTCATTCATATAGAAATTCTTTCCGGTTAGCACTTCGAATTGTATTTAGTCGTTCTGTAAACCAGTACTCGTGATCGATACCCTGGGACATAGTGTTGCTTTTGCTTGACAGCATACTAATTTTATACATTGGATTCACAAATGTCCATTCTCGCACCATCCACAAACCATACCAAATCTATATCCGTTGGTGTCTTTACATTCATGAATAAGCCATAATTATATGCATAACTGCCTGAATGTTTCGTAAGCTCAAGAAGTTTCACTTCATCGTCTGCATCAACATCTGAATTACAGTTTTTCTTAATTTCAATGACAAGTTTATTTTCATTTTGTACCATTCTCTTGTGAATAAGTATATCCGGGCGAATGCTTGTTCCATTTTCGCTCTGTTTAACCTGATCTTCATAACGGTTGTATTCAATATCAAAATGGTGATCTGGGAACACATCTCTTAGAGTATGTTCCAAATACACAGCAAAGCGATGAGCAATTGCGACCTCGTGAGTTGCATTCTCTATGAGAAGTGCATCGTTTTTATAGAGTGTATCACATGCTGAATTTACTGCAGTTTTTAGTGTTCGAAAAAGGTCCATTAGTCTTCCTGACCATCAAAGGAAGATAAATCAATCTCTCCAGAAAGCAACCTGGGGAGAAGGAGGTCGCTGGTTATTTGCAAATTCGCAGTTTCGTGAACATTTTGAGTTATCTGGTCATAGTATTTAGTTGTAATACCATCATAGCTTGAGAGTACATGTTTAGAGGGGACAATTACCTTAATTGGTCGAAAATTCCCTTTACTTATTTCCTGAAATGTAGTACCGCTGGCACGTGCTTTTATTTCATCCATAGTAACATTCGCCCATTGGATTACAAATGTATATGAAAGTTTTTTATCACAAACCATAGCAATATATCCTTGATTGATACAGATTGGGACCTTAGCAACAGCAAGATAACCCACAGGTGCACGAGAAGATAATAAAACTGTATTTTCTGGCAAAATGCCAGAAGAAATCTGTTGGACGCCTAGATCAGTAATTTTACGTACTGTATTTACCAAAACTTTTTCTGTAACAGTTGAAAGATCTTTGGGTGTTGTCCAGCAGTTGGTTCCTCCGTCCCAGTAAATTGAGTTTTTTGTACTCGGAGTAGAGCCACCTTTTACTGTTACTTGATCTCCTATCTCACCAACCTCCCATCCCTCCGGAATCTCCCCCAGCTCACTCTCCACCAGTCTTTCCGGGAACAGATCTGCCGTTTCGGCAAGCTTCGCAAACGCTTTAGGGTTCTTCCGTTCAAACAGTTGTAATTCTTCCTCAGATTTACCGGAGATCACCGTCATTGCCGCACGCCGTACTGCGTTATCATCGCCACCATTTGCGCGGGCTTCCATTTTTGCTTTTACAGGATCAAAATTGACAAACCACGATTTGAACAGCGCCTGCGCCATCGCTTCGAGCGTCTGGTTGATCTGGGCGTTCAGGGCGATTTTGTCATCCAGATCTCCGAGAATTTTGGAGATTTTATTTTCTGCACTTCTTCCAATATTCTCAATTAATATTGATGACAGATGGTTTCTGTTTAATGTGGGAACACCAGTCCCAACATTAAACGTTGTAAAGTCAATGTTTTTAAAAAGATAATAAACGAATCTTTCATTATGTCCTTTGAAATCCTTTACCCACAACGTAGTGTTTAATGGCCAGAAATTCACCGTGACATACTGACCACCTCCAATACTGCCACTCCTCCCAATTACGACACCTGGTGCTTTTGCCTTGGCTTCATTGTGGTAGCCAGCAATACCTGTTGATGCGATTACTGGAATTTTTCCTGCAATTCTTTCGCTTTGAGGTAGATCATGCCCCCTCTGGAGAGTTACAAATTCGTTCAATGGTGTCGTATTACCAATCATAACCCAACCCCGCCAGATTCTTCTTAATCTCCGTTTCCAGTCGGTCACTCTCCTCAAACTGCACTTTCAGCTTCGCTGTCAGCTCCGCCATCTTTTCACCAAAGGGGATACCGTCATCTTCAACTTCCGCAGCGCCAACATATCTTCCCGGTGTGAGCACAAAGTCGTTCTTTTCAATGTCGCCAAGCTTTGCCGAATAGCAGAATGCCGCTTTGTCATCATACCCATTGCCACACTGCCACGCATGAAATGTTCCGGAGATTCCCGCAATGTCGTCAGCAGTAAAATCTCGTAGCACCCGATCTTTCATGTAGCCAATCTGACGAGCATCAATAAAAAGCGTTTTGCCTGAACGGTCTACTTTTCCCTCTTTTGCCCGCTTGTTTTTTGTCAGGAACCAGATACAGGCAGGAATCTGCGTATTTGTAAAGAGCTGTCCAGGCAGTGCGACCATGCACTCAACAAGATCAGCTTTGATCAGCGCCCGGCGGATTTCACCTTCGTTATTGGTGTTGGAACTCATCGAACCATTTGCCAGCAGCAGCGCCATTGAGCCGTTATCGTTAAGATGATACAGCATGTGCTGCAACCATCCAAAGTTGGCATTACCCTGCGGCGGTGTGCCATATTTCCAGCGCACATCGTTCTCAAGCGACGCATGCCACCAGTCCTTGATATTAAATGGCGGATTTGCCATCACGAAATCAGCCCTCAGATCCGGGTGCTGGTCATCAAGGAATGAGTCAGCGTTCTTCTTACCAAAATTAAAATCGATGCCGCGAATCGCCATATTCATCGCTGCCAGTTTCCATGTGGTAGGGTTACTCTCCTGACCATACACGGAGATATGCTTTTTCTGTTCCGCCGCATCGTAGTGTTTATCCCTGGCGTGCTCCTCAATGAACTTTTCACTGGAAACAAAGAACCCGCCGCTTCCCATTGCCGGATCGTAAACGCGGCCTTTGTAAGGTTCGAGCATCTCTACAATCAGTGTTACAATACTTTTAGGCGTGTAATACTGTCCGCCCTGTTTACCTTCAGCAAGTGCAAACTGCCCAAGAAAGTATTCGTAAACGTGACCGAGAATATCCTTACTGTGAAGTTCCAGCTTTTTACCATTGTATTCCGGTTTAGTAAAGGAAGTATCGGAGAAGCTGTTAATCAGGCCGATCAGTTTTTCATTATCCAGCTGATACTGACTGATGCGGTTAAGAATCCCTTTGAGTTTCGGGTTGGACTTTTCGATTTCATCAAGAGCGTTATCAATGAGCCACGAAATAGAACGGAGCTTGACATCAGCACCAGTATCATCCTTCCAGATTACCGAACCGATTGCCTGTGCAGCTGTCTCACGAATTGTGGACCATCGCGCCACTTTGGGCACCCAAAAGACATTCTTCTCCTGATAGTAATCGAGAATCTCCAATTCATCATTGAGAGCAGCTTCGTACTCATCGTCTGATCCGTAATCCTCACGGGGCATATAGTAGATATTTACATCGTTTTTAGCAGCAAACAGAATTTTCAGTTCGCGCTGACGCTCCTCGAAGGCATCGGAAACGTATTTAAGAAAGATAAGACCAAGTACAATATGTTTATAATTAGCAGCATCGAGGTTGCTTCGCAGCTTGTCTGCGGCTTTCCAGAGCTTGTCGTCGAGCTCATTAAGAAATATCTGTTCATTGTTCTGCATATCTAAAACTCCTGTTTTCACTTAAAATAATGTTTCGCACACAGGATCATGAAGTTATGGTACTAAATAAAAGCACATATTTCATCAAATTCATTATAAATAAGTGTTCTTCGGGGTATTTGTTTTTCGAATAAGGCAGTAAGTCTGGCCGGGACGCAGGAATAACAATTGTAGCTTTAGAGAGTAGGCACTATGGTACACAGTTGAAAATGTTACATTCTCAAACGTTGATGATACAGGGGCGAAAATGACATACAACGGCGAAAATGTTCTACTAATAACCGGATCTGTGTTGTTTTTCCGGGACCATCTATTCCATCAAAAACTATGAATCTGACCTTGAGATTACTAAAAACATCCGAAGATTAAGCAGTCTCACCAAAAAATGATGGCTACAGCGGAGCTGGAACTCTTGAAGGCCAACGTATAGTCACAACGACTGTATCATTGGATAATACACGCCATTTGTGAAGAATACCACGTTGGTAAATGACAAAGTCGCCGCTTTCCGTTAACTCTTCTACACGCCCTTCTTCCGGAAATTCCAATCGGAATTTACCTTTAATGAGCAGTGCTATCGTAGTTGCAAAATCACTTTTGCTCGCATCAGAACGCTCTTCACCTTCTTGATGAATGCCATACTTAATCTCAACGTCATCCTGACGACAAAGGCCTTGAGATGCCTCCAGAAAGTGTCCAATAAACCATCCTTTTGCAAGGTTTAGATCTGTTGAGTTTCCCCGCTGAATCTTCTGTGGTGAAGAGACCTTACCACGTCTTGCAATTGATCGTTCTAATCTTTCCAAGTATTTCTGATCTGGTGGAATATGCATCCCAAAAAGTGGCTTTTGTGTGGCTCTGCAGTGATTGAGTATGTCTCGATAAATATTTTCAGTCAATTTATAAACGCATTCATAATTCTCAGGTATATCGATAAAACAAAACTTCGGACGTTTGTGGGGCTCAACACCAATTCCTGGCTCTAGTACACAATAACGTTTATCTTCCACTTTATACGAAGCATAGGTGTCAGGGATATAGCTTGGAATGCCGTAGATTTCAAGGTATCCATTTGTAAAACTTTTAGAGGAAAATTCCTCTTGATTGAATATTTCCTGCATGGAAGGGAATGTGTTTCTAATAACGTCAACAGTAGCGTAATCTTCTACTAGACTACGCACATCTGGACGTGTTGGATCAGCAATCAGAAAACTACACTTATAGCCATGCTTAAGAATAGCGTCTGCAATCTTCTCGCCCAGTAAGTCTCTACCTAGTTGTACCAAACTACGGCCTACAATGAAAATTTCCGTTCCATCTTTGAATGGATCTACAATTTTTTTTCCGAGGGTAGGCCCTGGAGTCTTGAAGTCGCTATAAAGGTTATGGATATGATAAAGGCCAAGTTCTATCACCTGTTTATTCGTAATGTATGTTTGATTTTGGTACTGTTTTGGATTTCGTGTTTTGGCAGGGCCACAACATTTCTTCCATCGCTCCCAGTCTATAGAAAACGGCTCGAAACGCCTCCATTTACCATAGTTAGGCCACCAAATAAAATCATGGAGCAAGACAATTTCCTGATCGGGATCGAATTCAATAACTCGACAATGTTGTCCATCCTGCCATTGCTGCCCCTTCGATGACCCGGCACCTAACTCAATGGAACTGTCCCGGTTTATTCCCCCTCGTGTATCAGATGTAGTATGAATATGCCCTGTCAAAACTAAAGCTTCTGCAGAGTTAAGGAGTTCTCCCACCTTTTTTTGTTCATCTTGGTGAAGATCAGCGATAGGGTGATGCAATGCAACAAGGGGCAGGGTTTCAGCGGAGATATCGAGAAAAGAATCCAGATATGTGTATCCAGCAATGGGTTGGGTGTTACCGTCAACCTCTGTAATTGCTGAATTTACACCTATTAACCGAAATGGTACACCCTTGATAGTAACATCTTTAGTTTCGAAACCTGGTAGACCATGTCCGAATTTATTGTGATCCAAGGTTATTGAAGGTACATCTTTATTTAAATTTTCGATTATCCATTTGGCGCCTGTATGTGATTCATAGCAGGCTGAAAAGTTGAGGAACTCGATGAAACCTGGCCAGGATTGCTTGCGAGCAGCTAAATTTAAATTTTGCAATTCTTTGAGAATTTTTGCAGTTGGGCCCCAGTTTGCCTTTTCTACTTCATGACGGTTACAATCATGGTTTCCTGGTACTATAAATATATTCGAGGTACTAATTCCAAGGGAATTACATAAATCGTTAATATATTTTTTTGCAGGTTCATAAGAGCCATTGCCTTTGTTTCTGATATCTCCGGTAATTACCAGCATATCAAAATCCCCCTCATTTTTCCTCATTTCTATTAGCTTTTCTTTAAGTGTGCGAAGGGGTGTTGTAAAGTGAGGTTCGAAAAGGTGAAGGTCACTAAGATGGATTATCTTTATACTCGACATGGTATCAACCTTTCTGTACCTTGCAAGATTTTAGGCTTGATAAGATTATAAAAATATCTCTGTACAATGTGGATAAACAGGTTCACTATTAGTAATTCCTATAGAACCTCTCGCAAAAATCAGATCCTGGAATTTTTGGGTTAGAGCAGTGTTTATCTGGAAAAAGCGTGTACAACTACTACATTCCGAGTCTTCTTGAGTTGGTAAGTAATGAATGGTCGAATGCAGGAGTTCGTTGCGCTTTTTGAGTACTGCAACTTCATCATTAAAAACATTACCTAGGCAGAATTGCGCTCGCAGAGTTCGATAGTTAAGGGAATGTGCTCTGGTATCAGCATGAAGGTAATCACATGGATACATATTACCCTCAGTGTCAGAGGTAAGAAAAAACAATGGTGCAAAACAACGTACCCTGTGCTTCAAATAATGACTACGTACAGGATGTCCTGTTACTATGTCGTCTAATTCAAGTGTTTCTAATATCAAGGTTGCGATGTCATGTGCATTATTCGAAAGACCGTCAAGGTTTTGTGGTACCGTGTAAGCCCAGTTTGCAAATTCTATGAACTCTGATCGAGATGGAAGGTAGCAGTTTTGCGGATCTCTTCCGTGTGGCAATTTGAAGAGTAATGTGTTGATTTTAAGCCGACAGGCTAAGTCTACCATTTTTGAAATATTGCTGATATTCCCCTTTTGAATGACGCAGTTTATACCAATTGTGAGCATAGGATTCTGATGTCTTAGTGCTTCAATAACCTTTGTAACCAGAGTAAACAGACCATTACAATTACGAAGAGTATCGTGTATTTCTGGGTTTGGACCGTCTATTGAAAATCGAACCCAGGAAACTGTTTTTGAAATATTATTAATTGTCACTTCTGGTAATTCGGCACCCTCGCTTATCAGCCCTATACTCATTCCTTTTTGCTTCGCGCATTTTAATACTTCGTCAATATCACTGTGAAGCAATGGGTTGCCTCCACCAAGAGTCAGTGTCTGGACTCCCCATCGTTTCCAAATGGAGAAGAGCTCCTTAATTTTTGCTGTAGGTAGTTCCGCTTTCTTAGGCCACGACCATTGCTTACAATGGACACAGCGACAGTTACATCGCTGAGTAAGATGATAATGAACTGAAATAGGAGCAGGAAGCGAACAATTCGTTTGAAAACAGCCAATGGCTTTATGGAGTAAATCAGGGCTTATGTTTGTGAATGAAGCACGCAGAAGATCCTGGTTCTCGCGACTCTGGAATATAGAAGATAAATCATAATCTTCGTCTTTTGAATTCAAATTTAGCTCCATGATGATTGATTGGAGATCACTTTGTTTTTAAACATTTACAAAATTAGATCTGCATAGTAGATATTATGTATTTCCAAACAAAGGCTGATTTAAATTGCAAATTTCTTTCGTGAGAATAAAATAGTACCTTTCTTTTAATATGTGCAAATGTTTAATCTAAATTTCATAAATTAATAGTATAGAGATTTATATGACTGGTATAAATAGACTTGAGTTATTATATATAACAGGATTATATGAGGATCAGCAGTGACAGCCGATAGTTGATGCTCAAATCATTCTAATGGCTACTGAATATAAAAATATTTTCTTGTACACAATTCTATTTTATATGTGCCATTGGGCGGTACTTTTGACTGAACAACTTAATATCCCTGGGTATTCAACTGTTCTGCTAATAACCGGATCTGTGTTGTTTTTCCGGGACCATCTATTCCATCAAAAACAATGAGGTTACCTTTTTTCATCAAATATCTATTCCATAACTTACCGTTTGATGCTCTTTCACACCAATATTTTGCTGCCGTGAAAGATTAATTGTTTCATTAATTTTATCACGAACGGCACTGCATTTAACATAATTTTCTACACGATTCTTTATATTCTCATAATAATCTTCTTTACCTAAGTAAACAGGCTCTTTTTTGAAATTTATTATATATGCCATATATGCCCCGGATGCAATATTTTCCGCCATTTCCCGCTTTATGAAAACGTCTCCTACATTCACCGCTTCATGATCTCTTCCGTATTTAGCAAATACCTTATCTGATTGAAAATGTTTCCAATTATAGCCAATTGAATTAACGTTATCAATTGTTGAACATATGAGTTGATAGGTTGCATCAGGATCTAACTGTCTGGATTTGATTGCATCATCAATGGTGGACAGTACTGAAGGTGGTAAATTGAAATTGTATTTACTTCTAATATGAGCATTTATATCACCAGCGGACCTTATCTCACTACTTTTTACCTGTGAACTATCTCCGGGCTCTTTAAATGCAATAGTATCATAAAAAACTTTAATTGAATCCCGAACCTCTTCACATGTCATTTCCTTTAATCGATACCAGGGAATGTCTTTCGGGTTCTGCTCTTGTTTGGGAGCATTCTCGGATTCCTTTTTAAGTAAAGCCATAACCTCACAGTAGCGAACCTCCTGAGATGTAAGCTCTTCAACCTTTGGAAAAACAGTTGTTGACTTTTCTTTGTAATCATGCAAGTTTTTTATCAGGCTTTCATGATTACTTTTTGAAGATTCATGCATTCTATCCATGTCTTTATATATTTTTGAATGTAAAGACATACATATCCGTACCGGGTCAGAATCATTTTTGATGTCAGCAGAATAGTTAAAATTCCCTCTTGCAAAAACATATGAGATATTTGATGTGTTTTGTAATGTTGTTCTCAAACCTATAGAAAATCCTGAATAGGTTCCGACCTCTCTTTCGATATCATTTCCGATAGCTTTTGCCTGCAAAAAAAGATCATTTGATATTGCCTTTAATAGTTCACCCGCTTCTTTTCTATTTGTTAACGACTTTCCATCGATTGTAATGGAAAAATGATCTCCTTTTGCTTCAGGCAGTCGCTGCTGCCGATCATTTGAAACTTTATTGAAATATTCTTCTGCAATTTCAATTTCATTTGGTAATGACTGGATTCTTCTGCAGGCATTTGCAATTTCACTATTGAACGACCTTTCATGAGATCTCAACTTTTTTAATGATTGTTCCAGTTCAATCGCTTCTTTCATCAAAGGATTATCAATTGATAGTTCTTTTACCGATCCATAATAATTCTCATCGATTTCCCGGGTGTTTTTGTCACTTCCATCCATAACCTGACGGATAGAATTTGCTTTTGTTTCTAAAACATTCCACCGTCCGGTATCAAGACTACCCATTGTTACTACATTGTACACTAAAAGTTCTCCGGTCTTATTCCCAGGTCTGTATCCACGACCGTTCTGCTGCTCAATATCCCTGGGTCTCCATGGTGCATCAACATGAATTACAGCTTTTAGATACTGCTGAAAATTAGTACCAGCTCCCATAGATTGAGTTGTACCAAAAATAACCCTGCATTTTCCATCGCGTACCCGTTCAAATAACTTTTGTCTCTGATCAAACGTTTTGCAATCCCGGACATCCCCAATTTCATGAGCTGAAATCCCGGATTCCATCAATTTCCTTCTCATATCAGCAACACCATCGAAAACAATGTTCCCTTGCTTGTCGAAAGATCTTGATTTATCAAAAAAGACGGCACAAGTGTACTTTTCCTTCTCGTATTTAAAATAGACGTCTTTAATCAATTTGACAGACAGGTTTAGTTTTGAGTCCGGATCATCCGGGAAATATGGATTGATAAAGCGCATGTCAATAGCAGCTTTACCTCCATCGGTCATTATACATAAAACATTGTCACTTCCTTTTTCAGCCTTCCCTGAAAGGCTCTTTTCTCTTTGCTCAAGATGTTTAAGATATGACTGGAGTAGGGGAGTACTCGGTGCAGCTTCATTAATAATGGTCATTCGGGGAAGATTAACCCCAGGAACAAGAACACCATTCTTTTCAAGATTCTGTGCGGTTTGAATGTCCCAAACCTGCCGTAAACTCGTGACCAGTTCCGGTACATTAACGATTTTTGAGAAACGTGTAACTGGTGTATAACCGGTACCGGTGTTATTAAGCTCCATTTGAGTAACCGACTCAGCGTACTGGCGAGCCCACTCGTCAAAAGCTTCCAAACCATTGGCCTTTAAAACTTCCGGCTGCAAAAAGCGTTGCATCGTATATGCTTCAACAAGTGTGTTGCTTATTGGTGTACCGGTTGCGAAAGTAACACCGCCTTCAATACCCTGAACATAACGCACCTTCATGAGCATATCAATTGCTCTCTCAGATCCTTGAGGGGTTCCAAGACCTCGAACGTTTTGCAATTGTGTATAATACTCCAGATTCTTAAACACATCCGCTTCATCGATGAATAGGTGATCTATTCCAAGTTTATCAAAAGGTATTACACCCTCATCTTTAATCGAATCGGTGAGTTCATCGATCTTTTCTTCATATTTTGTAACAGCTTTTTCTAAATCCTTTACAGACCTCGTTTTTCTTTGTGAAGCGTCACAATTTTTAAGTATTTCTTTATATTCAGCTATTTTCTTTTCAAAAAAAAGAACCTGGTACTCCTGGGACATTGGAATCATTTTAAATGATTCCCCGCGAATGAGTACTGCGTCACAATCAGTAGTCGCAATTTTATTAACAAAAACTCTCCTGTTTTCACGGCCCCAATTATTGTCATCAGCAATTAATAGTTTTGCTGAAGGAAATGCCTGGCGAAATTCTGAGGCCCATTGTCCGATCATGTGATCAGGACATACAATCATTGGTTTGTTTCGTAACCCTAACCTGCGAAGTTCCATAGCAGAACAAGCCATCTCTAAAGTTTTCCCCGCACCAACGCTGTGAGCAAGCATAGTATTATTATTTTGTAAAACTCTCCAAACTGCGTCAGCTTGATTTGATCTGAGCGGATAGGGAAAATTGCATCCATGGATCCATACTTTTGCAGATGGGTCAACAATTCTTTCCGGATGAATGTAGCTTCTCTCTACCGTGGAATTGAATACTTCGTTGTACCGTTTTACAATGTCATCTGTTCGACTTTGATCCCTCCAAATCCACTTATTAAATGCACTGTTAATTGCTTCTGCTTTTAATTCCGCAGCTGCAGTCGCATCTTGATCTATTACTGGAGGTTGATCCTTTTCAGGTTTGTGATATACCTTAATTGGTTTACCATTCATAAGTGTATTCACAATTTCAACTGCGCTCATATCAGGTGTGCCGTAGGTTTCCCAATTCTCTGTGGATCGACTAGTATAGCGTTTATCCACTTTAATTTCCCATTTTCCAGTTATTGGCATATGAAAAACATCAACACTACCAGTTCTTTGATCAAGCAGTTCAGCAATGAAATCTTTAATGTGTGATTCACCAATAATAGGGGAGTTAATCCGTAAAGAAATATCCTGAGAGGCAATTTCTTTAGGAAGTACCTTTTGTAATTCAGTTACATTTCTGGTAAAAAGAATGGGGTCCTTTTCTGCGGCTTCCTGAGCAATTTTAATTTTTTCTCTAATGTTTCCCGAGAGATAATCATCAGAAGTTACATATGTTGTCCGATTATTATTCAAATAGTCATAGGGATCCTGGAATATGTGGTTTGAAGAAATCAGAGAATTGATCAATGAATCCCGGTCATACCCTGTTAATGTCTCCATATAAGAGATGTTCAGATTGCCATAACGGGAGAGTGATAAAACCATTGCATCTACCGGGGAATCAACCGAGGTAGGGGATTCTTTTCTTATAAATGTAATGCCATCGAAAATATCAGCTTTTGTTGCTGTTTTTTGCTTTGGATCCCAGATTTCAAGTGACTGCAGTAGTGAAGAATCCGGATCGCAGTTAAATGATTTAAGGTTTTTCTTTAAGTTAAGAAACCCATGCTCTTTAATGAATGAATCATAGAGTGAATTAAGCCGGGATAGATCCCTGGTAACCTCCTGCTGCTGCCCGCAATGATAATGATCGATAGCCTCTTTAACACAGTCCCGAATTGAGGACATCTGCATTATTCTAAGTATTTCATTACTGTTCTGATTCTCGTTTTCATAAAGAGTGGAGAGTTTAATTTCTCCACTCTCAAAATTCTTTTGATAAAGTTTGTTGTCCAAACCAACAACATAAGATCCCCTGGGAACTCTCTCAATGTCGATATGTGAAACAGCATGTTTTATGGAATCATCAAGCTCCTTTGTTCTCTCATCAACCATAATTTCCATAATGTTTTCAGGCAATTTACTGGCAGCGAACTCTAACCGATTTGCTAAATCATCAGAAGGAAGGACAACAGTATATTCATTTGCGGAATACATGGATCCAGTTAAATCATGAGAACCTATGACCATTTCAGGATGATCTATGTAGTATTGATTTATTGAAAAATTGACTGGTGGTTCACTTGCAGAAGGTATTGAAAGCGTTCCTGTATTTATAAATGTCTTTGTAAGTTCAGACATTTCCCTTTCCGGGGATCTCTTTTGAAGAAAAACAATGTCAGTAACAACTTCTGTATCCGCTATTTGCTTAAATGCGTTATTAGGAAGGCGAATAGCTCCTACAAAATCGGCTTTTTCTGCTATTTTCTCCCTGACTTCAGAATTACTTTTATCAAGGGTACCGGTACTTGTAACAAATGCTATTAATCCACCTTCACGCAATCCATGGAGTGATTTTAAAAAATAGAAATCATGAATGAAATAACGATTATCTAAGCCAGGGGTTTGATTCCGTTTTTGTTCATATGGTTTGTAATCCCCAAAAGGGACGTTTGAAATTATCAGATTGTATTTATTTTCCTGGATACTAATATCTTCATAGCCGCTTATCTTTATATCAGCAGACTGATAAAGTTGCTGCGCAATCCTTCCCGAAATTGAATCAAGCTCAATACCATGCATCTGGATAGGTAAGTGTTGTGGTCTTTTTCCAAAAAAGTGACCGATGCCGGTAGCAGGTTCAAGTGTGGGACCGCCAGAATAACCCATTCTTTCGACTGCAGTCCAGATAGTAGAGATGATTTCAGGAGATGTGTAGTGTGCATTTAACGTGGATCTCGAAGCACTCGAAAACTCTTCATTTGAGAGTACCGCCTTTAGAGCATTTTGACGATCAAGCCAGTGTTCTTCAAGATTCTTTTTGAATACTTCAGATAAACCACCCCATCCTGTATATTTAACAAGGATAGATTGCTCTTCTGGTGCTGCGTAACGTTTTTCTTCAGATAATTGCTTCAATAATTTAATAGCTGCTAAATTCGCTTCAAACTTGGCAACTTTCCCGCCTTGTCCTATATGATCATCAGCGGAAATATGATAATTGCCTAAATCATCAGTATGACCGTTGCGGAGTGTACCTGGGGAGCGAGAAATGGATAGATGAGCGGTATCGGAAAATTTTGTGTTAAGTTCTTTCTGTAAATACTCCGGTAATTTGATTAAATTATTCTCAATAGTAGCTCCTGCATTTTTCAGGATTGCCCGATAAACTTCTCGTAAAGAATCTAACGGATCAAGAGCTCTATCTAAAAGGTAATCAACCGGATTCCGACCTTTCAGTTCATCCACTGCAGTCAAAAAATCTTTTTGTATATATTCGAGAACTTCCTTTTTACGTTCGTCGTTATTCATGTCCTCCCACAAGGGAGTTCCGGAAGATTCTCGATAAAGTCTGTCGAAGCCATTAGTGGTATTAGTTTCTGCGTTGAAGCCTGCAAATTTACCGGCGTATTGGTCGAGGATGGCTTCTACATCATTTTTGGTAATTGAAAATAGATTACCATGTAATTTTAGTATTTCGTAGGAATCATTTATTCCCGAAGGATTACCTATTCTCGATTCCCCTCCGGTGTAAGCAGTACGAATTGTGGAAGAACTATCTCCAATGCTTCGTTCCTGTGCATTCCCCTCTCCATTAGTTCGGCTATCATCTCGTTGGCCTGGTTCCCGGCTTTCTCCAGTTCCTCCTCCAATGTCCCTTCTTCCGTCAATTGCTTGTACTTGTTTGGAAGAAACTTCTCCCAATGTTCTTTTGCCATCTGAGCCCAATAAATCAATGCCATTTTTTACCTCCGGATCCTTTGTAAGGTATTTATCAAAATCAAGAAAATCTCCAAAAAGATTAAGTTGTACTGTTTGTGCCATACTATTTTCCTCGTCGAAGCTATGAAAATGAAAGCTTTAATTAATAAGAAAATAGTACTGCACTACCTTAAAAATCAAATGAAAATCATTCCAGATTGTTTCAAATCATTGCAAATATTATTACAAAATCATATTAAGGTTTTTTGATTTCCTTTTCGAAATATCCTTTACTTCCTTTTTGTTCATTTTTCTATTAAATTCTATGCTGCTTTTCAATTCATCTAATACTTTAGAAAACTGACATGCTGATAAAAATTCATTGAAATCCTCTGCTCCAATAGTATTAAGTATTTCGAGTAAGGATTTTACTTCTGATTCAGTGATTGCATTTATTTTTGATAATCGAAGAGCATTTATTTTTTTTAAATATTCATAATCAGGTATGGAAACAAGAGCTGCACTATCTTTATGATGGCGCTCAAGCAGTATTCTTTCTCTTGAAAATTGTACCCGGTTTAAACAGGTCCCAACAATATCTTTGAATTTTGAGATCGATATTGATTCGTCCATCAGAAAATCCCCTTTTAGTAGCTAAAACGAATGCAAAGTAACTGACATACAACAACTATCCTGCAATCAAAATATACGTATTAATACCAATATATATTATATACGTATATTTTAACAATTGAATTCAATGAATCGATCACATAATCAAAAATAGAAGTTATTTGATTAGAAAATACTTCAGGCAGCTTACACTCTAGGAATAAATACCAGCATGTTGGTATTTATTTTGCAGGAGATTATAATTAACTATTTGACATCTTCCTCTACCGAAAGGATTTTAAAGCTTGGGAGATACTACGAAAAAATGAGAATGAAAAATGCCAGCATGATGGTATTTTAAATTGAAAACCAATTGAACTGGATTAAGCTGTGGAAAATAGAAAGAAACTGACGGTAAATATCTCACCAATGCTTTTAAGAGATCTTAAGGTGGAAGCTGTTACCCTGGGAGCGTCTTATTCTGATATGATAGCAAGCCGTATCCGAGATTTCATTGGAAACGATACGTATGAATTGCAAGAGCGATTAAAAAAACACCAGCATGCTGGTCTTTTAATCCCAAGGGGTAGACCATCTGCTGAGTTCATTAAAAAAAATGGCCCTATTTTGAATAAAAAAGCGACATTTTATTTTCCTGAAGCATTCTGCCGAACAATACGAAAAGCAGCTAGAAATACTCGAATTCCAATATCTACACTAGTAACATTTGCATTATTAAACAAAAAGAAATAGAATGAAAAATTTAAAATGCCAGCATGCTGGTATTTATTAAGTTGGATCTATAAAAAAGGAAGAGCGAAAATGATATCACAAGGAAAATTGACATTGCAAGAGAATGGTCGCTATGCGATTTATTATGAATTTAGAAGTGGCGATGTAGTAGAAGTACTTATAGACGGGAAATGGGAGATTACTACGATAGAATCTCATAAGGGCAATTATTACCTGACAAATGGTTTTCCGATCGATGGAGCTCTGGTCAGGACACCTGAATGAGTTTATCACATTTGCAGAGCGTTAAATCCATTTCAAAAGTCGCTGGAGTTACTGAATGTTTTTGAAGGAACTGCTGTTATTACCCGTTTGTTTGACTGTCAACACACAACTATCAGGGGTTGTGATATCAGTAGCGGATGGGGACACGTTTTCAATCATTCTTGATAAAGAAAAATTTAAGATCCGCCTTCGTGGTATTGACTGTCCAGAAAGAAGCCAGGCTTACGGTCAGAAAGCACGTGATTATACTTCAGAAAAGATATTTGGAAAAGAAGTTACAATAATAACTCATGGAAAAGATCAGTATGGAAGAGTAATAGGGGGAAGTAATCCTTAAGGATGGGACATCCCTTAATTAGGAACTTGTAAGAAATGGCTTTGCCTGGTGGTACCGCAAGTATGCTCCTGAAAATGATACTCTCAAAATGTTGGAAGATTCCGCACGGATCGCCAGGGTAGGGTTGTGGGCTGAACCTCATCCTGTAGAACCTTGGCAATTCAGGAAGAGCTGGCGATAAGTCCATACTGACGGCAGTCAGACATTCCTTGAGGGGTAGGGGTGATGAAAATCAAGTGATGGGGAGTGTTATCAATGGCCTGAAGCGTAACGAGCTCCTACATTTTGCTCGTGAAGCGTCAGCGCGGTTGATAACACGGACTATTGTGAGTTGTCCATATATCCACACCGGTTAATAATAATCAGGCATCCTCAGCCTGCCGGTTGTGGGTATGTGGGCAACTCGGGGCCCCTTGATGTTGGAATAGTGTTGTGGTAAATCAAATTACACCGACTTTTACCCATAGAATTTAAAAGATAGGGCATTCCCGGGCGCATCTTTATTTAAAAAAATACCGTATTTGTGATGCCCGTCACATCGCCAGTGAAATACTTTGATTATATTCTTTCTATAAGAGCAGCTTTATTATGTGAGAATCAGTAGGAGAAAGAAGAGCTATGGATACAAAAGGTTGTCTTGTAGATGGTCCTGAAAAACGATGTTTCACCATGTCCCCGAAAATTGCCGTTCAATGGGATAGAGCTATTATTTATTGCGGATTTAGAGCTGCTTATAATGTAACGCTCACAGGAGTGAATGGAAATACGACCATCCATGCCTTCTGCCGTACAAGTGATGGAAACCTGATAGAAAAAAGTGAATTGCATACAAGCTTGACGTCTTTCATGAATCAAGTGCTGATTCCTTTCGATGTTGTCTCAGGTACCGCTATTTATATCGAAGTTCTACTTCCTGAGTATGAGGTGCTGTGTAAATCTGATTGCAAACCGGCTTATAATTCCCTCTCGTTGAAAGCCCACCGGATAATGAATTAAGCGCTATAGTAGGGGGTACGAGCAATGGTTGAATGTAGCAGAAAAACTGTATGTGTAAAAAAAATCCAATTAACACAGAAAGAAGCTACATTATATAGAAAACTAATCGAAAAAAACAGAGTTCCTGGTAGTTGGACAGATACAAACCTGTCAGAGATCATGATGTATTTGTTCATTCTCCTGCAGAGAAGAGATGCTATACCAGAAATACGGATGAAGATATTTACCGATCCGGAATATTCTGAGCGTCAACAAAATACGGCAAAAAAATATTTTGAGCAGAATGGTCTCTATGGTAGTACTATGTTGCAACATCCGGATTTCCTGCAGTATCTTACATACTTCATATCCGGTCCTGATTTACCAAGGAAATTCATCACAAAGTTTTGCGAATTTGCAGAGAAAGAAAATAAGTACGGATTGGAAGTATCCCGGAGCTTTCTGGTAATGTTACGGAAAAGCATTAGAGAATTTTCCTTGAGTACAACTCAATGTTCAAAAGATATTTTCAGGCTGGCACTTGAAGCAGGATTTAATAAAGAGAAGAGCCTGATTATAAGGAAAACTGCGATGAAGGTAGTGATGGCTTGATAACTACAGGTACTTTTAGCTTATTCCAGCATTTTTTTCAAATTAACAAAAAATCGTGGAAAAATGAGTAAAACGTGTTCAAAATGTAATAAAAAATTACATTCGCTTGCAAATTATGGTAGTGATGATGATCCTGTATGTTATGAATGCTCAGCTACTGCGTGTGATGTACAATTACTTAATGCAAAAAAAGATACTTCAGGATCATTACGGAAATTTTCCAGTATCATATTTGGAATAAATATTCTTTTATTGATGCTTTTAAGTATTCTTACTAAAGTTAATCGTAACAGTGACAATGAAGAATTTGTATTGTTTCTCTATTTAATTACATCCTGTATCGGCTTCGCATTTACAATTTTCAGAATTATTGATGCAATTTTTGTTTTAAGAAGAAAAAAAATCGATAAAGTATTGTTGGCTGGTGATATCCTTCATTTTTTTGTTAGAATTATTGAGTAACTTGGGATGCGCAGTTTGAATGCTTTAATAATACGTGGGAAACTGATCAATTCTTATGGTGTTAGAGGGGTAGGGGAGAAGAGGATTTATGGAGTGCCGGTTATAATTGTTCGACGACAATTATTCTTGAGGTCTAGCGACAATTGTAACACTTACCTTGTCAGATAATATGAATTGATAAAAATGTCTTAAAATTCTGAAGGCATGGGTTTTTAAATTTCCCCTCGTTTTCAAACATTGACTCGACATGTAATTATACCTATATTATAACGGCACATAGCTTTTACACTACCTGTATACGATTTTTACCGGTTTAATACGCTTCAGGAATGGTGAGTAATGTGTGGGGTCGAGAACTGTTCGTGATCCAAGGTGTTATAGTAAGAAAATTTAAAATAGATATTATTGCGGTGGAATATCATTTCAAAAACAATAAAAATAAAAATACCAACCTGATAATTAGGAGGATAACTTGATAAAAAAAATAATAACCATTTTAACACTTATTTCTATGGTGATAGTAATAATTATTGGTTGTGCATCAACCCAATTCTTCAGTAAATATGACATCTATACACCTTCTCCAAAAACAGCTGAAGCATATTTAGAACTGGGAAGATTATGGGGAAACCGGCATTTCAATCAAATTAAAATTAAACCAAAACAAATTGATACTTTATTTATAGAAGCATTGATTGGACCGACGCTTGATTTTTTTTGGATAAACACAGATCTAAAGCAAGCCTTTAAAAAAGGATATCGACTTGGTTATGAAGACCGAATTGCAGATCTGGTATTAGGACCTCATTTTGAACGTGCAGCCATTGAAATTGGTAAAGTTATTTCCAAAAAATTTGTAGCTGTTATCGATACATTTGAAACCAATTGGGTAAAAACTTTAAGAAGAGCAATCGACATTTTTATTGTCTTAATTGCAGAAGGTTCACAAGCTGATCGTGAAGGGTTTATTGGTATGTTTACAAAAATATACGGAGAAAAATATATGGCAACGCAAGCCCTTCTTAAAGACTCGCCAGATATGCTCCAAGAATCAGCGGGAGGAACACAGCTATATATTGATATGAAAAAGGTTCAGGCTGTTTTGAAAATTCCAGAGGCTAAAACTTTAAAGACAGAAATCTATCAGCAAACATTCAAAGTTATGGGAGATGAAATGGGCCAAAGGTACAGCCATAATCTTATTTCTCGTGAGGAGTTAATTGAATGGTTAAGGCGAAGTAAAACTGCATTAGAAGAGATAGAAGGAAACAATCTTGGAATAATATATTGTGCTTTTGCCAATAGTTATGGTACTGATGCTGGCCATGTTTTTATTGATTTAATAAGCGCAGCAGGATTCAATGTCAATATTGTAAATCCAAATTGTAAGTAAATTGTATATGACGAACGGTCATTCGCAATGTGGGTTCGTGTGCCTGTTTTGTATTCAGCTCATTTATTAATCAATGCAGTATCTCGACAAAATAGCGCTCATAATCTCGCACTTCTCATTTCGAAAATGGTTATGAAAAAAGGTAAGCCGGTTGGAAGAACACACAAGGGGAAAAAATAAAATGCCTGTTTATCAGAAATAGTAGTCATTCTTTCCCAATTACAATTATTCTGTTTAAAAAACAGGCAATTTCTATATTACGTATTAGAATTAAGTTTTAGCAATATTTTCGCTTCGATTGTAGGAAAAATATTATGAAAAAAGGTAAATATCCCGATATTGCACCTGAAAATTATCTCTGGGTATGCCTGGAAAATGGGAAATGTTCAAGCATTCGATCGGAATTGTCTGATTCCTGGGATCAGTATTCTGCGGAGAATTCGAGACTGATACACATTTCCAATATCATGTGGAATGCTGATCACACGAAAATCATTGCCTTTAAAAATTTACATGAGTATTTTTTATAGGTAGTAAATACTTCCGAATGAGTGAAAAATACCCTGATCAACAGTAGGAGATGCATTTATGGAAAGGACTTTTATTAAAATAAAGAATTGGAGCAACAATTTTGTAATTCATAAAATATCCTGTTTTTGTTATTTTATTTTACTCTGCATTCTAATAGTAACTTGCGAACACAAACAAGGTATTTCAGATATAGTAGTAACAGATTCAGCTCCCACAGCTGACGCCGGGACCGATACAGCTGTAGGATTAAATGATATCGTTCATTTGCATGGAATAGGTTCAGATTCAGACGGTCACATTGTAAAATACGAATGGAAATTTGGTAATGACGTTTGGAAAACGACCTCCACTGGCGACACAATTATTATTGCACCAGCAATAGCACAAACGTATGCCTGCTCTCTACGAGTCACCGATGATAATGGTTTGTATAGTGTCGATGTCATCATAATTACGGTAACATCTTCTCCGCCGATTGCAGATGCTGGAAAAGATGTAACAGTTTATATTGGTAGTCAATTAAGACTACATGGCACAGGTACCGACACGGATGGATATGTGGTAAAGTATGAATGGAAATTGGATACAGCTGATTGGGTAATTACTGCAACAGGTGATACAACGGTAACAGTTCCCTCAACTGCACAGATTTTGAATTGTTTTTTTCGAGTTACGGATGATGATGGCTTATCCAATGATGATAGTATTTCAATTACTGTAACGAATGGGGTAATTGATATTGATGGTAACAGTTATAACGTTATAACAATTGGTAACCAAACATGGCTTGCCGAAAACTTGAAGGTAACACATTATAATGACGGTAATGCTATTCCTAATGTGTCAAATTGGTGGGGTAATTTGGACAGCGGTGCTTGTTGCTTTTATGATAATGATAGCAGCATGGGAGATATTTACGGATTGCTATATAATGGATATGCAATTGAGACAGGAAAACTCGCGCCTGAAGGTTGGCATGTTCCTACCGATGCGGACTGGACACAACTTGAAGAGAACATGATAGCAAATGGTTATAATTGGGATGGAACAACAACAGGTAATAAAATAGGCAAGGCGATGGCAGCAACTACAGGTTGGATTACTGCTGGCTCCGATGGAAGCATTGGTTATAATATGCTTTTAAATAACCTTAGTGGTTTCACTGCCTTACCAGGAGGTTGGCGTCATTTTAGTGGCAGATGCAACAGCATAGGTAATTTTTGTGCATGGTGGAGTGCTACAGCAACGGGCCAGGATCATCTATATTATCGTAGCCTTATCTCCCAATACGCCAATCTCATTAAAGGTGGTAATAGCAAAACATGCGGTAAATATGTCCGATTGGTTAAGGATTGATCGCGTTAAGAAAATTGATTGATTTGCTATGAGTGGAATAGGGGAGCCTGCTTCCAAATCTTCTCGGAAAGATTCCAATTTCATTTTTTGCAGCCGAACCCGTAGCACAATAGTATTTTTTCCCTGAATCTCCACTAAAAGTGAAAATAAATGCTATTTAATAGAAAAACTGATATCATCGGCCAATCAAGTGTTACCATTAAAACCTTGATTGACGATTGGAATAAATTCCTAAAAAAAGACACCTATCTTATCAGTGATGAAAAGGCAATCTTCTTAAACAGTCTAAAAAGTGCCCTTAAATCTACAAAAACTCCCTGGTATCTCATTTTTGACTTCAAACTAAGAACAGATCTTAAAAGTAACTCTGCGAAATTGCAGGACCTTAAAAAGGGTATTGAAGGTTATAACGACCTTTTTATGAATAATAAAAAGGTCGAATACAAAGAGCTGTTCAGGAATGGGGATTTGATTTTAGATGATGACCAGCAGACTGCAGTCATCACTGATAACAAATACAACCTGATCGTGGCAGGTGCCGGATCTGGAAAAACAGAAGTCTTGATAACTCGAATCGCCTATTTGATAAAACGAAAATCACAAAGCATCAAACCCGAAAGAATTCTTGCGTTAGCATTCCAAAATAAAGCAGCCATTGAAATAAAAGAACGGCTCAAAAAAAGATATAACATTAATGTAGAAATACGGACATTTCACTCTTTAGGGAAAAAGATTATTGAAGATGCCTCTAAGCTAAATGGATGTGCTGCACCGGCAATAAAACCCGAATGCTCAGAAGACTACAAATATCTTAATTTCATTCGAATGCTCTTTGAAAAAGAAGCATCCAGTAACTCTAAACTACAAAATGACATTGTTAGCTTTATGAAAAGATATGCCGACAATGAAGTTATCAAAGTCAAATCGGATTTCGAAAAAAAGGAAGACTTCTACAGGTATCAAAGAAGTTTAATGTATTCAGCCTTAGATGGAACAAAAGTTAAAAGTGAGGCTGAACGAGAAATACTCAATTACTTCCTGACACATAAATTAAATGACCAAAAGATTAAAATCATTTATGAGCACCCTGCATATTGGATGAAATATAGAAATGAAAATGGTGAGGAAATAATTCCTAAACCGGATTTTTATTTCCCTGATTATGATATTTATCTTGAACATTGGGCTATAGGGAGTAACGGCAGAGTTCCAGAGTGGTTTAGTGGTGAAAACCCTACCAAAGAGTATACAGACTCAATGAATTTAAAAAAAGAGAAGTATAAAGTAAACCGGAAAATCCTCATTGAAACCTACCATGCAGATTATGAAAAAGGTTCATTTACAAGTGTACTTCAAAAAAGATTTTTAGAAGCATTAAAAGTGCGACAATTAAATGTTATACATGAAATTAAAGGGCTTTCCTACATAGAATTGATAGAATCCGTTTGGGACTGCGCTCAATTTGTAAAACAATTACCGTTTAACATTTCGCAATTCATCGTGATCGCTAAAACTAACAGATTATATCCAGCAGATATTGCAAAGAGAATAAAAAATGAAAGATGGACACCAAAGCAGATCGCATTTACAAAAATAGCAAACCTGATCTATGAGATGTATCAGAATGAGTTGCTAAAGAATAATCACATCGATTTTGCAGATATGATAAATGTTGCCGTCGATCATCTTAAAAACGACGAAAGTTTATACAATAATACATACGACTCGATATTGATTGATGAGTACCAGGATATAAGTACTCAAAGATACGATATGATTCGTGAGTTAATTAATAAAAACGCTCAGTGCAAACTATTTTGTGTAGGTGATGACTGGCAGAGCATTATGGGTTTTGCAGGTTCAAATCTCGATTTCTTTGTGCATTTTGATAAATATTTCACAAATCCTTCAAGAACTGATTTAACGATTAATTACCGGAGTATAAAATCCATAGTTGATACGGGTGCTGGTATTATCAGAAATAACAGAGGTGGACAAATACAAAAAGTGACAAAATCAGTCAGAGATGAAATAAAACCGATTCATGTTTTCTCTTCAATGCATAGTAGGGGAAACTTCAATAAATATTATGAACAGATCGCGAAGCATTGTTTAGATACGATTAAAGAGTATTGTATCTCCCAAAATTACTCGTATGGTGATTTCATGATATTAATGAGAATTGCTAAAAACCCGAAATTGAGAAACTTTATTTCTGACTATGCAGGGTTATTGAAAATCCCAATTACAGAAAATGCAGACAGACCTAATTGTGTACGCATAATGTCTGTGCATAAGAGTAAAGGGTTGCAGTCTAAAGTAGTTATGATTTTAAAAGTTGATGAAGGCTTATACGGATTCCCCTGTGAACTTGAAAACCCCGATGTTCTATTACCGGCGATTCTAAATGATGATGGTTTAAGAATGAAGGAAGAAAGAAGACTGTTTTATGTTGCGGTTACAAGAGCAAAAGAAGAGGTTTTCATTTATTCTCA
>JAFGIN010000094.1 GCA_016929595.1 Chitinispirillaceae bacterium
GCACCACCACCGGAAGCGGTGATCGCAAGTACATAAATAATCTGGTTTGTAGAACTGGCACTGAGTGTTGTGCCTGCTACTGATGGATTTGATGAAGAAATGGTAAATGTTTGGCTGAACGTTGATACAGTGGTAAAAAAAAAGGTTAAACAAGGTAACAGAAAAATTCTGAAACAAGAAAAGAGCGGATAAAGTTCACTGTATCGCAGTTTATTCGTCGAAACGATTTTCTTCATGATTTCTTTCAATCGGCCTGAAATAAGAAGATACCCAGCTATACATTTTTGATTATACAGTCAATAGATTTTTCGGTCAATACGTAATTGTTTAAAATAGCCGATCATATAAAGAGTAAATAAAAAAACAGATTTTCAAATGCACCAAAGGCGCTTCAAGACTGGAATTCTGATGTGTAAAAAAGAGTAGAATTTGAAAAAAATGCTAAAAAATACCAGGGCGCAAAATTGCTTAAGGACCACAATCTCCCTGGAGTTTTAAACTTTTTTTTTCAATTGCAAGCTCTGGAAACATCATTTCAATAACAGTTAATTAATTGTATGGGAGATGGGGATTTTTTTCAAGATAAGAAGGTGGTTTTTTGTGCCTGATCGTAATATTCCGACTAAAGTTTAAATGAGATAAACCCGGATTTTCAGCACATCCAAAACCCAGAATGCATAAGTACGTCCTCAAAATATTCACACCACCATTGCAATACGGGCGTTTGATATGATCAATGCTGCACTTAAAATTGAAGACTTGCGAATTCCTCCAGGTAATCGACTGGAGTCTCTAAAGGGGATCTCGCCAGTTACTTCAGCATCAGAATTAACTATCAATACAGAATAATATTTACATTCAGCCCGGCTAATGCCTTAAATGTTCAATTCGATGAGCAATGGTAAAAGAGCCTGTACTGCTTAAACCGCTCTACTTTTGTTTAATGAATTCGGCAATTCACCAGAATTCTGGATGAATCTGCAGATTGCTTCTGATCTGTATGAGGTGAAAACCCGTTTGAAGGTTGCTTGATGATTTCACCTCGCACTATTTAGTGATTAATGGATAGTAAAAAATTCATAATAAAAATTGCTCCACCAATGACTAAAACAATCTCCCGATCAGCGCCGGGATCGCATATTCGACTCTCAGAATTCGCTCGCCGGTTGTAACCGGTTGAAAACCGTGTCGTTTAAGGAGGTCGATCTCAAATGGAATAAATCCTCCCTCCGGACCGATGATTAGCGTAACAGCGGAGTTGGGGGTTGATGGGCATTGAGCTGCACCGTAAGGATGCGCCACAATATGCAGCGAATCGGCGGCAATGAGCGGTAACTCATCTTCAACGAACGGTTTAAACAGTCGTTTTGTTTTAATAACCGGAAAAATAGTGTCTTTTGATTGCTCAAGACCAGTTGTTATAAACTGGTTCATCTGTTCGGGTTTTAAAAAAGGAGTACTCCAGAAACTCTTCTCTACACGGTAACTTCCGATCAGATAGATTTTTTTAATTCCCAGCGAAACACTGCACTCAATTACCTTCCGCAGACTCTTCGGTCGGGGGAGAGCGACAATTAATGTACATTTAATCGGTGGCGGGGGAGGCTGATTGAGTGTGACATTCAATTCCACAAACTGTCCGGTTATTGCAGTTATCACCCCTTCACCCATGAGGCCGTTTACAAGGCCACTTTTAATGGTATCACCGATCTGGGATTTAAGAACGGTAAGGATATGTTTGTAGCGGTGATCTTTGATTCTGACACATGTCATGGATGATGGCAGAAAATCGTCATTTTTGAGAAGTAATAAGTTCATAGAACAAATCTACATTTTTTTCAGAGTGCGGTGTTACTGCTGTTTTTACTACCAGTCATAGAAGTATTTTGATGGATTGGGGAGGATATGGATAGCAATTCACTGAATCGCAAATATGGTCGGTATCAGGTAGTCAAACTGCTTGGTGAAGGGGCGATGGGGAAGGTGTACCTTGCTGAGGATCCGGTACTGGACAGGCTTGTTGCCCTGAAAATTATAGCGCTTAAAATCCAGACCGATCAGGAAATAAAACTTGAATATATTAAAAGATTTAATATTGAAGCCAGATCGTCTGCGCGGTTGAATCACCCGTCAATAGTGACGATTTATGATGCCGGAGAAGAAGAGGGAGACCCCTGGATAGCCTTTGAGTTTGTAAAGGGTTTGCGGCTTGACCAGTTCCTGCGACTTCAGAATCAGGTGTCATTTGAGAAAATACGGACAATTGCGACACAGCTTGCTTCTGCGCTGCATTATGCACACGATTCAGGAATAATTCACAGAGATATAAAACCACAGAATATTCTTATTGATGAGCGAACCTCCATTGCTAAGTTAGCGGATTTTGGTGTGGCTAAAGCACCATGGGCAACCTTTACCCAGGAGGGAGAGTGCGTTGGGTCACCGGGGTACATGTCTCCCGAGCAGATCGATGGAGGAGGTGTTGATACCCGATCAGATCTTTTTTCGCTTGGGATAGTACTGTATGAACTCATTACAGGGAAGCACCCATTTATTAAAGAGAGCATCCCGGCGACATTCTTTGCAACAGTGAATGGACAGTATCAGCCGCTTAACGAGCTTCGACCTGATGTACCTCAGGATTGTGCATCACTGGTGAGCGGTTTACTACAGCCCAATCGTGAAACACGGTTTCAATCAGCAAAAGAGATCCTGGCAATCATCGGTAAAAATGGTCTTACCGTCATTCATAACAGCTGTGATGAAAGTAAAGACAGAGTAAAAATAGTCAACGATATTGAAAAAATCATCAACAGAGTACTCTCAAATCAGAGCACACGTCTTTTCCGTGAAATCTATATTGATCTGTATGATCTGGGGAAGAGGTATTTTAAAAAAGGGTACCGGTCTTTCCAAAAATTTATAAAGAAAACAGTGCGAACTGTTCGTGGCTATCTTTCAGTAAATGTCCCGTTAGTGACCGGGTATCTCCTAACTCACAGAAAATTTTCTTCTGTTCTTGCGCTGTTATTTGCGATGCTGATTTTCATACCGCTTGTGATATATTTATCCTGTGGTGATAAAAAGAAAAAATCAATAGGCACTACGAGTAGCTCTGCGCAGTTCAAAAAGGTAAAAGAGGATCTTGATCAGCTTCTTTCTGCCAATCTTCTGGACAGCTTAAAAAAAACAACAGAGCAGATCATCGAAAAACATGGGAACAATTCAGAAATACGTCTTGTCAAGGCACGTCTTGCATTGAAAGAAAAAAAGTTCAGCAGCGCATTGAGCCAGTTTACTGAGATTATTAAAATCGGGGGAATGCGATTTATCAAAGACGAAAAGAACGTGCTGATTAAAGATATCGAGGAGCAGTTCTCTGCCGGAGATGCTCCCGAAGAGTTGATGGAGCTGTGTGTTGGTCCCTTAAAGGAGATTATTGAGCCTCACCTCGATGAGTGGGGAAAGCATGGTCATTACTGGGTCCGGTGGAATACGGTTGAGCTGTGTGAAAAGATTGGAAGAAATCTCGATATGGTCGAGGTGTATATTCTTGACCTGCTTACCGGTGGAAGCATGCGTACGAGAATTCGTGCTGCAGAAAAACTTGGAGAATCGGGAGATAAACGGGCCATCGCACCGCTTGAAGAGGTAAGCAGGCGTGGTATCAGGGATCCGATTGTTTCGACAAAAGCGACTCGCGTGCTGGAGGAGTATTTTTATAGAGATGAGTAAATTGATATGTAATTAAATTAATCTGGAGACCGATCCCTTCGGCTCCGCTCAGGGACCGGTCTGCTTTAGGTACACTCGCTTTCTGAGAGCGCTCAACTACACCGTTCCCTGAGCGGAGCCGAAGGGAACAGCGAGTGGAATAGAATTTTGTGAACTGAAATGCTGAAATCTGGTAAAACGAATCATAAAGGTATCAACATGAAAAAAATTGTACTGACAGGTGGCGGAACCGCAGGGCATGTTACGCCTAATATTGCACTTCTTCCTCGTTTGATAGCTGAGGGATATTCTATTGTATATATGGGCGGAAAAGGGATTGAAAAAACATTGTTAACCGAGAAAAAAATTCCGTTTCACTGTATATGCACAGGAAAGCTGCGGAGGTATTTTGATCTGAAAAATGTTACCGATCTTTTCAGAATTGCGGCTGGTTTTTTTCAATCGCTTCTTCTCTTGATGCGTATCAGGCCGAATGTCGTTTTCAGTAAGGGTGGGTTTGTGTCGGTTCCGGTTGTATGGGCTTCAGCGCTATTGCGGATACCGGTTATCATTCATGAATCTGATATCACTCCCGGTCTGGCTAATCGGCTCTCGATACCATTTGCGAAAAAAATCTGTTTCAGTTTTGAGGAAACCGCACAATATCTCCCTTCAGAAAAAAGGGTACATACGGGATTACCTGTCCGCTCCGAATTGATGGAAGGCTCCAGAAATGAAGGGAATAAACTCTGCGGATTTAGCCGTGAAAAACCAGTTCTTTTAATAATTGGTGGAAGTCAGGGATCGCAAACAATAAATGCTGTTGTAAGGGATGCGCTTTCACAACTGCTCGTTAATTACAATGTCTGCCATATCTGCGGAAAAGGAAACCGGGGAGAGGAAACTGCGAATTATGCGCAATTTGAGTATGTAAAAGAGGATCTTGCTCATCTGCTGGCTTCTGCGGACCTGGTTGTCTCCCGTTCTGGTGCAACGACGCTTTTTGAGTTACTCGCACTTCTCAAACCATCATTGCTGATCCCTCTTGGAGCAGGCAGTCGAGGTGATCAGGTACTTAATGCTAACTCTTTCAAAAAACAGGGATTCAGTCATGTGCTGCTTCAGGATAACCTTTCCAAGGCGACGCTTCTTGAGGCTATTGAGAAAGCTTCTGCGCACCGGGAGGTTATGATACATCAAATGAAAAATTTCAATGCTTCACAAAATAGTGCTGACAAAGTTCTTTCGCTGATTGAGGCGGTTGCCAGGAAATCGTAGGCACGGTGGCTTCGAGAACCTCAGCCACCGGCCACACGAGAACCTCAGCCACCGGCCACACGAGAACTTCAGCCACCGGCACATGAGAACTTCAGCCACCGGCACATGAGAACTTCAGCCACCGGGTGCCGGGAGCCCCCGTGGAGAGTTTTGAGCTTCAACCAGATAATTCGGGATTATCTGATAATTTGCATTTGAACTCTGATGGCTGAGGTTCTCGAAGCCAAGGTTGAAAAGACACTTCCGGAGTGCTATACTGACTAATAAATCCCAAACTTGCCATGTAAGGAACATAACTTTCGTGAATGTCATAAATATCGATACCCTTGTTCCCGGACAGATTACTGAAGGCGATTATTACAGCGTTCAGGGGGAACTTCTTATCTCCCGGGGAATACGATTGTCATTACAGTTGATCACAGCACTCAAGAGAAGAAATATATATGAACTGCAGATAATAAACAGTTATATAGAATCGTCACCTGCCAGATCAAAAACGATTCATTCAAAAAAAAGAATTTCAGAAGAGCTACCGCCCCGTGCAACCACTTTTTTTTCCGATATTAATGGCGGCGAATCCGGACTCGAACAACTTCTTCATCTGCATTCAGTAGTTAAACTTGACAAGTCTTTCAGGTTTGGAAGGCCTAACGACAAACCGATTGGTGCTGCGTTGAAATTACGTATGAAACAAATGTACCTCTCCAATCGCTCGGATATGTACAAAAACGAAGTAGAAACTGTCTATTCGAATGCACTGAATGAAGTAAAATCTATTTTCAATGGTCTGGCTGATGCAAAAAGAATTGACACTGTGAAAGTTCGTCATGTTATTGAACAGTTCATGGATACATTTATTAATGATAAAAACGTTCTGCTTGCCATTTCTAATGTCAAACCAGTCAGGGAGAATCACCTTTATCATCATGCATTGAACGTGAGTCTGCTTTCACTTGCAATTGCAGCAAACTGCGGCTTCAGTGAAGAGCAGGTGATTCATATTGGTATAGGATCACTGCTTCACGATGTCGGTATGCTGCTGATCCCCAGAGAGATTCGTCAGAAACAGGGTCGATTGAATGAGCAGGAGTGGGTAGAAGTTCAGAAACATCCACTTCTGGGGGTTAGAATCATTGACAAACTATTGAATCTCCCCGATACTGTAAAGTTTGTAGCATATCAGATGCACGAACGAATCAATGGAAAAGGGTATCCCAGGCAGCAGACTGCAGCTACAATTCATAACTATGCGAAAATTGCACAGGTCGCTGATGTTTTTGACGCGGTATCATCACCACGTGTCTACCGAGATGCGTATGAACCATACAAAGGAATGGAGATGCTTGTAAAAATGACCTATTCCGGTTTGCTCAACGAGGAGTATGTCAGGTCGTTTCTCTCGGCAACATCACTATTCCCGATTGGAAGCCTTGTCGAACTCAGCGATTCGAGAATTGCAAAAGTTATTGCTGCAAATCCCCTCCGCTACGACAAGCCGATTCTTTCGGTACTGGTAAATACGGAAGGGAAAATGCTCAACGCGCAGCTCATTTACCAGGTTGACCTGTTGAAAGAACCATTGGTGAAAATAGTCCGTACACTGCCCATAAATTCTCTGGCGTGTGACATCCTGACCGGGTTTTAACGATGCAGAGACGCAATGGCATTGCGTCTCTATCGGTCATTGGTGACCGGTGCATTGCGGACGCCGATTTTTATTCTGCCGGTTGTTTCGATCCCTTCGCTTTTTGCTTTTAC
>JAFGIN010000095.1 GCA_016929595.1 Chitinispirillaceae bacterium
AAGGTCGAAATGACAAGCGTGATTTGCTTAAAACGCGTCGTCTCGACTCCGCTCGACGACCGGAACAGTAATGTTAACGTTGTAGAAATAATCATCGCAAAAGAATTGTCGACATCGTTACCTCATCACTTTTGAGCCTCAGGATAACCATTTGCGATGAATTACATTTATTCATGATAAAGGTGTGCTTTCCAGGTCCAAAATGTTGATTCTTTGCAAGACTTTGAATCAATCTACCATCGGCGGAAAACAATCCTGCCGAATAGTTCCCTGATTTGCTTATGTCAAAAAAAACCTTATCTGCTTTTATTGAGATATTTGCGATATCGTCTTTTACTTTGTACTTTTGATAACTTTCCGTTCCCGTGCTGGTAACGTCAACCACTTTTATATCAGAATCAACTACGGTAAAACTATATGGTTCTGTTTGTTCACCTGAATTCATCTTTCGGAGTATCTTCAGAGTCCGGTCTGATTTGAAGTCCGGATAGATCAGGTGAAGATTTTCGGGGATAACGATAGTTAAATTCTCATCGAAGTAACTGTTCTTCCGGGAAATGTAGGTAAATGACGGATAGTTACAACCAATAAGTTCTTCTTTTACGACAGTTCCTGTTGATGTGGTGAGTTGAATCACACTGCCACATTCCGGATATTTAACTGTATCAGGATTGTCGGCTATGGCCCTTGTTCTGGCTATTATGGTAAGTGTATCACCACCTCTAATCTGTCGGGTTTTTGTGAATGCTACAGAGTGTTCATAGGATACAACAGGTACAATTTTACGTACATATTCCTTTTGTTGGACAAAATTAACCCTGATCTGTTCATACTGGCTGTCTTGCGGAGGCGTGTAAATACTTTGAAAATTGCATGTAGTGCATGCAACAATGATAGCATGTGATCCATATATACAGGTTTCGGGCAAGTTAATCGTTACAGAGAAAACCCCGGCATTGTTCGTCTTTGCAAAGTACTTTGAATATGGTTCCTCTGTACAACGGGAAAGAATCGCTATTGAACGCTCTCTCAGTGGTACTATTTTTAATATCGGGTCAAGCCCGGTACCTGTTTCAAGAACCGTATCGATAAAGGTTCCGGAAATAACTACTTCTTTGGCAAATGAGATAAATGCCACCAGTATAATACAACTGATCACTAACATACATTTTTTACACATAATACATCTCCTCCGGTTAAGAACATTACTTGCAGTCATTACTATTGAATACTTACATCAATAGCGGATGACCACTCTGAGACAGATAAGGTATCCCTGATACTCCTTGCCTGAACACGAACAAGATATGTTCCCGGTTCATTCCAGGCATGAGTACTATGGCTTGGGAAACCCCATTGTGAAACAGTGTTTCCCCAGTCAAAGCGGTATTGAACAGGATGATTCGGTCCGAGTGTAATTCCGCCGGCGGAAAAGGAATACACCGTTCCTGCAAATCCTGAGAGCAAGCCAGATTCAAAGTGAGGTGAAGGGATATCGTAACTCTTTTTAGTCAGGTCCAGCCATTGTCCGGCCTCAACAGTGATGTCATCGGCAAGTATGGTTGAGGAATCACCTTGATAAAGAATAATGTCTATTGTTGATGGTGGACATTTAATAAGATAATCACCGCACGTGTCAATATACGCCTGAATTACTGTTCCCGGTACAAAAATGATTGCACGTTCCTTTACTTCACAAGCAGCGGAGGGAACTATCACATTTGCAGCTGCTTCAAGAGTGTCACTTCTGCAAAGTACAGTATCATTTTCACTATCGTCAGGTTTGTTTATTTCGATGCTTTTCAGAAACATCTCTGTTCCGGAAGAATCAATCCCTATGAGATTGTACCACCCATTGTATATACCCGTTAAAATGTATTTTCCATCCGTATCACTATATCCCTTATAGCAACTGTCAGGTAAAAGTTTCAGAGGGTTTCTCTCAAGAGGGTCAACTAAATAAATGGTGACATCAGGGATCCCTTTTCCTGAAGAATCCGTTACCATGCCAGTAACAACCATTGGATTTCCTATTTCAGAGCCGCCCGCATAATCAGTTGTACATAACATCTGTGAAAGAACTGCGCAAATAAGTACAGCAAGAATCGCGTAGCTCTTCAGTTTATTCATTCGCATTTATTACCTCACTGACCGGTAGTGCCTGGAAATTGATATGGTACACACGGTTGACTTTTTTCTCACTGGCTGCAATGTCAAGCAATTTCTTCCGAAACTTTTTAATCTCATTCTTAACAAGGCCGAAGCTTTCATCGGATAAGCCAAGCACCAGGCATGAGATGTCCCGTTCGCTGCTTGGTACAGTATCAATAGAGCTCATTGCAAGTACCAGGTTTTGAATATGGAAATTAGAGATGGCCAGCGAACGGACTTCATCACCAGTGGTAATAATTGGATCACACTGAATATACCGATTCTCTTTTTTCTCAATAAATCCAAGTCGTTCGAGTGTTTTTACCGCTTCACTCACTTTTCGGGCTGAAATAGCCGGTTTGAGCATTTTACCAAGTAACTCAAAATCGTCTTTAAAATCGATTGTAATGACGAGCTCCCGGATCGCATTGTAATACCACCTGGAATAAATATCATACTGTTGGAGTAAAACAGTTCGGGCGCTGCTGCGCTTGTTATACTGGGCTATTTTATCGAAGAAAAAATTACGCTCCTGAACAGACTTCGCCTGATTAAATGCAACTAAATCAGCAAAATAGGAAAACGATTTTCCATTTAATTTTAATATGCTGTTCAACTTTTGAATTGAATCAGATGAAAGATTTTTTTTCCCATCAATGACAAGTTTCAGGAAGCTTTTTGATTTAAACCCTGCCTTATTGGCGAAATACTGGTACGAAAATGCTTTATTTCGCCCTTTTTGCTCATTATAGAAGGTTTCCAGATATTCTCTATAATCGATAAAGTTGAATACGTTTGCCATAAATCCTCTTGTGTGTCTTACTGAAAAGATAGCATTAATTGAGGAGAAGAGCCAGAGAATTGATTTGAAAAATGCAGGAAAGGTTTTCCATGTAGAAAACGCACACATCTCAGAAATGAGCACAAATTAAACCACGGAAGACACAGAAGACACTGCAACAGTGTATATTAAAACATAACAAAATCTGTAACCTGAATAGATCTTATAGTAAATGTTTCTGAAAAACATCCTACTGTTCCTGGCATGCCTGCTTATCCTGAACCTTAAGGCGCAATCAGCGCAAGTTTCAGACACTACGTTTAATAATTCATCTCTACACCGTGATAAACCGGTAAAAGAAACGTGTGACACAATTTCTGAACTGCCGAGATTGACAGTCACCCCGGAGAAAACGATGCTGGATGCGTTTTCGACCACATCCTCAGAATTCAAAGCTGCTGAACTGCTTAACACTGCTGGAACTGGCAATGATATAAACCGGGTATTATCACTGCATCCGGCGGCAACTATTATGAACACGGTGGATAACAACAGCTTGAATATCAGGGGTGGGGATGTGGTGGAAAACCTGTATATCATTGATGGGATCGAATTTGAAACGATTAACCATTATTCATCTGAGAAGACATCCGGTGCAATCGGGTTTATTACAGCAGATAATGTTGATCGGGTTCGGATCAACATGGTCATGCAGCCATCATTTACACCAAGGAATTCATCAGTAATTGAAATCGATCTCAAGGATATACCGGAAAAACGACTCGAGGGGCAGGTTGATCTCAATATTTCCGGGTTAAGTTTGCAGATGCAGGGAAAAACCGGGCGACAGAGTCCTGCATTTCTGTTTAATTGCCGATGGATGGATTTGAAACCACTGGAAATGTTTACAAGGGGTGTCTGGTCACAATATGGAGATCTGCTTCTCAAGGCAACTATGACACTTAATGACAACCAGTCGCTTGGTCTGGTATCTGTTGGCAGTTATGACAAGATGCGGTCAAAAACAACGTGGGATGAAAGAGATCCCGATGCGATATATCAAAAGGAATTGTTGCAAGCCGGGGGCGGTATATACCATGAATTTTCAAAAGACAATGTTCATAACCGCCTGACATTGTCGGCAGGTGTTGAGAAAGATGAATATTTTCTTGAACACTCCCTTATTCAAAAAGTGCCGGTGTGGAAAGATACATTCGTTCTGTGGGTAAAGGGTGATAGTGTCGTCAGAAGAAATAGAAGCGTTTATGTGGCCTATAAAGACTCATTTATGACAATCCTGCTATCTGATTCTTACAAAAATAAATTTCATATCCTGCTCAATGAAGCAATAACCCTTAAACTCTCAAATAGTATGGATATTGAAGCTGGTGCGAGGATTAATGGAAAAGATATGACAAACACTGAAGGTGCTTACGATTATGAATTCGGGGACTCTGTTCCATGGGTTTATGAAGCCGGAGGTTATATACAGGGTCAATTAAAACGAGATAAAATGACAGTGATGACCGGTGTCCGCTGCGATTACTTTTCATCTATTGATGATTTTGGGATTGCACCATATCTTGGGTATATATATGATAACATGAATTTTGGGATTTTTAAATTACAGTGTGCTTATTCTTATCAGGAACCACCGATATTCCGGAAGTATTACCATTGGTTGTTTATCAAACCGTATGATGTTACTGAATTTGAGCTTCAACGCTGCGTGCAGGGTTCATTGTTGTATGAAAACTGTATAATGGGAATTACATGTTTCTCTGCGGAAATATTTGGAAAACTCTACAATAGAGAATATCCATATGTAAGACCTTATATTGTAAGTGTAGATACGTTTACAAGAAATTACGATGGCTCACGGAGATGGAAAATAAAAGAAGCTGATGGAAAAAAAGCAGCTGCTGGAATTGAAATCTGCATTCATAACAAAACTGAAAATGTTTTCAGATACAGGTTAGCTCTTTCAATGGGAAAAGTGAAAAATAGATTTACTGATAAAAGATGGTACAATGATGAAAACGATATTCGTGCAGCCTTGAAAATGGTTGTAAGTGCAAGGTTAAAAAAATACCACAATTTTTCATTTGCAACTATCATATCAGATGGTATGCCATATTCAGATACAGACACACTTACACCAAAGTCAGAATGGTTTGTCAGGCGGTTTGACCCCACTTTTTTTATGTCTTTCCGTTACAGTTTTATCTATACCGGAAAGAGATTGTCCATAGGAGGCTATGTTGATGTTCAGAATATTCTCAATCAAACGCATACGATAGCGATGCAGGAGATTGATACCAAAACCCGGGCTCTACGGGAAATGGATGGGATTCTGCCTACTGCAGGGTTGACAGTTTCGTTTTAAAATGATCCTTCGATTTCAGATCTGAAAAGTTGTATTGTTAAAAAATTCTTTGGCAGGTACAGAATTAGAGGAGCACCATAACCATTCCTGAGTCAATAGCCCCGATTGCATCATCTGTAAGCCTGAAATCATAATGAGCGGTATCCCGAGCGGTAGTGTTGAATAATAGAGATTATGACTTTGTTCAAGCATCGGGAATTCCTCAAATGAAAATGAGCAGAGATTATTGAAAATCCTGTTCCCGCTACTGGTACCCGTCGCTCAAGTGTACTGTTTTTTAATATAACAAATGTTTCTCAGCACAGACGTCCATAATTGTTATTGGATTGTCTAAATTTTTCCAGGTACAAGGATGGATTATACACAAGGGAGCCATAATGAGAAATATATAGAAATGATTAAAGTATGATTTACGAAAAAAATCTATTGCATATTCTGAAAGTCTTAATTAGTTTTATTTTGTATACTTTCATAGTGTGAAGCTGTAACGATTTGTAAGTATACCAACGGTAAGCCGATTTTCGATAGTTCTCACGTATTTTGTCTCGTAAGTTACCTCTTTTCTGTTTGTCTGGCTTTCAGGTTATGGATGTTGAAATCGATGATACACTGTTTTTTGCAGGTTGATATATTGTTGTTTTTGGTTACGGTCTGCAACATACAAATGTGAATACATTTGGCGTTGCGTAGCGTTTACCTCCAAGGAGGATGAATGAAATAACAGAAATAGAATAAGGATAATGATAAAAAAAATCATCTTACATTTTTAACCGATCAGGTTAGTTAGAGTCATTGCCATATCAAATAACATCTTATCAAGGAGTTACTTTATGTTAAAAATTTCAAAAGACATTGTTATGCTTGCCGTATTGACCCTGTCAATATCTGCAATTAACGGCCAGGATAAAGATAATCTAATAGAAGACGATGGCATTATGATTATACCGGAGAATGAGATTAATCCACCGATAGTAGCGGGGAGAGTGGTGGCTGCACCATTGACTACCGGGTATCTGTCTGTCTCTGCCGAGGCGTTTTTGCCAGGTTCTAACGTGGCGTACAGCAATACTTACGGCATGGGAGGAGCATATATCAAAAGTGAGATTTCAGGTGCCCTTGTTGCACATGTTCACCTTCCCCAGAATGCGGTCATTACAGAATTCAGAGTCTATTTCAATGATAATTCATCAAAAGATCTGAATGTCAGACTCATGAAGCTGAATTTTATAAACGGTGGATACACTGTTGTAGGTACAGTTACATCTTCGGGAATTACCGGATATGGTAACCGTGCCGTATCGTTAAATTCAACGGTAAGCAATCTGAGTGCTGGATATTTGATTTATGCATGGTGTTCACCATGGGATGCTTCAGGTAATCTGAAAATTATGGGAGCACGTATTAGATACACTTACTAGTAAACAGTGGAATTACTCACCATAGTAACTGTATAATTTTTCAGAGTATCCAATAGGCTGTAAATAAATTCTCTGACTAACCTTATTGATCGGTTGCCTGTTTTATAAAAAGATTTAAATACAGCATCTATTGGATATGACGGCCAGTTATAAGTAATGATAATGTCTTACGCATCCGGGTAGCTGCACTTGTACACTTATTCCAGGAACCTTTTTTCAATTCCAATTTTTTCAAGCCATTACAAATCTACATATACCGAGGATCGAACGGAGCCCCTTAGGTTGCTGCTGATAGCTGTTGTTTGAGACTAGTAATTGCAATGCGTGCAATTACCCATATGGCGAAGAGATTTCTCCCTTTCTTTTCGATCCACCATTGGAGCACTGGACGAGCAAGGGTTACTAACAAGCAAAACAGGGTTTAGATTGTATAGGTTAAGTTTTTTGATAATTGGCTTGTATACAATTCTTAAAGAGCTTATAGTAGCGCGGGGTGAAAGCATAACAAACAAAAGTGGATAGGGGGAGGTGTGTGAGCTTGCCTTTTATACACAAACTCACATCATTCTCATACTCATATATTCCTTTATGCTCGCACTTATATCAAATCAGAATACAATAGCCGGAATATTCTTCTCCTGACAATTGCGACTCATGTCCCAGTATTGCGCTTCTCCATGAGCTATCCGGAACATGAAAATTCTGTCATTGGGGCAAGCCTCGAAAATTGCATTAAGCCAGGGGCGGTCTTCAAAGAGTTTTTTCTGAAGTACCGGGTCGTTGATCACTTCAATGCTTCCGGTAATACGCACCATCTGCATGTTTCCCATATCACCCGGATGCATGAAACCAACTTCAATCTTCGGATTGTTTTTCAGTTGGGTATAGAGTCTTTTCTGGGTACCGGTATGAAAATAGAAACCGGTTTTATCGGCAAACCACATTGCCATTGCGCGCACGTGCGGCTGATTATTTTCAGCAGTCGAAACCCATGCTGCAGGATTCTGGTTAGCAAATTCTATTACTTCATCGATAGTTTTCATTACTATACTCCTTTTTTTGTAAAATTGTTTTTTTTAGTACTAGTTAACGTTATAAACAGCTCTTTGTATTATCAAGAGAAAGAGAAACCACGAAATACACAAAATACACGAAAAATTGAAAATTAAGAGATGTTAATCTTACTCAATTTCCTGAGTGTTATTTATGACCATACCAGAATTAAAAGTCTTTCCCGCTTAGATTGTGCGATTGGAAAATCTTTCAACGTCCAAAAGCAGTATGAATTAAAAATAGAAAAATAACACAGTCAAAATCTTTCAAAATTTAATCAAAAACAGCTACTTTTATGCTATGTCGAGCGATTTTCTGAAATCAGAGGGTGAAATTTGAAATGTCCGGGTAAAACAATGAGAAAAATAGGAGGAACTGTTGAAACCACAGCCCAGTGCGATTTGTGTCACAGTTTTATCATCAACCCGCAGCATTCGCTTCGCATAATCGAGCCTGACCTGCATAATGTAATCTGATGGGGAGAGTCCGGTTTCATCTTTGAAAATTCTGAAAAAATGAGAAACGGAACAGTTTGCAGCAGACGCCAGATCATTTACTGAGATCTTTTCTCCATAATGTTCATTAAGAAATTCGAGTGCTTTATTCACTGACATGCGGTGTGTGATAGCTTCGGCTGTTGGTTTTATATCAAGTAGTTGGCGAATTAGAAGGTGGGTAATCTTCAAAGCACTGGCATCAAGAAGTGATTCGTATCCTGGTGCTGCTTCCTCATATTCTGTCATGAATTCTTTCAGTTCATCAATAAGCCGTTGTGTGGATCGGCAGATCATCGCAGTATGAAGATCTTTTGTAGATTTAGTATATCTGGCAAGCTGCCTGTTGAGGAATCCGGTATCAATCATTACTGCAATATACCGGGACACGATATCTGATGGAAGCTCCTGATGTGGAATATATGGTGGGAGGACGAATACAGTCGATGGGATTGAATCGTAAATCGTTTCGCCGACCTTTGTTCTGCAGTAACTGTCAAATGAGACAATGAAAGACCAGCCCGGGTGGGTATGTTCCGGAGATGTTGCGTAATGGCATTGCCCTGCAATGGGCATAAATGCACCAATATCACCGGTTACAGCACAGTCAACATACACGAGTTGTTCCGGGGTGATATCACCAACTAAATTTCGGATCTTTTCAAGATCTTTCATAATAAATTCTGCTTGGGCAATTTGAATACTCTTAGTTTTTCACTCTCGAAAAGCATTGAAACCCCCTCTTTTTTCTGAGAAAATATGTCAGCAAAAAAGGGCGACAGCAGATTACTATTATTAGTCAGAACCAGAAATCGCACACCTCTTTTTCTGCATTCATTAACAAAATTATCATAAGTATGTACGGGAAACTCAGGGTATTCATCATTAAACTTATAGGTACCCCAACGTGGTGCACCACCATTAAAAAATGGAATGAATGGATAATGAGATGGGAGATAGAAACTGAAATCTGTAGAGTAGACTTCGCGAACGTTTTTACAGTGCTCACTATTCAGGGTGTTTTCGATTTGTTTGTAGACAGAAGATCTATTATATCTTTCCTGAACTTTTCTGAAATCTTTATAGATAAACAACAGAATTATAACGATCGCAGCAAATGGTATTGCCTTTTTCCATTTGGGGTCAGTGCAACGTGAAAGAATGCTCTCAATTAAAATACCTGTGCACAGGATTGCAAGCGGGAGAATAATCAGCCCCTGCCTTCCACTGGTGAATGCTGAAAAGAAGAGAAAGTAAAGAATTGAATAGAGTGCTGCAACACCGCAAAACTGCTTTCTTTTTTTCTCTTTTACTATTATGAATGCAATTAATTGAGGTGCAAAATAAGGCGAGAACGATATAAATGCACTCAGGTATTTCTGAAGAAACAGGAATGGGTCCGCCGCGATAATATCAAAAACAGATTTCGGAAGATCCAGAGTTATTGTTTGGTACCAGCTTATCGAGTACATGAGATCATAGACATTCATCGGACCAAACTGTGTTTCCATTGGTGCATGTCCGGAAGCAAGATTAACAATAATTTGCGGGAGGTATGCAATCCCAAGCGCACAGCCTGTAATCAGCAAATGTTTAAGGTATGATCGATAGAGGAGGCCGAATATAACTAGAAGAAGTAGTGTCGCTGGTAATACATGATATCTGAAGAGCGCTCCAGCACCCATAAGCAATCCGCTAAAAAAAAATGGGGATAATTTGCTATTATTCTGAATAATCGAGATAAAAAGCAGGGCTGATCCTGATGCGAAAAAGAAAACGGAACCTGGGTCACCGCCTCCGACGGTAAAATAGTGAAAAAGAGTTGGAAACAATACAATTGTGCTCAGGCATAAAAGAACTACTGGTTTAGATAATAATTTTTTATAAAAATAACCACATACTAATATGATAATCCCTCCAAATATACAATTGAGTATGATGGCAGGCAGTATTGGTGAAGCGTTCCCACAAATAAGCTTTAGAAGAAATGTATAGCCAACAGGATATTGTGGGTTGAACCAGGTTGCTGTATCAGTCGAAATCATGGTACGGGCAACAAAAAAGACGTCCCAGAAATCGTTATGGAATTGATAGAATTTCTGGAATGCGCTGACAACAATCAAGATGAAGCTATATAAAAGAGCAGCAACAGGAATAATTGATGACGATTTAAAGATGTTCATAGTGTGTTTGATTCATAATCGAATCAGATTAATAATAATTCTAATGTGTAAAATTGTCCTGATTTTTTTATTTGTTACCCATAAAACAGAAATTAAAGGAAAATGTGTGAAGTATATCCTTGAAAATAGTTCAATTCCATTTGCATGTGGTAATCTTTTTTCTGCGATACACAGAAAAATTTTATTGAAAGAATGGTAATTGTTTTATAATTCTATTGGATTGAAACTCAATGGTTTAGAGATCGTTTTTATAGTAGCAGTATAAAGAGGATAATTACCTTTTTGTTATTTTTCTCTATAATATTGACATGATTCCGCATATATTGTATACTCATTTGCAATGCAGTAGCACCGGTAGTGGTAGCTTAAAACAATACAAAATCAACGACAGGAGAGTCTTTGTAATGGTTTCAACGATCAGGAAGCGAGATGGAAAACTGGTTCCGTATGATACCTCCAAGATCGCAAATGCGATTTTCAAGGCAACAGAAGCGGTAGGAATGCATGACTTCGGGTTGGCGCTGTCGATAGCGAGGTGTGTCGAAGAAAATGTTGGAAAAAAATTCCATCCTAATTCCATCCCTGCTGTTGAAGAGATTCAGGACCTGGTCGAGAAGACTCTTATTGATATGGGGCATGACCGTGTCGCAAAAGCTTATATATTATATAGAGAGCAACACCGGAGATTTCGCAGTGCTCAGGATCTTGTTCTGGATATCAAGTCTACGATGGACGGGTATCTCAAGCAGGAGGACTGGCGCGTGCATGAGAATTCCAATGTTAATTATTCTCTTGGTGGTTTGATACTGCACAACAGCGGTGCAATAACAGCAAATTACTGGCTTGAGAATATTTATGATCGTGATATCGCTAATGCCCATCGTAACGGCGATTTTCATCTTCATGACCTTTCAATGTTTTCCGGTTATTGTGCAGGGTGGTCTCTTCGTCAGTTGATCGCGGAGGGGCTTGGTAGAGTAAGAGGGAAAATTTCATCAACAGCACCGCGTCATCTTTCAACCCTGATCCAGCAGATGGTAAATTTTTTAGGGATTCTCCAGAATGAATGGGCTGGAGCGCAGGCATTTTCTTCTTTTGATACCTATCTAGCGCCATTTGTTCGTGCTGACAACCTTTCACATAAGGAGCTTAAGCAGCAGATACAGTCCTTCATTTTTGGTGTGAATACACCATCACGCTGGGGTTCACAGGCGCCATTTACCAATATTACTCTGGACTGGGTAGTTCCTGAAGACCTCAGGGATCAGCCGGCGGTCGTGGGTGGCGTGCCGCTTGAGACTACCTATGGGGATTATCAGGTTGAAATGGACATGGTCAACAAAGCATTTTTGGAGGTACTTATTGAGGGTGATGCTGAAGGGCGTGGATTTTCCTATCCTATTCCAACGTACAATATCACCCCTAATTTCAACTGGGACAGTGAAAATGCGAAATTGCTTTTTAAAATGACGGGAAAATACGGTACTCCCTATTTTCAGAATTTTATCAATTCACCGCTTGATCCATCAGACGTACGATCGATGTGCTGCAGGCTTCAGTTAGACAAAAGGGAGTTACGGGTTCGTGGTGGTGGACTATTCGGTTCTGATGAATTTACCGGTTCGATTGGTGTTGTGACAATCAACCTTCCAAGAATAGGCTATCTGGCTTCGACAAAAAATGAGTATTTCCGGCAGTTAGATCATTTTATGGATCTTGCACGGGATTCACTTGAGACAAAGCGTAACGTGATCTCACGTCTTATGGATCAGGGATTATTTCCATATACACAGCGATATTTGCGACACTGGAATAATCACTTTTCAACAATTGGTCTTATCGGTATGAATGAATCGCTTCTCAATTTTCTGGGTAAAGATATGACCGATCCGGAAGCGATGGGCTTTGCAAAAGAGGTACTGACTCATATGCGCGAGCGTCTTGTTCAGTATCAGGAAGAGACAAAACATCTCTACAATCTAGAAGCAACTCCGGGAGAGGGAACATCCCACCGGCTGGCCAAAATAGACAAAGCGAAGTTTCCCCGGATGATTATTCCCGGCGAAGATGAGCCGTTCTTTACGAATTCAACGCAGTTGCCGGTCAATGCAACAGATGATCTTTTTGATGCTCTTGATATGCAGAATGATATCCAGAAACTGTACACGGGCGGGACGGTGTTTCACGCTTTTATTGGTGAATCGATAGATGATCCTGAAGTTTGTAAAAATCTGGTAAAAAAAATTGCTACAAAATATGAAATACCCTATTTTACGTTGTCACCGGTTTTTTCAATATGTCAGAATCACGGATATCTTAAAGGCGAGCATTTTACCTGCCCATTGTGCAATGAAGAGGCTGAGGTGTATTCCAGAATTGTGGGATATTACCGTCCGGTCCAGAACTGGAACATCGGCAAAAAAGGGGAATATAAGATTCGTAAAGTGTTCACATATTCTGATGAAAAGAAAACTGTTGAACAAAATCTGCATGGGGTAGTAGATGCAACCGTTACGGAGATTGAATGCACAACGAACGTGTAGGTATTTGCGCCTGGCAGAAGAACTCATTCGTTGATTTCCCGGGGACTGTTTCCAGCGTTCTTTTTTTTGAAGGCTGTAATCTTCAGTGTCCCTGGTGTCATAATCCTCAGATTGTGAAAAGACAACTTCCTGCGGTTTCTCTGGATGATGTGCTTGATTTCATGCGCAAAAGGAAAGGGTTGATCGAAGGTGTAGTGCTCAGCGGTGGGGAACCGACCCTTCATGCATCACTTGGCCCTGTTGTTGAAAAATTAAAACATATTGATTTAAAAGTCAAAATCGATACCAATGGGCTGCACCCTGAAATTCTCCAGGAAGTAGAATTTGATTATTTGGCGCTTGATATAAAAACGTTGCCCTCGAAATATGTGCTTCTCGGTTGTACACTTAAGGATTGTGATGCGCGTCTGAAACGATCTATCGAAATGGTAAGGGCCAGGGGAGATTATGGTGAAATAAGGATCCCTTGTGCGTCTGGTTACATTGATAGAGAGATAGCTCTTGAAATCGCTCAACTTGTCAAAGGTGTCGCCAGGGTATTTCTTCAGCCATTAAATTACAAAGTAGAATTTCTTGATGAAGAATACAAGCAGACGGCTCGTTTACCCCATGAAAAGCTTGAAGAGTTTCGGTCGATAATTGCGGCAGAAGTGGGGGAGTGTAAAATCAGAGGAACATAGAGACTTTTTTCAGACATTTCTTATTATCTGTTTCATATCGGAAAAAGCAATATAGCGCAGAATGTTTTTTACTGTAAAGTAACTCCTGCAGTTCGGGGTAGACTTTCGCGACATTGCGGGGTTCGTGGGCATCCGATCCAATTGATATAAGAGTACCATTTTCTGCAATTAAATGAGCATGATAAGGAATGGATCAAATTGCTGCTCTTTCATA
>JAFGIN010000096.1 GCA_016929595.1 Chitinispirillaceae bacterium
CTTCTTCCCCCTCTCCATTTTCCAATGGAGAGGGGGATCGAGGCGGTCACTGAGCTGAGTCGAAGTGGGGTGAGGCGATATGCGAATTGATGAGTATTCTCATACCAACCAAATGCATACCCACATAAGAGAATTTTTGAGAGCATTTATATTACAATAATAAAGGGCCTGCAGCCCAGATTCCTATTAACCTGCAAACCACTAAAGAACAGCGATTAGCGAATAGCAAAGTAAAAAGCTTTTTTATGCATACTCACATGATTCAGGGGCTCTCAGCGTTTCCTGACTTCGCAATTCGCATTTACTCAGTCACTCAGTCACTCAGTGTGTAGCAGTAGTGATGATAAAAGTGTATAAAAATACATCATCCCATTTCAAGACAAGGGTGTACTGTAATTTCACAAAAAACTTTGAAATGTGCCCGGGTGTACTACAAATTGAGTTGGATCGTTTATTGCTCAAGATATCGAGACGTTTTAAGTTTAAATATCAAATGTATCGGAGGTAAAAATGGTACGGATTGGAATTATAATCGGGAGTACACGTCCGGGTCGTGTTGGAGAATCTGTAGCACGCTGGGTTTCTGAAGTCGCCGGCAGGAGATCTGATGCTGAATTTGAACTTGTAGATATCAAGGAGTATGAACTTCCGTTGCTTGATGAACCGGTTCCACCGGCAATGGGGCAGTACTCTAAAGAGCATACAAAAAAATGGGCAGCAAAGATTACTTCTTTTGATGCATTCATCTTCGTGACGCCGGAGTATAACCACTCTGTCCCCGGTTCTTTGAAAAATGCGATCGATTTTATCTATGCTGAATGGAACAATAAAGTTGCCGGCATTGTCAGCTATGGAAGTGCAGGTGGTGTGCGTGCGGCGGAACATCTCAGGCAGATACTGGGTGAAGTGCAGATCGCCGATGTTCGGGCGAATGTAACGTTCTCATTGTTTACGGATTTTGAGAATTTTTCAGTTTTCAAACCGGCAAAAAACCATGAAAAGACGGTTGATACAATGATAAATCAGATCGTTTTCTGGGGAACAGAACTTAAAAATATTAGAAGCAAATGAAACCGCCGTTACATCAGAACGAAGCTCATTGATCCTGAACTCACGATCAATGAGCTTTTTTAGTATAATAATACTGATAACGGTCCGCAATTCACAAGGCAACTCTGATTCGAACGGCTTCTTTACACTGACTACTGTACGTGTTATTACAAGTCGATTGTCCGGATCTGTTTTTGTTATTGAACAGTTACCACACGGTTAGCCGACACCGTGTTAAATGATGAATCAGACACCGTGTATGTTAAGGTATAATTTCCGGGAATAGTTACATCTACAGATCCGGTGATCCTGATAGATCCTGTCAGATCACCATCCTGGAGATCATATGCAGTAGCGCCGGGGTCTTCAAATACTGTCCCTGCCGGGATAACCATTTCATAGTCACCATTGAGCTGTAGAACCGGAATTGTGGTATCTTGCGAGGGCTGCCCAGATTTTACACGGATGGTCCTTGTATAAACGGTCGAGTCCCAAAAATTGACAGAATCACAAATTAGCGCTATTGAAATAGTATAGGTACCAGCCTTACTCCAGGAGTGTTTAAAAGAATACGTTGACGGATTATAACTTTGACTGATAGTGTCATCACCCCAGTTAACACGTGCAAACGGTTCTTTGTTATCCTGACAAAACGATCCTTCGATCAAAAGAGTACATATTACGTCTGTTGTAACAGTGTCTATGTCTGGGTAAATTCGTATAGAAGGATTTTGACTGTTATTTACGATAGTATAACTGAAGTTTTCAATCCAGCTTGAGTGGGAAAGCCTTTCAAGATCGAGATATTGATACGCGACAGAATAGGTGCCGGCTCCGGAATCAAAGATCGATACTGCCATTGCATTGGACCATTGAGAAGGCTCTCCCTGATTAATTCTGAATCGAACAAGGGAACTGTCAGTCTCATATATAAGGCTCTCGGGAGAAAAGGTGATTGAAACGCTGCTGACATTACGAATTGTATCGATTGCTTTCAGACCATATTGTGATAGTGAAGTATCTTCTGAAACGACATACACTTTCCTTGAGATGACCTTATCAGTGTCTCCAACTGGATTGTAATACAGGGCATAAACACCATTGGTATTATGATCGACCATGCCGGTCCTTTCAGCTGGTGTGATAGTTGTATCGGTACCTTTCGTCCTGATCTGTACTGCTCCCGGATCATCGAAACGTGTCCCCTTTTCGATAATAATGTGTTGATCCCCGTAAAGGATCAGTGTATCTTCAGGTGTCGTATCAAGAACAATTATCGAGTCGATGTTAAACCACTCTTCGGGACCGCTGCTGCAGGTGAGTTGTCCTGAGAGATAATAGGTATTACTTTCCTGGTAACGGTAGCGTATCGTATCTGATGCTGAATAGCTGAGCGTATCACCGTTACCCCAGGAAATATTTATTGATGGTGAAGAACTGTCGCTGCAGTAACAATTATAAAAAATAGCTGAAACTGAATCAGTAATGTATATCTGTCTCTTTGAAAAAAATGCATATGGATGTGATTGGTGCGTGATGCAGTGGTTCTGTATCGTAATAGTCCAGCTGGTTCTGCTGGATGCTCCCTTATTATCGTAAGCAATTGCTTCGACAGATACCAGTGGGTTATCGATACAATCAGGTACTTTCCATGTTATAATGCCTGAAGAGTCGCAGTGCATCTGTTCCGGAGCTCTGGATAGCTGATAGGTAACAAAATCAGAGTCTGGATCTGTGACGATCAGAGTGTCCCGATAGAAACGCATACTGTCAAGAGTCACTGTTTTTGATAATACATTTAATACGCTGAAAACCGGAGCATGGTTGGTATCTCCTATTGTGATTGTGTCAAGCTGTTCTGTGTTTATTGTAAATCTGTTAAGGTACGCATTCGAATTGAATGGATCTTTATACCGGATAGTTGAATTTGCGGCAATTATATGAACAAGACCTGATGGCACATCGGGGAGGGTCGTGTATCCGGGTTGGACACTGAACGTTTCAGGTATACCTCTTATGTAAATGAAATCATACGAAGCAGTATCGGGTGTGTATACAGAAACAACTGATGTGTATTGAAGTGTATCTTTGCCTAGTTCGACTTCGGGCACGGTAACCGTAATTGGCCCCCGAAGCTTATTCTGATCGTTTCCTTTGATATAGAGATAGTAGTTGTTCCAGGGTATGGACCGAAAAGCGTATTTTCCCTGATAATCGACAGATGTTTTAAAGATCATTTCAGCGGTGTCATCGCCCGGAAAGTAATTCTCGTTTACAAGGTTAACCCACACAGTCGAGGTGTCACAATCGTTTATTATAATGGAGCCACTGATCGATGCAAAGGCGTTTCCTGTTTCACTCGTTCCGCCGCAGGTAAAAAGGGTACATAAAGAAAGAGTAATGAAAAACAGAAGTATAAAAATGGTGATCGGACTGTGCAATCGCATTTTCATGAATCTCCAGCGGGAGGTTTTTTACTGAGTGGGAAAAGCTGCACATTCAAGCTGTATACCCTGTCAGCATCTTTATCATCATCAACAATTCGGATCGTTCGGGAGAAAAAATCCCTGATCTCCTCTTTGATTAGAAGATAACTTTTTCGTGAGATTCCCGCAACAACAGCTCGAACATCTCTTTCTGTTGGTGGAAAATTCTCTACGGATTCAGCACCTTTATGTGCAAGGGTTTCATTGAACTTGCGGATCGCATCAGAGATAACCTCACTGCCGGTAGTGATTGCAGACTCCGGCTGTTCATACCTTCCGTTGATGCTTTTACGAATAAATCCGTTCTCACTGAGATAAGAAAGTGCTTCACGGGCCTGCTGTTCGCTTACCGGTGGTTCCAGAAGATCTGCCAGGAAAGCAAAATCATCTTTCCAATCAATAATACATGCGAGTTCACGAATGGCGGGATAATACCAGTTGGAATAATATCTGTAAAGATTTTTCGGGATCAGTTGCTGTTTAACTTTACGACGTAATCCCCTTAATCGCTCAAGGATTAAAGTTTTTTCCTGCTCGTTATCGGTTTGATTGTAGTGTACCAGTGTACGGAAATAGTTTGCATCAACTTCGGAAAGGCCCAACCCTTTTATGAATGATTCTGTCGTACGTTCAGTCAGGTTGCGGCGTCCCTCGACAACTTCTTTAAAAAGCGCCGGAGAGGTAATACCCGATTTGTTGCAGAAATAACGGTAGGAAAAATGGGGAAAGCGCGTTTTCTGCTCGGCGTAGTACTCCCTGAGATACTCCCGGTAATCATTGTAAAACTCAATGCGTTTCATACCTGAAATTTACTGCAAAAACCTGAACTTGTCCACATTCTCAACTGGATTGTTGTTCTCAAATTGAGTACTCATTGAACTATATTCATCTATGCACCGACCAAAACAGGGTGGGGGAAGGGTCCAGGTACTTATCGGGATAATGAGACGGTCGAAAAACTGTTCCCGAAGATTGACTGGATCGATACAAGATAGCAACCGGGTGAAAACCTTTTGTTTGTAATTGCCAGACAATAAGATCCTCTGGCAAGGGTATTGTACCTGGTTTGTGAAATTTTACATCCTCTCATATCATATACCTTTATTGCTACCTCTGCTGCATAAGGTAAGGTAAGCAGCACATCCGGGAAGCGGTTGGAATTTTTCAAGCGAAATTGAAAAGGCAAATGGCCGCTAACAGGTTTGGATCGCTTCACATCGCCTTCTTGAAGCTTCCATACGCCTCCCTGATATGTTCCTGCAAATATGTTAGTATCAGCATTACTTATTATTGCTCTGACAGAGAGGGTTTCCAGGCCGACCAGAGGTTTCCAGGCCTCTCCACCTGAAGTGGAAACAAATACTCCGCTATCGGTTCCCACGTAAAGCTGATTTCTGATCATTTCTACAGAATGAATATATTTACTGGTCAATCCGGAATTGACCTGAATCCAGTTTATTCCATTATCTATGGAACGGATTACGCCGGCAGCATCAGTGCCTGCAAATACAGTATCGCCTTTTGCGGCAAGACTCCAGACGCGCATGGTTTTTATTGTCAATGATGTGGTCTTCCAGCTGATCCCATCATTGTCTGAATAAAATACCCCATCTGATCCGGTTCCGGCAAAAACACCACCTTTTCCATTTGCTGCAAGTTTGAATATTGTTTTTCCTGTCAGAAGTGAATCGCCACACCAGCTCCACTGTTTTCCTTCATCTGCTGAGACATATACACCCCTGGTGCCGGCAAGAAGGTTAGCTCCACTTTGCACAAAACTCATAACAAAAGAACCCACTCCAAGATCGCTTACCGCAGTCCAGCTTTCCCCTTTGTCTACTGATGTAAAGCATCCACCGCGGTCAGTCCCTGCAAAAAGGTCGGTACCATTGGTGAAAAGAGACCATATCTGTTGCCCGTCCGGCAATCCACTACTGGCAGTTTGCCAGTGATTACCGTTATCATCGGAGCGGTAGATTCCACAATTAAGAGTCCCCGCAAAAATCGTAGACCCTATAGTGGCAAGACGATACACCTGACAGGTGTCCAGACCGCATTTAATCCATTGACTATTAACTTGTAATGCAAATGTGATTACGAATAATGTAATATATGAAAAGAATCTGCTCATATATCCCCGTTTTTGGGAAAAAAGTTTTCACTATTTTACTATCATAATTAACCGGAAAACAATCGTTTTCAAATTTCATTTCCGAATTCGAAAATATATAAAAACCGTAACATTTTAAATTGCCGGCCGAATTTGCTTATCAATAGTCGTGTCGATTGCCCCTGGCGCTTGCTTCATTATCACAGCCATACCGCTGAAGAGGCCATATCCCTTAAACCCTGGTCGTGGAATTACAGCATTTATGACTGTATTGCCACCAATAGCATGGCATTTTTCCTGTAGCATACGAACAACCTTTTCCCTGTCAAGATTTGGTGGGGTAGAAGTGAATGCCAATGAAATTCCCAAAGTAAGAAGACCGTGAAGCATGGAAAATCCAATTGGTGGACGTTTTACCTCGACTATAAGAGGACCAAGAACCCTGTTTCCATAGCTGGTATCAACATACAGAACGCCATCACGGTAAAAAAAACCTTCAGGAATTTCCCCGATGTAGAGTCGTATATCATCTGGAGAAGACACAGTGAGAGTTGGTTCTTTTATATCATCAAATCTTCCTGTCGGCTGATAACTAACTTGCCATGAAGCACATCCGATACACAATCCAATTAACACAACACCCGAAAGTGTGTTTTTCATATTCGAATCTCCTTTATTGTTAATAGCTCATTAACTTGGTTCTAAAAGTAAAAACATAGATTAATAGCCTTTTCAGGTACTAAACATATCATTATAGCATATTTCGAACAGATTGTATGTCCGACTTTTACGCGTTCCCCCATTCGCCTTAGGCACCCTTTCCCATTAACGGCCGTTAACGGGGGAAGGATGGGATAGGGGTTGTAAAAACGTAAGTGTATTAATATTCGCAACTATTTATGTTATCGTGTATAAAAACCGCGATTCTGCTTATCTCCCGATACATCGAGGGGCGAAAAGTAATTTTGCATGTAATCATTACATATGAAAGATAAGATAAATGTGAAGCTAAAGCAACATTTGATTGTCCGGCTATTTTGGGGACAAGAACTTAAATGATAAAATTTTTTAATTGAACACTTTTCAAGGTCCGGTCACTCTCCCAAAAATCGCAAATGTCATTTGTGATTTGAGAATAATCGTTTATAGTGCAAGCACCTATTCTGTGTAAACTTTTGGTTCTTCTGAGAAATTTGTGGGGTAGTTACACGGCTACCCTATGATTACCTTACGCAATCTGCTGGTTTTTTCCTGATCCTGTAGGGGTCAAATATTTATAGGAATAGTAAAAATATGATTAAATTTAAATTACTTTATAATAAGGATATGTCTTCAATAAAATTTATTTTTGATTTGAAGGCATATGGAAATATATAAGAATTGAAAAAACAAATTGGATAGATCCATGAGATTTTGCTTCGTTTAAAACAATGCGATCTTTTAACTCTTGTAGCGCGTAAACTCCTATAAATAATTTCTGATTATTTTTGCTTTTACCGATATATTTCATCTATCCACGAATCGATTTTAGAAAAAAGGGATACTACATTTTCAGAAGCAATAGTACCGTGACCAACAGAAGGAACCACAAACAAAGAAATATCTTTTTTACCATCTTCAACCAATTTTTTATATCTTTTTCGTAGCAAAGGATACTCGGGATCAAGTTCTCCAATAACAAACATTATTGGGCAAGTCAATTTTTCCAGTTCTGGAATGTTTTTGTAGTTAAAACGCTGATACCACCATAATTTGGAATAATATTGCCATCTGCCCTTCGTATTAACGCCATCTCTAATTTCTTCTATTTTTTCCAATTCACGTGGTGAGTAATTTTTAGAAACTGATTCGAAAAAATCTTCATTCAGACATGCTGAGAGCCAGATGAGCCCAGCAGTTTTTGGATAACGTGCAGCAACTGCACCTGCTATGGTTGCACCCTCGCTATGCCCCATTATGAAAACGTGTTCAGAGTCAATCTGGGGATAGTTTTTACATAAAAATTCAATAAAATCAAGATTATCTTGAATTCTTTCTCTATAGGTGAGATCTTTAAAAGAGCCGCCACTTGGTTTCACACCCCGTTTTTGTTTCATAGCAGCAACAAAACCCACCGATTGAAAATGTACAAGAATTCCTTGTCGTGCCATATCAAGTGGATGTGGGCCAGAACCATCAATGTAAATAAATAGAGGATGTTTATTGATCTGCCCTTCTTTTTGATAAGGTAATAGTATTTTATACACAAGGTCGATATTATCCACATTTTTAAAACTATCAGTAAAAGAAGGGCGATTTTTAAAAATCATTACATGATACCCACCAATACCACACCCTGATAGCAACAATCCAATTACAAGTATAATTGAAAGCACTGAACTTTTCATTCCCGTATCTTTTTATTTACAGAATCGACAACCTAAAGGCATGTCATTTTTTTAAAATTTTCTTATATATCATACAGATTACTTGTCCATCAATGCATTCAAGTTCCTAAAAACTTGTATCCAGTCTTTTGTAGAAATGATTCTTTTTTCTCCCATACGCAATATAACTGTTTTCATTTGCCTGTTAATGAACAATATCTGGCCTTGATGACCAGATGCATATATTTCATTTCCATTATCATCTGCAATCCACCATTGATATTGATAATACAACTTACTAGCCATGGCTGTGTCAATAGCTGTGATTGACTGCAACCATTGTTTAGATATAATTGCTCTATCATTAACTATACCATTGCTATGAATGATTTTTCCAAGTTTTACTATATCGATTGCACGTGCAGTAAAACAGCAAAATGTTTTTTCCAAACCATTTGCATCAACACACCACCGGGCACTATGAATAGAACCTAATGGTCTCCATACTTTTCTCTCAAAATATTCAGAAATACTTACATCGTGAAGAACGCGAGAAAGAATAAGTGCTAAAAGCTGATTGTCAAGACTTTTGTATTCAAACCTATGACCAGGCTCAATGTCACATCGCAAATATGATAATTGTTTCTCTATAGCATCTCCCCAGTACAAACGATTGTGTAGAGCAAAAGGGTTTGCAGAAGGTTCTTGATAGCGTAGACCTGAAGTCATTTGTAATAAATGATAGATTCGAATAGACTGGGCATATTTAATGTTTGTTAATTCAGGGATGTAATCAGTCATTAATTGATTGAGAGACTGTATTCTTCCTTCATCAATTGCAATTCCAAACAATAATGAAAAAAATGATTTGCTCATTGAAAAGGAGAGGATCATCGAGGTATCGGTATAACCATGAAAATATTTCTCATAAATAAGAGTATCTCCTTTTGTGATTATAAACGCAACTGTTTTGGTTTGCTCAAATAGTGATTGTAATGAATAATCTTTTGTATGTATTGAAAATGAAAATGTATCAAACACTTTATTCATTTGTGCATCAATAAATGTATCTGGTTCTTGAGATGCTTGGATATCCCTACAAGGGAATAATTTGTAATCAGTAATTTCAGCCTCTTGATAAAATATTGAGCGAATAACGCTGCACCTTACACAAAGTAAGGAAAAAATGAATAGGAATCGGATACTAACTATTATATTCGTCAATTTCATTCTACTAACTATTGGCATGGTTATCACCTTAGATATTGAAAATGTCTTTTTGATTTCTGTTGTTAACACAATGTATGGTTTTGCTTTCCCATCATCTTGTTTTCTTTTTTTGTGCCACCCTTTAAATTCTGGGTAATTTTATTTCCGCTAACATTAGATTGTATCTGCAACACCAAATGAAAAATGCATATTATCAAACATTCTCACGGGATGATGCTAAAACAATTATTTTAAAATTGGTAATGGCGCTTTCCATGGTTCCTCCTGTTTATGGTTCGCTAAACTACCAAACTTTTTGAGATTCATTCCAAGCTCACGTGTTATTTGAATGTGTATACCAGAAAGTTGATATATTTTTTTTGCTTTAATCCATTTATCTGTATTTCTAATTTTTCCCACTACAAATTATCCTCATATTTTTCAATGCTTTTATGAAATCACTTACGCATAATACAACCTCAAGGCCCTTTGATTTTTGATCATAGCCGACAGCGTAAACCATACTTGAATTTGTCTGTTAAATTCATTCTGTTCTTGCACTATGTTTTTAATTCTTGTAGCGTGCTCTTTATTTTTAGAAATGGTCTGTTTGTTTATTTCCAATAACGGGGCACCCAAAGTTTTAGTCGTGCTTTGACAAATAAAAATTTGGGCTGTTGAACAAAGCTGCTCCGCAGCAGACTGAAATCATCTTCATTTGTATATTTACTTATTAATTTCGAAAAATAGCATAACTTACCTCCTGTATGGTACAGGTATTTGTGCCTTCGCCGAATCTAAATATTTTTAACAATTCTGCAGGAGGTCGTTATGACTAAACTTGTTGATGTTAGTACTAAAAGGTTATTAGCTGAATTCACCGCAAGAATGCCCTAATGTTCATTTTAAATATTTCCTGACTATATTTATGCATTTTTTCCTTTTCTACAAATTGCCTGTCGAATTCCAAAACTTTCTCATGGTCAAAGTAAAATGCATCAGTCTGTTTTATCTTCCATTTCTTTTTTCCAAAGAATCCGTTCTGAAGTTCGAGAACAAGTAATCCTAACGGATACTCGCCATCTATATTGCTTACGTGATAGTCTATCCCGTTCCTAAAGCCATGTTTGCAGTAATTATGTGGGTCACCGTAAATTATTATTGCGGGAATATTCATATTTTTTACTAAAGACTTTGTTTTCTCAATCAAGGCTGTACCGATTCCTTTTCTTTGATAATCAGGATGAACGCATAATGGCCCAAAAGATACTGTACGCACTTTCTCTTGATCATCACTTAAAAGAAACGATTCGGTATACATAATTGACGCAATAATAATACCATTAAGTTCTACTACGTAATCCAATTCACTAATAAAATCTTTATGCTCGCGAAGGATGTGGCATAAATAGTGTTCATCACATCCAGGAACATACAAATTCCAAAAAGCTTCTCGCGTCAGTTCTTCGACCTGCCTAAAATCATCTTTTGTTTCTAAACGAATATTCATTTTATTCTCCTATAGTTACACTAAGCGTCCAGGTAACAAGTTATCGACATTTCCTTTTTGGCGCTTCATAAAGTGGAAGCCCCAGACGAGTTGTAGAATTCCTCATTCTACTTATAGTGGTCCGAAGTTATCAAGTTCAAACAGTATCCAACAACAAAGATTGTTTTAACGGGACGCTTTACTATAAATATAAAAGGTGAAGCGATAGCGATCCGACGAACAAGGCAATATAATGTTCCCGGACTAATCTTATTCTATTGTCCTGCAGGTAATACATTGCCCCGTTATTGGATTTGCTTGTTAAACTTTTTTGAATTATTAATATTTATTATCAAAAAGATCATACCAATAATTAAAGTTAAAGATGCCCAAATCCAGAATCTTATCTGCGGTACTTCAGGCTCCAGAATTAAAACCGGAAAAAGAGGGATAAATGCATTTGCTGTTCCATGGACAATCAACTTGGCAAACGGGATTCACCAAATAATTCTGGTAAGACCCAAGATACAAATGTACTTAAACCTAGTGCTAAAAAGATCCATATCCAAACTTTCAATCCGAACTTAAGACTGAAAAAAGACTTAATATAAGAACCAATTGCTCCTTTTCCTTTCAGAATACGCAGTGAAACAAATGCACCAATAGCTGGTCCAAAGGCAGCAAGAATAGATACAGGAATTGTAATTGAAGTTAATAAATCTTTTTCGATAGGTATTATTTCAAATCCAGAAAGCACCAAAGGTAACCACATTACCCATGACCATGCAAATGTTATTATAAAAAATCTAAATGGAAATTTCTCATTCATTTTTTTCTCCAAAATAACGGCTACTGCTTCAACATTAATACAACACAATTATACATTTTTCGTGTTACGTTTTCACACACCTACAATATGAATGTTTTACTTTCCCAAAAATTAATGGGATGATTTTTAACAAATTGATAATAATTCCAGGATAACGTTTCTCCAAAAGTTGTTTCAATTTCCATCTTAGCCTTTAATTCATCATTAGTCACATTAGCCCATGTCATCATATTATGAATCGGTCTTTCCATATCTAAGATAGGAGAAACACCTATTTATTAACAAACGGCCAGTGGCCGCAATAACGTGTTGCTGCATAGTTGTAGTTGAGCTTTGACAATTACAACTTGCAGCTGTTGGTGGCTGTGTTTGCGCTGCTTTCATAATGTAATGTCTTGCCGCGCCTCTCTTTGGATTTAAACACTATAGCGAGGACGTAGAGAAAGCGCTTTGTCGTTTTTCCGGGATTGAGTCAAATTACCCTTATCATTACCCTTATAAGAGGGTATTACCCTTTTTGTACCAATGCGCACTCAAACCCCTGCCTTTAGCAAAAATCTGTCCTTCGCTTTTCAAGTCCTTTAGAATTTTACGGATCATATCATAGCTTACATCCGGGCATTTGTTCTGTAATTGTGACAATGAAAAACCGCTAGGCATTTTGCGAATCTGCTCGATAACCGTTGCGGTTTTATCTCCCTTGGGCATACCGATTTTGTCAACGCGAGTGGAAAATTCACCATAAGCTTTTTTTAAGAGATATAGAACAAACTGAATAAAGTGCCAGGAATCATGTTTTCCTTCATGCCATCGCTCAGAAGAAAGTTGGAGAGTCTCATAATAGCGTTTCTTATGTTCTTCAATCAAGCGTTCAAGACTGATATACCTGCCGACCTCAAAACCAGCATGGTAAAGCTGTAAAAGCAGAAGCAAACGGGATACACGTCCATTGCCATCACGGAATGGATGTATACAGAGAAAGTCTAAATTAAAAGCTGCAATTGCTAATAGCGGGTGTATCTCGTGATGCTTGATTAAATCGGAATAAACTGATAACATTTCCTTCACCATGAATGGCGTCATGGCACCAATTCGTGTTTGGCGCATAAACCGATCTTTCAATCAGTTCTCATTTTTCACTCCGTTTCAGAAGCGTAAGGTATCCAGTCTTCGACTGTTGATATTGTA
>JAFGIN010000097.1 GCA_016929595.1 Chitinispirillaceae bacterium
AATGAAAATTTCTTAGTTCTCATTGCTTTACAGATTTATTTCTGCAAAGTTAATGTTTCAATATTAAATTGCAACTACACTAGTAAATTCTCTTTTTGTGAGGCAGGTTTCTTAAATAAGAAAGCATAAGCAAATAAAACCAAAAACGCAAAAAGGAGCAGATAAATAAGATTTTTGGGTTTCATAATTTCTAGACTTACAATCAACAGTCAAATCTAACCAAAACCATTTGAAGTTCAAATAGTAAGTTATCAACTAAGTAATATTATAAAGTTATTTGGGAGAATCTTTACCATTCTTTGTAAAGGCAAGTATATTAACAGCATTTCATTTGAGACACTGTTTCAACCAAATTTCAAGGTAAATGTAGACCCCATATCAGGAGTAGAATTTACTGAAATGGTACCGTTGTGGTTTTGCATGATTTGTTTGGCCAGACTCAAACCTATCCCCGACCCGTTTTTCTTGGTAGTGTAAAACGGCACAAAAATGTCCTCAATAATATCATGGGGTATCCCAAAGTACCCAGCAACCAGCAACCAGTAACAAAACTATGATCAGAAACTACATAAAATAGCACTTAGGAATATCAGAAGAAATACTGTAAATTCGATATGGAATGAATTGAGAATTAATTCATGAAGTGATGAAGAGACTCAGCTTCATAACAGTCATTATCTCTATTCTTCTTACAGTATGCTGCTGTAGCGAAGAAAGAATTGAAATAAAAGGAAAAGTCAGTGACTTGCACACCAAAGCTGCCATTCCATACAAAAAAATTGTAATTCATGCATTGGTAAGAAGCGGGAACAAGGAGGTACCTGTTTATAATGGAGAATTTTCAACTGACAGTTCAGGATGTTTCGCTTACACACTGAAGAAAATGCAAGATGTTTTCCTGTATGACTTTTGCGTCATTGGTGATTCGGCTTATGCCAGCTCAAATATCAAACTGGGTCTGACTGAACTTAAGAGATACGGTAAATTTTTGGATCTCAGTTGTAACAAATTAGCTGACCTGACAATAAGAACAGATATGAATTGCAGCAATTCAAATAATGACGTTCTCTATGTTACCTGGGAATCAGACGGAATAAATGGTAGTTCAATGTATCCCTATAAGGTAAAAAACTATGGACTCACCTCAGCAAATACCGGATTAAAATGGACCGGAGGACACATCAAATCGGAAATCAAGACGAAGGTATTTGCAAACCAGGAAACCATAGTAAAATGGGAAATATACAGTAATGATAAAATAACGGCAGTCACCGATACAATTCTCTGCAGGAGAGATGCGGATAATTATTTAAGCTTTAAGTATTAACCCACGCTCCCCTACACCTCAACCGCCCCCTCTGAAATCATACACTTCACCTCGGCAGCCAGGTTTTCAGGCAGCTTACCCCGGTGCGATTTCAATTCAATCCGCAGGTCGGGAAAAACAATTACGGAGGATTTTTTACTGGCATGCTGTTCGGGTACGATCATGCCGCAAATCTCAATTACCGGAACCGCATGATGCGTGGAGAAATACTTAATCAGATCAACCGGTTCAGTGATTGTGCCTTGTTTTGAACTGGTGAACTCAAAGTACAGATCCAGTTCCGACAAAAGCCTGGACCATTCTTCACGGGGCTGATCCATAAGCTTATTAACAAAAACCTGTACAATATCAATAACTGAATCCGGATTTTCAAGCTTGAATTCCTTATATGGCTTGTCTGTTGTAAGTACAAAAGAAAACTCTTTCATGTCTGATGTATTAAGTTTAATATGTTTTGGTTATCGGAAACATCAACCTTTGATATTCCTGAGAGCCCTGATCCGTCAAACAATTTGCACAATCTCTTCGTTCAAAATAAATGATTTACCAGATAAATGTTTTCATTTATATCAATTCAGGACAAATGTAAAAAAACTCGGCAGATTTAACAGTCTCTTATTCCACTGTGTCCAATCCTGAAACGATCTCTTTGATAAAGGCCTCCTTATCATTCCTGATTCGTTGGGTAATTGAATGGTTACGGTCTGAAACCTCAAGGTATTTGTTGCTCCAGAGCAACATCTCGAGTAGTACCGGAAGCAAGTCCTTTCCCTTTTGCGTAAGCCGGTAAAGGTATTTTGATTTGTTATCAGGGTGCATGTGTTTGGTGATGATGCCTTCTTTTTCAAGCAGTGCCAGCCTGTCGGCAAGTATGTTAGTGGCAATTTTTTCGTTTGATCCCAGAAAATCGCCATAGGTGTTCTTTTTGAAGAACAGCATATCCCGGATAATGAGCAGCGACCATTTGTCGCCGATAAGATCCAGCGTGGAGCTGATGCCGCAAAGGGACCTTTTTTTGATGGTTTTCATGTTTTGGATTCTGGCTATGAAAAATTAATATTATTGTTATTGGCTTAATCTAATATTTACCATAATGTCGCACCTCTGGTGCTTTTCAAAACAATTGCACTAGGGCCCCATTAGGGGCGATATTATGGTAGTAAAAACGCAACCGTATTTCCCAGAGCCCCGTAAGGCATACGCGTCAACTAAAGAACTTTGCCCAAGCACGGAGTGCCTTCCTGTAGGTAGGGTAGGCAGGCAAACGGTAATTGAAAAATACAATCATCCGGCCT
>JAFGIN010000098.1 GCA_016929595.1 Chitinispirillaceae bacterium
CCACGCCCCTGTGAAGGAGCGACTTATCAGTAAGGGCAGTGAAGCAACAATATTGGGTTTCAATCCACGCCCCTGTGAAGGAGCGACACGCAGCACAAGACGTCTCACATATGAATAGGCTTGTTTCAATCCACGCCCCTGTGAAGGAGCGACATCCAGCAACAATCATCAGGACAACAAACAGTACCAGTTTCAATCCACGCCCCTGTGAAGGAGCGACTTTACCGTCGAATGGATCGACGATGCTTGTGATTTGTTTCAATCCACGCCCCTGTGAAGGAGCGACTTGGGTCATTGACTGTAGGCTCTTATTACAAATTAGTTTCAATCCACGCCCCTGTGAAGGAGCGACTACGAACAACGTACAATAATACAACAGGACAGTATGTTTCAATCCACGCCCCTGTGAAGGAGCGACGATTTTATAAAGCCATCTGGGCATGGTGACCCTGATGTTTCAATCCACGCCCCTGTGAAGGAGCGACTCTGCGTTATAGATCCCCCTGAAGATATGATCTGTGTTTCAATCCACGCCCCTGTGAAGGAGCGACCGAAGATGATTGCATTCATTCGCTTAAAAATGAAGTTTCAATCCACGCCCCTGTGAAGGAGCGACCTCTTTTTCTTCGGTAGTAAGTTCACCGTAAACTGTTTCAATCCACGCCCCTGTGAAGGAGCGACCCAACACATCAACATCTTTTCTTCCATACTGTGCGTTTCAATCCACGCCCCTGTGAAGGAGCGACTACTGTCTGCCGTTGCTTCAACTTCTCCAGATTCTTGTTTCAATCCACGCCCCTGTGAAGGAGCGACCAGTATTTTTACTTGCCGTTCCTTGAGGCTGCCGGTTTCAATCCACGCCCCTGTGAAGGAGCGACGTTGTATCCCCATTCAGAGTATGTGCAACTCTTGGTTTCAATCCACGCCCCTGTGAAGGAGCGACGATCAATAACGATCACAGAAACTTAAACGAGGAGTTTCAATCCACGCCCCTGTGAAGGAGCGACTATATCGTATGTTATCAGTAACGCCAGAACAATTTGTTTCAATCCACGCCCCTGTGAAGGAGCGACCAGCATGTCACTATTCATGCATTATATTGCATGGAGTTTCAATCCACGCCCCTGTGAAGGAGCGACCAATAAATCAGTTAAAATCTCTAGAAAGGTATATGTTTCAATCCACGCCCCTGTGAAGGAGCGACTGAAAACTGGGGGAAAACATACGGGATTGGTCTTGGTTTCAATCCACGCCCCTGTGAAGGAGCGACTTTTATCACTATATGCTTTACGCAGCCTCTTCATGTTTCAATCCACGCCCCTGTGAAGGAGCGACCGCATATCAGGAACAACAACACCAAAATGAGCGCGTTTCAATCCACGCCCCTGTGAAGGAGCGACTAGACACATCTGCATACTGCAGATGAGAGACGTCTGTTTCAATCCACGCCCCTGTGAAGGAGCGACCGACGCATTATACTATTAACATCACACTCGTCGCGGTTTCAATCCACGCCCCTGTGAAGGAGCGACAAAATGGGCTTTGAAAAAGTGATCTCTGGTGTAAAGTTTCAATCCACGCCCCTGTGAAGGAGCGACGTTGTATATAAGATTATATGCACGCAGATGCAAAGTTTCAATCCACGCCCCTGTGAAGGAGCGACCGGTTTTGGGTATTAACGTTCGTAGGTGGTGTGATTGTTTCAATCCACGCCCCTGTGAAGGAGCGACTGTACGTAACATTTAATCGTAGGGAGTTAAAGTATGTTTCAATCCACGCCCCTGTGAAGGAGCGACCATTAGTTAATACCTGATTTCTTATCCTTTCTTGTTTCAATCCACGCCCCTGTGAAGGAGCGACTAAGTGTGCCAGGTGACACCTTTTAGTATACAAACGTTTCAATCCACGCCCCTGTGAAGGAGCGACAGTTCCGATGTAAGTTGGTTTAAATCAAAGGCATTAAATGCAGTTTGCGCGAACGGTCGCCATTTTAAAACAGTTAATTGCTTTAGTATAAATCGATAACTCATAATGCATTAATTTAAAACAATTTACAGTTTTCGCGAACCTTCCGGGTTTTTTATGTGCACTTAAGGTACGCGAAGGGCGGAAAACTTGCTAAAAAGCAGCTTCAGAGCATCAGCAAGCCCTCAGGATCATACGTCTCTTTTGCGCCTGCATGTTCAACCCGTCGTTGCCAGTTAGCTCCAAGAAAATAAAATCTGAGACTGTCTTTTTCCAAATCGGCGATTTTTAAAAGACATTCTCTGAAATTAACCCACTGGGCCGGATCAACCAGACACTCAAATACAGAATTCTGAACTCTCTGCCCGTAATTTTTACACACTTTTGCAACATGCCGCAGTCGTTTTTTACCAATAGCATCTTCAGTGTTTACATCGTAGGTAACCAGAACCATCATCGTTGAATCCCTCCTCTCATTTACAGAAAAATGCCGGGTATTTATCAAGATCGCCACGAAGATGTCGTGCAAGCAGCATCGCCTGGCTGAAAATCAGCATCCCAACAGGCATACTCTCTTCAAGGAACGGGTGTTTTACCTCTTCCTGTTTTCGTTTCTGATAGGCTGCAATTACGTTCTTTCTGGTCTGGTCGTCCATCAGAATTCCACCACTTTCAGTAACGGTAAACCCTTCTGGTTTGACCTGCTGCGTGTTTATCAGGGTTAGTACCAACCTGTCAGCAATATACCCCCGAAATTCTTCCATAAGATCGAGTGCAAGTCCCGGTCTCCCCGGCCGGTCTTTATGAAAAAAACCTACATACGAATCCAGACCAACAGTTTCCAGAGCTGCAGTTGCATCATGCACAAGAAGTGTATAAACAAATGACAACATTGAATTTACCAGATCAAGCGGCGGCCTCCTGCTACGTCCCCGAAAAATGAAATGCTCTTTCTGGGCACAAATCAGGTTATTAAAAATATTAAAATAAAGACGGGCAGCTTCCCCCTCCTTACCAAGCAAGGATTCACAGTCAATTGGTTCCTGTAATTGTTTAATAACATTGAGCATTTTACGTGCTGCAATCTCACACTCTTCTGAACCTGAAGAATCAAAACTTTCCCGTATCGCTCTGAGTACGACAGTCCTTGTATTGGCTATTTTAGCAATTATAAATAAACGAGCAAGATCTGCCGCCTGTTTTTCATTATCTGCCCTGCGGTATTGTTCACGCCGCAATAAAACATTCCCCTGGGTTTCTCCAACAACCCGCGCTTTGAAATGGCCATACTCACCAAGAAAACTGATAGTAACATTATTATCAGCACACAATTCCATAGCATCAGGAGACACCGCAACTCCACCGAAACAGACAATTCCATTCAGTGTATGAACCGGTAAACGCATCTTTATTTCATGATCGATGCGAATTGTAACAGTCATTCCTTCTTTTGCGATGTATGCTCCATGCGTTGTAATGTAAAGTGTGTTCAACAATCTTTTCATAGAGTATCCTCATTTAATCCAGCAATAAATGTATTAATATAAGCATCTGCTTTTTTAATCTTTTTCATTTTTGGCATGCACAACTCTATTAAAGAGCAATTATCACATTTTTTCACATACACAGCTGGTGGTGTTATACCATTTGTTATAAGTGTATGTAATTTCTCCGCTGCAGCTTTTGTAGCACTTCGCAATGTACCATCAAATTGGACTGCAGTTCTGCGCCGTGGTGTTCCATAAAAAAGGGCTCCTTCCTGAATACTTGTGCACAGCATCTCTTCAAGACAAAGAGCCTGCGCACACAGCTGAACCTCATCACAACAATCCGCTTTCGGTTTTCCTCTTTTGTATTCTACAGGAAAGGGTTTCCATAATCCTTCAACATTCGGCAGAACTACCCCAGAACTTCCTTTGTGGAACTCAACTACATCGGCTTTGCCATACAAACCCAGTTCAAAATTGTGAATATAAAGGGCCCGTGCAATTCGCAAATTACCACGTGATTCGCCACCTTCCTTGTCGGTTTTTTCGTGTAGAATCTGGCCCTCAGCGGTAAGCCGGTTTTCAGCCCATTGGCGTTCAATATGGATCAAAGCACATTGTCTTTCACAGAAGATAATGTGCTGGAGTGCGGAGATGGGGAGGAGGTCGGATTCTTGGTACATTACTTTTTATTCCTCACTTCGTTCAATTTCCTCAAATACTTTGCTTATTGGCATATCTTCCAACAAGCCGGCATTGTACGCAACAATTCGAGATTCGCCTTCTTTTGCCCACGCTGCATCGATCTCTTTCTGCTGTTTGTCAATGTAGCTTTCTAATAATGATTCAATGAGTTCAGCGCGTTCAATCGGTGGAAGTTTCCGGGCTTCATCGAAAATTGTGGATTTTTGAAGAGACATAGGTTTTTTCCTCCGTTCCTTTCAAATAACGAAGTAACAACAATTTGCAGTTTTGGGGTGATAGAAAAACGTATAAAAACCATCCATTGTACTTTCTCTTAATATTAAAGCTGCCAGTATTATTCTGACATAATACTGGTAACCAATAGATTAGGTAAGTTCGTTTTCATTAAGTTTTCATTAAGTTTTCAAAGAGCTAAGTGCGCTTTTGCTATTTAAAAGCCCTCAATTTCTTCCGGGGTTAACCCATTTAGATTACTAAGCACATATGTACCATCAGTATTAACATTTAAGGTACCATGTACTTTTGCAGATGAATACTTTCCAGAACCTTGCTGCTCCCACCAGATTACCTTTAGTACCTGCATACTTCCTTCCGGTCTTGCCGAAGATGAGTCATTCTCAAATAACTTTGGTAAGACATTTTTTATTAATAGTGCATCTTCGGTACTAAATTTAGTACGTTGTGCCAGTTGGGGATTCATACTTCCCAAAAAGACATATATTCCATTGTCAACTCGGTATTTCATACCCATTGTATCTGAACTACGTTTCCCATCCTTGGTGTCCTCGCTATTAACACTTTTTGTAATTTGTGTACTTGTCACACTTACAATATCACGACTAAATGCGTGTTGTATTGAAACTGGCCCGCGTATAGGCACAGACTTTCCATTTGCATCATCGCCATTACCAGCATCATCTTTGTTTTTATTTTTTTTACCACTAAATGCAAATAATTGTCCAAATGCTCTCACGTCGATCCACTCTGCACAAGCTTTTTCTACTACATTTTTTCCACCCATATCTTTACCGAGTGCCTTTTCGGCACGGTCTTTTAAACTTGTTGCATCATCGTTTTTGCGATCATCAGATTGTACAAATACCTTTTGACCAGCCTCCATAAGGCGGTCACGTATTTTCCTTTTAATACAGACATCCGATATTTCTCCACGACCTTCATAATCAGTTCTTGGCCTGTTTCCGTTTAGTGGGTCCCCATTCGGATTAGCATTTTTTACGTTAATAATAACTGCGAAGTCAATTTTGTTTTGTAGTGTGGCCATGTTAAAATCTCCTTAATTAATTGGTTTATTCGATTTCAATTGTTTCGTCTTCATCTGCAAGGTTTTGGTTAACAGCATTTTTATCAGTTAATTTAAATGCTGTACGTTGACAGTGGTATCCAAGTAAAAACTCACCAGACAATTGTTTGTCGAGTATAAAATCATCATGGTTGAAAAGTGCTAACACCTCGGTAATAGTTTTATCATATTTTGTCTGACCTTTAAGCCTTGCTCTGTAGGGGACCAATGATAGTTCTATGGTCCGCCATGTGGAAAATGGACGATCAGCAAATCGTTGCATAAGACGAGCCGCAGTAGTCGGCCGACTCTTTTCTGTTACATGCAAAGCAACACTTTCTAATAAGTCTGCAGCAGCCAGTAAGCGGCCGTACAAATAATCACGTGTAGTTCTATCTGTTTCTAATGCCATCGAGTAACTCCTTTGGTCTTTCTGGTTTCTAAGATAATATCCTTTGTATAAAGAGCATACGACACCAAGAACTTCTTCCCACTCCCATTGTTCCAACCCAGCACGGTTACAAGCCCGGTGAACTGTAGCATCAACGATGTCGCGAGGAAGTTGCAAACCGTCAATAATACAAGGTAATAATCGTTCAACTGTTGCTTTTTTTAATTTTTCATCAACTCGTCTGCCGAAAGCAGCCAAAGCGATACTTTTAGGGGATGGTGCACAGGTTGGCCATATTGTTTTTGTTGTCTTCCTTTTACCATTTGCATCTTCGATTACAATCCTTTGTTTCCATGCAAGTGCCGAATGCCAGCCTTCAATGCGGACAAGAAATTCAGATCCAGTAAGTTCTCTATAGTATGTAATCGATAGCCTTCCTGGTGATGCGGAATCGATTCCAAGTACAATAATATTATTAGTCGATCCTAATTTAACTGAATAACCTGCAATTAATTTATTTAGCTTTTGTGAAAAACTTTGACCAATATCACTCTCATAATCCATAACGGTATCCAAAGATGTATTTTCGTTTACGAACAAATCGAATGTATTACTTAGTGGGTCTGGAATCTCTTGCCCATTTAGAGCCCATGAAACGATTACTTGATCACCATTTTTGAAAGCTTGTTTTCTACCGATTAACCAACGAAGTGCACTATGTGCTTTCTGGCTTACCTCAAAACTAACTCCACTTGCTTGCTCGCCTAAATCATCAGTGAATCGTCCTTGGAATGTTATAAAACTTTTATCACATGGTATTGAAATAAATTTGGCGTTGTCATTACCCTTACGAATTCTTTTAGGATGGTTTTTCCCTAAACGGCCATTAATGCCTGTTACGTAACAAATTCCTTCTGATGATTCCGACTCCGAAAAAATGTCAATCCAACACTGCCATAAACTTTTATCATTCCATACCTCGGTTTCAAGATTGCCAGGTATTTCAACACACCATCTAATAAAGGCGCTACTCTGATCTATTGTTTTATCGGCCTGATCAGGTTGAATCAAGTGAAATATTTCTGGAATAGTATCAACAGAACCAAATAATTCTTTTAGTTGTTCTTTCGTTTTCCCTTTAATTAAAGTGTTATTTACATCTGTATACAGGATTTTTTGTTTAACTAAATCCTCAATAACACAGTGCTTCTTAACATATTTCAAAACGCTTGTAACTTTTGGATGATTGTGAGGTGAGATGCACCAATCATTTAACTCTTTTAGATAATTACTATGTGGAAAACCCGGTTCTTTCGCATAACCAGAAGTCACATTACCACCATATTTTACAAAATCACCAGCAATGAACTGTAAACTATCACATAGTGGGTGTCCCTTTGGTTTTTTCCCGGCCCGACTTGATGAACCTTCGGTACATGGAATTATTGTCGGTGCATTTTCCTTTTTAACAACTGCTGCTCGCAAAAAGTTCCCATCATTATCAATTGTAATTTGAATATGAGCATTTTGAATTGTATGGCATAATGGTAATAGTGGAACCGCATCATTTACATCGCCAATATTTTTGGAATTTGCATTATATGTGTCATAAAGGTGTTTTATCCAACTCATAATAAAATCTCCTCTTCCACACAGCTCAAAAGATTTTTTTCTTGTTCAAAATCCTTCGGAGACATTTCTCGAATAAACTTACGAACTTTGCAATCCTTCGGATGAATAAATTCAATTACACCATTCTTCATAACTGGTGACCAGAACCGACTCCAGAATTCATTTTTTCCAATCTCATCTGGATAGTCAAACCCATGGAACATTAAACCATAGGTGAGTTCCCCACCATCATCGTACGCACCTTCCCCGGTGCCAAATTCACAAGCCGAAACATAAGCTTGACAATCACGCGTTCCAAGAAAAATATCCTGGCGACCACCGCGCTCCAACATTCGTTGGGCAATATTGAAATGCTTTCCATCAATCTGGTCTTTTTTTAATTCAGGTCGATGTTCGTTCCATTCAAAATGAGCCGCAACCTGGTACTCTACATCTGAAAGAAACGTGTAAATTGAAAGGTCGTTTCCTCCACTCATTTTCAACGGTTTTATGCCTTTCGTCTGTGTTCGTATTTTTTTAATTACACGTACCTTATCGATGTACCATATAATGGTTGGTTTCCAGTAAATTGATTTTGCTACCCCCTTTAACGCTTCATACGTGGGGACGTGGTATGAACACTTTTCCCCTCCGATCTTTGTTAATGGGTCGCTAAAAAGAGCATAACGTCCCCAAACCTTAAATTCCAAACTGTTTTTAGGTGTCATATTGCCTCACAAACATTGAAGTGTTAATGGAGTTACAGGTTCAGTACTAACTCCAAAATTGTTATCATAATACTGTTCGTTAAGAAAAAAAATACCGCTACCAGGCTGGACTTCATTAATTGCACCAGTCTTAAACAAATAATCAAATTTCCAAGGAAACAGGTTTACTGAAAACTGTTGCGCTTTTTTTAAAAGCGTGTACTGTTTCTCAACTTCAAAAACAGAACATAAGTCTGAAATAGTAGAAGCACCTTCTTTACCATATGAAACAATGATACCACGAGTAGGTGCATCTATAGAACGGAAAATTTTTGCCGCAGTTGCAAAAGAATGGTTCATACTAACATCTTCAGGCATTTTATTATTTACTCGACAATATTCTCTAACTGTTAAAAGATTATCTGATAACAAATTGAGAACTGAATCATCGCGGCCAATTCCATTTTTTGAAGTAACTGCAATAGGATAGTCCATTTCATTTCTTCGATTAAAGAAATAGTAAGAAAAATACCGTTCCATAACATCTGGTGCTAATAATTTCTTTCCTTGTAATAACGAATCAACTTTCAGATCTGAAAGTACTCTTTCTGTAGCCTCTTTCCCTTTCTGAATGTCGTGAAGCTTTGCCAAATTTTCTTCATTGTTGTTGACTATAAGAACACGCCCAACATTACGTACGCCATGTCTATTACACCTTCCAGCAGCTTGTGCAATTGAGTCAACTCCTGCTAAGCACCTTACAACTGCGCCAAAATCTACATCTACACCAGCTTCAATGAGTTGCGTACTGACACAAGAAAATTTGATTTTATTGCGAAGGTTATTAGTAATTTCCGTAAGGATAGCTTTTCTATGGGCTGGACATAAATCTGTGCTCAGGTGGTACACGGGTTCTACTGTGAGTTTTGTTTTTAAGCATTTGTAGATTTGTACTGCATTCTTTTTCGTATTTGCTATTACGAGGCAACTGTCTGCATTTTTCATTTCGACTACTGCGCACTCAGCAATCTCATTGTCAGTATAACCATTTAATCTGCGCATATCGAATATTTCAACTCTACTTAAATCGTCAAATAATTGCTTGGTATCAGGCATTATTTCTGTTGAAGGACTGAAATCACATGCGCCCTTCCCAACCTCAACTTTATTCAGAAGCGGCATTGTTGCAGTACATAAAACAATACTGGCACCGCAATTTTCAACAAGGAAATTAATAGAGTTATTGAACATGTGGATACATCTTATGGGTAATGTCTGGATCTCATCAAAAATGATAAGCGAATTTACTAACTGGTGCATACGACGTACACTTTGTGTCCCACCACTAAAAAGAGTCTCAAGTAGTTGTACACTTGTGGTAAAAATAACTGGAGCGCCCCAATTTTCGGACAGAAGTTTTCCTCTCCATGATTCCTCATCAGGAGTTAGATTGGAGTGATGTTCAAGTACAATTGATGAATATGGTTCACTTTCAGGTTCTAAGATTTTCCTTACCAGTTCTGCATTCTGATCAATTATTGTTGTGAATGGAACTACATAGATTATTCTATCCAGGTTATGTTTTTTTGCATGTAAGAGTGCGAAACGAAGACTTGCAAGAGTTTTCCCTCCTCCAGTCGGTACTGTAAGTGTAAAAATTCCACGCTGACGTACTGCTGCATCCCTGCAATGGTTTGAGATCATGGAGCGTATACGATCAACAGGTGCAGGGTTGTTGTTTTGTTCAAATTCAATCAACTTTTGATCAAGTCTGTTACTCAATATGTTCCAATCAGGTTTGTTTATATTACAGAGGACATTTGCTGAATGGGACCTTTCAAAAATACAAGTATCCGTTCTATCTGCATCAATAAGGCAACTAAATAGTACTCTATTAAGTTGTCCAACTTTGTAAATTCTGATTTTATTTCCAGTTTTTCCCGCTGGAGCAACTAGCCCCTCCAATACACTGATGAGTTCATAGTGTAAATCAGGATTTGATAGAATCTGCTCAATCTTTACTTTAATTGAGTCGTCACAATTTGATAGTGCTTCGCAAAAATTTGTTTTTTCTGTAGGTTGTGATATTCGCTGAATAAACTTTGGTTTTCCATCAGGAGATAAAATATCAATCAAACCTGAATGGTGCGAAACTAAACAGAGTGAAAGAAATTTTGCAAACAAACGAATTTCCGGATTCTTTCCAGAAAGTTTTTTCCAAAGCAATTGAGCACCAGCAGTTGAATGATCTATCTTACCTTTTAAACCTTGTGCATTTACGTATTCATCATTATCAGGGTTAAGCATACCTGTTGCAGATTTTATATAATTTTGAAATGTAAAACTATATTTACCAAAATCATGCAACAGACCAAGTAATTCACCCAGGTTCCCAAAACCAAGTTTACTAGCATTTTTGCGAGCATAGAATGCAACTCCTTGCAAATGTTCTTCTAATGTTTGTTCCTTAGCATCTGCCTCTCTACGATGCGCAATAAAAACAATATTTTTCATTTATTATCTCTCAACTCCTTCCCCACCGCAGCCACATCCATACAATGATACACCAGCAGGTGATAATCATACGTCCCATCATCCCGTTTCCGCGCTTTACCCCAGTATTTGTAATAATCCGGCAGTTCTATACTTTTCATTATTTATACTCTGTTTATCAAATTGTAATCTCAGTATACTTTAAAAATAATCCCGTCCAGTCTCAAGGCAATGATTAAATTACCATTAATATTACATCCCATACTTCTCCTCAAACTCCCCTATCCTCATGAATTACTATTAAATTACCAGGATTAAAGGGATTGTCGGTTTATCAGGATCAAAAAGATTTCGCATTTTCTTTCCCCCGCAGGTATTTCCATCTAATTGTTTCGACATTTGATTACTTTTCCTCATGACATTAGTTGTAATTATTAATATAATCCGGTCTCACTCCAAAAAGGTGGGAGTGACAATATTTTTTCGTGATTAATGGTGAATGATTAATGATTAATGGTGAATGATTAATGATGAATTATAAATTGTAAGAAATTTCCGCTCTGCAATTCATAATTCATAATTCATAATTCATAATTCATAATTCATAATTCATAATTTATAATTTATAATTTATATTTCATAATTCTCCACCATGCGCTTTGTAATCGCGGTGATTTCGTCACGTAGTGATTGCGGGCCGATAACTTCGGCTTCACTGCCCCAGTACAGTATCATACTGAGCAATTCAGTGGGGTTATTATAGGGAATGCGGAGCTGGACGGTGGTGGCATTGACATCTTTTAACTGCTGCAGGGGGTGCCACTTTTCCCTTTTCACGTAGCGTGCGGCTTTCCCGGTGAAATTAATCACTGCCATCGCAGTTGGTTTTCCTGAGAATATCCCGTATGATGTTGCGTACGTTTCCTTGCAAATATCAGAAGAGATCGTCTGGTAAGAGAGGTTCTTATAGTGTATATTTGTAATCATATCAAGCGAAAAAATGCGAGGTTTGCTGGCACTGTGGCACCACGCATCCAGGTACCAGTTATCTTTGTAGCGTACAAGTTGTTGTGGCGATACAACACGACTGGAGGTGCAACCGGCAGAATCTGTGTATTCAAAAGTAATAACGCGTTTACGGGCAATTGCCATTGTCAAAAATGAGAAAATGCCCTTTTCTACAGCACGATAGTGTGTATCAAGAATTCTGATGCGCGATTCCCATGTATCCGGATCTTTTACCATGGTATCCAGCAGACTGGTAAACCGCTTTTGCAGAGGTGCAAACAGTTCACGGAGAAGATCCGATGTCATCCTGTTGAGAATATGCTTGATTGCAAAAAGCGACATCAGCTCATCATCACCGGGTAACAATGCACTTTTATGTTCTTCTGCCTCTTCATCAATAGAAATCAATTTGTACGCCCCGTTGTCCATTGTTTCGATTTGAGTAATCGTGCGCGCTATTTTCAAAATGTCAAAAAATGAGCTTTTACTGTGGATACCACACATCTGCATGATTTTGTTTCTGTGTGCCCCTTGCGGTTTTTCATTGAGAAATTCGATCAGCCTCCTGGCATCATTGTTCCTTTTCAAGTAGACCTCCTGCATTTATCGATAAAGTCTGCTGGTCAACATAAAAATGGTTAATGGTGAATGGTTAATGGTGAATTATTAATGGTGAATTATTAATGGTGAATGGTAATAGATTTCCGCTCTGCAATTCATAATTCATAATTCATAATTCATAATTCATAATTCACAATTCACAATTTATATTTATAATTTATAATTATTTTTTTTTGAGCTTATGATAATTGCAGCTAGTAGCTTCTGGATTTCTGTTAGATCAGCATGTAAAGAAGTAAAGGTATTTTGATCCAGGTATTCAGATTCTTTCAATAATTCGAGCCAATAGGATGTTTCGTTTGCTTCTTTTTGCCCGATAGCCAGTTTATGAATAAAATCGGCTTTGCTTTCTGCATGTTCAGATTCTCGTATCAAAGCACCAATAGCAGTTCCACTCCTCAATACCTGTTTTGATAAAACAAACTCTCGGTTCTCCTGCAGACACCTGAAAATTTTCACAATTCGCAAAGCAAAATCAAAACTTTTCCGTTTTACAACATTCTCTTTTTCCATAGTTTTTTTGGTTAATGGTTAATTATTAATGGTTAATTAATAATGGTGAATGATTAATGGTGAATGATTAATTGCAAGAGATTTCCGCTCTGCAATTCACAATTCACAATTCACAATTCACAATTCACAATTCACAATTCACAATTCATAATTTATAATTTATAATTTATAATTTGTTCTCAAAACACCGAGTCTTTAATCAATTTCATCAATTCCTCAGCAGACATTCTGCCGCTGATATCGCCGCCTTCAAGCAGGCTTTCTGCAAGATCTCGTTTGTGTTTGTGTAGGTCAATTATTTTTTCTTCGATAGTTCCTCTTGTAATGAGACGATAAATGGTCACCGGCCGTTCCTGCCCCATGCGATGTGCACGAGCGGTTGCCTGATCCTCTACGGCAGGGTTCCACCAGGGGTCAAGAAGAATAACATAATCGGCGCCGGTAAGATTTATCCCTACCCCTCCGGCTTTGAGGCTCATAAGAAAGAGTAACCCGTCACCCTGCTGAAACTCGCTGATCCGTCGCGCGCGTTCCCTTGCAGGTGTTGAACCGTCAAGATACTTATATGTAATTTTTTTTGATTCACAGTAATTTTTAACGATTTCAAGATGATCGGTAAACTGACTGAACACAAGAGCCCGATGATTGTTGTCAAGTATTTCAGCAACACATTCGGCGAACACATCAAGTTTCGATCCTTTGATGGAGATGTCTGGTACGGCAAGTGAAGGAGAGCAGCATGCTCTGCGCAGCTTCATTATATGTGCAAGAATCCTGAAGTGCTTACCTCCGGGATCATCATTGGTTAAATCTTCAAGTGCCTTGCGGCGTAACGATTCATAAAAGGCAATCTCTTCTTTTGATGGTTCGACATATACGATACTTTCCGTTTTCGGGGGAAGTTCATCAAGGACCTGGCTTTTCAGACGACGTAGGATAAACGGACTGATAAGGGTTTTAAGACGCTGACGGGTTTCATGGTCCTGCCGTTGCTGGATCGGTGTAGCAAAACGCCTGTTGAACTCTTCTGCTGTGCCAAGAAGGCCGGGATTGATAAATCGGAATATATTCCAAAGCTCACCGAGATGATTTTCTACCGGGGTTCCTGTAGTGACCATACGAAAGCGGCCTTTAAGCTCCATAACAGCTTTAGAACGTTGCGTAGCCATATTTTTGATTGCCTGAGCCTCATCGATGACAATACTGCTCCATTCTATTGAGCAGAGAATTTCAGAACTGGTGTTCAGTAAACCATAGGAACAGATTACCACCGAACCCGCAGAGGCATCCTTTACACATTTTACCCGGTTACTTTCACTGAACAGTGCCGTTGAGAGAGTCGGGCCGAAGCGAAGAAACTCATCCTGCCAGTTTTTGCATACCGAAGTTGGAGCGAGCACCAGAGCGGGACCATCGGATGCACGGCTGAGCAACAGTGTTATGGCTTGTATCGTTTTACCCAGCCCCATATCATCCGCAAGGCAAGCGCCTGCTCCCATTGCGGCAAGTCGCGACAGCCAGATGAAACCATCAGCCTGGTAATCGCGAAGTTCACCCTGAAATGTAGCTGGTACGGTGAACCTTTTTTTTAAAATCTTTTCCATCGATGAGATACGTTTTTTCCATGCAGCACTGGTTGTTATATGCTCCAGCTTATTTGCGATATCACCCAGAGCCAATGATGCCAGAGGATGTATTCTATTGACACCACCATTTTTACTTGTAAATGCATTGAGCCGCTCAAGCTGTTTTTTAAACTCCTTTGACAGTGTCAGAAACGTACCGTCATCAAGCGGAACGAAACGACCATCTGATGAATCAATCAGCTCTATCAATTTACCGAACGATATTGTTGCCTGTTCGTCGATCGACAAGTTGCCCTTAAGTTCAAACCATGACGCCGCATCCATGATTTTTAACGACATTTGTGATGATGAACATTGCCTGCTTACCCGTATCGGTTTACAATCCAGCCAGAGAATCGAAACATCGGGTTCGCAGTCTTTACATTCAGAAAGTATTTCCAGACAATCCATCGGTATACTCACGGTTGCGAAAAAGCTTTCCATCCCAAGATACTGATCGAGGGTCGGGCACTTTTGAAGCAGGGCCGCAAAAAGATTCTTTTCAAGTTCGAGATCCCTCTGCGTCTGGATTTGCTTCCCGTCAATGTATTCAAAAATTGCATCATTACCATGCCCCGGCGGAAAAGTACGCCCGCCATGAACAGGAGATACTACAGCTTCTATGGAGAGCGAATAACGGTTTCCGGAAAGTCGCAGTACCGGCCGGCTGTCAGATTTGACAAGTTGTATCGCGGTGGCGGCCTCATCCAGGTCACTAACTATTTTAATACTGGGGGAAAGTGCTGCGATCGCGCTGAGCATCCGGTCTCTCCCGGCATCAGGAACAACAATTCCCTCAGGTCCAATGATTGCCGACATTTGGCGATGCTCAGGTTGCATCTGATACACAAGCAAACGTTCGGGAGATTCGACCTGCAGTACAACTGCTTCATTATCAATATCGCTAACAGACGGATGAAGTTGAATCAGATAGCCATTTTTGCCGTTTTTTTTCAGTTTCAGGTGCGGTTGTGCTGAACAGATTTCAATTTTTTTGTGCGGAGGCTCCGATTTGTATACAAGAGGATGTTCAACCAGCGCTGCGATCGCAGCACAATGCGTATCTGAAGAATAGGGATCTGAAAGGAGAATACGGATAACGGTATTATCCTGTTCTGACAAGGCTACATCACTCTTTCCTGTCAGTTTCTGCGGATTGATTACTTTTCCGGCATTCCATGTACCGTTTTTTAATAGTTTCTGCTCAATACATGCAACACTTGGATATGGAATATATTTGTCAGGAAAAACGATACGCCAGCCGATACGGGTTGCATTCTGTTGAGCGCCCTGAGTTGTATTCGATGTAATCGAACTGAGCGTATTGAGCGCACGTTCCCATGGTTCTTCAATGACAATAGAATCAACAATGGACCTGCACTCCCAGCCAGGCTTCAATAAGGTACACTGTTGCTGCCATCGTGCATCACCTGTCATTTTAAACAACGCATTTGCTATTTCAGAGGCAAGCCATAGAGAGCCGATTTTTTTAAGATACAAAAAAGTTTCGGCGAAATCATTAAGATGCTTTTGGGCAGGCTTTTCACTACGCCAGCATATAACAACAGCACGAAGCAGCACTAAGAGGCAATCGGCGGTACCTTGCGGCATATGATCGATTTTTTGAAGCTGACCGTTGAGAAAAAATCCATTATTGTCAAAAAGAAATGAAAACGTCCTTGCATAACCACTGAACATGTAATCTTCCTGTTTTTCTTCTTTCTGAAGCAATTTAAACAGGAGAGCCCTGTTTTCCTCAGTACCACTCCGCAGCAGACTCAGATAATAAAATGCTGCAACGGGGCCTTTGAAAACGAATGTACTACGATGTAAAGCCTTGCGATACCATTTGATTGCATTATCAAAGAGATCGATTGCAGTCTCGTCATCACCACGCAGGAACATCGCAATTGCAGCAGCTTCTGCCGGACATTCGTACTTACCAGTAAAGAAATAATCATAATCAGCAAATCTGCTGAAAGTTAAACAGTATACACCAACATTGACAAGAAGTATTCCGTCGCGATCATTTCCGGAATCTATTAATGTACGGGCATACTCAAATGCTTCAGGTGCAGGCTGGGATGAAACCTGGGCGTTTTTCAGAATAGATTTCAGAATTGCGATCCGGGTTGGAAAATCCAGGTGAGAAATATACTCTGCATTGAATGGGTTATTATAAAGGGAATGTAAATTATTAAATACATTTTCATCCAATGGAGAGGCATCGGAGATGTAGGGTTTATACTTCTTCTGAACCACGGAAGCAAGTACCAGTCCAGTAGTGTCATTGTTGTACAACCAGCCCTGTTTTCTTCTGTAAAAAACGACTTCCTGTTCTATGGTTTCAATAGTGTTACGTTCTTTTGCATCCTCAATGACTCTCACCAGAAGAAGTGGTTCCAGATGCATATAATCCTGGTAACTTTTTGCAATTATATCCAGATCGAGACTTTTTTTGAGAATCCCTTTAATCTGATCTCTCTTAATTAAGGGGTCGATCTTAGGTGCTATTGTATAGATGGCGGTGTAACTGGTATTACCAGTGATTGCAAGAATCTGTAGAATAAGTTTGTGGTCCCAGGGTAAATTCTGGTACACCGTAAAAAGCTCTTCTCTTCTTTCGTGATCAGTTTTTCTTAATGAATCCATATTTCAATAAAATCGGAAGGTTGTGAAATTTTTGTTTTTTTTCGATTCTGGTTTGAATCGACCGGTACATAAAAATACTTCCAGGGGCTATTGTAAGTATTTAAAAATGATTTTTTTAATACTTAATGAGCTCTGCACAAACAAAAATCGCCCCACCAGAACATGATGGAGCGATACACAACATACCACCTCTTACTACAATGGGTGACGGACGCGCAGGGGATTAGCGTCCTTCTTTCCAGGAATCTGATGCCTGAAGGTTACCATCGGTATAGGTCCACACGATCTTCTGATACCGCATCTGAATCTCTTCAA
>JAFGIN010000010.1 GCA_016929595.1 Chitinispirillaceae bacterium
CAAAGAGATAGATTCCAGATAAAACTACTAAAACTGCATACATGAAAATTTTATTCATCGTTACCTTTTTCTTATGATGTGATGACAGTAATTAATGATAAACCGTATAAATCAACAATACAAAAGAAAATGTTGTGAACTACATGCGGGTTCATTATGGCGGACGAATTATGAATCTCAATGGTATCCCCCTTTGACTGATGGTTGGTTTTTGGTGTCAAACTGCTTCATTAATATTTAACTTATGAGTCTCTAAAATAGTGCTTGCATTGATCCGCTACAACTATTTTGATGAACTTTTCAGGAAAATAAGCACCATTTTTAGAATGGCAGTACCAAATTGCTTCAAAGCGGATACCTAAGCTTAGTCGGTTGAATTGTGGTTCACTGTTGCGTTGTTTGTTTTATCAGATATCTTACCTGGTTGATTACGTTCTGAAAAAATCTCTGATTTGCTGTATGAAACCATTTTCAAGACCATAAACCATTGCGCGATACTCCTCAAATTGCTTAACGTGGGTTTCGTAATCAGTAAAGATTGAACAGATCAGATCATGAATAGTTTTAATGTTACCCGAATGGATCTTGTATTTTTCAGGAATACGCACATCACCGTAAAATGCTGCTGCCCCCCGCCGACCAGTAATAATACAGCATCCATTAACCACAGCCTCTTTCGGGAGACGTTCGGGACCTGGGAATTTTCCGAAGTCAACATACAATTTTGATGATTGAAACAGTTCAATCAGTTTGGAAGGTGAAAATCCTTTTAACGGGATAAACTTCAGGTCGGTGCAACGCCGCATCAGACGTTTCATTATATGACTTCCTTTAGATGGATTGTAAAGAACTACATTCTGACGCTTCTCTGACGTAAAATTCAGCGGGGGATTATTGAGGACCATACGCTGGAAATCGAGTCCGAGCGGTTGAACCATCATGTTTGGTTTTGCTCCATGATTTTTGATAAATTCAGCTGTATAGAAGGATCCGTTGAGGTGAATAACTGATTGGTCATCAAAACGAAACAACTTTTTCCGGTGGGTAAGAATGTTGTTTGCAAGTGAAAAATCTCCTTTTAGAAAAGATGTCGTCAGTTTCAGTAATGAAAAATTCCTGAGGCTTGATCGATAAAACCCGACACTGAGCCACCAAATCACTTTTCTGATATTCATGAAAGGATAAAGCTCCATTGTGGCAGCTTCAGGACATATAAGCACATGATTTGCATCATCGGGAATTTGTTCTGAGCTACAGAATGGAACATCATACTGACAGAACTTGGGGTGGACCATAGGTTGAGAAACTGATGATCCATAGTAGGCCATCATTACATTGATATTTTCCCGTTTCAGATAATACCCAAGTTCATGAAGTGCCTCCTGACCACCACTGGCTGAGTTAGCTGGTGAAAGAATGTAGATGGTCGTTTCCCGACAAAGTTGAATCATAAAGTGGACTCCTTATTGAGGGAATATACAATTTTCTGCTCTGTGTTAATAAGATTACCTGTTTTGGAGAAGTCGGTCAGATTTAATTTTCTGTACCGTTTAGATAAAACAGAATCTATCTTTTTAACGATCTCAGTTAAAAAGGAGTTCAGATATGGCAATAGAGGTTAAACGGATAAGTGTAATTATTCCGAAAAAACCCCATTTTGGAGCAATGATTATTCAAATTCCGATATTTCTTCATCTGCGGCATTTGTATCCGGATGCTCAGATCAAGGTCTGGTCTCCTATAGAGGATTGTTCATTTTTCCTGAAACACGGCCTTGCAGATGACTTTTACGTTTATAACAAAAAAAAAGGATTTTCATTTATTGGTGCGGTACGACAATTTAATGCAGACCTTTTTATCAATCTCGGCCCCTATTCTGAACGGGAGCATCTGGTAACTATACTGTCTAAAGCCAGAATAAAGCTTGGTTTTGAACCTCGTTTTAAATTGTTAAAAAAAGGGTATACGGTAACCTGGAAATATTTCATACAATATCGGGCGTTGAACTATATCAGTCTATTCCAGGCATACTTTACCGATATCGTAGATCCCTTTTCTATTGTTCGTTCACTGAAAGAATGTTCAAATTACAAACTGGAACCTGCAAAAAAGCCTGTATGTTTTATGCCTGGAGGGGTTGAAGGAGAGTTTAAAAGGTGGGGGATTGATAATTTTATAGCCTTGTATAATGCACTGGAGAGTGAAAATTCGGCAGATTTTGTATATTTCATTTTAGGCCCTGATGAAAAGGAGTATGTTCCGATAGTTGAGTCGAAATTGTTGTCAGGCAGATTTGCAATTCTGATGAATTGTTCCCTTACGGATATTGTTGCTGTTGTTGATGCTGTTACCTGTACAATCGCAAATGATTGCGGACCATCGCATATTGCCCAGTTGATGCGGGTAAACTATGTGGGATTGTTCGGATGGAAATATGAAAATCCAATAAAAACAATGCATGAATGGTTCTATCCCACTACAAACAGCATCGCTTTGTTACCAGATGAAAGGGAGCGGGATATTAAGTCGATCCCTGTAGAGAAAGTCAAAGGCGCTGTGCAATTGATTCAGAATCTTATATGTAAGTAGCACGTTGAAAATGTCATGGGTACACTCTGTTGGAAAAATCAGGGGTAAAAGAGAATAATATCTGAAGTGAAACGGCAGAAGAATTCAGGTTAAACCGGCCCCTGGGCAGTGGGTTGATGATTGATACAGGCATTCACAGTCATTTATTTGTTACTTCATTTTTTGCATTTTGTTTTTCCTCGAAATATTTTCTGAATAAGTAAAACCTTTGGGTGTATCTATATATTTACGATATATAATATCCGTATTGCAAATAATTCCCATATCAGTTTAATTGTAGCATTAAGGGATGTATCGATTAATGCTGTTGTGTTTGCACTGACGTATATAGTTTTTGGAGGCGGAAAGTTGAAAATAATTACGTCGATCGGTTTCATTCTTTTATTGAGTATCGATATTCTTGCTTTGGGTACACTCCCTTTTATAGTAAAGGACAATCAAAGTACGCACCCTGTTCCCGGAGCATCTGTTTGTATTGAAAAAAATCTCAGATGTGGAAAATCAGATCAAAATGGTTGCGGGATAATTGATTCAATTGCTCCGGGGCTTTATTCAGTTAAAGTCATTACACCTGGATACGACACTTTTATTGAACCAAATGTTCTTGTTAAAAACGGAACAAATGTAACACTTGTTCTCATGGTAAATCCCGAAATCGCATCTTTGGCGAAGATCACCGTAACAGGTCACAGCAACACAACAAAATCTTATTCACAAAGTAATTCAGTTACAAAATATTCGTCCTTTGAGTTATCAAATACTGCCGGGACTGCAAATGATGTCAACCGGGTGCTTGCACAGCATCCATCTGTTGTCAGTGGTATCGGCTCAGATTTTGACAATAATCTTTTTGTCCGGGGGGGCCACTCATGCGAAAACATTTTTATTGTGGATGGCATTGAGTTTGAAAATACCAGTCATTTTTCCAATGTTGGTCAATCTGGTGGGGCAATAGGTTTCATTAATGCAAATCTTGTGAGAGAACTCGAATTTTATACCGGCGGATTTCCGGCTCGAATGCCGCCGCGACTTTCATCTGTAATTTACACGAATTTGCGTAATGGTTCTACAACTGCATTCAAGAAACAGGTGGATCTGAATATGTCTGGCCTCGGCTTACTCTTTGAAGGGCCACTTCCGAAAAAAGCAGGTAGCTGGCTGGTAAATGCACGTTTTGTTGATCTGCACCTGCTAAAGCCGTTTTTTTCTCTAAGTGTAATACCGCGCTTCGGTGATGGCGTTTTAAAATTTAATCTTCTTCCAACTGAACGCTCTGCGATTACAGCAACAGCCATAATATCAATCGATCAATACCGGGAAAAATATGCTTCATATCTGGGAAATATCCCACTCGTTTCAGAGGAGATAATTAAACAGTATGGTGGGATTACTTCATGGAATTATGCGGATGAAAAACTTTCAAATACAATTAGTTTTTCCGGTACCAAAACATATAGAAATAATTTTGAGGATGTTACCCATTTTTATGGACCCGTTACTGTTTTGGAAGATACGCTGAATATATCGGAGCATTCCAGGAACGAGAATATAACAAGTGTACTGGTTGAAGAGGCTGATACACTGAGGTTCTACAGAGAAACGTTTGAAAAAAAGCGGCTCTGGGGAGCACTTGATAAGAGATGGCAGATCATCATAAAAGATGATGCATCTTTACGGCTTAATGATTATCATCGGTTGAGTGGTGGTTTCAATGCAGGGTATCGAAGATACCGGATTAAAAACGAATACAGTTATTCAAGCAATGGTGAGTTTGCTGTTTATCCTGGAGGATTTGATTCGGCAGGTATTTATTTTAATCAGTGGCGTGTTGATGAATCATGGCAGGCGGATTCTATCCTTGACCTTAAAAATGCCGGAGGATATCTTGAATATGTTCTGAATGCAGGTCCATTAAAAATGGTCGCTGGTCTTCGGGGTGACTATTATGATATCATTACCGATTATGGAATTTCACCCAGGCTTGGATTGCGGCTTAATTGTTCTCGTTTTGGAACAGTTGCACTTAATGGTGGTGTTTATTACCAGTTTCCTGCAGAGTTCAGTGAGCTCATCTCAGAAATAATTGCTTCAAATCCAAATGAATTCAGTTCAAGGGAAGTACCGCTCGATGATGTCAGGCTGCAAAGGTGCCAGCAGACTGTAATATCTTATGAAAAAGAGTTTGCAGGTGATCATGTTTTTACATGCGAAACTTATTACAAGTGGTACGACAGGGAATATCCGTATGTGTCACCTGGAATGCGACAGTATGTTACAACTTACTATAACGAAAATACAAACAGGCGGGAATTTATCTGGAAACTTTCTGATCCAGAGGGAAAAAAGAAAAGCTATGGAATAGAATTTCTGTTGCAGAAAAGGAAATATGATCGTCTGTACTATTCCGGATCCTTTTCGCTGTTCTCAATAGAGAATAAATATACAGATGGTAAATGGTATCATGATGAAATGGATGTTGGAAAAACATTCGGGCTTTCAATCGGGTCAAATATCAATAAACATCATGGTGTTTCCATACGTATGCAATTGTATAATGGCCGTCGATACTCTCCGATTGTTTTTAACCAGCTGGAAGATAGATATGAAATCGATTCAACCAGTGGTTACCACAGCAGACATCTTCCATTGTTTGCATCATTGAACCTTCGTTATACGTTCAAGGCGTTTTTAAACAGAGGGAATATTACCGGGTATCTTGAGGTAATGAATCTCCTGAATTCAATGCCGGTTGTCGAACGCTACTTTGATCGGTACTCGAGAACGGGATTCAAGGATTATGAATCCAATGGCATTTTACCAGTTGCGGGGATTACCGTAGATTTTTAAGTGATGAGCGTAATTGTTAACAGAATCTTTATGCAAAAATGTATTCTCCGGTTCAGGATTAAGTAACCGGACAGTGTCGAAAATAACCAGATACATCAAAAATGTAACAATTCGGGTAATTTGTCCTGCCCTTTTATATTCAGTATTTTTAGTAACACAATGTATATTAATAACTTCCGGTGTTGGCCCGATAAACGCTTTTTAAGGATACAAATAATTGTTATTCGCGAAAAACTAAACTTCAATGGGAAAAATATGTGTAAACGCGTAATAGAACTTAAGATAAATGAATTTTCAGTCTAGATAAGAAGAATTCGGGATGAATTCAAAAGGAGATTGAACAATGACGCGTGAGTTAGTTGAAAATGCAATTTGTGAAAGCATGAATGCTACAGTAAATAGTTCCAGTTCCGGTCTCTCAAATAGAGAGAACATTATTAGAGACTGTGTCTACGTCAAATGGATAGTAACTGGCAATTTTATTAAGAATTCTGAACGTCAAAAAAAATGAAATCAAGTGTTCATAATTGCGCAGCAGATGTATCGATGAAATTCTGAATTGTTTGCAAATCATGATTAATTAAATTATTTTCTGTAGATTAGGATTCATAACAAGCTTTTAATTCTACTGTTTTAGGATAACGAAATTGCATCAACCCGGTCATTGAGCGAAGCGCAGCATTGAGAAATTTCGAAATGACAAGAGGAATCTGCGTAAAATGCGGTCGTCTTGACATTTGGACGTCGCTTAATTCAGCGCTTATTTCGACATTGCTCAATAATCACCGCTCGACTACCGGTATGTAATTCTAACACGGTAGAATTAATCATTAACAAAAACAGGAGAAACAATGAACATCTTTCATAGTACGATTATTTTTAAATCACTCATTTGTATTACCTTACTAACTATAAATACAACTGCAGTAAAAACTGAGTCGGTAAAGAACCGGATGATACGGCAGATTCAATTGTTTCAGCCGGTATCATTTCAGCAGGGAAAAACCCTTAAAAAAGCAGCTTTCGGTTCAAATGAGAATTCTGTTACCGACAGTATTGAAATATTCAGGTGGGAAAGTTCATCATGGGCAAAGGATGGTTGTACCCGGTACTTATTTGACAGTAATGGCAGGCTTATTCAGCAACTTATTAGTAATGAAAGCTTTGATGAGAAGGTTATGTATGAATATGATCCTGATGGGGTAACGATGAAGGAATTGTCGATCTGGAGTTCAGATTTCAGTGGTCCCGATACAATGATCGCAGAAATGAAGTACTATCCCGGCTATTCAAATCTGGTTACAATATTGACGATGGCTGATATGTCAATGCAGTATATCGATGCGACGAATGGCATTTTTAATTTTGATTCAATTATAAGTATTGGTCTGTATCGGAATGATGATGGTGAAATAGATACTTCAAGTAAATCAATTGATCGATATGTCAAAGATGGTGATAGAGTTGTTCGTTCAAATGCAACTGTCTATTCTTTGGGTGAAGAACCTGTCAATTATTCCACAGATTATTGTTTTTCGGGAAATGGTGTACTTGATACGTTACAATGTAAAATGCATTTTGATATGCAACCCGATGATGAACTTTTCGAAGAGTTATCGAAAATGCAATATTTGATGCTCGTTACCAGAACGGACCAACAGAATAAAATGGTTGAGCAGACCATCGGTACCGGAAGTGATTCAAGCTTTTCCGAGATTAATGAAGAAACCAGGATGTACTGTTACTATAATGCATCTGGCAATGTGGACAGTATTGTAGAGCAGGAATGGGATACCGTGCAACAGTCCTGGAGTAACATTGAAAAGACTGTGTACTCATATAAGAATATGTCCGGAATAAAAAGGAACATCAGTTATAAACAGACTTCACAGGTTGCGTTAGAGGTGAGAAATGGCATCCTGAAGGTGGCTGTACCTGATGGAGTGACTGTCAATGTGGTAGAACAACTGGATCTTCAGGGAAAAGTTATCTCAAAAATTCCTGTTACAGGGATGCAAAAAAGTTCCATATTATGCTCTCATATCAATATGGCCGGAATGGTGTCTTTTATCCGTTTGAAAACGGATAAAAGAATATTTATTGGCAAAATTACTTTTTTTTGAAGTCGTTTCTGATAGGTAGTAGCCGGTCTGGTAGAGTATTTACGAAAATGGAGCTGGCTCAACCGGCACTATTGTGGCATCTGTGTGGAGAAATTCTATTTGTAAACCAACAATAATAATCGCCACCAGCCGGCTATTATTTACCTTTAGCCGCTTGGAATTGCACCATCCAGATGAATAACAGCATTCACCCGGTGAAAAATTGACATCAGCCGGTTTAAAATCGCTTCCAGCCGCCGCTGCTTTTTCGTAAGTAGCCGGTCATAATTTTACGACGCACACTTAGGGCCCATTTCCGGCTTTTCGGGATGAAAGAAATGTAAAGCTGCTATTTGAGTGATTTAGATATGAAAAACAGTGGCTTAAGCTTTGAAAACGAGGTTTTTCGGGAGTTAAAATGAGCAGAATCTATGTGTTACAAAGGTCCGACCCCACCGGTCCAGAAGTTCCTGGGATACGATAGGAGAATATTTTAACCATGGACTTGGAAGACTCATGTTCGATCAGCAGGGTTCGCTCTGGGCAAGCGGTTTCTTTGATTCTGTCGGTCATGTACCTGCTGCAGGTGTCGCCCGATGGGATGGTAACGCCTGGCAACCGATAAGCAACGGTCTGCTGGCATCCGAATCAGGCAGAATTGTTAAAGTATCAAAACTACTGTTGTGCAGAGCAACGGTGTATGCCATGGGTGAATTTTATACTGCTATACCAGACAACGTACACGGGTTGGCGCAATGGAATGGTACCTCGTGGTGCAGCGTAGGTAATCTACATTTTACCTATGTAACATCCGCAGAATCCGATAGTCAGGGTAATCTTTACGTGAGTGGCTTGGTAAAAAACTCCCTGGACAGCTCACATTCTATAGTTGCAGTGTGGAACGGTACGCAATGGAAGCAGCTTGGTGAGTTAGATGAAGGGCCCGGAACACTCATTGTTGATTACTCTGGAAATGTTTACGGATACAGTGCCTTTAGCCTGGTGGCCTGGCGCGATAATGCATGGAAACCAGCGGCGACCGAAAACGGATTCAACGGTGAAGTAACCTGTGTTTTCGCCGATACCACCCGGGGATATGTGTATGTGGGTGGAAATTTTACCGCAGTAGGGGGAACCACTATAGATAATGCCGCCAGATGGGATGGTATGAAATGGCAGGCATTCGACAAGGGACATATCGCATGTGTTTCAGCCATTACAGGTAATGCGACTGGTGATATATTTGCAAGTGCCTTGGGCTTGGATGCAAAACATAGAGCTGTTGTTCGATTCTCAAGCGGGACATGGGATACCCTCGGCCAACTCAATTACTCCGGCAAATGCTATACACTTGCATTTGATGCATCGGGTATTCTATGCCGGAGGAACATTCGATTCGATAGGTGGTATAGCTGCGCGCCGTATCGCCTGCTGGAACGGTACCTCCTGGAAAGCACTCGGCGCGGGTATAAGCGGTGATGAGGTCATGGCAATTGCCTTTGACAAAGCAGGTAACCTTTACGCAGGAGGAAAATTTGAGGTTGCCGGCAGTACTGTCGCACACAATATCGCAATGTGGGACGGTATATCCTGGCGTTCCCTTGGCGAAGGTATCCGGAAAGAGCCAACCAGCTTTCACCCGGTCAATGCGCTGGTGGTTGACCACGTTGGCAATGTATATGCGGGAGGCGAATTCACTCAGGCAGGAACTACAGCTGCCAGTAATATCGCCCGCTGGGACGGAATCGCATGGCATCCGCTCGCAGAGGGAATCTGTTCCAGATACAGTGGTGTTTCAGCACTCGCTGTCAACCCTGCAGGAATTCTCTTTACCGGCGGGAGTATCTACCGCGCCGGTAATGTACCGGTATACGGTATCGCGCAGTGGGATGGGCAGCGGTGGAGCGCTCTTGACGAAGGAGTCTATTCAATCGTGCGGTACGACACAGCGTTCTTTCCGGGATCTGTAACAGCACTCTTTTGCGACAACACAACATTGCATGTGGCCGGCCTTTTCACGAATGCAGGCAAACACACATCCTGCAATTTCGCACAGTATCGGTTTGACCAGAACACAGCACACACATTGCATAGTACCACACCTGCTCATTCGGCTATTCTATTCGACAAGCGACAGGCTTCATTCCGGCTGCACCTCAAATCTGATACACATGTACAAGTTGGCATCACAAATCTCATGGGAAAAATGATAAAAAATACGTACACTACACTGCCGCGTGGCAACCATCTCGTGGCGATCGGTACCAATACTCTTCCGTGCGGGGTCTACATCGTACAGATAAAGGCAGGAATCGAAAGGTCATGCAGCAGGTTTGTGGTTGGAAGGTAACATCGGTGGTTTAGTCAAGAGGGGTGAGAGTGACAGCGGAGTGAGATCCCCGGGAACAAATAATTTCCTGTTCCCGGGGAATATTAGTGTTTGAAACTGTCTGAGATGTTTCAGACAGGATCTTCAATTATGGCATTTCACTTTGGAAAAAACCTGTTTGTCTCCACTGCGAAAAGTGACTTCCACTGTTACTACCCCA
>JAFGIN010000099.1 GCA_016929595.1 Chitinispirillaceae bacterium
CAAGTGATCTGTGGGCTGCGGGGAAAAAATACAAAATTCCGAGGCGGCAAACCGCTAACGCTTTTATGTTGAAGGCGCTTGATAACGTCGTGCTTGATGGAAAACTTTGTCTTATTTTGCCTGCAAGTGCCCTGGTCGCGCCAACCAGTAAAGAATTCCTTGCCGATTGGTTGACGCGTGTTCGGCTTGAAAAGGTAATTAATTTTGGAGATTTGCGAAAAATATTGTTTAACACGGCAAAGCAGCCTTGCATTGTAGTAGTAGCAAGTCTTCGAGAAGAAAAAATAACAGGAATGCCCCCAGGCGATGAAACGTTTGAATACTGGGTTCCTAAAGCTGATGTAAGTTTTGCCTTTGGCCGTTTAAGTCTACATTCTTCAGATCGACATGTTCTACAGACGCAAAGATTGTTTGGGGACAACGAGTTGTTGACTTCATTGTTTTGGGGGACTCATCGGGATATCGCGACGATCACTCGGTTGCGCTTGTGTGGCACGTTCAATGATTTGATCGGATCGAAAAAGAGATGGGTGTCTCGCAAAGGATTTCACAGAAAAGATTTATCCATCTCTGACCCAGTCGAGTCAGGTCCACTCCATCAGTTGCTGTTTCTTGATGCTAAAAACTTCAAGGTTGATGGCCCAAATTTAGATAGTCAATTGCTGCGTAAGTTCCCTAAAGATATAGAGACCGTAGCTCGATTACCAGAAGAGCTTTTTTCAGCTTTTAAAAATGATCCGCGAATCGTCTTTACCGATGGCATTTCGAAGCAGCGAAGTGTCAGGGCTGTATTTTCCAATACGCCATTTTCCTTCACTAGTAGCGTAGGCGCTATTTTTGGCCCCAAAAATGATGAACCTTTGCTTCGTTTTGCTGCGGCCTATTTGCACTCTCGACTTGTTCAGTATTTATTACTACTTACAGCTTATCAAATAAATTTCGAGCGTGAGCGGGTAACGCTTACGAATATTAAGGAGCTACCTTTTGTTCATCCTGACCACCATGAGCATCCTGAGCGTGCATGGGAAATTGTTCGTGAAGTTTCTGATTGCCTAGTGGCGCAAGAGGCTGAAAGTGAAATTTTACGCTGTCCGTATAATCCCGGCATATGTGAGTCATTGATTTTTGAATATTTTGATTTGAATCAAATTGAGCAAGAGCGCATTAAAGAAGTTGCGGACAGAATCGCTCCTAATTTGCAGCCAAGTTCAGTTGAAAATATTGATACAACTTTGCAGCATCGCCCTAATGATTTGCAAATTGATGGCTATTCTAAAGCGTTGCAAGCTGAACTTGAGCATTGGCGAGATCTGCGTAAGGGAAGAGGGAACTTTTCGGTTCATGTTCGAGTGCCTTCTCTTGGAGTATGCGGGCCGCTAGGTGTTGTTAGAATTATGTTGCTGCAAGAGTCAAGAGCGGTGGGGATAGAAAAAAGCGACCAAGCTTTAGATGAGGTGTTGCGACACATTATTGATAATAATCTTCTTCCAATGCAAATAGCTGGAAACTTCTATCTTGCAGCAGATGCAATGGTTCGTCATGACAATATGTTTTATCTCGTAAAACCATTGGTTTCTCGACTTTGGTTGCAATCTGAGGCATATCGTGATGCAGAAAAAATTGTGCGCTGTGTGCTTTCTGCCCAGAAACAGGAGGTGCAAAAGTGAAGCAGCATGATCCTTGGAAGGATGCCTTTCCGCAAGATGAGGCTGTCATTGCGGCGCGGTATTTAGTTAGAGTGTGGGATGAGATTGTCAAAAAGCAACCGAAATATTTCAAGTTTTCTGTTCGTGAACCGAAATTGACAGAGCGGCTTTGTGGTTATTTACAAAACCTTCAAGCCGATTCGTCACTTACTGGTAAATGGACTTATGAAGACCCTCAGGTGGCTTATAATGAAGATGGTACACTTTTATACCGTATTCGGAAGGATATAACTTACTTCAGTAACTATAGTGGGAAAAGGTTGTTTTTGGTTTTTGAGTTTAAAAAGATAGCAAGAACAAAAAGTTCTATTGATAAGTATTTTGGGTCTGATGGGGTTGCTCGTTTTGTCGAAGGAAATTACTCAATAGGCCAGCCTGTTGCTGTAATGGTTGGCATTGTTGGTTCTGAATCAGATGTCGTTGTTAAATCTCTAACTGATCGGTTTTTTTGTCAAACAACACAACATAAACTTAAGATGTTGCAAGAAGATGGTGAGAATTATCTTGCAATCCCTTCTAGAGTTTTCCCTTCAGTTGCAATATTTGACACTAAACATGAACGTTCATCAGAAAAAGCTCCATTGAGTGGGGCAATTTCTTTAGCTCATGTAATTATTGGATTTGGTAATAATTGATTTTGTAGTTTTTAACCTTCAAGGCCTTCTGTGTAGCCAAGATATTCTTCTTGTGGGTTTCTACTTTCTGACCACATCCGGACCCCGTGTGGTCTTTCTCGATAGTCTGCGTGCGTCAAAATCAGACGTTCTTTGGCCCGAGATATGCCGACAAAAAAAGTACAACGGTTTTCGGCTGATCCAGATTCGTTTTTAGACCAGAACGTTTCCTCTTCAATTCCCATGAATATGACAGTATGAAACTCCAACCCCTTGCTTTTATGAACAGTAAGAATTCGTACAACTTGATCATTATAGAAAGTTTTCAGGGCCATTTCGATGCTGCTTTCAGCAGCAACCAGTTCATTCAATTTTTCCCACGTATAATTCCATATTTCAGAAATTCTATTTGCATTTTCATATTCCGGAGAAAGAGCACGGACGCGATCGTTTCCAAATCTTTCTATAAAGTTTATTGCAAAAACCCGACTATTTTCCAAATTTGTTTGATAGTCATCTTGGGATTTTAAGGTTCTGCTTGTAGTTGCAATATACCTTTGCCAATAGCTACTCTGATCATTCGGATTGTCAGGATCGCTAAACTCTGACACGACGTACATCAACCGTTGCCAGGCGTCGGGTGCATGATCATCGTGGAGCACTGTCAAAAAGTCAATAATGAGTCTTGTAAGCGGCTGTGTCGTTATATCCTGCAGGTCATGTTCGTTGCGATATGGAATTCCTTTTTTCGTCAAGGCCGCCATTAAAGGTGCGCCAAACTGGCTGGGTTGTTGTCTCATCAAGACGGCTATTTCGGATGGCGGGATTTTTTCTTCGTTGATAAAAGAAGCAATCCGATCTGCAAGATCCTCGGCTTCCGATTGGCAGTCGGGGTAATGACGTAGTTCAAGAGTTCCTTCCTCTCCTGCTAGTTCTTCCTCCGGTATAGCACCTTTCGGATCCATAGCCTTTATCATCTCGTTTTGTAATCTACGAATTCTGGGTTTTGATCTGAAATTGCTGTAGATGTTGAGAGACGTGGCTTGAAAATCATGGGCGAAAGATTGGAATATTCCTTCGAGAGCCCCGGCCCACGCCATGATTCGTTGGTTGGTGTCACCGACTGCGACCATCCTGATAGATGTTTTGAGGAATGCGGCTCTTATGAGTTTATACTGTTCATCTAAGCAGTCCTGGAATTCATCAAGGAATACGTCTGTGTATGACATTCTGATTGCGTTGCGGGCGATCTCAGAGTTTTCGAGAATCTGAACCGCCAAAGGAACCATATCACTAAATGTAATTTGCTTTCTGTCGATTCGATGCCCACCGATTGTGTAGTCAGGGTCAAGAGCATCTGTCCCTGTTAGGATGGGCCTGAACCTGTCAATTATTCGTTTGGCAAAGGCATGAAAGGTATGGCTGTCAAAACGAGACGCCAGTTCCTTTCCGCAGCGTCTTTGAACCCGTTCTTTCAGGTTTGAGCTGGCATCGACTTTGAAGGAAATAGCGAGGATTCTCCGTGGATAGCGGCAAGTGCCGGTGCGAAGGAGAAAGTCGGCTCGTTGTGCCAGCATTTCAGTTTTGCCAGCACCGGGACCAGCCATCAAGGCCAAGCATCCCGCTTGTTCAATCGCGGCTCTCATGGCATTGGTTTCTAGTTTCAATCCGTCAGCTGGCTGCCATTCCTCTGGGCGTATCATTCGTGCAGACCCTCAAGCTTTTCTTTTGCTTTCTCCGCAAGCTGCTCCAGTTCCGTCGGCATGTCTGCAAGAAGTTTTTCGTCGGACAACGATGACAAAGCTCCAATGTGAGCAGCAGGCTTGCTCCCGTTTTTAAACAGTTTTACATATGACTCGAACAGCTTCTGTTCATCGGCAGAATACTGTTCAACTCCGTGGTAGCCTTTCCCTAGGACTGACTTTATCGCATCTTCATTTGGAGATACAACGTCGGAGACCTTTATTTTATAAGCTTTTGGGAAGGCCTTGATCATTGAAAAGTCCAGATCCAAGGGAGACGAAAAAAAGACATCGCTGCCTTGGAGATGTTCAAAGTAATTATCGTACTCACGTACTTTGTGTTTTTCATTGTTCCATTCAGGGATGAAATGGTTGCTAGGTAGAGCCTTTTTAGGATGAAATTTTTTCAAATAGTTATTCGCGACTTTGATTCGACCCCAGCCGCCTCTATGACGAGCTAAATCAAGATCAAGAAGTGTGATGTAGGGGATGTCCAGTCCACTCAATAGTCTCCAGAAATGATTGACATGCCTGCCTCCGAGGGGGGCTATGCAAATTCCGTTTTCATCAACGGGTATTCCTTTTGATCTCAGTATCCGCGGCAGGACAATTTCTTCGCTGTCTCCTTCGCCAAGAATAACCAAACGGGCAAAGTAAACCTCTGGAAAAGCTTGAACCGCCTCACGAACAAATTTATGAGCATCAGTTGCTTTGTCGGGCATCAAAATGGTTTTTACCTTGCTCTGCCTTTGCTCATCAAGGCGCAGGTAGCAGATATTCTCTGGCTCGACTCTTCTCAGGATTTGGGGGGAATGGGTTGCGATAAGGGCTTGGGAGTCAGACATGCCATCGATCATTTTCTGTAGTGAACTGAAGATGCGTCCAAGGTAGTACGGAGCCAAGCTATTTTCTGGTTCTTCAATGATGATGATTGTAAAAGTCGGAGGTCTGAGCTTGTCTGGGTCAAAACCGGTCTCTTGGCCAGTCGCCTTAATTAATTCTCGGCTGATTTGTTGCGCAGTCAAAACCAGAGAGAGGTAGAGCAGTGACTTTTGGCCGTCGCTGAGTCGTGAAAAGTCAATATAGCTTTCATCATGCCCTGGCGAAAAGGAGATCGACATGTGACGAAGCAAGGTTTCGATTTCTGTTGTTGCAAATGAAATGGAGGGGTTGGTGAAAAAAGCTCCTTTATGAAAATGAGACCATTGTTCTGTCAAATGTGTTCCGAATGTGCTGATGGCTATATTCTCTTCAAGCGTTTGGCTAACCTGTTCTGTTAGTTCTTGGATATTCTTTCGGTCTTCGCTCCAGTTAGCGGATCTGAGCAGGCGCCCCAATAGCGCATTCGCACTATAAGCGATGTGGTCGGCGGGATCGCGCTTGGCAGGAAGGTAATGTACTTGAATGCTTTTTCTGTCCAAGGCTGGCAAAGGCTGCTTGTCGACAGGCTGATTCTGATGGTCTACGCTCAAGACATAGACCACCTCTTCTTCAATGTCTCCATCGACATCCATCTTGCCACTGAGACGAATGCGAACAGTTGGAATTTCAGCACCGTCTTGAAGCCGCATGTGGCTGAATTGAGGTGGAACAGTTGGTTGGTCTGTCCCTGTATTATTGATTTCCGGCAGGCTGAATTCCGCTTCTATCCAAAGCTCTCTCTTTGCTTCAAGGGGCTCCTCGTTATAGGGAACGTTAAAGTCTGATCTGCGAAGATGTCTCTGTTTGGGGTCAAAGCTGAACATGCGGCATAACGCTAGGAGCGCAGCTGTTTTTCCAGAACCGTTTGGTCCTATCAGAAAAGAGATGTCTTTGAGGGTGATTTCTGTTGGGGTAGATCCAAAGCATTGAAAGTTAAAGAGTGTGACTGTGGTAAGCTGCATATTTGACCTCTCTGGTCACTGGTTTTTCGGTTGTTTGTGAGGAACACGACCGGATTTGAGATTATCAACTATGAAAAATTTGTCCAGAAGAGGCCAGCTCTGCCAACATCCACCTCCTCCACCCCGCCTTCAACACCTCATCATTCCGCTGAGGGTGGTTCTTACGAAGAAACCTGATTCCTTCCTTTTTCAAGGTCTCTTGGCGAGCCTTTAGTGGTCTGCTGTTGACATAATCCTTAACGCAATCTACCGCGCACTGATCCAAAATTTCCTCGTTGGCAATCAGAACCTTGGTGGAACATCGAGCATTACCAATGCCGGTTTGGTCGATCTCAACGATACAAATATGTCGCCCGTTGCATTCAAACCTGATGGTTGCGTACCGTCGCCTGTTCTTGGGCGTATGGTCATAACTCTCTCTTATGGACACTTTCTCGGTATCCTCATATTTCAGGGGGACGTCCGATTGCGTAACGGAAAAGTTTGTGACCTCCAGTTGAATTTGTTTTCTCCCAACTGTTACTATGTGAGAGCCCTGTAGGTATGATACCATCTGAATGAAATCCTCCAGAGAGAACTCAAATTTTGTCCTGTTTTTTTCTTTCTCTTCAATCTCTGCTTTGGCAGTGGAATGCTCTCCAGGATGGTCAAGTTGTGAACTTAAATCAACATGATTGTCGGAATCATCTGTCGTGGAAACAGGTTGTAAATCTTCAGTGCATTTAGGTACGGCAATTCTGTATTCGATGATGCTGTCTAGAAACTCATTTTGTGCAATATCACTGTTTTCAAGTAAATGGCGAACAAGGTTTGAAGAAGGAGATCTGTTTGTCATCCGATTGTTGTGTTTCTTCCGTTGAGTCGGAAAGGTGCCTTGTTGCTCTGGCGTAGCTGATTTTTCATGCCCCTGATAGTACACTTCTATCGAAGTAAAGGGAAAGGCGCTATTCTCTTTTTCTATCTGGCAAACAACAAAAGTGCCAGACCCATTATTTTCTTCTGTGTATATCCCGCGTGCTTTCATGGTGATAGTTTGCTCAACGGGAAATTGAACATATATACGGCTATAGGCTTTGTCGTTGGTCGTGTAGTGGAAGTTTTTACAAAGATTGAGTCTTGCCCTTGCAAAAGGATCAAGAAGGAGCTTGGCGATTATCCGTGCATCACCAAGGTTTGCACCTGATTTTAAATGAATCTCTGCATGACCAAAATCATCAACCGAGCAGGATTCGCACAGCGTTGGTACTTTTCTGGATAAAATTGCCTCACGAAGAGATGTAGACCTGAAATAGTAGGTTGCAGCGATAACGAAACATGGAATCACTATTTTGATACGGTCTACTTGCTGAATAAAGCAATGCTGTTGCCAACAGATGTCGGTATAGCGATGGTTCAGAGTCAAGTTGTATTCACAGTCAGTAAATGCCCTGTGAGCTTCCTGGTACAGGCTGTCTTGGTTTGACGTAATCGAAAAGTCCCAAGAAATGCCTTCAGGGGTGTCCAAAAATTTCTTGCCGTTTTGAAAGTATGACCCTACCGTGCAATAGGAAAGAAGTTCAGGAGGGATAGAATCAATCAGAATAAAATGTGTTTTGACGTTCTGAAAAACGAGGTTTACCCATGTTTTGCTCGATTCAGAAACGAGATCCAGAATCCATATCAGTTTAAAGACTCTACCTCTTTCACTTTGCGCACGCATTCTCGGGAGCACTGATATTTTGTCAAGATTGGTCATTTTTGGAGTGAGTAAAATTTGTAGTTAATTGCTAACATATTGAAAAATAAATGATAATATGATGACCTGCTGCATATTGTCCTAAATGGTATTGTACTAAATAGGACAATACCATTTAGGACAATATGGCATACTTTGGACTGAATTTTAATGTCTAAAATGAAAAAATGTTTATGTGTAGGTCTTTTGAAAAACTTAGAAAACGAGTAACTTAAGCAGCAGATAAGTGCTTGCTGATTATCACAGAAAGGGATGATATGAAAGGGACGTTTAGATATTATTGTCTATGTCTACTTTTAGTTTTTGTTCTGATTCCAGCATATGGGCTCTGTAGTTCTACGATATCAATCTGCTCCTTCAATATTCAATTTCTCGGAAATTCAAAACAACGGCAGAATGGAGCCTTGGCGGATATTGTCAAAGATTATGATGTCGTGGCAATACAGGAGCTAGTTGCCCCTCCGTATCCTGGGGTTTATCCAGATGGAACTCCTTATAGTGGAGATCCTGAAGCTGCAGTTTTTTTTGATGAAATGAAAGCACGCGGCTTTGAATATATTTTGTCTGAGGAAGACACGGGTTCTGGGACAAAAATACACAATAATGGCTCTGCCACGGAATGGTGGGTCGCGTTCTATAAGCCAGATGTCGTCGATCCTGCAAACGATCTTCCCCACGGGTTTTTAGATAAGGATCGTTCGGATAACCCCAATTTTGAACGTGTTCCGTATGCCTTTGGTTTTAGAGCGATAGAAGGATCTCTGGACTTTGTTCTAGTCTCTGTTCATCTTCAGCCGGATACAGGTTTTTGGAATGAAGTTAAGCGGTCGCATGAATTGGATTCAATAGCAAGGTGGATCGATTTAAATGGTAGTGACGAAAAGGATTTTATCATTGTCGGGGACATGAATATTCAGAACAAAGATGAGCTTGGCAGAGTTATTCCCAGAGGATTTATCTCGATGAATGAAAATTGTCTGCCGACCAACACGAACATCAAGAAACCGAAACCCTACGACCATGTAATGTATAGACCGACTTACACTCAAATGGACATCGATAGCGCCTATCCATTTAAAGTTGGATCTTTGGTAGATGAAATGAAGGTGTACTGGGACTCAACTGTGGATGAAGATTACCCGGGTACGCCTTATCAGCATAATAAGTTTAGAAAATACTTCTCTGATCATCAGCTAGTTTCTTTTCAAATGATTAAAGGGATGGATCTTGATTGAGAAATGGAAAATGCGACCCATTTTAAATTCAAGAGCTCTGACAGTCAGTGACTGGTCTTCAAGTGATGATAAAAAAATGCGGACTGTTGCCCCGCTTGGGATAAGAGATATCCACATAGAACACCGCGATTGGCTTAAGCATCAGCCTGATATTGTGGTAACGCATCATTGCCCTTTGCCTACTTGTGTACATCCGGATTTCGCCGAAGATTTGACTAGTGCTGCTTTTGCTAGCGATCTTACAAAGCAGCTGGTCGAGCAAAGTGAAGCCGGGTATTGGATTTGCGGCCACAGTCGTATTGCAAAGCGGTTTGTGATCGGTGAGACAGAAGACGTGATGGATTGTTGTGGTTATCATCGTGAACAGGTCGACAGGTTTAATCCCGGCTTGATTTTGGAGACATAGAATGTGTCGACTGATAGCTGTCGGTGACATGCAAGGCCATTGGGCCGAGTTGGATAATCTGTTGAATCAGATCCAGCCGACCTGTGATGATCAATTTGTTTTTCTTGGCGATTACATTGACTGGTTCTGACGAAAATATTTATAGGCTAATATCTTTATTTTGTTGACACTTGATTTTCATGAAGCTGCATTGTTCCTATTCGGAGCAAATAGACGCTTGAAAATAGGTAGAACGGCAAGAATATGTTAGTACATAAGGAAAGGTGAGAGGTCACCGATGAAAAAGAAATTATTGATCATTGCTGGTGCCGGAGCTTCCATCGACTTTGGAATGCCTTCCGTAAATGACGTGGATAGATTGTTTCACAAGTGGGCACTTGAACACTACCCCCTTGCATCCTTTGACGAAGGAGGCAGCTTATTCTCCTATGTAAAAAGGGAAATAGAACAACACATGGGAAGGGCTTCTCAATTTGAGGAAGTCCTGTATGTTCTCTTCATGCTTGACACATTGACCAATAGTAATCAAAGGCAGAACGCTTTGGGGGCATTTATTGCCCCTAAATCTTTTCCCCAAATAGATCATTTTCGGTGTGAACTCAAACAGCCAGAAGGCTTTTTGTTTAACAGCCTGGCCTGCAATCTCATTGACCGTTTGCTTAAGGAGTTTCGCGGCAAATGTCTTTCTGTAAGTGAAACACATGGGGAGAACTTTGATGCATTCAAAGCCTTTATGTCTCAACTGGACTCGGAGTTTGAAACAGGTGTCGTGACGCCGAACTACGACAATCTAATTCTACAATCACTACCTGATCTCTTTACTGGCTTTGACCCTGGCACCGGTTGTTTCAATCCTGAAAGTGTCTATTCGCGCACTGATTGGAGATTTTGTTACCACGTCCATGGTTCCGTACATTTCAATCAAGAGAGCAGCGTAACCAATATGCACGAGATCCACTGGCAAGACGATCTTTCCGCTACTTTTCAACATAATTCTAGCGGCAGAAACTCTATTACTACCACTGAAGGGTGGAACTTGCCAACATCAGCAATCATTACAGGGTATGATAAGGCAAGCCAGATATTAGGTACTCCCTTTAGAACCTACTACTCTCAAATTGAGAAAAAGGTATTAGAAGCGGATGCGGTCCTGTTTTTAGGGTATGGTTTTAATGATTTGCATATCAATCGATGTTTTGATCTGTACAGAAGGGTAAAACCTGGTCGTAAAATTGTTGTTGTAGATTATGCAACAGACTGGGAAGATCCTCTTCAGTTCAGATGCGATCAGTGGTCACATAATATTTTCGGGACGTTGCGGTTTAATGGCCATGAAATGGGCGCTAAAGAAAGGGGGGAATTTGAGATGTCTCGCAACCCCAAATATCCTTTAGCTATCTGGTATGGAGGAATGCTTTCAGCTTGCCATTCTTATGACAAGATTGCAGCCGAATTAAACGGGGAATGATTGGACATAAAACAATTAGGTTTGTAGCGAGAACTGCTGAGTTATAGCCGGACTACTGTCCGGTTAATTAATTCGCACCACTCTACAAGTTTTTTCTCAGACAAAAAAACCACGACCATCATAGTCGCCCTGCCTTTTCATATCAGTTTTTGCATGCATGGCTTTATAGTTGCCCCGATCTTTGGCCAAACCACGACTGACATTCCATAGGCCATAACCAGTCAATGGAATTGACTTGAAGTAAGCGTCGGTGAACAATCTGGCAACACGACCATTCCCGTCGAGAAACGGGTGAATCCACATAAGGCGATGGTGAGCAGCTGCAGCAGCAATAATACGAGAATTGCCATGTGTGCGGTCGCTGTAAGTCCTTTCAAAAAGTTGCAACATGTTGGACACTAATTCTGCTGGTGGTGCCACATGCTGCCCCACTCTTACACCCCTTGTTCTTATCTTTCCTCCAATAATTTCAGTGTTCCCATCCCTTTCGCTTAGAGCTATGGAACGCATTGAATCGGGAAATTGATCGTATAGAGACTTGTGGATTTTGCAAATGAACTCAGTCGAGGCAGGGCGAAGCTCAGAGACATCTTCCAGTTTCTTGGAAATTTCTTGCTGACAGAGAATGTGAGCAAGGCTTAAGTGGTGTAGCTCTATCTTTGAGCTGTTGGTGTCATAATCATTATGTGTTGATCGCTCAATATCTCTTGGGTGAATAGTATACCTTCAATCAGGTTTGAGTAGTAGCTGTTGACAATTTTCAACAAGTCTTCGACAGCTTGAAGAGATTTGGCAGGTAATCCCTCAGTAAGAACACGCGAGCTCTCGTCAACCTCCAATGCCTGGTTTTTTAAATGCACGCATTTCTCAGTTCTAGGCAGCAAGGGCTGTATTGATGGGATGTCCATGCGTCAATAATGGCCTGAACGATGAATAATAGCAACTCTCGGTTAACTTCCGCTTTAATAAGAAAAAGTTTCTGCCAAGGTTTTATGGGGCTGGTGCTTTCGCCACTTTACCCGTGAAGACACAACTGTTTTCAGAATGTATCTAATGCGGAAAACTAATATTAAAATAGTTGAACTTAATGTTTCTTATATTGTAGCTTGCGCTTTTTGTTGTTTGATAGGCGGAGGCTATTGTTTTTATGAAATGTATTATAGATCTTCATGGTAACGTTGCTGACTATGCTCAGTTTTGCATCTGCAATTACAGTTTGGACACGTTAGTTCAGTATGCCAAAAATGGAATAGACCACGAAGCTTGCAGAAAATGGGGTATCAGTGGAGAAGAATGGCAAGATGCTATTTTTGCTGTATTAAAGGAAATGTGAGCAGAGCTGTAAGGGGCTTCCTGCGTTCTAAGTCGTTCAGTTGTCGTTAAAAAACCTACTCCCAAGATATTTTTTGCACAAAACATTAAGGCGGTATCATTGTTGTTAATTTAATGTTAGTGTTTGTCGACTGTTTTCGACAATAAGGCTGCAGAATCCGAATCCTTATTGTCCCCTTTTTTTGCTATAGGAGGATTGTGTGCCAGGCGCATTTGCTCATATTACAATGATCCGTTGAGCTCAGGATCAACATTTTCTCAAGGACAACAATGCTAAAAGTGTTGCACGAGCCATTGGCTTTTATTTGCCATACTGCGAGATGGGTGCTGTAAGCCCTGATTATCCCTATCTTGCGATCGGTGATCGTTCTGCTCAAGAATGGGCAGATCATATGCACTATGTAAAGACAGGTGACATGATAAATGTTGGGGTCGAATATCTTAGGCAGGTGGAGGGTGAAGATCGACTAAAAGGGTTGTCCTGGCTTGTGGGATATGCAGCCCATGTTGTTACTGACGTAACCATTCATCCTGTTGTTGAACTCAAGGTGGGGCCTTATGAAGAAAATAAAGGGGAGCATCGTAAGTGCGAGATGTTCCAGGATAGTTTTATTTTCCAAAGACTAGACCTTGGTGATTTAGGCGTTGGTGAGATTATTGATGATTTTCGCAAATGCTCTGAGTATGAAAATGATGGACAGATAGATCCGGTCATACTGAATATGTGGTCACATATGTTGCAGACAGTTTATCCCGATCTGTTTCAACAGAACCCACCTGATATCAATGGTTGGCATAACGGATTTCAAACTGTTCTTGATCTCGCAGCAGAAGGAAACCGGCTTGTCCCCTGTGCAAGGCACGTTGCCGCCAATCTGGGTCTTAGCTACCCCTCCCCTGAAAATGCCACTGCGAGTGAATATGTCGTTAGCCTACAAACCCCATTTGGACAAAGGCACTATGATAAAGTCTTTAACACAGCCATCGAGAACGTGCGTGATATGTGGCTTCAGATTGAAAACGCAGTCAACAGTACCAGTTCCTCAGTGAGTCTTGCTGGCCACTGGAATCTGGATACGGGTCGTGATCCCAACGGTGTCCTAGTATATTGGAGCTGATATGAGTAACAAAATTAAATGGATTTTCCTAGTTCTCACCTCTGTTGCAATTGCAGGCTGCATCATCTTTGGCAATACGCAAGAGGAAAAATACTACAAACTGGCCACCTCTCTCACCCAACTTTCAACCGCTGTTGATACGGTGGTTTCCTTTGGTGATCTGACCGAAAACGCAACTGAAAAAGAAGTCATCGATGAAGCGGTACGACGAGACCCTTCAATGCTAGTTCCTTTTGCGGATTATTCACTTCATGTTGTCAGGCGTGGTTCGCTTTCAGCCGTTTTGGTCTGCACCAAGGATGAACAGCGGGCACTGTTAGAAGATACAGCCTATACCGTTAAATTCGATAAACACTATTGGCGGGATTCTCCTGCAGCACCGTGTAAATCAACAATCGATTTTGCACACATTCAAACTGAGTAAAATAGGAAGGGATAGTCAATGATAAAAATCTCGATGCTACGTATCAGAATCGCCCTGTTGCTTGTTGTCTTGATCGGATTAAGCGGTTGTTCCGTATTAACCCCCTCACAAGTAAAGGAAGTAAAAAAGTTCGCTGCGGCCACCAAGAGCTATGACACCTTGCCTGGAGCTGTCACGGAAACTTACGGTGAATTACGTAAGCGTGAACGTCTTTACTCGGCTGCGACACTATCGTCAGGCCCGGCTTCAACTTCAATGAAGCAAATAGAAGGTGCTCTCAAAGTTGAGCGGGATGCGAAGAAAAGGGCAGAGAGAGCAGATAAAGCTCTAAATGTTTTAAATACGTATGCACAACTTCTCGTCGTTCTTTCTTCAGACAAATTTACTGATGAGCTACAGGAAGCGGCTGAAGATTTGGGAAGCAAGCTCAATGATGGTGTCGAAATTTACAATGATATGACAGGACAAAGTGTTGCGGGTTTCGGTGGCTATGTTTCCGAGGCAATCCGAGGAATTGGGGGATTAATCATTCGGCATAAGCAGACAAAGGTTCTCAAAGACATCATTCAACGTGCTGATCCGGTTGTAGCGGAAATGGCTCAGGCGGTTGATAACTATCTGGTGAATTTCGTGCCTCACGAAGAAGAGCAAGGCTTTTTATTAGAGGTCGAAAATAATATTAAGGGTTACTTCAAAGACTCCGCATCTACAATTGTTCAAAAAGAACCTCTCTCCTGCGCTTTCCTGACAGCAGAGACTCTTGAATATTCCTACAACGCTCAGCAGTTGGCTCAACAGGCACGAGACGCTATTGCGAAGCTGAGAAAGGCTCATGCTGATTTGAAGAGCAATTTAAAGGCTAAAAGCAAGCTGAAAGGTGCTATTGAGTCCGTCAAAGTTTTTGTTGACGAAGTTAAGGCTGCTGATGATTTACGTAAAGATCTTGAAGATTAAATAGAGGGAGATGGCTATGGATAACCATGACGCACGTGCTCTGGTGGCAGAGTGTAAAGAAGAAGTGAACAAGCAGCTGAAAATTTTTCCTGATTCTGAGGCTCTCGGTCGGATGATGGTGTGCCTGGATGATCTTGAGGATGCTTTGCGCTGGAGGGCACTCGATGCTGCTCTGACGGATTTAGAACAGGCTGAAACAAAATTGAAAGGGATCACGTCAGACATAAAAGATGAAATTGGCGATCTTGGTGAAATTGCGGAGGTTATCAATAAGACAGAGAAAGTCGTCAAGCTTATTGTTCAGGCAGCAAAAGGGTTAGGTTCTTTGGTTTGATCCGGTGGCCACATTCTTAGAATGTGGCCATTGTTTTTTCAAGAGCACACATCCGTATCAATCATTGTTCAAGAAAAGATTATTGCAAGGAGTGCTACTGTGGATATCGAATTTCACTATTACATGACCTATCTCATTGCCGCCAAAGCAGGCTTTGAGCCCGAAAATGCCCTTACTATTGCTCACGCATCTCAATTTGTCGATGACAATGATGTAATTTTTGAAGTGAACAAAGGTGAAGATTCAGCATTTCGGAATTATATCAGTCAAACAATGAACATTCTGAAGCCAAAATCAAAATTGCTGCGCATCTATCCAATTTTTCATTTCATCCCGGGTGATCCCACCTGCCCCCATGCAGGACGCAAGGACGGAACAATGCATTGGTTGAACACAACACCCGACAGCGAGAATGCAAAGAGGATTTTTGATACGGCTCTTGCTACACGCAATCTTTATCGGATCGGTATTGCACTGCATGCTTATGCTGATACGTGGGCACATCAGAATTTTATTGGGTATTACAGCGACTTCAACTCCATGTCTAGCCCCTTGGCCAAAGCCACTCCGAATATTGGTCATGCGGATGCTCAACATGATCCCGACTGGCCGGCACTTGTGTGGAGGGATAAACGTCTTCTCGACGAGAGAAGAGACAATAGAGTCATTTTTCTGGAAGCTGCTGCCAAAATATTTGAAAAGCTGGTGCGTTACAACAATCCTGATATTGAGGCAAGCGAACTACAGCGACTCCAAAACGAACTTAAGAGTGATCTGGATGAGCTTATTGGTGACTCTGATCCCTCAAATGATTTTAAGCAGGAGCGTATCAAGAGATATATTAAGAAAGCTGCAACGGCAGAATATGGCGACATGCAAATCCCGTCATTCGATCCTGACCTCTGGTTTGAAGCTGCTGTTAACGAAAGGGTACGCGGATTGCGAGATCGGGGCGATACGATGTTTCATCGTATTGATCCGATAAAAGATAAGTATACGTGGCGCGATCCACTCAATTACACAGAATCGGATTGGTATCAGTTCCAGATTGCGGTGAGAGCGCATCAGGGTGAAGCACGTGAGATGCTTACACAGACAAATCTTAAAAATCTTGAACTCCCTGAGTTCTAATTCAAGGGCTAACGGTTGGAAATTAACATTTTTGTTCATACAGGCTAAATGAAGCGAGAGGAGAGATGTTATGGAAATGCTACCATTAGATGACGAAATCATGGATCCAGAAGTGATGGAGCTGCTTTTTCCTGATGTGGGGGATCTACCTGCGAAAGAATTCTCTTCTTTTATCTATCATTTCTCAATCGCCTATACGGTAGCGGTTGAGAATATTGACCGTTATTGCATGGTGAGCCAAAGAGATATTCTGGAAGATATCGAGACGTACAAGAAAGAATTCTCAGAGCTTTTGCATTCGTCCTGGCAGAGCGAACCAATGTCTTTGACACGTCTATTTATGAAAGACTTGGGTAAAAACGAACTGTACTTTGAAAAAATATCAAAACAGAGCCCGTTGAGCCTTTGCGCCAAAGGCATAATAACGGCTTTGACGCTGGCTGTCATAGTTTCCGGCGGGGAATTTGAAGGTTTCGGAATTAGAGTCAAAATGAAACCCTTGGGAGAGGGAATATGGTCGTTACGCAAAGCGTTGTTTACACGTATGGATGTGAATGATGAAAATCATCGTTGATCAGTCTATACAAGTATGTCGGGAGTGGGAGTCATGGATGGTTTAATTTCTTTTTTTGGGCAGGCTTTCATTGTTTTTTTGTTTCTCTGTTTCATTGTTGTTCTTCTGAGGAAGGGTGAAATACGAAAGCTGCGTCTGGAAATACTTGAATGGCTTAAACTTGATATCGAAAGGGACACAACACCTTCTCAGGCACAGACAAACAAGCCCTCTCTTTCTAATAAACCAGATGAGCCTGCGAAGGATATCCCGATAATGGATTGTCATTTACTTCATAGCAATATGGACAGAATTCATGCAATGGCTCGAGAAATAAAACAACAATGTGATAAAGAAAAGGTGCATTTTCCTATCAATCTTTATTGGCTCAGAAGGATCAAACGTTTGAGAGAAAATTATGATAAGGCGAGCTGTATAAAGTCTGGGGACATCCACAGTAAAGAAATCTTACCTCTTATTAAAGAATCACAGGATATCCTCAATTATTTATCCACAATCAATTAAAGGGTGTTTGCAATGAGTTCTTTTACGCGTGACATTTTTATGGAGTGCCCAGAAAAAATTTTTGAAGATCTCACTAAATCAATTTTGGACGATCTAGAGAACCTAACTAAAATTTTAGAGGCCGAGATTACTGCCTATGCTCATAACTCTGGAAAGTACCGCACCGTAACCACCTCTGTCAGGCGAAAAGAAACAAGAACAATTGTCGAGAAACTTCTTCGATTTCGCTGTCCTGATTCAGAAGGTAACTATACAAAACTTGATGATGTAGAGGCCCGGATCGGAAAACAGTTCAAGATTAGGGACTTAATTACGGATCTTGTTGGAGGTCGAATTGTTGTCTATTACCCACAACAGTTAAAATACGCCTTGCGGTTCTTAATGAACTGGCCTGTCTTTGAAATAAAACAGATTAAAGCTTATGAAAATCCTCAAAAGATATGGTTGTCTGAAGATCTTCGAGGCATGTTAGAGGGGCTGAAGAAGAAACATGGGCATGATGTCTTTGTGCACAAACAAAAGAATAATAATGATTATGAATCAATCCATATCCTTGTTTCCATAGATCCTACTTTTAGTGTACGTCTTAATGAATATCTAGGCATTAAGGATGTCGATCTTAATGAGCTGGGTAAATATACCATTGAAATACAAATACGCACACTTCTTCAGCATGCCTGGGCACAAACAGAACATAGCTTGAACTATTCTGTTAGTAAAAGCCAAATCGCTCAATCTGGTGACGCTGAAGAGAATACCGTATTAAGGGAAGACTTTGCACAACTTAAAGAAAATTTTCGCAGTGCAGAGTCTATGCAGGCTCTGATTTGGAATAGGTATGTGTGTAGCCATTACGAAATTACACTTGATGGCGAGTCTTATGATTTTGGGGACAGGTTGAGTGTTTTTACTGAAGCGGAAGAGCATGTTCAAATATTGAGAATACAAGAAGACTTAATAAAGGCTGTCAATAGTGCAGAAGCAATGAAAGAGGCATTGTCACGGTTTAAAACATTAACAGTGAAACTTGCAGAAAAGTATAATGACGGAGTTATCCTTAGCTCAGAAAAACCCACCAACATTAGAGCTTGGGCACGACAACGAGCCTGCCTACTTATTCTCGCGTACATTGGTGTGAAAGCAACCAAAGAAACAAAAGAATTGATCAATGAATTCTATGCTCAGCATTTTAAAGATCTCATCGCAACAAATGTTTCCGACAACACTGCCAGGTTGTATGATTCAATTGGTTTGTTTGATAGCGAATTGAAACATCTCGCTACTGATTCTGACCAGAAGTTCCTTCTTATTGACCCTATAGTGCATTATAGACAGGCATACCTTGAGTATTCTTCGGGCAACCCAACGTATTCGTTAAGACTGATAGAGAAAACTATCGATGACCAGAAATCGCTTTTGAAAAACAGGTCTGAAGGACGAAGTAGAGCAATTAATCTGCGTCACCTTTATCGACGCAGGGCTCAATGCTATTGGTCAATGTATTTAATGTTTGCAGATGGCTCAGATGACAATTTAGAACTCGCAGATCAGGGTTATCAGTTGGCCTTTCTGGAGAATAGCGATATCCCTGAAACCCCGAAAAAGCAAAAAACTGAGAATGCTAAACTTTCCGGTTTTTATGGAGCGCTGATCTTTCATCGTTTTCTCTATGGGAACAAATGGACGCGCTGTAAACCTGATGAATTCAAACGGTTATTCACAGAAAAAGTGGCACCAAATATATGTGCAATGAGGGAGTTAGCGCTCAATGGGCATGATTCACGTGGAGTAATGTCTCACATTGTGGCTTTGGATTATTGGATGAATGGCAAAAAAGAGGACATTGATCCCAGTTTGATGAACGGACATTTTTCTCCCGAAATTGAATCTGAGCGAGAGATTCTTCTGGATATCAAGAATATTATTACGATGTATGATTCGCTAGATCACTTTATAGAAGCATCAAGCCAGTTAGGTTTGACTTCCCAGCGCAACTAAGGACAGAAAACTTAACAAACTCAGCAAGTAGCTTATAACGTTGCGGGGATCAGTATGATGATCCCCGTGTAAGATTATTAAGGAACGGTGGGGATTGCGTTGGGCGATTAATGCGAACAGGTGGCCGCTGTGTATGCTGGTTCTATTCTTCTTACCGGAAAAGCCGAAACAGTTCACTTACGGTCATCTGTAGAACTTCTGAGATTAGGTGGTTTTTGTAGCAACATCTATTGATGTTGTAGCGCTAAATATTGAAACCGACAGCCGATTTTGGTGTCAACCCTTATATGGTTGGATTGATTGAGAACTCTCCCTAGGGATTAATCTCTAAATCTGACATGAAATTTACAGTTGGGGCGAAATGTTGAAAGGAAAGAATTTGATGGCTGTTGTTAAAAATCTTTTTCCACGTGTCGTAAAACCGATTTCGGTGATGCTTCCACCACTGTTACCTGAAAAAATCTTATTTCGACTTATCGTCTTGGCCGTGTTCCTTCTACTGCCAGCAGGAGCATTTTGTAGTTCTGCCCTTTCTGTTTGTTCTTTCAATATCCAGCTTCTCGGCGCTTTAAAAGAACGTCACAATACTGCCTTAGCTGAAGTCATTAAAGATAATGACATTGTTGTTGTTCAAGGGTTGGTTTCTTCGCCTTATCCCGGAACCTATCCTAACGGTGATACATATGAAGGGAATGAGAAAGCGGCCGAGTTTTTCGATGCAATGAAATCTCATGGTTTTCAATACATTTTGTCCGAAGAGGACACTGGTACTGGTACAGAAATCCACCTTAACACTTCGGCCACGGAATGGTGGGTTGCGTTCTATAAACCTCAAATTATAAATATTGCAATTGATTTACCATACGGTTTCTTAGACAGCGACCGTTCTGATAACCCTAATTTCGAGCGGGTTCCCTATGCCTTTAGTTTTCGAACTAAAAAAGGACATTTTGAATTCACGCTAATCTCGGTTCATCTTCAGTCTGGCTTAGGGTCTTGTAATGAGATGCGGCGCCGTCATGAGTTGGACGCGATTGCTAGATGGGTAGATGAAAAGAGTCAGGCTGGGGGAATTTTCTTTATTCTGGGAAACATGAATATACAAAACTGTAAAGAACTTAAGGATATAATCCCAAACGGATTTATTTCTCTAAACGATAGGTGCTTGTCGACTAATACGAAGGTGGATAATTCAAAAGCCTATGACCATGTGATGGGTCGATCCTCTAATATCTGGGACAATATTGACAGTCGAAACTCCTTTTCGGTTGTCGATCTGGTGAGTGCAGTGCGAGTGAACTGGGATGAGTCCGTGTTTGGAAAGTTTCCGGATGATCCTACCCGTTACGATGATTTTCAAAGGTTTTTTTCTGACCATCATCCTGTTGTATTTCATATGGTTATTGAAAAGAAAAAAAGCTTAATGATGTTTGATTTTTTCAATCGTAACCTCCCCTTTTTTAACACCTATAAGAAAGAACTAGTTTTGTTAATATTGGTGCCATTTGCACTATTTTTACTCAGAAGACACTTCCATTATTTGTATAAGAAAAAAGAAACAAAGTATGACAAAAAAATAGAAGATAAATTCAGGATAAGAGACGCCGAATTGATGATTCTTAGAGAATTGTGGCTATTGCTTGAAAAAATTGATTTTTTTGTACGTACCACTGCTTCTGAAGAGGTAGATAAAAAAGAACTCGCGAACGCATTTTCTGGCCTTGATGAGTATGTAAGTGCAAATGCCCCCTTTATTCAGGACAGTATCAAGGAGCATGTTATAGAATTTATTTCTACTTTTAATGATTTTTCTTTCACTGTTGACGCGAAGGAAGTACAAGGCGACGTATCGTGTATTATGAGTATGATAGAGAAGAGGTGTTCTTCTCTTAACTAAATGAGGTGAAAAATGGCTGAATGCAAAGCAGCAATAAAAAAGTTTCTAAAATGTGGCAATGACTCTTTTTTTTATGGGCTAATTGATGATTCGCCTACGATGATTGCTCCTATTGAAAATACAAAAATAAAGAACTCTCTCAAGGGTAGCAATGAGGCAGAAAGCCCTGAAAGTTTTTTTGTAAATGATTGTAATTATGAAGATGTGGTTTCTGATATTGATAAGCTACGGAAGTTTTTTTCCAATGGAACTCTAAATCCCGGCACAAAGTCACATTTGATAGATGTTTACATTGGGGAAGATTCCGAAGAGTTGAAAGCTCTTGATGCACGATTCCTCGAGAAGGATGGTTGGCCAAACCGTAATATCCTAATTACTGGGAATAAGGGGGTGGGGAAAACTGCGTTACAGAATTATTGGTTATATACAAGAAATAACAGAATCGAAGCGAAGAAAATATTTTATATACGTTGTGATGGCCATAAACTTTATGAATGCTGGATCGACGCAAATAACACAATTTTAAAAAGCAACAATAATGAAATTACACTTGTTACCGTTGAAGATTATTTGTTGATTCAACTTTTGTATGTTTTCTGTAAATACTGCGATCACCCAGAAAGAAGGATGTTTAATGAGATATATAGTTTAGTCACAAGTGAAGAAAATACATATTGTCACTACTCTGGAAGGTCTGTAAAGGAAGGTGAAAAAACAATTGCAGAGGGAATAGCTCTTGCGAAAAAAGGGATTGATTCAGAAGTGTCAAAAAAAGACAGTTACTCAATAGATGTAATTAAAAATGCTCATAGCATAACTAATAATACCTTCTTACAAAAAAGGAATTGGCTTTCATTGTCTTCGGCAATTAAAAAGATAATGAAAAACAACGGTTATAAAATTTTAAATATTATTGATGGGATAGATAACATTGAGATGTTCGAATCCCAAAATACGTCTTTATATACGAAGTTTCTGGAACAGATTTCGCCGATGCTTTTTGAAGCTCCTCCGGAGAATGAGATATATCTAGCCGCCCTTCGACCAAGGACCTTTTTTGAAGTAAGGCAAGTGGTGAGGTTGCAGCAAATTGTTGAGGTTGTCCCTCATAGAATTCTGTATCAATCACAATGCCACGCAAGAATTTTAGCTAAAAGAATTAATTATGTATTGCCTTTGTTGGAAAACGAACGCTTGAAAAACATATTGATCAGTATGAAAGATGTTTATGGAGAAGTTCCATTATGTTCTGAAAACTTAGATTACCACCACAATTGTAGATTATATTTGAGTTACAGTATTAATTTAGCCCTTACAGTCTTGTATAGATGGATATGTGTTGATGAGGCAAAATCAAGTGGAAGGATTCCATTGCATGAAGAATTCAATATGGAAGCACAGTTGCGGATATGGAAGAATAGAAATAAATTTCTCAATGGACGCTTTTATATACCAAAATCGAATAGAGAAAACAGAAAAAGACGCATAGGAAAATATTGTTTCAACTTGTTTGGCTACACCAGTAAGTTTTCACGGTCTGGCTGTGATTGTAGTAACTGGCCTGTTCTTAGCTGTGTGCGCCTTCTTCAGCTACTTAAGCAATGTGTTCTTCTTTCTGAAGAAGATATTATCGATTTTTTACATGAAGCTTTTGGTTATTCCGATATTGTAACTTTAGAAAATATTCAAAGTTGTGCGGCTTTTGGACTGATAGATACCGAACTCGGTGAGCATCCAGAGCTTGGCAACACTAGTTCAGAGGATGTTTGCTTTTCATATCGTTTGAGCGATAAGGGAGAAGCCGTATTGAATATGGTATTTGAGGATATAGATATTATTTATCTGTTAGCCTTATCAACACCAATTCCAAGTAAGTTTATCATTGAAAACTATATTAAAGCACATAGTAACCATATTGACCGCCCAGTTAATTATGCAATATCAATGTTGAGAACGACATTTGTATTTATTAAGTCATTGATGGTTCAAGAGGAAATAGAACTATTACGAAATCCCGAAGCAAAATTTTATTCTGGGAAGAAACTCTCGATAAGTAAGGATGCTTTTAGGCTTCCTTTTCATGGATTGTATCGAAAAAAGAAACTTATCCTAAGAATTGAATATTTCCTTGATAATTTTAATGATGAAAACCGATGCCAATTTATAGCCTTTTTAGATAAGCTGTCTGCGCAAACAACGCGCCTGGAATAAGTCCCCAGTGGTATTAACGAAGCAGAGAAAGCTTTATGGTCTATACGAGGCCAAATAGGAGATATGTTTGGTGCTGCAAATTCTTTTTTCTCTGCATTAGCCTTGGCTGGTCTTATCTATACAATATGGCAGCAGCATGAACAGCTCAAAATTCAGAGAACCGAATTGGAGCTTACAAGAGAGGAGCTGAAACGTTCAGCAGCAGCACAGGAGGAAACAGGGGAGGCTCTGCAGGGGCAACTTAAGCTAGAGATGCGGGTAGCTCAGTTGGCAGCGCTAAACAATGAAATTGAAAGGTGCGACAACTCTTTAGGTAAGATGGTGGAGCAAAAACATACAGTTCAAGAAAGGGAGGCAGTAGAAAAGGTCAGAGAAAAAGCGCTGAGTTATCGCGCTCAATTGCTTCTGGAGCTAGGGCTGGATCTTAGTTAATCACCAGGGTAGTTGAGCATAAGATTGCTTTGATTCTGTCGCATTAACTATTGAAACCGACATCAGGCCGAATGTAAACTTCTATAGTTCTATGGAGAATCCAGATCTTTCTTTGGTCGTCCCGATAGCTCGGATAGCGTTGTATTCTTGTTCAATTAAAAGCATTTCTCTACATCTGACAATTTTTGATGTTTGATTTAAAGTGCCATTTGACAATAAACTCTCAATAAGACCAACAGAATGGTGTATGTCGACGGCAAAATGCTCTCCCATCCCTTCGTAGTGAGTCATGTAAAATTTGCCATTGTTCTGATCTTTAAATAGCATTGATGGAATAGGCTTACTCTGTAGCCGCTTTAATAGTTTGGTTTTTGTCAATTCCATCATTGTCGGTTTCTTGCATGAGTTTACCTATGAAGATCGATATCCGATTTTCTTTCGTCGATATTTTGAGTCCATCCATAATATATGCTGGAGAGGAAATGTAAAACTTTATTATCATTTGTTTTGCATGCAAACCTTTCAGATAGTGAATATGTTTTGGGTCAATCTGCGAGGGCGAAGCAACTTGAAATTGCCTTCAACGGGAATTTGTACGGCACTTTACAGGTATTGCAAGCTTTTGAGCTGATTCCTTTTATTGTTTTGGACAATGCAGGTAAGTACTCACCTCCGAATCTGACAATAGATGTTGATTTCATTGAGACCACGCAAGAGGTTAGTGCAACGGTGCGTTCTCTAGGCCCTGCGCTCATATCCAGTGAACAAGATAGGCTTTTTGAACAACATTTCAGAGGTAAACATACTAGATGTCTTGCCGTTTATGGAGCTGGACTTGGTCTTTATGTTGCGCGAAACATAGCGGAGTTACATGAAGGAGTATCGATTAGTGCAAAGGGAGACAGTGTATCAAAGTGCACCATTAACAATGTCCCGTACGCCGAATTTCGTGTGACGATCTCAGCAAAGAGATAAGATGAGCCTAGGGCTAAAAGCTTACCTGTCAAGGTGACAGTTGAAAAGCAGGTGGTCGCATTAACTGATTAAACTGACACTCTTATCTCAAAACAGCCTGATTTCTGGTGCCCAAGGTTAAATATACAATGAAAATAGTTTCGGTATGATATTACACCAAGACCTCTTTGTGCCTTCGCCGGATATATCATCGGCATAAGCTGTTTTTGAAACACGGTAAAGGTGCATCAGGAAACTACCCCATGTTCAATTCGGCCCAGTTCTCTTAAAACAAGTTCGGCACCAGCTGTGGTATCCAGTAAAGTATAAGGAACAACCCCCCCCCAATGCGGTCGATTCACTAAGTAGCCATTTGCGTGCAGTAGTTTTATTTCCAAAAACATCATTTGCTCGCGCAAAAACATCGGCAAGTAAAAGCACTCTATCTGACACCTGGGGGCTGCAAGTCCCTTTTGTATCCCAGCGTTGCATGGTCCTTGGTGTAACTCCTACAAGGGCAGCCCATTCTTTCTGAGGCACGTCATATACTTTCTCAACGCGAGCGAGAGAAGATCTCGGCAACCCTTTGCGGACAAGTCTGGCCAAAGACAATAATCCGCTTTCCCTTTCACCCAAAATGTCTGCGAGGCTTTCCATTGTAGATTCAAGCATATTTGCACCTCCCTGTGTTTGTTTGCGTCAATTGTCGCACGGAATGTGACAATTGACAATAAGCAGCAGTTGAAGAGGAGTTTTACTGTTTTCAGCTGCAACAACTATGAAAATGTACAGCCGGAGCCTTAGTTTTGTAGCAACAACTATTGAGTTGTAGCATTAACAATTAACTATTAAAACCGATAGTTGAGTATAAATTGCTTTGATTCTGTCGCATTAACTTCTGTGAGTCGCAACAACTATTGTGCAGTCGCATTAACTATTGGAACCGACAGCTGCCGCCGCCGATCAATCCGGCATCGGAGATTGTATGATGAGGTGATCTGAATGGCCGTTGCTGCACCAGAGAGTTCTTGTGTGACAGCAGCCCGGCGACAGAGTGAATTTTGGTGGTTTCCAGCGCTTCATCAAAGGAGAAGTCGGGCAGAATGGTGGGCAGACGGCGTGCCAGCATGGTTTTTCCGCTACCTGGAGGCCCGACCATGAGGATGTTGTGTGAGCCAGCTGCGGCCACTTCGAGGGCGCGCTTGACGTGTTGTTGGCCGCGCACTTCGGAAAAATCTTCACCGTGGAACGCCACGGTCTCACCAAGTTGCGGATCAATTTTTGTGGGTTGAAGTTCAACCTCACCATTGATAAATGCGACGACTTGGGCCAGGTTATCTACTGCATAGATGGGCAGACCATTGACCACCGCACCTTCTCCAGCGTTGTCACCGGGCAGAATGATGCCATCAAGATCCCACTCCTTTGCAGCCACGGCGACAGCCAGAGCACCGCGCACAGCTTTAATCCTTCCGTCGAGGGACAGCTCGCCCATATACAGATAGCGTGAAGCTTTGTCGCTGGTGCTGCCAGTGGCGCGAAGGATGCCAATGGCGATGGGAAGATCGAGTGAGGCAGCGTCTTTGCGAATGTCAGCTGGGGCGAGATTAACGGTAATTCTGCGTACGGGGAAATCAAATCCGCTGTTTTTGATGGCCGATTTTACCCGATCCTTACTCTCTTTTACTGCACCCTCAGGCAGGCCGACGGTGGCGAACTGCGGCAGCCCCTGCGCGACATCAATTTCAACTTCGACGGGGTAGGCATCTATCCCTATTATGGCGCCAGACAATATGTTAGCGAGCATGGTTATATCCCATTCTATGAAAATAATAACATTAGA
>JAFGIN010000100.1 GCA_016929595.1 Chitinispirillaceae bacterium
AATGTATTGTTAACAAATATAAGATCTGAAATCGTAAAAAAAGCTGATACTACACCAGGTCCACTAAAAAAACGCTACCAATATTTTTCATGGCCTTGACCATTTTCCTGTATGTAAGAATAAGAGCCTCGTGATAAGATATTAATATACCGCTTTGGGCTAGGTAAGATAGCATTCGGCACTTTACCGCCTTTTTCAATTTATCCCTGCATCGATCAGACAGATTCATTATAGTGTATCGGGATTTTCAGGTGGGAACTTTATAAGGTTTCAATATAAAGAGGAGCTGCTGATAGTCTGGAGACCAACATCCCGGAATAGAGTCGTTGCATTCCTGAGGGTTTTTTAATAAAGATGATTGCTGCCACAATCTCTGGCCCAGTCCGATAGGGCTTCTTCAAGGGTCCAGTTGAATTGAAAACCGCTTTCGGCAAGTTTTTGCGATGATATGTTTGTTGATTTAACAAGTTTAATTATTCTGTCAGGAACAAGACCCATTTTTTTTATAAACTGAAATTGAAAAAGACTTAATATGCGTGCCCCTAAATTAACAATAAAGAGGGGGATTACAGGGCAGAAAGCACGAAACCCGAGGGATTTCCTGAAAGCTTTGACAATATCTCTGGTTGTGTACTTTTTCTGGTAGCAGAAGTTATAGAAAGTGTATCCCTTTCCAGTCTCAACCTGCTGAATTATAAAACGGCAGATATCTTTTACATATAAACATCCTTTAATAGTATCTGTCCTACCCGGATATGGGAAGAACCCTTTCTCAAGCATGTTTGCAATTCGTGTAAAATTGCCGCCTTCTCCATGACCGAAGATAACTGCCGGGCGAATGATTGAAAGTGTGCGGTCACCATCCTTGTTATACCATTCTCTGTGGATATACTCTGCAATAGTTTTTGATGATCCGTATGGTATTGACGGCATTGGGATGCAGTTTTCTGTTTTTTCATCCTCACCTGGTCCGTAAACTGAAATCGAGCTGGTAAAGATAATCTTTTTGACACCTTTTTTCTCAGCGAAGGCACATATGTTCGTAGCCCCGTTAATATTCGTTTCGAAGTATTCATGTGAAGGATGGCCGGGGCTTGTATGAACTGCTGCAAGATTGACAATGCAGTCGACGGATGTTCCAAATAGATTTTCTGAAATGGGTAATCGTACATCACAGTAAACATACAACATTCGTTCTTTGTTTTTGATAATGTCAGACGAATGCCAGCCAGGTTCACGTATATCTGCAACGAAGATTGTGTCAAATTTTTCACTGAGCATATTAATTAAATGGGAACCAACAAAACCGGAACCGCCAAAAAGGATGATAGAACTCATAGTTTCCTCTGGTAAAAATCAGGTTGATGTGGAAAAATCATGAACATTGACATTGTGCCAGTCGATTCTGGAAATTGCAGCCTCGATGTCGTTAAATTCAAACTCTGAAAGGATATGTTCGAATTTGTTAAAAGAGTGTTTCAATCCAAAGTACGACTTAAATTTTCTATGTATTGGAAGACCGGGTACAACCGGCTGATCCTTGTCAAAATCTCTTGGGTGAAAATAGGTCATGATATAGGGGGTTTTTCTAAAGAGATATCGTAGTAACGAATATGGCAGCAGACGAAAATACCCGCCACCGGAGAATGCGATCGAAAGATTCAGGATTTTCGTAAGATTTATAGGCAATTCTTTTATTGTTCCACTGGCTGTTTTTATTTGAAACGGAGAATTGTTTGTCAATCCGGAAAAACCACCATGTCCCCGCGAACCGGGGAATATTGATGAATCAGTTGTAATACCGGCTTCAATCAAGATGTCAAATACCCAGATGTTTTTATTTGTGAAAGAAAAACCAGGTGCGCGGAAGATGGTAACTTTTTTTCCGGTGAGTTGTTCTATTGTATCTATCGATTTTTTAAGGTCACTACGAAACTGGTCCGGTGAAAGTGTGTAAGCTAATTGATGGCTGTAAGAGTGAGATGCGACTTCGAAGCCGCTGGTACTGATTTTTTTTACAAGTTCAGGGTACTGTTTTGCAACCCAGCCAAGGCAAAAAAATGTTGCTTTTTTTTTCTGCGCAATAAGCAAATCCAGAATTCTGTCAGTGTTTTTATGTATTCGGACTTCAAAGCTCTCCCAGTCCTGTTCGTCCTTTGTAGCTTTAACATCAAGCAGATGATACCAGTCCTCTATATCAAAGGTAAGAATATTCATTGTTATGACCACCGGATTAGTAATGCTGCCATTATAAACAATGGGGTAGCAAAAAAAAGAATTGTGATGAGAAGGCTTAAAAATTCATATTTTATAGTAGTAACTGAATTGTCAATGAGCCTGTTTAAAACAAAATCGAGGTAGTCTACTTTTAATGGAAGCTGAATAATGTCGTATACACCGTCCTGGAGGTACTTGTAGGTTAAGGGTTCCTCTTCTCTGGTTGCAGTTACACACACAACAGGATTGCGTTTGTAAGCTTTGAGAATGTCAAAAAGCCTCTTACCATTAGAAATGTAGGATCTGAAATCAAGAATTACAACAGAGTGTTTATAATTTTTGAATTTATAAACCCCCTCAGTACGGGTACGTACATAGTCAACGTAATAACCATAACCCGTTAAAAGTGTAACTAGTTCGTTTTGTACAGTATGATCTTTACTTATTATCAGGAGACGGGGTCTGTTGTTTAATTTCATAACTAAAACGTCTCTTTCTTTCTGCGTATTAGTGCAAGAACATCTTTTTGAGTAAATGCACGAGTTTTGGAAAGAATCGAGTTCTCTTTCAGCCGTTGTCTTCTAATCATAGTGAAAGCAGCTTTTAGAAGGACTGGTACATAAATAGGCTTTTTAAGATGAAGTACATTTTTTTCAACTTCCAGCATTGCTGCCCGCTTCATGTTTACAGGATTTTCATAGAGAAATATGACAGGGTATTTGAAATCTGTGCTGTTAATTCCATCGAAATAGGTCGATGTATCGGTTGAGTTGATAATTAGAAGCGAGATATCAGTTTCAAGAGATAAAAACTGGTCAGTAGTAACAAATTGAAATGACATATCACTTTGTTTGTAGCATTTTAAAGAATGCTCAAGTATGGCATCTGAATTGATAATTGCGACAGAATGCTGGTTTTTCATATGTGTATCAGGTTTAGTACTATTTTTAAAAGGGAGTAAAAGGTAATCGAGAAACCGGAGCTTATAGAGAAACCATATCAGGTAAATAATAACATAACCAAAAATAATCAGGTCAACCCATTCGTGAGAATATTTTGTTTTCCTGAGAGCTATAGTGATCCCAGCTGCGCACAGGCCTGCATGGAAACAAAATAACAGTACAGTCGCCTGTGCATGCGATAAACCTCTGAATACCAGTCTGTGATGGATGTGGTCATTGTCAGCTACTGTCATGCTACGTAATGACTGGATCAAGCTTTTTCCTTTGACCTTTGCTTTTATAAAGCGACGCATCATGGCAGCAGACAAGTCAACAAGCGGGAAACCAAGTACAAAAAGAGCCAAAAAACCGGTAAATCTTCCTCTGGGAACAGAAACAGCCTCAATAGTGAGAATTCCCAGAACAGTTCCAAGGAACAAAGAGCCTGTATCACCGAGGAAAACTCTTGCTGGCGAAAAATTATGAAATAGAAAACCAGTTACAAGGCCACAAAGGATAATGAACAGCAGAAAGAGGGCTGTGTCATTGTGTGTCAAATTGAGAAGGCCAAGTGTGAAAAAACTTGTCAGCGTAATTGAGCCCGCAAGACCATCAATACCATCAATGATGTTAACAGCATTTGAAACCCCCACCATCCATAGAAGTGAAAGTGGTATTGCAAGCATACCCAGATCAACCATATTCCCGAAGATTTCGAAACGTGTAAACTGGATTCCAAAGAAAACGACCGATTGGACAGCAATCAGAACTTCGAGGAGGAATTTAGCCTTGTTTTCGATATGAAAAAATCGTGTGTCATCGATAATACCTACAATAAAAATGCAGACGGATGCAACTAACAGAGATTGATAAAGGTAAGGTTTAAGATGGAATTGTTGTAATGGCCCGAATTGCCAGAAGTACATCAAAGCAATAAAGGATACTACAATGCAGATGCCTCCAGCCCGAGGTACGATCCGTTGATGTACTTTGCGTAAGCCTGGTTTGTCGGTAAACAGTTGTTGGATAGGCGTTGCTATCATTATCCATATGACAGTATATGCAACGCCGGTGGAGAGAAAAAAAAGCAATATTGATGGTATGATTAGTTCAGTCAGCATAAGTTACCCGGATTATTTTTCTGAGATCATCTTTTCAATGCGCTGACGAATCATCTGTTTACTTTCTGTAAGCGGTAGATCTTCAGACGGTTCAAGGGATAGTACGTTTTCATAGTACCTTTTGGCTTTATTAATGTTACCTGTTTCTTCGTAAGATTGAGCGAGGTAGTGAATCAGCCGTGCCTGTTTCATCGCAGTTTGACTGCTTTCTATAACTTTGATACAATCTTTGAATTTACCCGCTTTTAACAGAATCGATGTGTATGTATCAATAATGCTCAAGTTGTCAGGTAGAATGCTGTACGCTCTTTTGGCAGCATCTAATGCCGTTGTTATGTCACCATTGTCACTGCTGGAAAGAACCCACGCGTAATTGTTTAAGAGTGCAGCTGTTGTACTGTTGGCAGCCTTTGATGTTTCAGTATGATTAATAATCTGTTGATATAGAGAGGCCGCTTTGGAATTATTATTTGTGTTCAGGTACAATTGTGCTAGCTCTACCATTGTCTGGAGATTCTGAAACTTCTGAACGCTTTGCTCGAGTACATTTATAGCGTTGGTTGTATCACCGGATTTTAACCACGCCATAGCTTCAATCGGTTTAGTGCGTTCTTCAGGCAGCCCAGATGACGGGAGTTCTTTAATAATTCTCTGGTAGTCTTTTTTCAAAAACATAATTGAAAAGTGAGTCATTTTAAAACGTTCATTATCAGGAGCTTTTTTTATGAGCTCGTTTATAATGACTTCCGCTGTGTCAAAGCGATTACTTTTTATGGATAGCAGCAGACTGTGCCATTTGACATTAATATCATTGCCATATTGCTGTTCAAGTAATTTCTGGGCAGCGGTACTTTTATCGATAAGGTCTTTTCTAAAAGTGATATCACGGAAGATTTCAAGAGATTTTCTAGTGAAAACTCCCTGTTTGTGCATGAAATTTATCCTTTTGAGTGCTTCATCTTCTTTTCCTGAAGCTGCGTAGCTGAGAATTATTTCTGTTAAGATACGCGGTGACCATTGGATTATACCCGGGAGAGAATGGTAATATGATAATGCTTTTTCATAGTTTTTTGAAAGGAGGTTACTACGGGCACATACAATATCTATAAATGGATCACGTGGATTTTTCTCACGGGCGTTTTCAAGCATTTTAAGTGACGAGGAGTCGTTGCTAAGAAAAGCTTTGAAAGCATTCAGCAATGCCGTTTCATCAGGTGAATCAGTAACCCCGGATATGAGTGCGTCAAGGTCATCTTTTTTGTTTTGAGTTAAAGCCAGAAAGGCTTTCATACATCGTAACTTTTTAGAAACAAAAGCTTCCTGGTTAGCAGGAACTTTCTGTTCAGCCTTTTTTATCAGTGATAACGCTTTGTCAAGGTTGTTGTGAATAAGAAAAAATGAAGCAAATTCAAGGCTGGTCAGAGAATTATCAAAAACACTGTTCTGAACTTCTGAATATAACGTGTTAACAGCTTTGTAATCCATCTTGGCTGCAAAGAGAGATGCTAACTGAATGTAGGTCTGTGCGTTTAAAATACCAGACTTTTTGCTGTCCAGTAACACATTTAAAGCGGAATCGATCTCTTTTTTGCTAATAAAGGCCAGTGAGATGCTGTTACTGAGTTCAGGGGATGGTGATTTAATGAATTCTTTCTTCCATATCGAGATTGCGGAATCAAATACACCAAACTGAAAAAAAAGTTCACCTCTGAACTGAAGGCTTTTCAAACTGTCTGGCAACTCATCGTAAAGAGAGAGTGCATAGTTGCGTTTTTCGTTTATGTCAACATGAAAGGATAATCTGGTAAGGTTGGACAAAACAAGTTTATTTTTCGCACCTTTTTCCCATGCGTTTTTAAAATGTATATATGCAGCATTCTGATCAGGAGCAGTTGATCCAGCGGCGATCAGATAAGTAATATTTTCAGGATCTTTATTAGCTGCATTTTTGAAGAATGTATATGCTTTTTTGATATTCCTGCTTTCTGCCAGGACGTTACCTTTTTCATAGAGCTGCTCAGGGGACTGATTTGAACAGCTGATGTTTAAAAACGAGAGAAGAAAAAGTACAATCAATGCAAGATTGAACGTTTTTTTCATGGAACTCCCTTAGGTTTAGAAGATGATTACCTGTTGAAAAAATGTAAACCACGAATTGGATATGGTATGTTGTTACCTGTTAAAATCGTCGTCTGACACCCTTTATCGAAGTAATCGTAAAAGATAACCAGAGACTAATTAAAAGAGAAATATATATAAAAATTGCATTCTTGTGGAAATATAAACCGTTTAATTCTATCTGAGTTACTATTTTTTTTGTCTAAAATAATTCATTTACTGTAATCAGTTACAGTATAGTTATGTGGAAACATAGATTAATTATCAGCTGGATTACATTCAAATCATCGGGGCAATTAGAAGTCGATTTTATAGTTCCACTTTTCATACATAAGGACAATTGATCATCGCAGGAATTGTTCCCTGCCCGCGAAGATAATGGGTGCCAAACTACTTATTGAAGCATATATTGGCGGAAATAAGTGTATAAGGGAAGTGTTGCACGTCATGTATTGTAAGAGCGCGATAGTAGGGTCTCTCAGTTCTTCTCAGGACTCTTTTTAATCCAGCCAAAGCCTACAACTATGAAAAAACCAAATCCAAACAGAGAAAAACTGATTGGCTCAGGGATTGATTCCGTCGTAGCTGATGAAAGTAACAAAGGAGATGAAGGGTTGTTTTCTTTGTTACCAAGCTCGTTTTCAAAGCTTAAGAGGCTTATTTTATCTGGATTTGCAGTGGTATTTCCCTCAGCTTTAAAAAAATCAACCGTAAAAACAACCACAAGAATGTATACAACAGTTAATGCTAATTTGCTCACGATACCCCTCTTTATTTTTAACCTCAAGCAAATTCAAGTGATAGCGTAATATAATGAAGTTTTTGTTGATCAGCAAGAGTATTATCACATTTTCAAGAATTTCTTTAGTGCCCAACTACGATTATCTTTGACATGGGGAATGGTCTTGTTATATCTTAATTAAAACATTTTTAATTATTTAATGGTGGTTAAACTTCTTATGAAGGGTAAGAAAAAAAATCAGACCATCGATGCAAAACCAACTCGGAGTTCCATTGCAAGAAGTCCTGTTGTTGATGCAGTTGTTATTCACACTCCAGATTTTAGCTTCAACTTAAAATTACAAAACCTGTTGAATTATTTTCTCGAAAATTTCAAATCTTTTCATTCAACAACTATTCTTTCGGGAGAAATGCCAAAAGAGCTGAAAATGTGTATTGAGCATTTGAAGGTTGTTAATTCTGAAGGTAACCTGCAAAACAAAGAGGTCAAAAAACTACTGAACGAATTCATCGAAGAAGTCATCAGGTTTACCGATTTGTTATCAGCGTTTTGTATCTCTGGTGCAACTGATGTTATGGACCCTGTTGAAATCGTACTCTCTACGAAATTATCACGGTTACAGTGGCTGGCGGTTTGTTTAGTTGAAGAACTCAAACGTTCATTTAATAAAAGTGATAGGTGACCAGCCTTTGGTATGATAGCTCTTGCCCTGAAAATTTTTGCAGTCGGTAAATTAAAAGATGCATCATTCAGTCTGAAATGTGAAGACTATCTCAAAAAGATCAAATTCGACACACGGCTGGAAGTCATTGAAATAAAGGACTCTGATAAGGCGGCTGAAGGTGAGAAGTTGATCACAGCTGTTAAAAAAAATCCGTGTTATGCTATAGCCCTGACTGAAAATGGCAAAGAATATACTTCTTTGGAACTGGCCCGCCATCTGGGCAGAATCAATAAAACTGTCGTTTTTATTATCGGTGGGCATCACGGTCTCGATTCGAATGTGCTGAAATGTTCAGATGAGGTCATAGCTCTTTCTAAGTTGACCTTTACTCATGAGATGGCTCGGCTGATTCTTCTGGAGCAGATATACAGGGCTGTATCCATTTTAAATAATCGTTCATATCATCGTTGATCCCCATGAAACGCTCAATTAATGCAATGCTGGATTTTTTATCACCTGTATCTCTGATTCCGGGAATTGGTGGTAAAAGAATTGAAGCTTTCAGGCTTGCAGGGATCGAAACTATCGGGGATCTGCTTTATCATTTTCCAATGCGTTATATTGATCGGTCCACAATTATCCCATTGATTGAGGTCGGTAAACATATCGAAAAAATATGTACCGTACGTGGATTGGTAGAACAGATTCGTATCGAGCCTGGTCGAAAGAGCAGATTGAGGGTACGTATCAGTGATGAATCGGGGAGTTTGGAACTGCTCTGGTTCCAAGGAATTCAATTTTACAGGAATCTTTTTAAGCCCGGGACAATTATTATTGCAACAGGTAAAGTAGCAAAGTATGGGCGTATTCAGATTGCCCACCCCTCAATAGAGCTGCTCAAAGATAAAGAACAGAAATACGACCAGTTTCAATCAGTATACTCTCTTACATCAGAGATGCGTGAGACTGGTATTCAGCAGAAGTTTTTGAACAAGTCAATTCAGTGGGTCTTTTCCAGAATACACCATTTTCCCAAAGTGCTTCCTGATCAATTAGAAAACAGACATAATTTTCCACCTTTGCAGGAATGTTTAATAAAAATTCATAAGCCGGAGAATCTGGAAAACGTTTCAGAATATAAAGGACGTATCAAATTTGAGGAAATGTATAAAACAGCGGTACTATTAAACTGGAACAAAAAAAGACTACAGCTTCCCGGGAGATGCATGCTGGCAGGTAATCTGTTTGACCGGTTCAAAAAACAGCTGCCGTTTACTTTGACACCAGACCAGTTCTGCACGATACAGTGTCTTTTTGATGACGCCGCCAGGTCACAGAGGATGCGCAGGTTATTGCAGGGTGATGTCGGATCGGGAAAGACTATCGTTGCGTTTATCTCCTGTTTACCTGCTCTTAACAGTGGTCTTCAGGTTGCCTGGCTTGAGCCTACAGCGGTACTGGCTGAACAAATGGTCAACCTTATGGCGAAATGGCTGAGGTATCTCGGGTTTGAATATGCATTTTTAAGTGGTGCTTCATCCGCAGCTGAACGAAAATCAGTAATGACGGGCTTAGGAACTGGCAGGATTCAGTTTATAATAGGTACTCACGCATTGCTTCAGCCATTTATCAAATTTAAAGCGCTTGGAATGATTGTGATAGACGAACAGCACAAGTTTGGAGTCGATCAGAGGCGGACATTGCTTGATAAGGATCCGGCAGCGGATTTCCTGGTGATGTCAGCAACTCCGATACCTCAGACATTGGTCCAAACATTATATGGTGAGCTGGACGTTGTAGAAATTAGAAAGGGACCACAAGGAAGAGTTCCGGTATCAACGCATCGTGTACCCGACTCTAAACGTCATGATATGGAACAGTTTATTCTTGAACGGATCTCTTTGAAAGAAAAAGTTTTTTATGTGGTGCCACGAATCGAATCTGAAGATGATGTTGAGGAAAAGAACAATTTTTTTGATGTCGAATACGTATATAAACGACTGATAACAGGGGTATTTTCCAGGATTGGTATTGGTTGCCTGCATGGAAAAATGAGTGACCTGGAAAAAAAGAGTACAATGGAAAAATTTGCTTCTGGAGACATCTCACTTCTGGTCGCAACATCAATTGTCGAGGTTGGGATTGATGTGCCTGATGCTACCGTGATGATTGTAGAGAATGCAGATTATTTCGGTCTGGCACAACTTCATCAATTAAGAGGCCGGGTTGGAAGAGGGACAAAAAAATCGTGGTGTTTTTTGCTAAGCAATTCAATACCAGGAAGTCCATCATTTCAGCGTCTTGAACAATTTTGCAGAAATCATGACGGGTTTTCTATTGCTGAACTTGATCTTAAACTCAGAGGACCCGGGCAGATAACAGGGAATCAACAATCAGGATGGGGCGACACCGTAATGAATGCAATAATTGATAACCCTTTACAATTCAAAGAGATACAGAGTTTTATAAACAACCTTCCTATTAATGCTTCATAGAAAAAATGATAACAACAACAACAGATTCTTAATATTGTTAAAAAAAGTTGTTTTCTTTTTGATGCGGTTATTATATTATACCCATCATTTTTCCTCGTATCAGTCAGATAAAAGGAATCCAACCTTGGCAGGCAAAAGAGTATGGTCGCACTCGGAATTATTGTCTTTCTATATGTAATCAGTTCACTAGTACTTTTTAATTACGGTATTCAATGTTATACTCTTACATTTTTATTTCTTCGTTCACGTAAGTCAAAATTAGCACAACAGCGCGCAGTGATGAATCATTACTATTCTGTAACAGATGAATCACAATTCCCTAAAGTCGTCACTCAACTTCCCATGTATAACGAAAAGTCGGTTGCCTGCAGAGTTATTGAAGCTGCAGCTGCGATGGATTACCCGGCTTCCCGTCATGAAATCCAGGTTCTGGATGATAGTAATGACGAAACCGTAAAGTTTGTTGATGAGACAGTGGCAAGGTTGCAGAAAAAGGGAATTAATATCAAAGCTATCCGCAGGTCAGATCGAATCGGGTTTAAAGCCGGCGCGCTTCAGTACGGCCTTAATTTTACAGATGCTGAATTCGTAGCGATTTTTGATGCAGATTTTGTTCCTCAGCCAGATTTTCTCAAAAAGGCACTTGCCTTTTTTGTTAACAAACCGAAGTTAGGTCTCGTTCAGGGGCGCTGGACACATCTTAATCCAAAAGCATCACTGATTACCCGTGGTCAAGCCATGGGTATCGATGGACATTTTATTGTCGAACAGGCTGCACGGAGCTGGAATGGCTTGTTCATGAATTTTAATGGTACTGCTGGAATATTCAGGCGTAAGGCTATTGAAACCAGCGGTGGCTGGCAGCATGACACTCTTACCGAAGATATGGATCTTTCTTACCGGATGCAGCTTGCAGACTGGGAAACTGAATATGTTCCTGATATCGAAGTGCCAGCTGAAATTCCAGAGGATATGAATGCTTTCAAAAATCAGCAGTTCCGCTGGGCTAAAGGATCTATTCAAACCGCCCGAAAAATCATACCTCTTCTTATCAAGAAAAAACTGCCGCTGTTCAAACTGGTTCAGGCAATACTGCACCTTACACATTATGTGGTACATCCTATGATGTTGATGCTGGCAATTCTAACCTTGCCAATGTTGTATTATGTTAAAATATTCCTTCCACCGCCACTGTTTGCATTCGTCATACTTTGTATGATAGCTGCCTCAAGCGGGCCATCACTTATGTACATGGTTTCACAATATTTTATAGGTAATAAGATTCATAAGAAAATTTTATTGATACCACCGTTGATGCTTATCGGGACTGGTTTAGCTGTCAATAATGCTAAAGCTGTCATAGAAGCTCTTATAAAATATGATACGCCATTTCACAGAACCCCTAAAAAAGGGGAAACGAGAGTAAAAGCCACATACAGGCCGATAAAAGATATTACTTCTTTACTAGAAATTCTGGTTGGTTTGTACTGTCTTGTTTGTTACCAAATGTTTATCGGTTTTTCAAGCCTCCTGGTTAGCCCTTTTCTGGTAATATATGCAGCCGGATTTCTATTCGTCGGTATCTTATCGATAGTACATTTCCGCAGGCCGGAACTTGTTGATTTGAAAATAAAGTTACCAGTAGTAGGTCGTTGAATCATATCCTGATTTCTCAGTAGCTTCGCTTTCGGTTTCATTCATTACTGGAATTCAAAGTTAGATAGCGTTTTATTACTCATTCTTACATTTACATTGTTAAAATTACACATTGGTCGTCGATCCCGGGCTCGGGATCAATGGCCCCCGGGTGATTGTATTTTGATATTTTAACAATGTAGAATGACATTATCCCCCCTCTTCTAATTGAATTTTAAGAAAATGCTGGACTTTGGTATATCCACATGTGTTCGTTTTAATTTTAAAGAAAATCCCGTAAAGATCATATGAAATACAAGGAATTTGTTTGTGCGCGAAGCTTTACTGGTGGTAGATAATACACTCGAAAAACGTTTCAAAATGGAACAGTAGGAGCGATTCATATTGAAATAACAGAATCAATATCTTAAATGGTTTGTTTAAAATTGAATTTTAAAGGCATATTTCTCAGTGGTATGGCTTTTGCTTATAACAAGGGTCAAAGTTATTAGAAAATTTTATTGTTGAGTTGAATAGATTAAGGAGGCTCTCTATGGGTAAAATAATCGGTATTGACCTTGGAACCACTAACTCGTGTGTCGCGGTCATGGAAGCCGGCAAACCAGTTGTTATTGCTAATTCTGAGGGCGGTCGCACTACGCCTTCTATTGTCGGGTTTACTAAAACCGGTGAAAGACTTGTTGGTGCAATTGCAAAGCGTCAGGCTATTACAAATCCTGAAAATACTATATATTCGATCAAACGTTTTATGGGGCGTCGTCATAAGGAAGTTGAATCGGAAGAAAAGCGGGTACCCTATAATGTTGTAGGTGGGCCGGAAGATCCTGTGAAAGTACGTGCACACGATAAGGATTTTACTCCTCCGGAAGTGTCTGCAATTATTCTTCAGTATATGAAAAAAGCGGCTGAGGACTATCTTGGTGAGGAAGTGAAGGAAGCGGTTGTTACTGTTCCAGCATATTTCAATGATGCACAGAGACAGGCAACTAAGGATGCTGGTAAAATCGCCGGGCTTGATGTAAAACGAATTATTAACGAGCCCACAGCTGCATCACTTTCTTATGGACTTGAAAAGAAAAAAAATGAAAAAATTGCTGTTTACGACCTTGGTGGTGGAACATTTGATATCTCCATATTAGAACTTGGAGAAGGTGTTTTTGAAGTGAAATCGACAAACGGCGATACGCATCTTGGAGGTGATGATTTTGACAAGGTGCTGATTGACTATATAGCCGAGGATTTCAAAGCAAGCAATGGTATCGATTTACGAAATGATCGCATGGCGTTACAGCGTCTTAAGGAAGCGGCTGAAAAAGCGAAAATTGAGTTGTCTTCAGCAATGCAGGCAAATGTCAATTTACCATTTATCACAGCTGATGCCAGTGGACCGCGTCATCTGGACATGAACATTACTCGCGCAAAATATGAGCAGCTAGCCTACGATCTTGTTGATCGTACAACTGAACCATGCAGAAAAGCTCTTGCTGATGCGAAATTAAGTGCTCGTGACATAGATGAGGTTATTCTTGTTGGTGGAGCAACACGTATGCCCGCTGTTCAGAAAAAAGTTGAGGAAATATTTGGAAAAGTTCCCAACAAGAGTGTCAATCCTGATGAAGTAGTAGCTGTGGGAGCTGCGATTCAGGGAGCGATTCTCAGTGGCGATCAGAGTGTTAAGGATGTTTTACTTCTTGATGTTACTCCGCTTTCTCTTGGTATAGAGACGCTTGGTGGTGTAATGACAAAATTGATAGAAAGAAATACAACGATTCCAACAAAGAAGAGCCAGATTTTTTCAACTGCTGCAGATAATCAAACAGCGGTAACAATCATGGTATACCAAGGTGAACGGGAGATAGCTCAGCACAATCGCCTTTTGGGAAAATTTGACCTACTGGGGATTCCTGCCGCACCGCGAGGGGTTCCTCAGGTTGAAGTTACCTTCGATATTGATGCCAATGGTATTCTCAATGTCAGTGCAAAAGATCTTGGTACTCAGAAACAGCAGCAGATCCGCATCGAATCATCAAGTGGTTTGTCTGAGAGCGAAATCGATAAAATGGTCAAAGATGCAGAGGCTAATGCAGCTCGGGACAAAGAAGAAAAAGAGAAGGTTGAGGTAAAAAATCAGGCAGATCAGTTGATTTTTCAGACCGAAAAAACACTGGGTGAGCTTGATGGAAAAATATCAGATGCTGACAAATCTGCTATTACCGCTGCACTTAATGATCTTAAAGAAAAAGCAAAAGGTACCGATATTGCCGCTATTAAAGAAAGTATCGATGCCCTTATGAAAGCATCTCACTCAATGGCTGAGGCGATGTATAAGAACGCTGGTGGAGCAGCTGGGGCCGGCGGAGCGGCTGGTGCAGGACCACAGGGTCCAGCGCAGGATGGAGATGCTGGATCGCAGCAATCATCACAGAATGAAGGCAAAAAGAAGGGTGATGGTCCTGTTGATGCGGATTTTGAAGTGGTCGATTGATGCGATAAACGAATATGGTTCAATGAAAAGGGGGAGCATGTCTCCCCTTTTTTATTGTGGTTTGAACAGAAAAAAGTGTCCTGAACATCTCTTTAATAATTTAATTAAAACAATATTTTGAGCTTTAAAGGGCAGAAAATATTTTACATGGGTAATTTTTAATGAAACCACAAAAATATCAATATAAACTACAGGAGGTTTAATATGGGCAGAGGTGACAAAAGAACAAAAAAGGGTAAAATTTTTAAAGGATCTTTCGGGGTTAAGCGCCCTCGGAAAGATAAAAAGACCGATACTAAAGCAGCTTAAGGTGAAGTCCGGGGTATACGTTTTTTTAACGGAACATCTTGTTTGACAGGTTGAATATGTCCTGTCTGGAAAATATCTCATACATTAAGGCCTTTATTAAGAATAATTTAATAAAGGCCTATTTTAAATGAACCTGAGTCTAACCAGGTAATTAAACTGTTCGTCTTTTCTTATTGTAATTCTGAAGAATTATGCATGCTGCTGCCGACAAAATTGCAATAGCTGCAATCAGCAGTCCGATCTGAAATGCTTCGGATTTATATACAAATGTGACCTGGTGAGTACCTTCAGGAATTTCGATTGCCCGGAAACTGTAATCAGCACAGTGTATTGGTGTCTTTTTTTTATCAACAAATGCTTTCCATGCCGGATACCAGATTTCACTCATCCACAAAAGTCCATTTTTTTGAGATGTTACCTGTAAATCTATTCTATTGTTTTTGTAGCTGGTGATAATAACCTCATTTTGAACTGAATCTGTAGACTGTTGAATAGTCAGAGATGGTTTACTACTGAGCAGAAGCTTATGTTTGTAATTGTAATTTGTGGAAAGCATCAAATCTCTGACAGCGGAATCGCTGGAAAATACTTCATAGTTATAGAACATTCTGGCGCGTGGAAGCATTGATGAATTCAGGCGTATAGTTGATGAATTAAATCCCTTTGCTGCAGGATCGATATAGTATTTAACGTTTAGTAAGTCAAGCATTCTTTGAAACTGACCGATACCTTTCGTTGGCGGGAGTCTCCTGAATAGCTGGTAAGGGTTATACCCCTCAAGGAGCTGTATTTTATCAATCATGCCCTGATTTCGTTCAACAATTCTCATCGGATTCTGAACCATTGTTGACGATGTGTCGTTAAAGGCAAACTGTCTGCTGTTAACGCGAAATAATGATTTGGAAAGATCTTTTTTAATCGCACCTGAAAGCTCAGCATTACGCCCGTATACTTCATGAATGATATTTTTTGTTTTCTGGTGATGGTTCATACCAAACGATAATAAGTCAAAGATAAGAAATGCCAGAAGAAGAGCGGCAGCGGTACGAAAGGTGATTTTTGCCCGGAGTCGAAGGTAGAGTACTACTGTTAACAAAATGATATTAAAAAATGAAAGCCAGGCCTGTTGTGATGCAAATGATAACAGGACAGGATTATTCACTGTAGCGGGGAACATCGATTTAAAAATACCAGTACCAACAGCAACCGAAATAAGAATAATTATTGAGGCTGAGATGATAAAAATTTTAGGGTACGTTCCAGTGGTATCATTCTTTCGTAATGAATCAAATGTTCGGGCTGCGAGTAGTGGAAAAAGAAAATTCCAGGTAAAGAGAATTCGTGCTGGAATGCGAAACTTATCAAACCCAGGAATATAATTAAAGAAAAATCTGAATAGAAAAGAGTTGTTACCTATAGCGATAAGTAAACTGAAAATAATCCAGATTAGACAAAAGAGAATAAAACGATCTTTCTTAAGGAGCTTAAACTGTATCATCGCAAGGAGAAGTATTCCAATACCTGCATAGAAGCAGGTTTCCCAGTAGGTATAGTAACCAAAATTCGGACCCTGGAGCCAGAATGCCGGAACAGAATTGTCATCACCACCAGTCCATGCTCCAAATGCTTTTGGTATTATGAATGTTAAAAATTGTGCAATCTGGAAAGATCCCTCAGAAACCTGTTCAAAGGTCCAGTCAGTCCGCACTGAATTAGTACTCAATTCTGCCGCAGGAAGATAAAGAATACATGCTATTGCTCCTGCAACGATAAAACAGAGTGAGACATGTAAGATTTGTCTCAATTTATTTCCGGGGGTAACCACAATAAGGTAGATACAATAAGCACCAATAAAAAGGATTTCGTAAAAGGTTATCTGTGGATGACCTGCCAGGGTTGTGATACCAAGAACTAACCCGGCAATAAGCGAAAAAGTTAACGCTTTTCCGGGGTTTATAAAACTTTTTTCAAGGAAAAGAATCACAATCGGAAGCCAGGTGAAAATATACAGCATCATCGGATGAATCGAGTGTGTTACCATAAAACCGCAGAACATATATCCAATTGCAGCAAAAAATGCTGCTGGTCTGCTTAACTTTGTGTTTAATGTGTATAAAAACATGTTTATTCCTGCAAGCAGAAAGTGTGCTAACACGGAAACCTGTAAGAAATACCAGAACACGGGTTTGCTGACATTTAAGAGAGAAAGGAGGAGGTTTGTCGGGTAAAATACCGCCGTATGGGAAGATGCGAAAAATGGCATTCCACTAAAAGTGTTTGGATCCCAGTGAGGAAACTGAAATGAAAGAAGACAGTCCCGGGCAAATATTCTGTTAGGAAATTCAAAGTTAACCATGTCCTCCCAGATGTTTGCAATTCCAAAAAGAATTTTATAATGGAACAGTATCCAGAGGAGGAATAAACCGGCGATGTAATACCAGATCGGAAATTTTTTTACAGTGTTATTATTTGGTTCTACTGCCGTTTTTTTTGAGATAATTACTTTTTTTTCCATAGAGGTAATGTTGGTATAACCTTTAATTATTGGTAAATGGTCAATTGTGAATCGTATCTGTTTCTTTTTTCAGAATAATGCACAGATGTGCAGAAAAAGATCTTATAACAGGTATTTGTTCGAAAATGTTTTCAACCGGTTTAAGTATTTTGTAAATAAATTCAGGTAAAAAATCGGGAAGAAACGTTTGATAAACAGTGGATTTATGTTTAAACTGTCTGAAAAACATTTTTTCGTTTCCTTTAATCCAGATTTCAGTTCCGACATCAATACTCTTGATAAGGGGAAACAGATAGCTCATATACAGACGAAAAACCGGGTTTTTAATGTTCATTTCGTGAATAAGGCAGTAGCCACCCGGTTTTAAAATCCGGTAGAGTTCGTCCAGTGCATTTTGCTGATCATGGACAGACATAAGATGATGAAACGTATTAATTGAATAGATAAAGTCAAGTGAACCGGTCTGAAGAGGTATTTGTGTTATTGATCCCTGACAGACAGTACCATGATTGTAACTGTTGCTGTAGGCAGCAGCATTTTTCACCTGTGCAAATGAGTAATCGATACCGATCATTTTAAATCCATGTTCCCGCATTGCCATCTGATACCAGCCCTGACCACATCCTATATCCAATCCCCGGAGGCCGGAATTTTTCGGGAGAACAGAGAGGTTGACCCCGATTTTTTTCTCAAGCAGATTAAGCCGTATATGTTCAGGAATCTCTTCAGTATATTCCTCTGCAATGGAATCAAAATGGTCTGAGTCCTCTCTGACCTTTCGGGTATTAAACCGATAGTAGTAAACTGATGCTCCAAGTGAAATAAAAACCGTAAACCAGAATGTCAGAAAACGGACAATGACGGCTGTATATGTGGCAATATCTACCGGTACGTTATTAGAAACAAGCTGTGCCGTAAGTGATTTACCTGTTGTCATGAGTCCTGCAGGGATAAATGAAAGGCTGCCTTTAAGCTGGCTTAGTGCAAAAATGTCCGCTGCAGAATGATAAGGGAATTGTACACCAAAGTCATGAAGCACTATGCTCAGGGTACTTGATGTGAGATACCAGACCAGTACGGAAAACAGGAGTATATAGATGATACTGCAAGAAAATTGTACGACTGGCAGTGGTCTGCCATTGCCTTTAGATGGAAAGTAGTTAATAATAATTAACGTTATGAGAAAAAGGCCGGCAACAGTAAGAACTCCTGTATATCCGGGTAACAGGTGAATAATGAAAATTGCAGCAAAATCGATCCCGATATCGAGTAATAAAACAATAATTCCTGTGTAGAATCGGCCCTTTAGAGGTGAAAGACGTATCAGGTAAGGTAGATAGAATGGAAAAATGTTGCCGATGAATGCGGTAAGATAGGAGAGAAAGAGCTCTTTACTCTTAACAATTATTCCGAAAACCCGTAACAGGAAAGCCCATCGTAAAAATCTGAAAAAAAGGTTTGCGAGTGTAATTACTGGAAGTAGAATAATAAAATACCAGGATGAAAGCTTTTGTGCAATAAATAGGGGATTAAGAGGAATCGTTCCCAGAGAAAACAGTTGAATAGATGTATACACGCCAATTACAAGTACTGTGGTTGTAAGCAAGAAAAAAGCTGTTTTAATAATTAAAGGTTTGTTTTGTACCATGAGAAAATTCTGTACGCCCCATCGTCTGGTATTTATGAGTTACCATTCGGTGCTTAAAGTTTAAACAATTACATAGTGTTGTTATAGTATAGTTTCGAAAAAATAGTTTTATCTCATTTCAAAAACCACTCTGCTGAACTAAATTTGCGATATTGTGCCTTTGATTATATACTTTTATACGTGAAAACTGAGCAAATCAGAAGAATTGAAGGTGCTTTTTTAGTATATTCAGGACTCCTGATCTACGAGATCAGGAGTCCTGATATTGAACTCAACTATAAAGGGATCATAACTATTTTGTTTTTGGGAATGCTTCAAACTATCGGCAGATGGGGAACTGGAAGATTCAGAAGCTTTTCTGTTTTTCTTGTCCATCTTGCTCATTTTTCATCACTTGCGGTAAAAGTGCTGAAATCATTCATTTATCTGCCCAGAAACCTCGATTTAACAGTTAATCAGATGTATGTACTTGGTGTACAGACCTTTTCGCTCGTACTCGCAGTATCGGCTTTTATTGGCGCTGAGGTGGTTTTACAAGCGGTATACCAGTTTTCCGGGATCATTCCGTTACGGTATCTGGGACTTGCAGTACGGGCGACGATTATTACTGAATTTGCCCCTGTAATTATCAGTATCGTTTTTTCCGGCAGGATTGCAACCTCGATTGCAGCAGAGATTGGCAATATGAAACGAACGGAGCAGCTTGATTCAATGTTGTGCCTCCAGCTTGATCCCGTCCGGTATTTATTGATGCCACGAGTTGCTGCGTGTGCATTCATGCTACCGGTACTGGTAGTTTTTTCAATACTGTTTTCGATACTCTTTTCACTTATCACCGTACAGTTTTTTATAGATACAACTATGTATGAATACATTACAAGTTTAAAAATGTGGTTTCATATCAGCGAACTGGTAAAAGGAATTATTAAAACCGCCCCGTTTGGATTTGCGATTGGAATGGCCGGAGTTTATTTCGGGACAATATCCAGAAACAGCGTTGAGGGGATCGGTGATGCGACAAGTAAAGCTGTAATGGTTTCATCATCACTGGTCCTTATTATGGATTTTTTACTCGCGTTCATGTTAAAGTAGATATAAATGGATAACATAGCTGAAATTATCGGAATTAATGTTCGTAAATCTATTGAATCACTTGGCGGAATCATTCGTTTGCTGACGGCGGCAATTTTTACCAGATGGCATATTCCGATAATTGTCGAGCAGATGTACGTTCTGGGGGTAAAATCAATTCCACTTGTATTGCTGCTTTCCGGTTTTACCGGATTTATTTCCACATTGACAATGCAAAACCTTACCGGTGGCATTGCAATGAATTATCTTGGAACAGCGGTTTTTAAAGCGATCATCTCGGAAATGGGGCCTGCTTTTACAGGTCTGGTGTTAGCATCAAGGGTCGGATCGAAAATCGCAGCCGAAATTGCGAGTATGAGAATATCAGAACAACTGGATGCATTGGTTACATTGTGTCTTAACCCGTTGCGTTATGTCGTAGCTCCCCGTATTATCGCCTGTACATTAATGGGGCCGGTAATATTTATTTTCTCCTGCATAGTATCCATTGTGGGTGCACAGATCCTTGCAACGCTGACACTGGGACTTGCTCCATCAGTTTTTTATAACAGTATGAAGTTGCTCTTCGAAATGGAACTTGTAATAATGGGACTTCTGAAAAGCCTTGTCTTTGGATGCATTATCGGAGCCTGCAGCGCATATTGCGGTTATTCAACAAATGCAGCCCATGGGGCGATAGGAATCGGAGTCTCAATTCGCAATGCAGTGGTTTTGAGCTCACTCAATATCTTACTTTCGAATATTCTGATTACATCACTGTTTGTGTAATGCTGGTTCATAAGTAGTATCTGGCATCTTTTTCTGCTGCAACAGCGTTTCCATTGCACTCGTTCTGAAGTAGAGATGCAAGACTTAGAGCCTGGTGCTCCTCACCATGATTGATAAACCATTTTTTATTTTCTCCCGGGATGGCTTGTGCCCATTCAAGCAGGCCCTGACGGTCTGCATGTGCTGAAAAACCGTTGAGCGTGGCTATTCGGGCACGAACAGGTACTTTGATCCGGTCTATTTCGACCTCATTTGCTCCGTCAACCAGCTGCCGGCCTAGAGAGCCTTTTCCCTGCCAGCCGACAAACATCACTGTGGTCGATGGATTAGAAATAAACTGCTGCAGATGACGTAAAATTCTTCCTCCATTACACATCCCTGAACCTGCAATAATGATCATTGGAGGTGATATATTACTAAGTGAGTGTGACTGTTCGGCATTTTTTACGAAAGAAAGTCCGGTGAATTCCAGGGGCAGATCTCCGGAAGCAATCTTATCATTTGTTTCCTGGTCAAAGCAGTCCCTGTGGCGACGGTACAATGAAGTGACGTTATCTGCCATGGGAGAATCAACAAAAACCGGAATTGCTGGTATTCTTTTTTCTTCAATGAGAGTATTAAGATGGTAAAGCATCTCCTGCGTTCTGCCGATTGCAAATGCTGGAATAAGAAGCACACTGCGCGCCGCAATCGTATCTTTAATAATTATTTCGAATTCATCAAAGGTTTTTTCACGCGTTTTATGTATCCGGTTTCCATAGGTAGATTCTATAACGACTGCATCAATGTTTCTTGACCACCTGGTAAAGGGATCCCGGATGACAGGGGTGTTAACAGGGCCGATATCCCCGGAAAAGAGAATGCGTTTGCGTTCATATTCTACAAGAACATGTGATGAACCAAGGATATGTCCGGCGTCCTGAAGTGTAAACTCGATATCACTAATCAGCATCGGTACATTGTAAGCGATAGGAACGCAATTTTCTATAGTCCTTTCAATATCCCGCTTATTATAAGAGCAATTATCATGATGCAGTGAGTCATTCCAGATTATTTTTGCAATATCACATGTCGCATAATGGCCGTAAATTTTTCCTTTGAACCCATGCTTAACGAGTAATGGTACTTTGCCTGAATGATCGAGGTGGCCATGTGTAAGGATTATCGCATCGATCAGGGTCGGATCAAAATCGAACCTGCCTCGTGAATTCTGGTAGGAGTCTTTATAATCCTGAGAGACTCCACAATCAATCAGGATCTGAGTTGTATCTATGTTTAAATGAATGCATGAACCCGTGACTGTACGGGCAGCACCATGAAAGGCTAGAGAAATGGACATCATATACATCCTGTTAATAAGTAATTTTTTTAAAACTGACTCTTTCTTAAAACTAATTTCCGGGGAAGGAAAATGTAACTATATAGGACATGGAGATAAAAAATAAACTACTTTCAAAAATTACATTCCAACGTAAAGCATTGTGAATGCTTTTTTATACCTTTTACTATTCAGATGATAAATATAGGTACCAGCAGCAGTTTTCTGTCCTGAAGAGTTTGTTCCATCCCAGATTACCCGGTACATTCCGGCATTGTATGGCTTATCCTTCCGTATCAGCTGCCTGACAAGTCTTCCCTGCAGATCATAGACATCGAGGCTGAATTTCATGTTTTCCGGAAGCGTAAAATGGATGACAGTATACCCTCTGAATGGATTTGGATAATTCCGTCCGAGCCTGAACAGGTATTTGATAAAGGCGAAAGGCATTGCATTGACAGGACCATATATTTTTCCCCGGTTTTTGAAATCGATCGCTTCAAGTTTGTACTGATAATGCAGACTGTCGTAAACGCTATTATCTATAAACTGGTATTTTACAGGGCCGACAGAAGCCCCTGCTGGCGCACCGGGGATAAGATCTGTTGTAATTCTTACCCATTGTGTGTCAGCTGTATCTATGGCCATGCTTTTGAACAGGGTGCCAGCTCTTCCTAGTGGTGTCCGTGCAGTACTGTTTTTAAGCACGTTTTGTATACTGTCAATGAATTCTGGTCGTATGCGGCGAAAAATATGGAATCCCAGGTTTTCCTGCTCACTTTCGGTCTGCCAGCGGATGGTGTCGCTCAGAATGCCTCCAAGGGCAAGGAACTCTGAAATGCTGACTGCAAGAGTCTTATCTGCTGAAATGTAGATTCCGGCAGAATCGCAGAACACACTGTCAAATTGCATTACCAGTTCGCGAGCCGTGGAATTGAGATACGCATTGTACTGATATCCGTCAAGTAGTACTGTCGTATCTGATCCGTTATAACCGAATACATAATCAGGCTTGCGTGGTGCGTAATAATTTCTAATGACAAACGCTGGATAAAATCTGCAGGTGTCGTTACGGGAGGGTATTTTGAAATTAACCGTATTATCCTCTGCATTGATAATGTATGCACCCTGGCGTTCGTTAAATCCATCGGTATTGAGATCGCCTGTTGCTGTGGTGACAAGTGAACCTTTTATCATCGCAAGAGCTGCACCTCCTGCAAGGCCGATATTCTGGACCGATTTACTTGTGGAATCAACAAATGCTGATGTCATTGTCGTTTTTTGCATGTCACAGTATTGACCAATTTCAATCGAGCTGGAGTTCCATGCTGATGTGAGTGTCAGATCCGCAAAATTGAAACCGACCCTGTAGGCACTGGTGGTTACGGTCATGGAATCGCTATCAAAAGGTTGTGCCTGATACCCTGAAGCGTTTCGCATTCCAAGCCAGGCCGCAGAAAAGTCGGGGTAGCCACTGGAGTAGAGTACCGCTCCACGCTTTGCTGTTTTGTTGGAATAAGTCGTTGTGTTGGTTTGATCCCTTAGAAACCACCCAGCCCACAGGGTGGTCGGAGCTACATTAAATTGATACAAACTGTCATATCGGAATATCTGGCCAGTCGGATAGATGGTGTGCTCTGTGACAACACTGTAGCTTTGACTGCTGCTGGAAACCTGACGTTCGTTTACTCTCAATCTGATTCTTACAGAAGAACTCTCCGCGATCTGGTAAGTAAATGTGTTTGTCACATTCTCACTTGTACGTACCTGGACAGAATTTATTACAAAATTCAGATTACCAAGTGTTGAGTAGTATGCGCTGGCATCACTTCCCGGGATAAGGTTAGTTGATGCAGTGTCGATTGCTGTATTCGCTTTTTCAACTGAGCTTGCCATATACCATATATCACCATCTCTGCTGGGGTGAGCAGATCCTGAACGGCTCATATTCCAGTTTATATACCATTCGTTCGATGTGCTGGTGCCGAATGTATTTGATGGGAAGTTTTTAACCCAGACATACTGGTTGGTACCTAATGTATTTACACCCCAGCTCATCTTTTTTGTCGCTCCCACAGACTGGTAACCGCTGGGATAGTTGTCGTCGATGTAGAGTAGATTTCCATCGGTACTGATGTTTTTGTTAAGAGTAATTTTAAGGGTGTTTCTAATATCGTCAAGATATGCATAATAATCCGTGTTTTCAGTGAGTGCACTTCCGTTCAGTGTTACGCAGCCCGCTGCTGGTTTTGAAGTTGCCCAGTAATTTTCTATGGTGAATGAGGGAAAATTATGCTGGGTAGTTCCACCGTCGATACTGAAAAAAACAGCATTGTTATTGTCTGCACGGAGATGGTATGCCCCTGTTGCAGAGCGATATCCAAGCTGATAGATGCTTTTCAGTGTACTTTCAGAGACATGTTCTCCGTAAAAACGGACATCATCAATGGTTCCAGTCAAGCCACTGCCAATGATAAGATCTGCGGTCGCTGCAGTGACGGTATAGTTTGACGGATAATAGGAGTCGATTTTACCATCAACAAAAATGGTGATATTATTTTCCCATGGGGTCAAATTGGCTGCAATATGATGCCACTGATTATCAGCGACATTGGTTACTCCGGATAGTTGAGTTCCACCTAGGTGCAATGTTACCTGATTTGATGCATTACCTGTGAGTTTCCAGCCGTTTAATCCGTCATGTTTGGAAAGAACTACCGATGAAGCTCCGAACGAGGCGACCTTAATCCATGCCATTACGGTAAATCGTGAATCGCCATTTAATGATAGGTTATTAGGGATAGTAGCACTTTGAGAACCATTGAGCTGTAATCCATTTCCCCATCGGCCACTGGTTGTAAATGTACCTGTGGAATATGCGTTGAAATTATTACCTGAAAGGTCGTATGCTGTATCACCGGAGGAAGATTCAAAAGGCCAGTGACCATACAGGTGATGTTCCCAGGTCTGTTCCATGCCGCGCGTTCCGGCATAAAATTCAAGACTATCGGGGGTGCGATAATCGTTTGACAGTTTATCTGTGGTTGCGGAAGTATCGCAAAGATCTTTTGATGAAAAGTCAATCATGAATTCCCAGATCTTTCGGTTGTTGTTAGCTATTGAGAATGAATTGTCAGTGTATCCCAGGCAGGAGTAATCATTGGAACTGCTTGTAAAAGTAGTTGCATCCGTCCATAAATCGTATATGGATAAGAGGATATCGAACTGGTTTGTATCATAGCTTTCTGTATTGAGCACATAAGGGCAGGTTGATGCAGTTGCTGTTTTGGTTTTCCGGATAGCAGCGCCAACCTCATCCCTGAATGTCAGAAAACTTAATTGTTGTGTCTGATTGCTGCCAGAATTGTTGTCTGCCCTGATTTTTAAATAGATTCTGCCGGCTCCGTCTACAGTGTACTCTTCTGTAAAAGTTACACTACTCAGGGCGTAGGTATTTCCAATTGTTACTGATACAGGTGTTATTTCTATAATACTCAATACTCCTGAAACATTGTATGACCCTTGTCCATACTCGACAGAGAACATATTTCGCTGATTTGTGGCAGACATCTGGTTCGTACCTGAAGCATTTGATTGATTAGAAAGAAATTTGATCTGTCCCCCCTCATCTTCATCAAAAATGATTGACCAGTTATCAGTATAAACCAGGCAGGTATCCGAGGTACCTGAACCGATATTATTTTGTACTGTTATCGGAAGGAGTTTTTTGCGGGGCATTGTGATAATCAACTGGTTGTCTTTTTGTGTTTCATAACACAATCTGATCCAGTCTGTACTGCGTTCTCCCTGTTCTGCCCGGAACTCATCCAATGAGCCTTTGAAGAAATTGCCTGGTGCCAGGCCTGAAATATACCCGATTGCAAACCGATCAACTGCAGAGCTGAATGTTACATTGGTTGTGAGTGTACACACGGGCACACCATCGATATAGCCAATTTTTTCAGTATTACTTTTGTATACGGTATGGATCAGATGCCAGGCGCTGTCAGTGATTGTTTGTGAACTTTCTGAAAAATAGCCGGTTGTATTCTGACTTCGAACTTTCAAATGGTCTGATGTATTCAGAATGGTGAGATAGCTTACATCATTTACATCTTTATCACCAAGGAAAATCAGGCAATGATCGGTTGCGTAAGCTGTTCTTTTAACCCATGTCGATACAGTAAAGGGAAATGCCGAGACAACCCGCGAATTATTGTAAATACCTTGTGTAGATGCTGGATTAAAAGTAAAAGCTTTTCCAATTATACCTGACTGGTTCTGTGATGGTGCATTACGGAGTGTGCCGGTATAGGCATTCAATGTAGCATCTGTCGGACCACCTGAAGCTTCTGAAAGATGCCATACACATCTGAAGCCGGTTGCAGTGTCAAATACAGCAGAGGCGTCAGACTTGCTTGAAACGGTGCTTTTTCCCCAATACATGACAAAAAACTGTGACGAATTGTTTCCAAAGACTGTATCAATGCGAACCCATATATCCGCTGAAGATGATGTACTGTCCCAACGCTCAATCTGATAAGAGAGTGGTGTTCCATCTGATTTGGCAAAACGTATATCCTGACCAGCACTCTGAGCTTCCGAAAAATTAAAGTTTCCAGATGTAAGTCTTACAAGAAAAGGGAATGCATAACAGTCAGTAGTGGTGATACCCGTTGTGTTGATGTTAATATTACCGGAATGACTCCAGGTTGTGTAATCTTCTTCCATACCAGTGACTGTCTGGTTTGACTTCTGGGTCTCGTAGCATAGCTTGATCCAGTCAGCACTTCGGGCTGTAAAGGATGTTCTTACTTCATCGACAGCGCCATTCCATTGAAATCCTCCATCAGCTTCAGACCCAATACGAAACTTAAGAGTATTTGCAACTTGCCCTACTGTTGTGATATTACCTTCAGTCGTTCCAGATCTATCTACACCATCAATGTAAATTTTGCATGAATCACTTGATGATCTATTTATAACGGCGGCTACATAGTGCCATGAAGTCAGATCTGAGAGTGTTGTTGATGATCGCTTACTGAATGAACCTGCATCACCCCAGGCTGCACCATCACTGGACAGATAAAAAATAAGATTATCTGTGCTTGTTGTACCGAATGTCCAGCCATATAATGATGACGGGTTGTCACCGTTTGTTTTTCCTGCGAGTGCAGATGCTCCGGTTGCACTCCGCTTTACCCAGGCACTGACTGTAAAGTTATTAGAGCCCAGGTTAAGGTAATCGCCTAATTCTGCATAATCACCACTTCCATCCAATGTTTGACCATAGCCAATAGTACCAGTGGT